>JBBSAM010000012.1:0-127509 GCA_038252255.1 Acidimicrobiia bacterium | reverse complement strand
GGTCCGGGGGCGCCAACCCCCCCCTGCCCCCGCGCGGCCCCATCCACCCCCCCCACCCCCCCTTTTGGCCGTCTTTCGGCCCCGGCGGGGGCCCCCACGTCCCCCCAAAACCCGGGCTGGGGGTGGGGGTGGGGGTGGGGCTGGGGTTAGGCGGGGGCGGAGGCGGGTTCGGGGTCGGGGTCGGGGCTCGACGTGGGGCCGGGGCCCGCGCCGGGATTCGGGGTCGCGGTCGGCTCGGGGGTGGAGCTGCCCTCGACGTTGATGTGGGGCAGCAGCCGGTCCAGGGACTTGGGCAGCCACCAGTTCGCGTTGCCGAGCAGCTCCATCGTCGCCGGGACGAGCATGAGCCGCACGATCGTCGCGTCGACGGCCACCGCGACCGCGAGCCCGAGGCCGATCATCTTGACGGTCGGATCCGGGCTCGTCACGAACGAGAGGAACACCGCGATCATGATGAGCGCGGCAGACGTGATGACCCGCGCGGTCTTCGCCAGCCCGATCGCGACTGCTTCACGGTTGTTCCCCGAAGCGACGTACTCCTCGCGGATCCGCGAGAGCAGGAACACCTCGTAGTCCATCGACAGGCCGAAGAGGATCGCGAACATCATCAGCGGTACGAACGCGACGATCGGGATCGTCTCGCGTAGCCCGATCAGCTCCTTGCCCCATCCCCATTGGAACATCGCGACGATGACGCCGTATGCGGCCCCGATCGACAGCAGATTCATCACCGCCGCCTTCAGTGGCACCAGGATCGAGCGGAACACCATCATCAGCAGGACGAAGCCACCGAGCACGACGGCACCGATGCACCACATCAGGCGTGCGTTGATTCGGTCCGTCAGGTCCACCAGCTCCGCGGTGACGCCTCCGACGTGGACCTGGCCTGCGAGCGGGGTGCCCTTGGTCGCCGCGGGGATCACGTCGTTGCGCAGCGTCCGGATGAGCTGCTGGGTCGCGGGGGCGTTCGGAGCCGTCGATGGGATCGCGAGCGCGACCGCCGCGTCCTTCGCCGCGTTGGGGATCGGCGGTGTCACCGACTCCACGCCCTTGGTCGCCTTCACGGCGGCGAGCAGCTTCTCGCCTACCGCGAGCTCTGAGGCCGCGCCCGCAGGTGTCGTACCGGGGAGGGAGATCGTGAGGAGCAGCGGGCCGTTCTGCCCGGAGCCGAAGCCTTCGGAGACCATGTCGTACGCCGTTCGTTGGGTGCTGCCGGCCGCCGCGTCGGCGTCGGTCGTGAACCCGAGCCGCATGCCGAGCACGGGGGCGGCGAGCAACAGCAGGATGATCAGGCTCGCTACGAGGAACCACCACGCGCGGCGGGCGACCTCATGACCCCAGCGGTACCAGAAGCCCGTTCCCTCGGCCCTCACCTTCTTCGACTTCGGCAGCACGCGCCACCGGTCGATGTGCGGTCCGAGGATGCCGAGCAGTGCCGGGAGCAGCGTGAGCGCGGCGACGACCATGATCAGGACGAACCCGGCGGCGGAGAACCCGAGCGTGGAGACGTACGGGACACCCGCGATGTACAAGCCACAGAGCGCGATCGCGACGCACATCCCGGCGAACAACGAAGCGGAGCCAGCAGTGCCGATCGACACGCCGATCGCGTCGTGGACGTCCAGGCCGGCGTCGCGCTCCTGGCGGAACCGGCTGACGATGAGCAAGGAATAGTCGATCCCGACACCCAGGCCGATCATCGTGCCGAGGATTGGCGCGACGGTACCCACCGTGACCGAGGTGGCGATGATCGTGAGGATGAAGGTGGCGATCGTGACGCCGATGAGCGCGATGCTCAGCGGCAGGATCGCGGCAACCACGGTGCCGAACACGAACAGCAGGATGATGACGGCCGCGAGGAGCCCGATCTCGTCGGCGTGGTTCTTCGGCGCCGTCTTCTGCTGCACGAAGTCCACCGCCTGCCCGCCGTAGACCACCTCGAGACCAGCCAATCGCGCGGGCGCGGTGGCGCGCTCGAGGTGGTCGACCAAGCCCGACGAGAGGTCCGCGAGCTCCACGCCGTAGGTGACGCTGAACATCGCGATGTGGCCGTTCGGCGAGATGCGCGGCGTCCCGACGCTCTGCACCTGGGGCAGCTTGCCGACGGCAGCGGCTGCCGCGGCGAGGTCCGCCTCGGACACCGCGCCCGACGCGTCGCGGAACGCGACGGTCGCGTTCGGCAGGTTCTCGCTGGGGAACTTCTTGGCGAGCACGTTGACCGATGCCTGCGCGTCGGTACCGGGAATCGTGAACACGTCACGGAACGGCTTGCCCGCGCCGGCCGAGCCGACTCCGAGCACGATCGCGATCAGCAGCCAGACGCCGAGGACGATCCAGCGGCGCTTCGCCGAGAAGCGACCCAGCCGTTCGAGCCCGTGTGGGCGCGCGCGGTCGGCTACGTCTGCTGCTGCGCCGCCAGGAGATTGAGGGCTGACCCCGCGATGAACCAACTGATGTGCTCCTCCGACATCGTGTGTGTCGTCTCGATCTCGTCTGAGCGACCATCGACGTGCCGGAGGATCACCTTGACAGTTCGGCCGGGTGCGAGCGCGTCAAGGCCGAGGATGTCCACTTTGTCGTCTACGAGCACCCGCTCGTAGTCCAGCGGGTCGGCGAAGGTGAGGGCGAGCACCCCCTGCTTCTTGAGGTTCGCCTCGTGGATGCGGGCGAAGGAACGCACGATGACGGCCCGGCCCCCCATGAAGCGTGGCTCCATCGCCGCGTGCTCCCGTGACGAGCCCTCGCCGTAGTTCTCGTCGCCGATCGCGACCCAGGAGATGCCTGCGGCCTTGTACGCCTTCGCCAGGTCCGGGAGCTTCGTCACCGAGTGGTCCCGCACGTCCACGCCGAGACCCGGCTCGTCGAGTGCGAACGCGTTGTTCGCACCGATGAACAGGTTGCCGGAGATGTTCTCGAGGTGCCCGCGGTAGCGCAGCCACGGGCCGGCCGGCGAGATGTGGTCGGTCGTGCACTTGCCGCTCGCCTTGAGCAGGACCTGGAGGCCGATGAAGTCCTTGCCGTCCCACGCGGGGAAGGGCTCGAGCAGCTGCAGCCGCTCGGAGTCCGGCTTCACGACGATCTGCACTGAGCCGGGGTCGCTCGACGGCGCCGCGAATCCTGACTCGCCGGGATCGAAGCCGCGCGACGGCAGCTCGTCCGCGCTCGGTGCAACGAGCTGCACCTTGACACCGTCCTCCGACTCGACCGGCTCGTGCACGAAGTCCACGTCGAGCCGGCCGGTCAGCGCCATGGCCGTGACGGTCTCGGGCGACCCGATGAAAGACAGCGTCGCGGCGTTGCCGTCGTTGCGGGCCGGGAAGTTGCGGTTGAAGGAGGAGACGATCGTGTTGACCTCACCCTTCACGATGTCGTCGCGCTGCCATTGGCCGATGCACGGCCCGCACGCGTTCGCGAGCACGGTCGCACCGATGGCCTCGAGATCGGCGAGCAGGCCGTCACGCTCGATCGTCGCCCGCACCTGCTCGGAGCCCGGGGTGATGAGGAGAGGGGTCTTCACCCGCAGCCCGTGCGCCGAGGCCTGGCGCGCCACGTTGGCCGCGCGCCCGATGTCCTCGTAGCTCGAGTTCGTGCACGAGCCGACGAGCGCGTAGGAGATCTCCGCCGGGTAGCCCTCCGTGCGCACCGCCTCGCGCACGTCCGAGATCGGCCGGTCCAGGTCCGGAGTGTGCGGGCCGACGAGATGCGGCTCGAGCTCGGAGAGGTTGATGTCGATCACCCGGTCGTAGTACCGCTCGGGGTCGTCGTCGATCTCGGGGTCGTTGCGCAGGTGCTCGGCGTACTGGTCCGCGAGGTCGGCGAGCTCCTCGCGCTGCGTCGCCTTGAGGTACATCGCCATGCGCGCGTCGTACGGGAAGATCGAGCAGGTTGCGCCGATCTCCGCGCCCATGTTGCAGATCGTCGCCTTGCCCGTGGCCGAGATGGACTCGGTTCCCGGTCCGAAGTACTCGACGATCGCACCGGTCCCACCCTTGACGGTGAGGATGCCGGCGACCTTCAGGATCACGTCCTTGGCCGCCGCCCACCCGGACAGGTTGCCGGTGAGCCGGACGCCGATGACCTTCGGCGCGCGCGTGTTGAACGGCCACCCGGCCATCACGTCGACCGCGTCCGCGCCACCGACGCCGATCGCCACCATGCCGAGGCCGCCGGCATTCGGGGTGTGGCTGTCCGTGCCGATCATCATCCCGCCGGGGAACGCGTACTGCTCCAGCACGACCTGGTGGATGATCCCGGACCCGGGCTTCCAGAACCCGATGCCGTACTTCGCGCTCACGGACCGCAGGAACTCGTACACCTCGGAGTTCGTGTCGAGCGCGGTCTTCAGGTCGACGTCGGCGCCGATACGGGCCTGGATGAGATGGTCGCAATGCACAGTGGTGGGCGTCGCGACGGTCGGCAGCTTGGCCAGCGTGAACTGCAGCAGCGCCATCTGCGCGGTCGCGTCCTGCATCGCCACCCGGTCGGGGCGGTAGTCGCCGTAGTCCTCGCCCCGCTCGAGGCCGATCGTCGCGGGGTCGTCCGCGTGGGCGAACACCACCTTCTCCGCGTACGTCAGCGGCCGCTTCAGCCGCTCTCGAATGACCGCGAGGCGCTCCGGGTAGCGCGTGTAGGCGTCGCGGACGAGCGAGAGGGGCGTGAACGGCTCAACTGCTTCAGGCATTGCGGCCTCCGGGGGTCTGCGTAGCGGGAAATTCGACTTCGAGCGCGGTGAGGTGGGCCGCGTAGCGGTGCTCGGCGACGATGACCGCGTGTCCGTGGCGATCGTAGGTGACCCTCCGGCAGGCCAGCAGCGGCGAGCCGACACGGACACCGAGACGGCGCGCGGTCGGTTGCTCCGCCTCGAGCGCGGTGATCGTCTGCACCACCCGACCGGGTTCGACGCCCTGGAGCGGAAGGAGGTCGTAGAAGGTCGATCGCTCGACGTCGGACCGGCTCAGCTGCGCACCCAGCGTCGCGGCGACCCACACCGTCACCACGGCGAACGGCTCGCCGTCGGCGAGGTTCAGACGGGTGACGCGCAGGACCTCGCCGTCGGCCGGCAGGTCGAGGGTCTTGGCGATGTCGGGCGGCGCGGGCTCGAACGCGAACTCGAGCACCCGGCGACTGGACTCGGCCCCGGCCGCTTCGAGCGCGGCCTCCACCGTCGTCACCCGCCCGAGCGACTGGCGGACCGGGTCCACCGCGACGAACCAGCCCACACCCTGACGGGCGGTGACCAGCCCCTCGTCGCGCAGCAGCTCGAGCGCCCGGCGGACGGTGACCCGGCTGACGCCGTACTCCCGCCCCAGCTCGGCCTCGCTGGCCAGCGGGCCGCGCACGCCCGAGGCGATCCGGTCGCGCAGGGTGTCGGCCAGCTCCAGGTACCTCACGACTTGTATTGTACTTGTTTCGTCAAGCCCAATACAAATAGCGGAAGCAGCCGCCGGCCGCCGGAGAACCCGTTGTCGACCGATCGGCCGACGGAGATCTTGGAATTAGGCCCGGTCGATCTCCTCGACCTTCACCGAGCTCATCACGTCGCCGACCTCGGTCTTCTGGGCGACGTCCATGCCCTCGATGACGTAGCCGAAGAGGTTGTAGTCCTTGGTGAGCTTGCGCGTGCAGTCGTCGATGGTGATGAAGAACTGCGAGCCGTTCGTGTTCGGTCCGGCGTTGGCCATCGCGAACGCACCGAGCGTGTACTCACCCTTGACGTCCTCGTCGCGGAACTTGTAGCCGGGGCCGCCGGTGCCGGTGCCTTCGGGGCAACCGCCCTGGATCACGAAGCCGGGGACGACGCGGTGGAACGTGAGGCCGTCGTAGTACCCCTTGCGGGCCAGGCCGACGAAGTTGTTGACGGTGTTCGCCGCGAGCTGCGGGTCGAGGTCCGCGACGATCGTGCCGCGGTTGGTCTCGATGGTGGTGCGGTAGATCTTGGTGCCGTCGATCTGGTACTCGGGGGGCTCGGACACGGGGGTCTCCTCAGTGATTCGGCGTGGCATGGCAGGGCGAGATGTCGGGTCACTTGCCGGCTCCCTCCGCTTCGGCGAGCAGGCTCCGGACCTGATCGGCGAGCGGTGAGCCGGGCGCGGCCACAAGGTACTGCTGGAACTCCGGGATCGCGGCCTTGGGATCTTTCTTGTCCCGGAGCAGGACGAACCCGCGGAAGAAATGGGCATCCGGGTAGGCGCCGTCGACCGAGACCGCCTTGTCGAGGAGCTGGAGGCCCTGGTCGGGGAAGCCCTGGAGCCGGATGATCCAACCGCTGTACGCGAACGGCTCCGCGTTCGTGGGGTCGAGACCGGCGGCCGCCTGGTAGTCCTGGAGCGCACCGGCGAGGTCGCGCTGGCCGAGCCGGAAGCGGGCGAGTGCGAGCCGGGCCCCGGCGTCGTTGGGAAGCTTCGCGACCGTTGCCTCGAGCGCCCGCAGCCGCTGCTGCACGGTCACGTTCGACCGGGCCTGCGAGTTGCCGGTGATCGTCTGGCCGGGAAGGCGAGCCCCCAGTGCGAACGCCATCGTCGTTGCGGCGACCGCCGCGAACACGATCAGCCCACCGATCACGAGCACCCGGCGCGCGCGTGACGGGGGCGGCGACTCCGTCGCGGCGTCATCGGCGTCCTTGTCGTCGCGCATCGCCCTCACCGTGATCGCGGCGCGGGCCGTGTAGTCGTCGTGCAGTTGCTGGTAGGTCTCGTCGTCGATGTTGCCGGCCACCCGCTCCGCCTCGAGATCGTCGAGCGACCGCAGGAGGAACTGGCGCTCCTCTTCGCGCGCGCCCTCGGTCTCCAGCTCCTTCACTGCCGGGCCCGCTCCTGCGCTACGAGTGCCTCGTCCTCGGGTGATGCTGCGAGGCGAGGCTGGCGACCCCACCGGCGCAACGCGATGACGATGCCACCGGCGCCGAGGACGAGCGCGGCGATGGGCAGCGCCCAGACGAGCGCGCCGAGGCCCTCGCTCGAGGGCTTGAGCAGCACCGTCTCGCCGTAGCGGTCCACGTACACCTGGCGGATCTCGCTGTCGCTCTCGCCGTGGCTGATCCGGGACCGGATGTCGGCACGAGTGGCTCGCGCGGACTGTGTCGCGCTGTCGGCGACCGAGAGGCTCTCACAGTCCACGCACCGCAGCTCCGAGGCGATGCGGAGGGTGTGCGCCGACAGGGACTCCTCGCCGCCCCGCGGCCAGCTGGCGTACGCGATCGCGCCGACCACCAGGACAGCCAGGACGATCCAGGGCAACCACCGTCGCACGAGCTACGCCGTCCCCTGCGCGTACGCCACCATCTGGTCGAGCACGTTGGGGGTCACCGGCCCGTACTTCGAGGCGGCCACCACACCGTCGGGGCCGATGGCGTAGGTCTCGGGCTGACCGCGGGTGCCGAAGTCGAGTGACGCCTTGCCGCCCGGGTCGAACGCGACCGGCCAGGTGACGCCCTGCTGGTTCACGTAGTCCCGCACCGCACGCTGGGTGTCTTCGCGCACGATGCCCAGCAGGACGATGGACGGGTCGTCGTGATGGTCCGCATACCAAGCCACCAGCGCGTCGTGCTCCTGGCGGCAGGGAATGCACCACGAGTTCCAGAAGTTCACGACCACGGTCTTGCCTGCGAGACTCCGGGAGGTCACCGCCTTCCCGTCGAGGCCGACGACCGAGAATGCCGGCGCCCGCTTCCCCACCAGCCGGCTCACGTTCTGCTCCGAGTGCGGATCGGTGCTGACCGTGACGGCCAGCACGATCGCGAGGACGCAGACACCCACTCCCACTGCGAGCGCAACCCAGCGGAAGGGGTGCTTCACACCCCCACCTCTTCGACCGTCGGGGATTCCTCGGGGATCGACTCGTCGGGTGGCCCTGAAGGGTCGCGTGCACCGGGGCGGACACGGATCTTGCGGCGCACGCTGGGTCCGATCGCCACGATCGTGCCGATGGCCATGAGCCCGCCGCCGATCCAGACCCAGAGCGTCATCGAGTTCACGGCAATGCCGACGGTCACCCGTCCGCGTGCGTTCGGCGCCGAGATGATCGTGAGGTAGACGTCTTCGATGAGCCCGGTGCGGACCGACGGCGTGCCGATCGCCTCCTGGCTGTTCGGAAAGCTCGAGACTGCGGGCGCGTAGGTACCGAGATCACGACCGTCCTTGCTCAGCTTCAGGTCGGCCGAGACGGACGTCTTCTGCGCGGTGGTCGCTTTGTGCGTGCCGACGAACGTGACCTTGTACCCGCCGACCACCGTGGACTCGTTGCGCCGGAGCCGCACCTCGCGCTTCGAGCCGAACGAGCCGGACGATGCCAGTGCGACCGCGATGCAGATCACACCGATGTGCACGACGAACCCGCCGTACCGCCGCGGGTTGCCGCGCACGGTTGCAGTGAAGGACTTGATCCAACCGCCCCGATCAGCGGTTCGACGGCTTCGGACGGCGAGCGCGGTCTCACGGGCGATGGCGACGATGGCGAACGTCGCGAGGCCGAACGCGAGCACGGTGGCGAGCGTGCGGCTCAGGAAGACGAGCGTGAGGAGCATCGCCACGACTCCCGCATACGCGGGAACGAGCAACCGGCGGCGGAGCACCTCTCCGCTCGCGGCACGCCACGGCAACGCGGGTGCGACGGCCATCAGGAACAGGAGCCCGATCCCGATCGGCGTGGTCATGCGGGCGAAGTAGGGCTCCCCGACCGAGAGCTGGTTGCCGCGTAGCGCCTGAGCCACGAGGGGGAAGACCGTACCGAGCAGCACCACGAACGCGAGACCGGTGAAGAGCAGGTTGTTGGCCAGGAACGCGGCCTCGCGCGACACGGGCGAGTCGATCCGGCCCGGTGCGTGGAGCTTGTCGGCCCGCCACGCGATCAGCGCGAGGCAGGTCGCGGTGACGACACCGAGGAACGTGAGGAGCCACGGCCCGATGCTCGACTGGGTGAACGCATGCACCGAGTTCACGACACCCGAGCGGGTGAGGAACGTGCCGAGGATCGTGAGGCAGAACGTCGCGAGCACGAGCGACAGGTTCCAGACCCGCAACATGCCGCGCCGCTCCTGCACGATCACGGAGTGGATGAACGCGGTGCCGGTGAGCCACGGCAGCAACGACGCGTTCTCGACCGGGTCCCAGCCCCAGTAGCCGCCCCAACCGAGCACCTCGTAGCTCCACCACGCACCGAGGATGATCCCGACGCTCAGGAACCCCCAGGCCACGAGCGTCGTCCGCCGCGTGTCCGCGAGCCAGCCCTCGCCGAACCTTCCGGTGATGAGCGCGGCCATCGCGAACGCGAACGGCACGGTGAAGCCCACATACCCGAGGTAGAGCATCGGCGGGTGGAACGCCATGAGCGGGTGGTTCTGGAGGAGCGGGTTCGGGCCGCGACCGTCGAGGGGGACCTGGCCGGTGACGACGTGGAACGGATTCGCCGCGACCGCCATGAACACGAAGAAGAAGCACGCGACCGAGAGTGCGACGAGCAACGCCCATCCGACCATCGGGTCCTCGAGCCGCGACCGGAACCGGATGGCCATCCACGTGAGGTACCCCGCGAGGATCAGCACCCAGAGCAGGATCGATCCCTCGAGGGCGGCCCACAGGCCGGTGATCGTGAAGAGCACCGGAGTCCCGCGTGCGTTGTTGTCCGCGACGTAGCGGAGGGAGAAGTCGTGGGTGAGCAGCGCCCACTCCATCGCGCCCACCGCGATTACGGCGGCCGCGAGCACGATGAAGATGCAGCGCCGCCCACTGCGGATCAGCTCGAGGTTCTTGCGCGCCAGCCCCAATGCGAGCAGGAACACCCCGACGGCCGATGCGCCGACTCCCAACGCGATTCCCAGGATGCCGAGCGTCGCCCTCATGCGGCCGGCGCCTTCTTCGTCGTGTCGACCTTCGGCGGCTTGTACTCACTCCCGTGCTTGATCATGATCCGGTCGCTGTCGAAGGGAGCCCCGGCGCGCGTGGCCGACCAATGGCCCTCGCACAGGACCGGGATGCCGTTCTTGAAGAGGACGGGTCGGTCGCCGTGGTGCACGACGGTCACCGTGTGCTTGCCGTCCGTCAGCTCGAACTGGACGGTGCGGCCGTGGTCGTCGATGGACCCGGGCACGACCGCGCCGGCGAGCCGGAAGCGACCGGTCCCCTGGCTCTTGCGGTCCTTCACGGCCTCCGAGACCGTGCGGAAGTAGACGACGTTCTCCGAGAGCACGATCGTGAGCACGATCACCGCGACGACCGCGAGAACGCACCCACTGGCGGCGACGATGTACCGCGCGCGCTTCGGCTTCGTGCTCGGGTTGGTTGCGGTCACCGATTTCCGAGGTTCTCGTGCGGCCGACCGGACGGACCGCGCATCGCCCCAGGGCCGCCCGCGGCGGGCTCCGGCGGGAGCGTTCGCTCCGCACGCCGGATGCGCAGCGCCATCCGCGCGAAGTATGCCGCCAGCACGGTGCCGGTCAGCGTCCAGCCGACGATGACGTACGCCCATCCGTAGTTGGCGTCGGCGAGGTGCACGGCCAGGGTCATCGTCCCACCTCGACCGGGTCCGGTGCACCGATCCGCGCCTCGATCGCGGCCGCGATCTCGCGCTCCTCCATCTCGTCCTCGAGCGACGCGAGGCGGTACCGGCGGTCGAGCAGGTACACGTAGAGGATCGTGAACGCGATGACACCGATCCAGAGGGTCAACGCCATCACGCCGTCGATGTGCGCGTCGAGCTGTGGGTTGAAGACGGTCGCCTTCTGGTGCAACGTCCGCCACCACTCGACCGAGAAGTGCACGATCGGTACGTCCACGAACGCGATGAGGGCCGCGATCGCGTTCCGCTTGGCGCTGCCGATCGGCTCCCCCGGGATGCGCCGGAGCGCGAGATACCCCAGGTAGAGGAAGAAGAGGACCGCGGTGGTGACGAGGCGCGCGTCCCACGCCCACCAGACCCCCCACACGGGCCTGCCCCACAGCGATCCGAGCACGAGCGTGAGCGCGGTGAACAGCACGCCGAGCTCGGCGGAAGCCCCCGCGATGCGATCCCAGACGAGCGACCGCGTACGGGGCCAGAGGAAGAGGGCCGACGCGAGCGCGGTGACACCGAACGCCAGATAGGCGAGCCAGGCAGCCGGCACGTGGAGGTACATGAGCCGTTGGGCTTCCTTCTGCGTCGCGTCCTCGGGCGCGCCCCAGAGCCCGAAGAGGGCGAGCACCACGATCGAAACGATCGAGGCCCAGCCGAAGACGCGCGAGAGCCACGGGTCGAGCAGCCGGTCCTTCTCCCTCATGTCTCCTCCCACAACGCTCCGAATGCCAGCACGCCGATCGCGGTGTAGAGCCCCGCGAAGATCCCGAGCAGCGCGACCCACGGCCACGCGTCTCCGGGTACCCCTTCGAGGCCGTCCTCGAAGGCCCGGGTGGCACCGAGCATGACCGGCGCAAGAACGGGGAGCAGGAGCAGCGGTAGCAGCGTCTCGCGCGATCGGAACCCGGCCGCGAGCACGCCGTAGAGGGTACCGGTGGCGGCGAGACCAATGGTCGCGGCCAGCGCGGTCAGGATCAGGACGCCGACCCCGTGGACGTCGACGTCGTACAGGAGCACCACACCGGCCCCCAGCACGACTTCGAGCGCCAGGAGCTCGAGCACGATCGCGGCGGCTTTCCCCAAGAAGATCGCCGCCCCGTCGAGCCCGGCGAGCCGGAGCCCGTCGCGGGCGTTGTGCTGCTCCTCGACCGAGAACGCCCGCCCGATCGCGAGGAGCGACGCGAGCAGGACCGCGACCCAGAACAGGCCCGGGGCGACCCGCGCGAGGATCCCGCGGTCCGGGTCGAGGGCGAAGGCGAAGAGGAGGACCACGATCAGCCCGAACGGCAGGATCTGCGCCAGCGCGACCCGCGATCGCGACTCGATCCGAAGGTCCTTGCCCGCCACGAGTCCCGCTTCCCGCCAGACGCTCATGCGGTTTCCGTCGCCGCGGCCCGCGCCGGTTCGGCAAGGCGCGTCCGGCCGGAGTCGACCCGGACCTCGCGCGTGGCGAGCGCCCGGGCGAGATCCAGCTCATGGGAGGCCATCACGACGGTACGGCCCTCTCCCGGCGCGGCCGCCACGATCTCGTGCAGCACCGTGCGCCCTTCGGCATCGAGGCCGGCGTGCGGCTCGTCGAGCAGCAGGAGACGGGGGTCGCGCACGAGCGCGGTGCCCAGCGCGAGGCGCCGGCGCTGGCCGGCCGAGAGCCGCCGGTGGGTCAGGTCCGCCACGGCACGGAGGCCGAGGCGGTCGATCGTGGCGTCGGGCTCGGCCGGGCTCCCGGCGGCCCGGGTGATGAACCGGAGGTTCTCGCGCACGGTCAGGTCGTCGTAGCAGAAGGTCTCGTGACCGACGAGGGCGAGCTGCGCGCGTGCCGTGCGCCGGTCGACCGATAGGTCCGCTCCGAACACCTCGGCCTCGCCGGATCGCATGGGGACCAGCCCGGCGATGAGCCGCAGCAACGTCGTCTTTCCCGCGCCGTTCGGGCCGGTGAGGAGCAGGATCTCCCCCGCGGCCACGTCGAGATCGACACCGGCCAGGGCCGGGAACCGACCGAGGAGGCAGACGACGGAGCGGAGTCGGACGACGAGCGGCACGCGAGCCTCCGGGGCCCCGGGTGGGGCGCGACCAGCGCCGTGCAGTGTACGGACCTCCCTCCCAGGCGGTCGAACCGGCGGGCGATCTCGATGCGGTGGTCGCGGCCCGCCGCAGCAGGCTCTCCGGGCTTCACGGTGTCCGCATTTCGGCCTCCCCACCACCTACGCTCCGCCGATGCGACGGATCATCGGGGGTGTCGGACGCGCCCTGGTCACGATCGGGATCCTCATCCTGCTGTTCGTCGCCTACCAGCTCTGGGGCACCGGGATCTACGAGGCCCGCGAGCAGTCCAAGCTCAAGTCCGAGTTCACGAGGGACCTGGCACGGGAACGGGCCAAGGAGATCCGCGATCATTCGGCGACGACAACCACGACGGTGCCGCCGCCCCCGCCGCCCGTCGGTAACCCGGTCGGCATCATCCGGATCCCCAAGATCGGGCTCGATCGGGTCGTGATCCAGGGCATCGGCGTCCCGGACCTGCGCAAGGGGCCCGGGCACTACCCGGCCACGCCACTGCCGGGTCAGCTCGGCAACGCGGCGATCGCCGGCCACCGGACGACCTACGGCGCCCCCTTCAACCGCATCGACGAGCTCGCGGTCGGCGATCCGATCCTCATCCAGACCCTGAACGGCACCTACCGCTACACGGTGACCCAACAGCTCGTGGTCTCACCGAAGGAGGTCAGCGTGCTGGACGCCACGGCGCAGGCCACGCTCACCCTCACCACCTGCAACCCGAAGTTCTCGGCGTCCCAGCGGCTCGTGGTCAAAGCCACGCTCGATCCCGAGCGCAGCCCGCAACCGGTCGAGGCACCGGCGGAGCCGGTGGTCAGCCGCGCGTCGCTCGACGACGCGCTGTCCGGGCGCGGCGAGCCGAAGCTCCCGACCGCGTGGTTCGGTCTCCTGACCGCGTGCTTCGGCGCGCTGTGGTGGCTCCTGTTCCACCGCTACCACCGCTGGACGACCTGGCTGATGGGCGCGATCCCGTTCGCCGTCGTGCTGTTCGTCTTCTACTACCACCTCGAACGCCTGCTCCCGGCGAACTACTAGCGCCCGCCGCAGCGAGCACCGGTCGCTCAGCGGCCTTCGAAGTCGGGCGGGCGCTTCTCGGCGAACGCGGCGAGACCTTCCTGGAGATCCGCGCTGGCGAACGCCGCTTCCTCCAGCCCCTGCAGCTCGGCGAGCGCCGCGTCGTCGAGCGCCCCGGCGTCGGCGACGATGTTCAACGCGCGCTTGTGGCCCTGGACACTGACCGGCGCGAGCCTGGCGATGTCCACCGCGAGCTCGAGCGCAACCGCCCGCGCGTCGTCGGCGACCTGCTGGACGAGACCGATCCGGACGGCTTCGTCGGCGTCCATCGCGCGGGCGGTGAGCAGGAGGTCCCGAGCCGCGCCCTGGCCGACGAGGGTGGCGAGGCGGCGCACGTTGGCCGAGCTCAGGATGATCCCGAGCTTGGCCGCGGGAATGCCGAGCTTCGCCGCCGGTGCGGCAATGCGGAGATCGCACGCGACCGCCAGCTGCATGCCCGCGCCGAGCGCGGCTCCGTTCACGGCGGCGATGACCGGCGCGGGGTAGTCGACGATCGCGTCCAGCACCTGCTCGAACGCGGGCCGGAACGTGTCAGCGCCGCCGTGCTCGAGCCCGCCGGTGTCGTGGGCCCGCTGGAGGATGTCCGCACCGGCGCAGAACGCAACACCGGCGCCGGTGATCACGACGGCGCGCAGCCCGGGCGTCGACTCGAGGTGGCCCCGCAGCTCGTGACAGAGCTCGGCATTGAGCGCGTTCCGGCGCTCGGGCCGGTCGATCGTCGCCAGCCCGACGTGCTCCCGGTGCAGCTCCCAACGGATCACGATCGGGGCGGCCGCTCAGCTCTCGTCGATGAGGGCGATGAGATCGCCCTCTTGGATGACCTGCTCCGGCTCGACGTAGAGCTCGCGCACCACGCCCGGCACCTCGGTCACCACGGGGATCTCCATCTTCATGGACTCGAGGATGCAGATCTCGTCGCCCTCGGCGACCATCTGACCCACCTCGGCCACGACTTGCCACACGTTTGCGGTGATCTCCGCACGAATCTCGGCCATGCGCGCACAGTACCGGGTGCGAGACTCAGGCCGGTGGAAGCGCGCCCGGCCGGACCCGATGACACGACCGAGGTGATCCGGCTCGCCCGGATGATGTTCGACGCGCTCGGCATCGAGGGAGGCAACGCAATGTGGGAGGAGCAGGCCGCGGTGCGATTCCGGCAAGGCTTGGAGGACGGCACCGCCGCCGCGTTCGTGGTCGCGAGCCCGGACGCGCCCGGCACGCTGCTCGCGAGCGCGGCCGTCAGCATCACGCCGCGACTGCCGACCCCACGGGGCGACGGCCGGACTGCGTACGTGCAATGGGTCGCCACCGAGCCGGCCTGGCGCCGGCGCGGCCTGGCCGGCCGGGTGATGGCCGAGCTGATCGCGTGGGTACGGGCGCAGGGAGTCGGCTTCGTGGACCTGCACGCCAGCGACGACGGGATCCACCTGTACACCGAGCTCGGGTTCCGCCCGAGCCCTCATCCCGAGCTCCGCCTGCGGCTCGACGCATGAGCGCGATCGACCGCGACCGCCTCGCCGCGCTCCACGCGAGCGAGGAACAGCGGTTCGCGCACGCTCATCCGCGATCACACGAGCTCGCGGACCGCGCCTCGGGCTCACTGCTCGGGGGTGTGCCGATGAATTGGATGGCCTGCTGGCCCGGCCGGTTCCCCCTCTTCGCGGCCGAGGCACATGGCGCGCGGGTCGTGGACGTCGACGGGCACGAGTACATCGACTTCTGTCTCGGGGACACCGGCGCTATGACCGGCCACTCACCCGCCGCCACGGCCGCGGTGATCGCGGACCAGGCGCGGCGCGGCATCTCGCTCATGCTGCCGACCGAGGATTCGCCGATCGTCGGCGAAGAGCTCGCCCGGCGGTTCGGGTTGCCACTCTGGCAGATCGCGTCGAGCGCAACCGACGCCAACCGGTTCGCGCTGCGCCTCGCCCGCCAGGCAACGGATCGGCAGAAGATCTTGGTGTTCGACTGGTGCTATCACGGCACCGTCGACGAGACGCTCGTGACCCTGGACGAGCGCGGTCACGTCCAGCCGCGCGAGGGACGCATGGGCCCACCGGTGGATCCGGCGCTCACGACGAAGGTCGTCCCGTTCAACGACGTCGAGGCGCTGGAAGCTGCGCTCGCGCCCCAAGACGTCGCGTGCGTGCTCGCCGAGCCCGCGATGACGAACATCGGCATCATCCATCCCGAGCCCGGCTACCACGATGCGTTGCGCGCGGTGACCCGCCGGACGGGCACCTTGCTCATCATCGACGAGACCCACACGATCTGCGCGGGCCCGGGTGGGTACACGCGCGAGCACGGCCTCGATCCGGATCTGCTCACGATCGGGAAGCCGATCGCGGCGGGCTTGCCCACCGCGGCCTACGGAATGACCGCGCCGGTGGCGGACCGCGTGCGGCCCGCGGCGACGGGTTCGGAGGGCGACGTGAGTGGCATCGGCGGCACCCTCGCCGGGAACGCGCTCGCGCTGGCCGCGATGCGGGTCACGCTGGCCGAGGTGCTCACCGACGCCGCGTTCGCTCACACCCTGCCGCTCGGCGCCCGCTGGGCCGAGGGTGTGCAGGCCGTGATCGACGAGCGCCGGGTTCCGTGGAGCGTGACGCGGCTCGGCGCGCGGGCCGAGTACTGGTTCCTGCCGCAGCGGCCGAGCCACGGTGCCGAAGCTGCGGCCGGCGTTGACGAGGAGCTGGACGGGTTCATGCACCTCTACGCGCTGAACCGCGGCATCCTGCTCACGCCGTTCCACAACATGGCGCTCATGTCGCCGGACACCACCGCGGCCGACGTCGACCGGCACACAGAGGTCTTCGCCGCGGCAGTCGACGAGCTGCTCGGCTGACGCTGGTCAGTGGGCCAGCACGAGGATCACGAACGGAGCGATCACCAGCGCGACGCACACGACACCGACCAGGACGATCCGCAGCGGCGCGGGTAGGGGTTCGAGCACCGCCGCGACGCGGCGCTGGAATGCACTCCGTTGCCGGCCCGGCGCGCTCGGTGTCTCGTCGTCGGTCATCGGCGGCCCTGGGTCAGACGGGGAGGACGCCGTGCTTGCGCCACGGACGGTCGACGCGCTTGTCGCGGCTCACGTTCAGGCCGTTCCAGATCGCGCGGCGCGTCTCGGCCGGATCGATCACGTCGTCGAGCTGCGCATGGCCCGCAGCGATGTACGGATCGATGTTGGCGCGGATCTCCTCGGCCAGCTCGAGCTGCTTCGCGACCCGCTCTTCCTCGGGCACGGCCTCGAGGGTCTTGCGGTGGATGATCGCCACCGCGCCGTCCGGACCCATCACCGCGATCTCCGCGGTGGGCCAGGCCACGATGTAGTCGGCCTCGTACGCCAGGCCGTTCATCACGAAGTACCCCGCGCCGTAGCTCTTGCGCAGGATGATGCTGATCTTGGGCACGGTCGCCTCGCTCACCGCGAACAGCATCTTGGCGCCGTGGCGGATGATCCCCTGCTTCTCGACCGCGGAGCCGACGATGAAGCCGGGCACGTCGTGCAGGAACACGAGCGGGATCCCGAACGCGTCGCACAGCCACACGAAGCGCGCCGCCTTGTCGGCTGCGTTCACGTCGAGCGCACCACCGAGCACCATCGGCTGGTTCGCGACGATGCCGATCGGCTGCCCGCCGACCCGAGCCAGCCCGGTGAGGACGTTCTTCGCCCAGTCCGGCTTCATCCAGCGCACCTCGCCGTCGTCGACGACGGCGCGGATGACCTTCCGCATGTCGTAGGCGCGCCGGGGCGCGGTCGGGACGATGTCGTAGAGCTCTTCGACCCGCCGGTCCACGGGATCGGAGGTCTCCCGCACCGGCGGTGCCTCGCCGTTGTGCTGCGGGAAGTAGGAGAGGTAGTCGCGCACGACGCGGAGACATTCCTCGTCGTCAGCCACCTCGAGGTCGGCGACACCGCTGACCTTCGTGTGCACGGCGGAGCCGCCCATCTCCTCTTCGGAGACGTCCTCGCCCACCGCAGCCTTCACCAGATGCCGGCCACCGAGCGCCATCGACGAGGTCCCCTTCACCATCGGCACGAAGTCGGCCAGCGCGGGGATGTACGCGGTGCCCGCGGCGCAATGGCCCATCATCGCCGCGACCATCGGGACCACGCCGCTCATCGCGACCTGCTCGCGGAAGAGATCGCCCGCGCCGGCGAACGTCGACCCACTCGTCGCCTGGATGCGCGCGCCGGCCGAGTCGAGCAGCCACACCATCGGGATCCGCTGGCTCAGGGCGAGGTGGCGCAACCGCCGGATCTTGTTCTCGCCGACGGCACCCATCGAGCCGGCCATCACCGTGAAGTCGTACGCAGCCACCGCGACCTTGCGGCCCTCGATCTCTCCGACGCCCGTCACCGAGCCGTCGGCGGCGAGGTACCGGTCGCCCAGGCCGGGATCCATGTGGTCGGCGAGCATCCCGTACTCGACCCACGTCCCGGGATCGAGGAGGAGATCGAGCCGCTCCCGCACGAGCAGCTTGCCGAGCGATCGTTGGCGTTCGACGAACTTCTCCCCACCCATGCCGAGCGCACGCTCACGCCGCTTCGCCAGGTCGCCGACGAGCGGCCCCCAGTCGTGCACGTCTCCACCGCCGGTAGATGTCATGCCGTCACTCTTTCACCGCGGGCAGCTGCCGCCCATCCGGGACGCCTTCGAGCTCTCGCACTCAACGACCCTTCCACTCCGGCGTGCGCTTCTCCGCGAACGCCGCCACGCCTTCAGCCGCGTCCTCGGACTGCGTGTGGACGGTCAACATCCCCTGCAGGTAGTCGAGCGCGGCATCCGCATCCATCTCGAGCACGCGGTAGAAGGCGTCACGGCCCCAGCGCAGGACCAACGGCGACTTCGCGACGAGCGAGGTCGCGAGCTCGTCCACCGCGCCGTCGAGCTCGTCCACCGGGACCACGCGGTTGACGAACCCGATCCGGTCTGCCTCCTCGGCCCCTACCCGGCGCCCGGTCATCTGGAGCTCGAGCACCGTCTTCGCCGGCATCGAGCGAAGCAGCGGCACGGTGATCATGTAGGGCCAGAGCCCGACGTTGACCTCGGGCGTGCCGAACTGCGCGTCGGCTGCGGCGATCACGAAGTCGCACGCCAGCGCGAGCCCGAACCCGCCCGCGAGCGCGTAGCCCCGTACGCGAGCGATGGTCGGCTTGCCCAGCGACCAGAGCTCGCGAAACAAGTCCGCGAGCAGGCCGCGGCCGTCGTGCGCCGCCGCCGCGCCCGCGTTCTCGGCGATCCCACCCAGGTCGGCGCCGGCACAGAAGGCTCGGTCTCCGGCGCCCGTGAGCACGAGCACGCGCACCGCGTCCTCCGCTTTCGCCGCGGCAACGGCGTCGCGCAATCCCTGCATGACGCCGTAGGACATCGCGTTCCGGCGTTCGGGGCGATTGATGGTGACACGGGCGACGCCGCCCTCGACCGCGTACAGGACTTCCGGTTCGGACATGACGCGGAGCGTAGGTCGGCGCGGGTCCGAGATGCAGCGGCCCGGGCGTCCGGACGTCGCGACGCTCGGCAGGGTCCGCTGGGAACGACACCACTCTCGCTACCGTGGACCCATGCTGGTGTACGCGATCGCGATCGTTCTGGCGATCCTGATCGTGCCGTTGACGGGTGGGCAGTTCCGTCAGCTCGGCAAGATCCAACTTCGCCGGCCCTGGATGCTGTTCGGGGGCCTGCTCCTGCAGGTCCTGCTCGAGTTCGTCGACATTCCGCGGGCCCGGTACGACGACGTCGGGCTCGCCATCCTGCTCGCCTCGTACGTCCTGATCATCGGCTTCGGGCTCTCGAACCTGCTGCTCACCGGCATGGGGGTCATCACGATCGGCATCGCGATGAACGCGTTCGTCATCGCGCTGAACCAGGGGATGCCCTACCGGGTCCCCGACGGCGTCCGGCCCGAGACCACCGTGAAGCACCGGCCGGAGAAGTCGGACGACATCCTCCCGAAGCTCGGTGACTACATCGCGATTGGCTCGCCCGTGAACGCGTCCATCTCGTTCGGCGACCTCGTGATCGCGGTCGGCCTCGTGGATCTCACCTTCCGCGCCAGTCGCCGGCCGCGCCGGTCGCGGAGCCGAACGCGCGACGCGACCGACGATCCCGAGATGGAGCTCGGGCTCGAAGAGCTCGCACCGGATGCGACCCTCGAAGCGTCGGCGCCCCGGTAGCGCGGTTCAGGCAGGGCTGTACACAGGACTCCGCGCCAGCCCGTGCGCGCCCGCGACCCGCTCGAGCGCATCGAGCACGCGCGGGTCGTAGACGTACCCCGGTCCTGAGTACAGCGCTTCGATCGCCGCGTCGTTGAACGAGCTCTCACCGGCGGTCAGCTCGTCGAACGCGCTGGCGACGCGCAGGATCTGGCCGCCCACCGATGCCGTGTCGGACGCGAGCAGGTCACCGGCCGGTCGGAGATAGTCGGTCTGGCGCAGGATCTCCGCTCCCTTGTCCGTCACCTCGCTCGGTTCGATCATCCGGCCGCGCACGACGGGGTCGTCGAGGCAGAGGTGGCCGAGATGGTGGAGCAACGCGGCGGCGCGCAGGTACTCGAGGTCCGGAACCGAGAGGTGCAGCTCGCGACCAAGGGCGACGGAGAGGCCGGCGACGCGCCGTGCGTGACCATCGCGCACGAGACCCGCGAGCTCAGGCACCACTGAGAGGGCGCTGATGGTCTGCTCGTAGGTCCGCCGGATCGACGCCAGTCGCTCGAACGAGTACCACGCCGCGAGCAGTGGGATGGAGAACAGGAGCGGACCCCACAGGCCCATCCCGGCCTGGCCGCCGATGCCCCGGAAGCCCACGGACATCAACATCCCGCTCGTGATGAGCGCAAGGTCGGCCGAGCGCCCGCGCGTCGAGAGGTAGAAGTGGCGGGCGCGCACCACGTGGAGCAGGTCGTCCACGAGAATCTCGGCGACTCCTGCGGCCGCCAGCGCGACGAGCACGACCCAGCGGCTGTCCCCCGGGCGCATCGCGTTCCCTACCGCATGGAACGCGCCCAACGCGGCCACCGCGGCACCCATGCGGGTCGCGGTGACCCAGATGCGGTCCCAGACCGAGCGTTCGGACCGGAGCAGGAATGCGATCGTCTCGGCGGCGAAGACGGTGACCAGGAATTCGGCCGGTGAGGCAGCCCGGAGCAGCACGAGAACTACCGCGTACGACAACGGCAACGCGGCACGGTGCTCCGGCCGCAGGAGGAACAGCTCCCCCCCGAGTACTCCGGCACCGAGGACCACGAGGTCCATGGTCGACCCGCCCGGGTCGACCAGCTCGGCGAGCGCCGCGCCGACGATCCCGATGATCACGACGATGCCGAGACGCTGCCCGGTGTTCATCGACCCGCCGCCTGTTCGGAGCCGTTCTCGACGTTCCCGGTTTCGGGGAGCAGGTCACCGAGACCGGCCGAACCCGTCCCGACCTCCGGGGCGTCCTGGTGATGGACGACGTCTTCATGGCCACGCCCGTGTTCCTCACCACGGCGCTCGATCGCGCTGATGAGCGCATCGACCACCCGCGGATGGAACTGCTTGCCCGAGTTCTGGCGCAGCTCGCTGAACGCCGTCTCCTGTGGGAGCGCCTTCCGGTACGACCGGGTCGAGGTCATGGCATCGAACGCATCGGCCACGGCGACGATGTGCGGCTCGATCGGTTGTCCGCGGTCGTCAGCCACCGGCGCGAACTCGGCGGCTTCGCTCGTCGCGCTCGGCGCGACCGGTGCGAGGAAGTCGATGCGGGTCAGGATCTCGACTGAAACCTCCTCGTGCAACCGCACCTGAGCGAACTCCTCCGCGGTCAGCTTGCCCTTCTTGTTGAGGAGGTGGTTCGGCACGACCAGCTTGCCGACGTCGTGCATCAGCGCGGCAAAGCGGAGTCGCTCGAGCCGTGAGGGGGACATGCCGAGCTCTTGACCGATGTACTCGGCGTAGCTCGCGACCCGCTCGGCGTGTCCCGCGGTGTACGGGTCCTTGGCCTCCAGCGCACCGATCAGCGTTCGGACTGCGGCCTCCTGGGACTCCTTCAGCTGCGTGTAGGAGCTGAACGTCTGCCGCGCGACCAGGATCGGCACGATGAACAGCGGTACCAGGACCACGCCGTAGTCGACGTAGAACTCCCCCAGCAGCACTCCGAGCAGTGCAAACGGATAGATCTGCAGGTGGCCACCCACCAGTTTGGGAAGCGCCGCCGAGAAGGTCTCGAGTCTCCAGAACGCGAGAACGAGCGCCAACAGGAGCAGATTGATCGCAGAGAAGGCGAGCGCCGCCGGCAGCGCCGCCACCAGCATCGCCCACCATGCCGTCCCGAGCACGTGTACGAGTGGAAAGAAGACCGCGGTCGCCACGAGCGTTGCCGTGCCGTACATCGAGGCGTTGAAGATCACGCGTCGCCAGTCGCGGGCGCGAAGATCAGGGAGGAACAGACCTCCGAAGGCTGCGACGACAGCGGGCCCGGCGTACGCGTTCTGCGGTGCGAACGCGACCATGGCCGCCATTGCGAGCATGAAGCTCGCGCTCGTCGTCGACTGGCTCGGGAACAAGGTGCTCTGGTTCTCCGCGAATGCGAAGAGCGCACCGAGCACGAGCACTTCGGCCATCCGCGGCGCGGGCGCGCGCGTCGAGACGATCGCGATACACCCGGCGAACGCGGCAGCGAGCGCGAGGACGTATGCGGTAGCACTCGGCGGTGGCTTTTCCCTCAGAGCGTTCTCCGTGATCAGGCGTAGACGGCAAGGCCTCGAGCGCAGTCGATGCTCACGCGTCAGTTACCGGTGGAAGCCGGAACCCGCGCCACCGGCAAGCAGCAACGCAGCCGCCGCCGACACGAGCAGTGCAACACGTACGTAGACCTTCTTCATGGGAGATCACCCTCTTCGAGAGTTCCTCCCTGGCGCATCAGCTAGAGCCCCAGAGGGATTCCGCTTCGCTTCGTGGACCCTTCGGTCCACCTCACATGCGCCGAGGCCTTGCCGTCTCCGTCAGATCACGCGGATATGCGTCGTCGGTGCCGCCTCCTCCCTCGCCCGAATCAACGTGCGTCTCAGTCCCCCAGCCTCGACCAAGAGTTCGGCATGACGGGGTTTCGACTGTAGGTCCGGGTGTTCCGGTTCCGATCGGGCCGAGCCCGGGACTGCTGCTCGGCTGCCCCCCACGTGCCCATGGAACATGGACAACATCAACCACAGGAGTCTCACAGACAACACCCCCCGCGGCAAGGAACCCCCCGGAAAGCCACCAATTGTGGCCCTGGCGGCCGTACCCTCGGGTTTGCGCGGGCAGCCCTTCCAGCCCGCCTTTCCAGCCCAGAGGGAGCGATCGTGG
This sequence comes from Acidimicrobiia bacterium, assembly GCA_038252255.1. GTDB lineage: Bacteria > Actinomycetota > Acidimicrobiia > IMCC26256 > JAENVU01 > Chersky-806. The sequence continues at coordinate 104,507 of JBBSAM010000012.1, read as the reverse complement.
ACGATCAGGGGCCCGACAGCCAGGACGTGACCCCGGACAGCGCCGAAGCAGAGGTGCTCGAGCTCGAGCGCGAGCTCTGCCGGCTGCCGGAGATCTCCGCCGCCCGGGTCGTGGTGGACCCGAGCGGACGCCCGACCGAGGTCCACATCCTCGCCGACACGTCCAAGCACGCCAAGCAGGTCGTCCGGGACGTCCAGTCCGTGGCGCTGGCCAGCTTCGGCATCGAGGTCGACCGCCGCATCGTCTCGGTGGTCCAGCTCGGCGGCACCACCAACGGCAACGGCCACGCCGAGGTCACCGTCGAGGCCCACGAGGGGTTCCGCCCCGTGCTCGTCAACAGCACCGCCGAGGTCAGCGGGCTGCGTTCGCTGGTCCGGGTGACCCTGGCCAAGGACAACGACGAGTCCGTCGGGTTCGCCGAAGGCTCCGTCGCATCCACCGCCCGGCACCGGCTGGTCGCGACGGCGACCGTCGACGCGTTGCGCCAGCTCGAGCCCGCGGCCGAGTGCATCGACATCGACAGCGCCCAGATCGTCCGGGTCGGCGCCCACGACGTCGCGATCGTCACCGTCGTCTTCGTCCTGCCCCCGAGCGAGCAGCTCGTGTCGGGTTCGGCGATCGTGCGCCAGCACTCGGAGGCGGATGCCGTGGTTCGTGCGGTGCTCGACGCGACGAACCGGCGCCTCCCCTCCCTCGTCTGAGGAATTCGCACCCGGCGGCGTAACGTCGGGGTATGGGGGTTGCGACGTTCGTGTCGTACCGGCTGGGCGGCACCGACGGTGTCTCCGTCGAAGCCGCTAAGTGGATGCGCGCGCTGAAGTCCCTGGGATTCGTGCCGCGGCGCGTCGCCGGCGAGGTCGTCGGCCGGCAGCTCACGGGGGAGGTACCGGACCTCGAGGTGCCGTGGCTCGCCCTCGACCCGCCTCCGGGGACCCCGCCGCCCGACCCGGTCGCGTTCGCCCGGGTTCTCGACGCCGGCGACCTGACGATCGTCGAGAACGTGTGCTCACTCCCCCTCAACCTCCCGGCCGCCCGCGCCGTGGCACGCGCGGTATCGCACACCCGGTCCCGGGTGGTGTTCCATCACCACGATCTGCCCTGGCAGCGGCCCCGCACGGCCGGCGTGACGGATCTCCCGCCCACTACCGCGGGCGCGCTCCACGTCACGATCAACGGCCGGTCCAGAGACGAGCTCGCGGCCCGCGGCATCGAAGCGGTGGAGATCACCAACGCGTTCGACGTGGACGCGTCACCCGGTCAGCGCGACGAGACGCGCCGGGCGCTTCGCTTCGCGTCCGACGAGGTCGTCGTGCTGCAGCCGGCGCGGGCGATCCCGCGCAAGAACGTCCCGGCCGCGCTGCACTTCGCCGAGGCGCTCGACGCGCTGGTGGCTCCGCGCCGGGTCGTCTTCTGGCTCACCGGCCCCGCGGAGGACGGCTACCAGCCCGTGCTCGACCGGCTGCTCGGCGCCGCGCGCGTGCGGGTCCACCTCGGGCTCGGCTCGGGTCCCGCGGACGCGTATGCGGCCGCCGACGTCGTGGTGTTCCCGTCAACCGTCGAAGGCTTCGGCAACCCGGTGATCGAATCCGTGATCGCCCGACGCCCACTCGTCGTCGGGCACTATCCCGTCCTGGACGAGATCCTCGCCCACGGCTTCGAGCTCTTCGCCGTCGACGACCCGGGCACCGTGGCGGCCTGGCTCGCGCACCCGCACCCGGACCGACTCGACCGCAACCTCGCTCGCGCCCGCGCCCACTACTCCCTCACCGGCCTCCCGGCCCGGATCGACGGGGCCTTCCGGGCCCACGGCTGGACCTCCTGGTGAGCTCGCCCGGAGCGCCGGACCGCGCCAGCGATCCTGTCGTCGAGCGCCGGGCCCGCATCGCCCGCTGGGTCGGGCTCGGGAAGCGGCTCGGCTACCTCGCGCTGCTCGTCGCCATGATCGCGTTCGTCCTCGCGGTGATCGCCGGGTTCCCGGACTGGGCGGTGGGCGTCTCGATCGGCGGGCTCGTGGTGGCCATCGTCGTGCTGCCGCTCCCCATCGTCTTCGGCTACGGGATCCGCGCCGCCGAGCGCGAGGAGCGCGGGGGCGGCAGTTTTCATTGACCGCCGGGTCAAGGGTTAGATTGCGAACAACCACAATTTTCAGTAGGGGGAACCGTTATGCCGAAGGCAGCCGTCGCAACCGCAGTGGGGTCGCCACTCGAGATCATGAACCTCGACCTCGACGACGCCCACGCCGGTGAGGTGCGCATCCAGCTCGGCGCTTCCGGCGTGTGCCACTCGGACCTCTCAGTCACCAACGGCACGCTCCCCCTGGCCCTCCCGTCGGTGCTCGGGCACGAAGGCGCGGGAACGATCGTCCAGGTCGGCGAGGGCGTCGACCACCTGAAGGTCGGCGACCACATCGTGGTCTCGTGGGTCCCCCAGTGCGGCACCTGCTACACGTGCCTGCACGACCAGGGCGAGATCTGCGAGGTCGGTTCGGTCGCGGCGATGAGCGGGGGCCTGCTCGACATGACGTCCCGCTTCTCGCTCGACGGCTCGCCGATCTTCCAGATGGCCGCGTCCGGGACGTTCTCCGAGGAGACCGTGATCCCCGCGATCGGCGCGGTGAAGGTCGACCAGAGCATCCCGATCGACGCGGCGGCGCTCATCGGCTGTGGCGTGCTCACCGGCTTCGGCGCCGCGGTCAACACCGCCGACATCCGCAAGGGCGACACCGTCGCGGTCATCGGCTGCGGCGGGGTCGGCCTCAACGTGATCCAGGGGGCGAAGCACGCCGGCGCGGAGCGGATCATCGCCATCGACATGGTCGACGGCAAGCTCGCCCGGGCCGAGAAGTTCGGCGCGACCGACCTCGTGAACGCGGGTGAGGGCGACCCGATCGCCGCGGTCATGGGACTGAGCGACGGACGGGGTGCTGACGTCGCGTTCGAGGTGATCGGCCTCGGCGCCACCATCGAGCAGGCGTTCGCGATGACCCGCCGCGGTGGTCAGGCGATCATCGTCGGCGTGCCCGGCTTCGACACGACGATGACGATCTCGCCCGCGATGGACCTCCTGTTCCAGGAGAAGCAGATCCGGGGCAGCTGGTACGGCGGCTCGAACGTCCACCGCGACGTGCCGAAGCTCGCGAAGCTCTACACCGAGGGCAGCCTCCTCCTCGACGAGCTGATCTCCCAGGAGATCCAGCTCGAGCAGGTCAACGAGGCGCTCGACGTGATGGGCTCCGGCGAGATCGCCCGCTCCGTCATCAAGTACAGCTGAGGAGAGCCTTGCGGTATCGGCGCTTCGGCAACAGCGAGCTCGAGGTCTCGGAGGTCGGCTTCGGTACCTGGACGATCGCCAGCGACTGGTGGGGCGTCGTCGAGGACAAGCAGGGGCTCCTCCATGCCGCGCTCGACGCGGGCATCAACTTCATCGACACCGCGCCGGTCTACGGCAACGACGGCGTCGGTGAGACGTTGCTCCGGGACGTGCTGAAGACCAACCGTGAAGAGATCGTCCTCACGACGAAGTGCGGGTACGACCACGACGCGGCCCGCATGTTCCCCGGCCAGTCCGAACGGCCCCAGGACTGGGATCCGTCGTCGATCCGCCTGCAGCTCGAGGGTTCGCTGCGCCGGCTCGGCACCGACCACGTCGATCTGTACCAGCTCCACAACGCGCGCATCGAGCCCATCGAGGACGACGCGCTGTGGGAGGTCCTCGTCGCCCTGCGCGACGAGGGCAAGGTGCGCGAGATCGGGGTCGCGCTCGGACCGGCCATCGGTTGGGTGGAAGAGGGGCTCGAGTCGATCCGCCAGCGCCCGATCGCGTCGCTGCAGACGGTCTTCAACATCATCGAGCAAGAGCCCGGTCTCACCTTCGCCGAGGAGATCAGGGGGCGGGGCAAGGGCATAGGGCTCATCGCGCGCGTGCCGCACGCGTCCGACACGTTGTCCGGCAAGGTGACACGCGACACGGTGTTCCCGCCCGAGGACCACCGGTCGCACCGCAACCGGGACAACATGCTCGACAACTTCGACAAGGCCGACACCCTCGCCTTTCTCTGGGAAGGCACGGGCCGCACCCGCGGGCAGGCCGCCATCGCCGGCATCCTCGCCAACCCTGCGTTCACCACGGTGCTCCCGACGAACGTGGACGTCGACGACGTGCGTGAATACGCCGCTGCGGCCGACATGCCGTTCACGGCCGACGAGGTCGCGCAGCTCGACGAGCTGTGGCGCGAGAACTTCGGCGTCGAGAACCGCTACGAGATGCCCCTGAAGTCGAGCCGGTAGCCCCGGGTTGCCGGGTCGATCCGGCTTCCCCACAACGTGTCCGCTCCGGCCTACGCTCACTCCTCATGTCGATGCGACTCCCCGCCCAACAGCGCCGCACCCAGCTGCTCGGCGTCGCGATCGAGATCTTCGCCGCGCGGGGCTTCCACGCCACCTCCATGGACGAGGTCGCCGAGGCGGCAGGGGTCACGAAGCCGGTCCTGTACCAGCACTTCCCGTCGAAGCGGGCGCTCTATCGCGAGCTGCTCGACGACGTGGATGCCCAGCTCGTCGCCCAGATCGTGGGCGCGACGAGCGGCGCCACGAGCGGCCGCGAGCGCACCCAGGAGGGCTTCGCGGCGTACTTCCGGTTCGTGGCCGAGAACCGGGCGGCGTTCCGGCTCCTGTTCGGTGCCTCGGTCCGTAACGACGCCGAGTTCGCCGCCGTCGCCGAAGGTGCGATCGACCGGATCGCGGACCTCATCGCCGACCTGATCGAGATCCAGGCCCCGCCGGACCACCGTCGCGTCCTCGCCCACGCGATCGTCGGGATGGCCGAGGCAACGAGCCGCCGGCTGGAGAACGACGATGCCGAGGACGATCCCGACCGCCTCGCCTCCTGGCTCGCCGAGATGGCCTGGTTCGGCTTGCGCGGTGTGCGAGCGGAAGAACCCGAGCCGGCCGAGCCGCGCTAGCCGTCCGGGCGTACGAGCTCGGGCTCGTCTCGGGCCGCGCGGGCCACGAACTCGACGGCGGCGAAGTACAGAAGCAGCACGAACGTGAGGATGAGCAGCCGGGTCGCGCTCGGCCGGTACGCGAACACGAGGAACAGCAGCGTCACGAGGACGCCGGCGATCCGCAGTGGCGCGCGGTACCGGCTGACCCAGATGCCGAACCGACCGAAGTCCCATCCCCGCGCCTCGGCCTGATCACCGAGCCCGCCGAACACCCGGGTGAAGGTCGTGCGCAAGCGCACCGCGAACTTGCTCGGTCCGGTCGCCCATGCCGCGAGCGCGACCACGAGACCGAGGACGAGCACGAAACGAAGACCTTGGCGCAGGAACCGGCTGAGTGTGTCGAAGGTTGCCGCGGCCGCGTCATACGGGAGCGACGAGCTCACCACCGTATGGAGATAGGCCGTGCGACCGAGCATGATCCCGACGCCGAGCACCGACATCGCGATCGCGGTGCCGATTCCCCACCAGATCACCGCGCGCCGGCGACGGGCCGACAGCCACACCCCGATCCCGAGCAGCCCGAACACGACGAACGGCAGGGACCAGGCCAGGGTGTTGAGCAGCTTGACCCCCTGCTGTGCGTCGCCGAGCTGCGCCGCGTCGAACAGCTCGAACTTCAAGGCGAGCTGGTTGATCGGGATCGAGTCGAAGATCGTGATGCCACGGTCGTCGAGCAGCTTGCGCACCTCGCCGACTACGGCGGAGAGGTCGAGTGTCACCCGGCCGTTCTTCGTCGAGAGGATCTTGCCGCCGCCGGTGAGCGCCGCCTCGACCTGGTTGTGCGCGACCCGGTTGGCCTCTTTCCACAGGTTGTCGAAGATGTCGGACTCGAGGATGCGGGTGGCGGCCTGCTCGGTGAAGCCGCGAATGCCGACGCTCAACGGGCCGGCCAGGAACTTGGCGCGCTTCGGCAGTGCATCTCGCGCCTCCTTCTCCACGTTCACGTGCTGGAACAGCGTCGCGGTGATGTTCGCGGCGGCCGCGTCGATGATCGCCGGATCGGAGGCCAGCGGCGCGACGGTCTCGACGTAGCGATCGGTGTCGAGCACCTCGTTGCGAACCCAGATGGCGGTCACCGCCAGCGGTGCCAGGACGCAGCTGGTCGCGATCAGGAGCACCCCCACGATCTGCTTCCAACGCGCCTGATGGGGCGCAGAATCTGCGGTCATGGCAGCCTCCCTCTCGGCGGGCTCAGTCAACACCGCTGCGTGGCCGGATTGGATGACCCGCGGAGCGATCGGGCACCAATTGTCCGAACCGACCGGTTCGCCGGGTCAGGGGCTTGGTAGCCTGCCCGTCGTGACCCGCAGGATCTTGCTCATCGTCTCGCTCCTCGCTGCCCTCGCGCTGGCCGTTCCGGTCGGCCCTGTCGGCGCGTCGCCGGGCTCCGCGGCTGCTCCGCGTGACGTCGCGGCCACGGAATCGGCCCCGGTCGGTTCCGCCGCGCCGGCGGGCTCGCTCCGGGAGAGCGGCATCACCCCCGATCCCGGTGGCTCGGTGAGCGCGTCAGCCGGGTGGCGGATCGTCACGAGCCCGAACAGAGGCCGGGGCGACAACCACATCCACGAGGTGTCGTGCGTCAACAACACGAAATGCGTCGGCGTCGGTTACAACGAGGACGCGACGAGCGGGTACCGGCAGTCCATCGTCGCCGCGCTCATCAGCGGCGCGTGGAAGAACCAGAAGATCCCGCAGCGAGGCACCGCGAGCAACACGTTGTGGAACGTCTCGTGCGTCGCCGGCAACCGCTGCTGGGCCGTCGGCTACTACGCCGATGTCACCGCCGGCTACTACCGGACGCTCATCGCGAGCTACGCGCGTGGTTACTGGTCGCTCGTCAACAGCCCCAACAAGTCCAACACCGACAACTACCTCTTCGGAGTGGACTGCGTCGATGCGTCCCACTGCGTTGCCGTCGGCCGGTACTACTTCGCCCCGAGCGGAGTCTTCCGCACCCTGGTGCTCTCCCTCACCGGCACCGACTGGAAGATCATGTCGAGCCCCAACCGGTCGACCTCAACGAACAACAACTTCCTGGCCGACATCTCCTGCGGCGACGCCACCCACTGCATGGCAGCCGGCTACTCGCTCAGCGCCGGAGGCGTCTACTCGACGCTCATGCTCGAGCGGAACGACAACACCTGGCGCCTCCGGTCGACCAAGAACGTCACGGGTGCGAGCAACGTCTTCCGCGACGTGTCGTGCCCGACCGTGACCGATTGCGTCGCGGTCGGCGGCACCGACCCGGGGACGCCCAACGAGCAGACCCTGATCGAGCGGTACGCGGCGGGGACGTGGACGATCGAGCCGAGCCCGAACCGTGCGAGCACCGACAACCACCTCTGGGGGGTGAGCTGCCCGGACGCCGCGAACTGCGTCGCGGTCGGGCAGTCCCAGAACAGCACGCGGTCCTGGACCCTCGTCGCCACGTACGCCGCCGGCGTCTGGACCCAGACACCGAGCCCGTCCCGAGGTGGCACGTTCAACTTCCAGTACGGGCTGTCGTGCCCGAACATCAGCCACTGCGTGTCGAGCGGCGACTACATCAACATCGGCTCGACCCACTACCGCAGCCTGATCCTCACCAACTCCTGAGGCCGGCCGCGCCTGTCCTGAGCAGGCACGTTGCCCGAGCCGGACCGTCGTCCTCGACGTCTATCCGGAGGGGAACCCCACGTACTCGTCGATCATGAGCGCGCCGAGGTCATGGCGCGCCGTGGACTCGTCCACGCGACCGCGCCGGGTCAGATCAGCCACGAGCGCGTCGAGCACCGTTGCCAGCTCGAGGTCGTCGCGGTGCTCGCGCCAGGTGACACGCTCGTCCTCGTCGGTGAAGCAGTACGCCTTCCACGACACGGAGAAGCGCAGCTCGGCCCATTCGTAGGTGCGGACGGTCCGCCCGGCTCCGTCCGACAGCGCCACCCGTCCGTGCGGCGCGGCGCCGAGCACCGAGCCGATACCCAGCCGCGGCGGCTCCGCGTCCGCCGGGCCCACCGGCTCCACGCCGTGAAACACGCTGTCGGTATCGAGCACGGCCGCGGTGTTGTGCCGGGCCTCGAGGTGCGCCGGCCCGCCGTCCGGTCCGTCGGGCCAGTACACGAGGTCACCACCAACGGACCGGCCGAACCAGGCGATGCCCGTCGCGATCGGGAGCCGGTACGCGTCGAAGAGCCCCGAATGGTGCATGACCACGAGCAGCCATTGCGGCACGAGCTTGCGGTTCAGGCCACGGAATTCCGGCACGTCCGTGTGGACCGCGAGCTCCTGGCCCGGCAGGAAGAGGTTGGCGTAGACGATCGCCGGCTCGATCACCGGACGGCCGTGGATGCTGCGGGCCGCGTCGATCAGGCCCGTGTGGCTCCGCATCACCTCCACCCCGTCGAGCAGGAGGTTCTCACCGTACGCGTACTCCTCGCGGAAGTAGCTCGTACGCGTGCCGATCGACTGGGCGGTGTCACCAGCCGTCACGCGCGTGCGCAAGAAGTTCTGCACGGCGTCATGACGCGGGTACAAGCCCGGCCCGATGTCGAGCTCCACTCGCTCGTGCTCGGCGTAGAGCCGGTACGCACCGAACTCGGTCGCCCGCAGCTCGAACCGCGCGGCGACGTCCTCGCGGTCGAAGAGCGGGTCGAGCATCACCAGAGCTGTCACCGCGAGGCCGAACCTGCAACCTTCGCGACCGGGGTCGTCGACTCGATGAAGTCCACGAGCAGCTCCGCGAACCGCGCGGGCTGCTCGCAGTGCGGGTAGTGACCCGCGCCCTCGAAGATCTCGAGCCGGCTGCCGGGGATCGCCTCGTGGGCGGCGATGCCGTGCGTGATCGGAATGATCGGGTCCCGGTCTCCCCACACGATCAGGGTCGGGACGTCCGCCGCGAGATACAGGCGATCAGACGCGCTCACCCGCTGCCCGTGGATGTCGACGACCGCACGCAACGTATGTGAGAACGCTTCCCGGGTCTGCCCGTCGCTCAACGACGCGAAGCTGCGCCACATCTCGGCGACAACCGGCACCGGCCGGAGACCGATGCGGTCGAGCCACCCCGTCACAGCAGCACCGGCGTCGCGCACCCGTCCGTTGCACGCGATCGGCAACAGGTGTTCGGCGCCCGGCAACGTGAGTGCGCGCAACAGCAGCGCCACCTCTTGGCCCAGGCCACCACTCGCGACGAGCACCATGCGCTCGCATCGCTCGGGGTACTGGTACGCAAGCTGCATCGCGACACCACCACCGAACGACTGGCCGACGATCGTGGCCCGGTCGTGACCGAGCGCCATCAGCAGGTCGCGGATGCCGCTGGCGTGCGCACCCAGCGAGTAGTCGCCGCGGGGCTTGTCCGAGTCACCGTGGCCGAGCAGGTCGGGTGCGACGACCGTGCAGTGCCGGGCCAGCTCGTCTAGGACCGGCTCCCAGGTGTCGGAGCTTCCGGCCATCCCATGGATCAGGACGACCACCGGACCCGACCCTCCGCCTCGGTAGCTGACCTCGTGCCCGTGAATGGAGACGTACTGGCGTTCCATCAGCCCTGCTCCCGTCCGACGATCGAGACGAACGAGACCATCTCGCCGGGGTACCCACCCAGGTTGTGGGTGAGCGCCAGCGCCCGGTCGTTGCCGATCCGGCGCTCCTCGGGCGCTTCGCCTCGGAGCTGCAGCCAGCACTCGAACAGCATGCGCAGCCCCGACGCGCCCACCGGGTGGCCGAAGCTCTTCAGGCCACCGTCGGGGTTCACCGGCAGCTCGCCGCCGAGATCGAACGTGCCGGCGAGCTCTTCCTTCCACGCCGTCCCGCGCTCGGCGAACCCCAGGTCTTCCATGAGGACGAGCTCCGTCGGGGTGAAGCAGTCGTGCACCTCCGCCATCGCCAGCTCGTGGCGCGGGTCGGTGATCCCGGCCTGCGCGTACGCGTCGGCTGCGCTGCGCTCGACCTCCGGGAAATGCGTGTAGTCGTAGGACGGGTCCGTGAGCCCCGCGCCGTTGCCGGCGACGAGCGCCAACGCCTTGATGTACAGCGGCTTCTCTGCGTACCGCTCCGCGTCTTCGGCGCGCACCACGATCGCGGCCGCCGCACCATCGGCGACCCCTGCGCAGTCGAGGATGCCGAGCGGGCCGGCGACGCGCGGAGAGGCGCAGATCGTCTCCAGGCTCATCTCGCGCCGGAACTGCGCGCGCGGATTTCGCGCGCCGTTGTAGTGGTTCTTCCACGCGATGCGGGCGAGCACGTCCTTGATCTCGGTCTCGTCCACCCCATAGCGCTTTGCGTACGCGGGGGCGACCATGCTGAACATCGCGGCGGCGGTCAGGGTGCGTGCGGTGCCGTCGTTCGGGACCGGGAACGCGTTCAGGCCCGCGTAGCCGCTGTCCTTCACCTTCTCGGCCCCGATGGCCATCGCGATGTCGTACGCACCCGAAGCAACCGCGTACGCGGCCTGGCGCAGCGCGTCGGAGCCGGTCGCGCAGTAGTTCTCGACCCGGGTGACCGGCTTGCCCTCGAGCTGGAGGGGGCGGGCGAGCGTGATCCCGCTCATGCCGCTCTGGGCGGTGCCGAACCAGTACGCGTCCACGGCGTCCTTGTCGATCCCGGCGGAGCTGAACGCCTGGCCCGACGCGTCGATGATGAGGTCGTCGAGGCCCATGTCGAACCGCTCGCCGAACGCGGTGCAACCCATGCCGACGATCGCGACCCGGTCCTTGATCCCGTGCGAACCCATCAGCGTCTCCTCAATCCCGGACGGGCCGGGCCTTCCAGAAGTAGTCGTGGATGCCGTCCGCGGTGAACAAGCGGCGGAACGTCATCTCGACCCGGTCCCCGATCGCTACGGCGGCGGCGTCCACGTCCGTGAGCTCCACCGGGAACCGGCCGCCGCCGTCGAAGTCGACGACCGCGAACACGATCGGGGGGCTCGGCGAGTACGCGAGCTTGTCGATGGTGAACGTGACGACGGTGGCCGCGACGTCTGCCATCGGCGCGGGCTCCATGTCGTCGACCGCACCGCCCGCCGACACGCGCGACGGGGGCAGGTGGAGGGTGCCGGTGCTGCGGTCCCTCGAGCCGACGAACGCGAGCTTCCAATCCTCGGAGCGCCCGGCCGCGGACGCCGAAACGCGCGCCGGTTCGGGGCGGCGGGGCGGCTCGACCGTGACCATGCCGCGCCAGGACAGGAACTTCCCGTAGGGGATGTCCGCACCCGCTTCGATCTGCGCGGCCACCGGCCGGGCGGATCGATACGCGGCGAGAGCGTCGGTCGCGCGGAAGAGGAGGACGTCGGCGCCGTCGGCGAGCACGACCAGCGCGATCACCTGGCCGGGTTCGGCCCGCTCCAGCACACTCGCGAGCAGCAGCCCGGGATGCGCGGCGCCGGTGTTGCCGACGGTCATCGCCAGGTCGTCGACGATCGCGTCGTCGCGCGCGCCGAGCCGCTTCCCCAGCGCGCGCACGGCGCGCGCATGCAGCCCGGTGACCACGACCCGGTCCACCGCGGTGGGGGTCAGCTCCGCGGCCTTCAGTGCCGAGCTCCAGGCCTGCTCCCCCAACGGGACGTACTTCGTCTCGCCGAAGCGCTCCTCCCAGACCTTGGAGCGGCGGTCGCCCGGCGTGCGCCAACGGTCGAGGAACTCCTCGGTGGCCGATCCGCTCCCGAGATGCTCGGCGATGACCGAACCGGCACCACCTCCGGAATCGCCGATGAGCAGCGCGGCCGCGCCGTCACCGCCGGCCGATTCGTCCGGGCTGGTGGGCAGCCCGGTCCGCACGTCCGAGGTGACGACAAGGGTCGTCTCCGGCCCCAGCAGGGCGATTCGCAGTGCTCCGACCCCGGATCGGACCGCGCCGCTCAGATCGAGCGCCGCGCAGTCGGAGTCGAGCCGGAGCGCCGCGTGGATCGCGGTGGCGTTCGTCTTGTCGAGGTACGCCGGGTCCGCGGTCGAGAACCACAGCTCGTCGACGCGCACCCCGGGTGCCGCGCGCATCGCGGCCCGGGCCGCCTCGACCCCCATCGTCGTGGTGTCTTCGTCGTAGGAGGCCACCGAACGGGTGCCCTTGCCCCCGCCGCTGCCGAAGGTGCGGGCGATCTCCGACCGCTGGAGCCGCCGGTACGGGACGTACCCGCCGACACTGACGATTCCGCGCGTCACGCCGACGGCGCTTCCACTTCGCACATGCTTCGGGAGTCTAGGCAGTGCGTTCGCCCGCTCCGGGGGTCGGACGCGACCTCTCGTACAGTGACGAGATGCGGCTCGGAGACATCGCCAACCCCGACGCACAGGCCTTCGGCAAGCCTCTGGACGGCATCCGCGTGCTCGCGGCCGAGCAGATGCAGGCACTGCCCTACGCCACCCAGATGCTGGCCCGTCTCGGCGCCGAGGTGGTGAAGGTCGAGCACCCGGTCCACGGTGAGTCAGGGAGGGCATCGACCCCGGCGATGCTGGATCCCGAGGGCCGGAAGGTCGGCGCCACCTATCTGCGGAACAACCTGAGCAAGCGCAGTGTCGGGCTCGACCTGAAGACCCCCGAGGGCCGCGAGCTGTTCCTCGCGTTGGCCGGGCACTTCGACGTCGTGGCCGAGAACTTCAAGGCCGGGACGATGGATCGGATGGGTCTCGGCCACGAAGCGATCGCCGCGCTGCACCCACGGGTGATCTACGTCTCGATCTCCGGCTTCGGCAATGCCGACATCACGCCGTACCGGGACTGGCCCGCGTACGCGTCCGTCGTCGAGGCGATGTCGGGGATCTACGAGTACAAGTCCGGCCCGGACCAGCCGCCGGTCACCATCCCGGTGGGCGCCCTCGGCGACATCAGCTCGGCCCTCTACGCGGTCATCGGGATCCTCGCCGCGTTGCGGCACCGGGAGCACACCGGCATCGGCCAGCACGTGGACGTCGCCATGCTCGACGCCATGGTGGCGATGACGGACGTGGTCACGAACTTCTGGTCCATGGGTGTGCGGCCGGAGCCGGGTAAGGGCCTCGAGGTGATCAGCGAGGGGTTCAAGGCCTCGGACGGCTACGTCGTGGTGCAGATCTCGAGAGAGCACCAGTTCGAGGCGCTCGCGGATCTGATCGGCCACCCGGAGTGGAAGGACGATCTGCGCTTTGCGGATCGCGCCGGTTGGGCGCCCAACCTGGACACGGTGATCCGTCCGGCCGTCGACGCGTGGGCAGCCGGCCGCACCAAGCTGGAGGCGGCCCACGAGCTCACTGCCGTCGGGATCGCCGCCGGGCCGAGCAACTCGGCGGCGGACGTGATCGCCGACCCGCACGTGGCCGCCCGCAACATGCTCGTCGAGGTCCCCCGGACCGACGGCGAGCCCACCGACGTGCTCGTGCCCGGCAACCCGGTGAAGCTCTCGAACGTCTCCGAAGGTCCCGAGACCCGGGTGCCCTGGGTCGGCGAGCACACTGACGACGTCCTGCGGACCGAGCTCGGTCTCGATGACGAGGCGCTGACGACCCTGCGCAAGCACGGCGTCATCTCCGAGTAGTCACCGGAGGGCGTCGCGGCGTCCGCGGGACCGCGCCCCCTCCGGAGATCCCGGGGATGAGCCGTCAAGGGAACCGCCGGCCTGCCGATGCATCCGCATGGGCAGGGTCCAGAATCAGCGTGTGCGGATGCCGGCATCGTGGAGGCGACGGATCGGTCGTGCCGTCCTGGCGCTGACCGTCGTCGCGCTCGCCGTGCCCGCGGCCGCGACTGCCGCCGGTGCCGCGCCCGCCCGGGAGAACGCCACCTTCCTCTACCAGAGCATCACCCCGCAGGCTCTCACGACCATCGGTACGCCGAAGCTGATGGTGCTCACCGACACCGCGAGCGCCGCGGAGGCGCGCGCCACCGGTGCGCTTGCGTACAAGTACGTCCAGTTCAACTGGTTCCCCACGACCGGCGCCTGGAACGGGACGACCGCCGACCAACGCAGCCAGTGGCGGCTCTGTGGTCCGTCCGGTGCGCCACTCGGTGACGGCACCAGCTCCAGTCGCTTCCTCTGGTACGCGGACTTCAACGAGCGCGGGTTCGTCAACGCGATGCTCGCGTTCGCGCTGCGGATGAAGCAGCGTGGCTTCGAGGGTCTCTTCATCGATGTGAGCGGACGGGCACTGCTCGGCCCGCGCAGCAAGACCCTGTCGACGTGCACCTCGGATCCGGTGACGCCGAAGCTGCGCTCGTCGGACGCGTATGTGGCGCTTCTCCGCCGGGTCAAGGCACTCGGCCTGAGAGTGGCGATCAACTACCCGAGTCCGTTCGATGATCCGTTGCTGCGCCCTGCCTCGACGGGAGCGAAGACGGTGAACGACCTCCGGCCCATTCTGGACTTCGTCTTGCACGAGAACGCGGCCAGCGTCGATCTGACCCCGTTTCCCGACCTCATCACGCGGCTCCGCGCGGACGCGCAGCTCTCCGGCGGCAAGGTCGTCGAGATGGCCAAGAGCCAACGCGCGCCCGATTCCCCGGGCAAGTCCGACAACGAACGTTCCGTGTGGGCACTGGCCAAGCTCTCCGGCCAGCCGGTCGTGCTCAACACGGGCAACGACCTGTGTGACGGGGCCGGCCGCGTCCCGGGCGGGTGCCTCCGGATGGGCCTGGCGCCGGACCTCGTGGATCTCAAGCTCGGCGCGGCGCTCGACCCCCTGCCGAGGGCTACGGACTGCAACACCCGGACCGGGAGCTGCGCCTGGTACCGCCGCTTCGAGTCCGGCTTCGTCGTCTACGACCCGGCCCTCGATGCGAAGGTGCGCAAGGTCACGCTCGCTCTCACCGGGGACGGCTCGTGCCGCCAGGTGAACGAGGTGCGGGGCCGGAACATCACGAACGGCAAGTGTGTGAGGTCTCTCGCGGTCAGCGTGGCGCCCGGCCAGGGGCGGATCTTCACCCTCTCCAGGTAGGCCGTATCATGCGGGCCGAATCTGACGACCCGTCAGATCGGGTGGCGACCAGCAGGGATACGGCCATGGACTTCGACTTCTCCCCCGAGCAGCAGGCGTTCGCCGAGGAGGTCGAGGCGTTCCTCGACGAGCACGACGACCCTGACGTCTTCGACGTCACCCGCGAGAACATGGCCCAGATCGTCGACACGCCGAAGCGGCGGGCGTTCATGGCCAGCCTCGGCGAGGCCGGTTGGCTCGGCATGACCTGGCCCAAGGAGTACGGCGGCTCGGAGGGAGAAGGGGTCTACGAGTACCTGATCAACGAGGCGCTGGCTCGGCGGGGCGGCCCCCAGATCGGCAAGGGCGTCGGCATCATCGGCAAGACGCTCATCGCGCACGGCAACGACTTCTTGAAGGAGAAGTTCCTGCCGATGATCCTGCGCAACGAGGTCGAGTTCGCGGTGGGCTACAGCGAGCCGAATGCGGGGTCGGACGCGGCGTCGATGCGACTGAAGGCCGAGCGCACCGAGCAGGACGGCGTGAGCGGATGGCTGTTGAACGGGCAGAAGACCTGGACCACCTCCGCGCACTTCGCCGAGTGGTACTGGCTCGGGACGCGCACCGACCCGAACGACAAGCACGGCGGCATCACGCTCATGCTCGTCCCGCTCGACCAACCGGGCGTGACGATCCGACCGATCTGGACGATGGGCGACGAGCGCACGAACGAGGTGTTCATCGAGGACGTGTTCGTACCGGACGAGTACGTCGTCGGCGAGGTCGGGAAGGGGTTCCAGTACATCTCGCAGGCGCTGGACCTCGAGCGGTTCACGATGTTCACGTTCTCGCCGATCAAGCAGCGCCTCGACGTGCTCTGCGACTACGTACGCACCGAGGAGCGCGACGGCGAGCCGATGCGCGACGACCCGGTGGTGCGGCAACAGATCGCTCGGTTGTCCACCCAGGCCGAAGTCGCGCGGTGCCTGGGCCTGCGCGTGGTGGCGGCCTCCGTGAAGGCGGAGAAGATCGAAGGCGCGCCTCCCCCCACGGTCGAGTCGTCGCAGTACAAGCTGTTCGCGACGGAGTACTCACGGCACCTCGCGGACGCGTCCATGGATCTCGGTGCCCCCGGATCGCAGCTCCGGGTCCGGACCGCGCCCGGCGCGCCGATGGCCGCCCGCGCCGAGTCCACCTACCGCTACACCGTGATCGACACGATCGGCGGTGGCGCATCGGAGATCCAGAAGAACGTCATCGCGCGCCGCGGGCTGGGCCTCCCGAAGAACTTCTGACGTGACGAGCTCGGAATCCGGGGGCCGAGGCCTCCTCGACGGCATCACGGTGCTCGACCTCGCGAGCGTCGGGCCGGCCGCGCGCACGTCCCGTT
Source organism: Acidimicrobiia bacterium (assembly GCA_038252255.1). Classification (GTDB taxonomy): domain Bacteria; phylum Actinomycetota; class Acidimicrobiia; order IMCC26256; family JAENVU01; genus Chersky-806. The sequence continues at coordinate 88,258 of JBBSAM010000012.1, read as the reverse complement.
GGCTCGCGGACTACGGCGCGACCGTGGTGAAGGTCGGTCCCACTCCCAAGCAGGGTGGGGTGCAGATCACGCCGCCGTTCTACGCCTACGCCGGTCACCGCGACATGCAGCGCGCCCTGTTCGATCTCAAGACGGATGCCGGCCGTGACGCGTTCCTGCGCCTGGCCGCGCTCGCCGACGTCGTCATCGAGAGCTTCCGCCCGGGAGTCGTCGAGCGCCTCGGCATCGGGTACGAGACCGTCCGAGCCGTGAACCCGGGCGTCGTGTACTGCTCCACGACCGGCTACGGGCAGGAGGGGCCCTATTCGCAGTGGGCCGGCCACGACCTGAACTACCTCGCGGTCGGCGGCTACCTCGACTGCTCGGGCCGTGACGCCGCCGGTGGGCCGGCGCTGCCGGGTGCGACCATCGGCGACGGCGCGGGCGGCGGGATGCACGCGGTGATCGCGATCCTCGCCGCGCTCGTGGCCCGCTCGTCGAGCGGTGCCGGCACGTACCTCGACGTCTCGGTGGCGGACGGCGTGCTGTCGCTGATGTCGCTGCATCTGGACGAGCACCTCGCGACGGGTGCCGTTCCCGCGCCGCGCCACGACCTCCTCACCGGTCGCTTCGCCTGCTACGACGTCTATCCCTGCCGGGACGGCGCCTGGGTGGCGGTCGGGGCGATCGAACCGCAGTTCTTCGCCAACCTCTGCCGCGAGCTCGGCTGCGAGCAGTGGATCGAGCACCAGCACGACGACGCGGTGCAGGACGACATCCGGAACGACTTCCGGGCCGCGTTCTCGAGCCGTGACCGCGACGAGTGGGTGGCGCAGCTCGGGCCCGCCAACACCTGCGTGTCCGCCGTAGCGTCGGTGCCCGAGGTTGTCGCTGACCCGCACTTCGCCGCGCGCGACACGTTCTCCGTTGCCCACGATGCGCAGCACGGCGACTTCCGCCAGCTCGGCCGCGTGCTCGCGGGGATGAACCGCCGGCAGGCTCCGGTCGAGGTCCGGAGCGCGACGGTGACCGACACGGACGGGCTGTTGCGGGCGGCCGGGCTCGACGACGCCGAGATCACAGCCCTCATCCGAGAAGGAGCGGTCGCGTGAGCGACACGACGATCCCGAATTCCGTCGCCGAGATGATCGGCGAGGTGCAGTACGAGGAGACCGGCGAGTTCCCGGTGGAGCGGGGCTACATCTGGACCAGCTGTTCGTCGGTCGAGAACGGCAACCCGCTCTTCTGGGACGACGACGTCGCGGCCGAGATCACCGACGGGCCGATCGCGCCGCCGACGATGCTCTCCGTCTGGTTCCGCCCGCACAGCTGGGCACCGGGCCGGACCGAGGTCGCGCTCCCGCTGCAGGTCCACTTCGACCTCAAGGAGATCTTCGGCCTGCCGGAAGCGGTGATGACGGACAACACGATCGTCTTCCACGAGCCCGTCCGCCCCGGTGACGTGCTCAAGACCCGGCAGATCCTGCGGTCCGTGAGCGAGCCGAAGACCACCAAGCTCGGCACCGGGCGCTTCTGGGTCATCGACGTCGAGTACCTCAACCAGCGCGGCGACGTCGTCGGCGTCGAGTCCTACACCGGCTTCGGCTACCGCCGCGAGGAGGCGAAGTGAGCGCGGACGCGTTGAGCATCACGCTCGCGGACGTCCACGAGGGTGACGCGCTGCCCGAGCTGTCGTACGACGTCACCGCGACGACGGTCGTGCTCGGCGCGCTGGCCACTCGCGATTGGCGCCCGATGCACCACGACCACGACTTCGCGGTGAACCGCAACGGTACGCAGGACATCTTCCTGAACACGCCGAACCAGGCCGCGTGGTTCGAACGCTACGTGACCGACTGGACCGGGCCGAAGGGTCGACTGGGGCGGATGAAGTTCCGCATGAAGGGCTCCGTCTTCCCGGGCGACACGATGGTCATGCGGGGGAAGCTCGAGACGATCGAGACCGACACGTCCGGCTGTGGTTGGGCATCGCTGCTCGTGACGCTCTCGGTCGACGACGAGGTCAAGACCGACTGCTCCGTTCGCGTCGCGCTCCCCATCGGAGACGACGACAATCCCTGGGCCCGCCGCGGCCACGACTGGCAACCGTGATCCGGCGCCCTGCGATCGACGAGGAAGTGACCTGATGGACCTCGAGTTCACCGAAGAGCAGGAGATGCTGCGCGAGATGGTGCGGGGGGTGTGCAGCTCCTACTCCCCGCTCGAGACCGTGCGCGCGGTCGAGGACGACCCGGTCGGCTACCCACTCGAGCTGTGGAAGCAGCTCGGCGCGCTCGACCTGATCGGGCTCATGATCCCGGGCGAGTACGGCGGCTCGGGTATGACCCTGCTCGACGGCGCGGTGGTCTACGAGGAGCTCGGTCGGGCGCTGGCCCCGTCGCCGCACTTCGTGAGCGCCGTGATGAGTGCGGGTGTGCTCCAGCGCGTCGGCTCGGACGAGCAGAAGGCGGAGCTCCTGCCCGGGATCGTCGCCGGCGACGCGATCCTGACTCCGGCGTGGCTGGAGCCGCATCACGGCTTCGGCCCGCTCGGCGTGCAGGCAACCGCGCACGCCGACGGCGACGACTTCGTGCTGGACGGCGTGAAGTGGCACGTGCCCTTCGCCGCCGCGGCAACCCAGCTGGTGGTGTTGGCGCGCACTGGTACGAACGACCAGGCCGTGGACCTCTTCCTCGTCGACCCGAGCGCAGCCGGCGTCACGCTCACCCAGCAGCTGACGATCGGGTCGGACGCGCAGTTCCAGGTGGAGCTGGCCGGGGTCCGGGTACCGGCGAGCTGCCGCATCGGCGCGGCGGGCACCGGGTGGTCGGCGTGGTCCGAGACGATGCTCGACGGGATCGTGCTGCTCGCCGCGTACGCCATGGGCGGCGCGCGCTACGCGTTCGAGATCACGCTCCAGTACGCGAAGGACCGCCACCAATTCGACAAGCCACTCGGTGCGTTCCAGGCGATCGCGCACTATCTCGCGGACGCTTCGACGACCGTCGAAGGCGGCACGATCCTCGTGCACGAGGCGGCGTGGTTCCGCGCCAACGGCCGCCCGATCGACCGCCTCGCGCCGATGGCCAAGCTGTTCGCGTGCCAGACGTTCCGTGACGTCACCGCGATGGCCCAGCAGGTCTTCGGTGGCGTCGGCTTCACGAACGAGTACGACATCCAGCTCTACTTCCGTCGGGCGAAGCAGCTCCAGATCTCCTGGTGGGACAACCGCTACCTCGAAGAGCTCGTCGCGGCCGCCACCCTCGACTGACCCGCACGACGATGGCCAAGCTGATCTACTCGGCGATCACGTCGCTCGACGGGTATGTCGCCGACGAATCCGGGAGCTTCGACTGGGCCGCGCCGGACGAGGAGGTTCACGCGTTCGTCAACGACCTCGAACGGCCGATCGGGACCTACCTCTACGGGCGCCGGATGTACGAGGTGATGATGGCGTGGGAGCACGCGGACACGTTCGCCGACCAACGACCCGTCATGACGGACTACGCGCAGATCTGGCAGTCCGCCGACAAGATCGTGTACTCGACGACGCTGGGAGAAGTCTCGAGCACGCGGACCCGGATCGAGCGGGCCTTCGACCCCGACGCGGTCCGGCAGCTGAAGGTGGCCGAGGCGCGTGACATCACCGTCGGCGGCCCCAACCTCGCCGCGCACGCGTTCCGGGCCGGGCTGGTCGACGAGTGCCACCTGTTCCTCAACCCGGTCATCGTGGGCGGCGGCAACCGGGCCCTCCCCGACCACGTACGCAGCCGGCTCGAGCTGGTGGACGAGTGCCGCTTCGGTAACGGCGTCGTGCACCTCCATTACCGCTCGACCGGCTGACCACTTGACGGCGGGGCTCTATAACCCCAAGATAACCCCATGCCGAAGATCAACGTCTACCTGCCGGACGACCTCGCCGCCGCGGTGCGCGACGCCCAGCTCCCCGTCTCCGCGATCTGCCAGGCCGCACTGGAGCGGGCCGTCGGCGACGTCAGCTCGGCTCGTGCTTCGGACGAGCCCCCGGGCGAGGACCGCCCCGGCCTCGGCCTCTTCCGGCGCTTCACCCCCCGCGCGCGGCAGGCCCTCGCACTGGCGGAGCAGAGCGCTCGTGCCGTACCGCACAACTACCTCGGGACAGAGCACGTCCTGCTCGGGCTCATCGACGAGGGCGGCAACCTCGCGCTGACGGTGCTCGAGTCACTCGACATCGAGGTCGCCGATCTGCGGGCCGAGCTCGTGGCATCTCTCGGACCGGCCACCCCGGAGCCCAAGCGCCGCGTCCCGTTCACACCACGGGCGAAGCACGCGCTCGAAGGTGCGACCAAGGAAGCGCTCGGGCTCAACCACAACTACATCGGCTGCGAGCACGTGCTCCTCGGCCTGCTCGCGACCGAAGATGGATTGGCGAGCAAGGTCATGCGACGCATAGGGCTCGAGCTGCGCACGACTCGCCGGGCCGTCGTCGCCGCGCTCGGCGCCGCCGTCCGCGACCGGGGCCGGTCCGCGCCCCGGCCACCGATGCCGGAAGCCACCCTCGCCCAGATCCTCCGCCGCCTCGACGCCATCGAACAGCACCTCGGCTAGCCCGTCGACGCCCGAGCAACCCGGGCGCACGCCGGGCAGATCCCGGTCAGGGGTCGAGGGGCTGTTCGAGGGCTTGCTCGCGGAGATCCGGGAAGACCTTGGCGACCTTGCGGAGGAGGTAGTCGCCGTAGGTGCCGTCGAAGTCGAACACGCTCGCCCCGTCCCAGCGACCGGTGGAATCGTCGACGGACGTCTCCGGTTCGACGATCGCGCGAACTTCGGCATCCCATCCGGGATCGAAGAAGAAGGGGCAGGAGATCCGACCTGACGCGCGCGGGCTGTGGGCGCGGTGCGGAGTCGAGCGGTAGCGGCCACCGGTCATCCGTTCGAGCATGTCGCCGAGGTTGCAGACGAGCGCGTCGCGCCGGGCCGGCACCGAGATCCACTTGCCCTGCGTGCGCAGCTCGAGCCCGCCGGTCTCGTCCTGTACGAGGATCGTGAGCAGCCCGTAGTCGGTGTGCTCCCCGACGCCCCAACCCGGCTCGGGCGCGGCGTCGACGGGGAGGGGCGGGTAGTGGAAGATCCGGAACAGCACCGTCGGGTCCTGGGTCAGCTCCCGGTCGAACCAGCCGGCGTCCAACCCGAGCGCGAGCGCGAAGCCGACCATCAGCTGGTGCCCGAGCGTCGTGAACGCGTCGATCACCTCGAGCACGGTCGCGCGCAGCCCCGCCGGACGGTCGGGGAAGAGGTTCGACCCGTGCAGCGGGATCCCGGCCTGCACCTTCGGATCATCGGGGCCGAGCTCCGCGCCGAAGTAGACGCCTTCCTTCCGGTCCGGGGTGCCACTCGTGAGCTCTCCGCCGACGGGGAACCAGCCCCTCCAGGCGCGGCCCGCGCGCGGCATCGCGATCTCGGCCTTCTCCTCCTCGTCCAGCGCGAAGAACGACCGGGCCTGCTCGTCCAGCCGGTCGAGCAACGCCCGATCGACGCCGTGCCCCGTGATCGTGAAGAACCCGTGCTCCCGGCAGGCCGAGTCGATCGCGGCGGCGACCTCGTCCCGGTCTCCCACCCCATCGACGAGTGCCGAGACGTCGATGACCGGAAGCTCATCGGCCGCCATGGCCCCGACCCTACGCCGCCCGCGCTACTCCGCGGCCGGTTCGGGGATCGCCTCGGAGGTGTCGGTGCTCAGCAGGCTCTTCTGGTCCAGCACGTACAGCAGGCCGAGCGACGGCAGGATCAGCACCGCGGCGAGGACGAACACCACGAGCACCGCGGTGAGCGTTCCCGACGGCGCCGCGGCCTGCTCGACCTTCAGCGACTCGGGGATGATGTAGGGCCATTGCGCGACGCCCCAGCCCCAGACGACCGTCGCCACCGCGCCGATCGCGAGGAACCGGGCGCCGGAGTGCGCGTCGCGCACGAGCAGGACGAGCGACCCGATCCCGCAGAGCCCCGAGATGATCACGAGCGGGAGTCCGCGCGACGTCAGGCCGTGGAAGAGGTAGGTCGCGTCGCTGTGCAGCACGAAGATGCCCGCGAACGCGATGCCGCCGACAACGATCGCAGCCGCGACGGCGCGGCGGCGGAAGTACTCGACCATCGACGAGTCCTCGAGCCGCTTGGCGTCCCACACCAGGTACACCGACGCGAGATACGCGCACGCCGCCACCGCGAGCACGCCACCGAGAATCGACGTCGGATTGACCCAGCTGTCCCATGCGTCGCCCGCCTTCCCTCCGGACGGCACGCGACCCGATGCGATCGCGCCGGCTACAGCTCCCATGCAGTAGGGGACGAGTACCGACGACACCGCGAAGATCGCCCCGAAGGTTCGGCGGTCCCGCGTGCGCAGGACGCTCTTGCGGAACGCGAAGCTCGACCCTCGCAGGACGATGCCGAGCGCGGCGAAGGTGAGCGGCACGAAGAGGGTCAGCATGATGGACGCGAACGCCTCGGAGAACGCGGTCCAGAGCACGACCAGGCAGAAGATGAGCCAGACGTGGTTCGCTTCCCAGACCGGGCCGATGGAGTGGTCGACGAGTGCGCGCGGATGCTCGCCCCGGTCCGGGCCGCCCGCGATGAGATCCCAGAAACCGGCTCCGAAGTCCGCCCCGCCGAACAACGCGTACGCGGTCACGCCGATGAACAGCACCACCGCGACCAGATCCGCTTCGTTCATCTCTTCATGCCTTCACCGCCGTTGCGTCGTGAGGGCTCGGCGGTTGGCGTGGACCGTACGGCACGTCGCTCTCGTCGAGGTCGGTTTGCCGGAACCGCCGGCTCATGTTGCGCAGCACGAGGATCAGCACCGCGGCGACCGCTAGGTAGATGGCCACGACGACGAGGAACGTGATCCAGACACCTTGGTTCGCCGTCGCCGCGTCTTCGACCCGCAGGTAGTTGCGCGCGATCCAGGGTTGGCGGCCGACTTCGGTCACGACCCAGCCGGCTTCCATCGTGATGACCGAGAGCACGCCGGCCGCCGCCGCGAGGGCGAGGAAGAGCTTGCTCTTCGGCATGTCCCGGCGGAACAGCCACGAGATGCCGTACCAGACCGAGAGCAACGCGAGCAGCGTCCCGAGCCCGATCATCACGTCCCACGCCAGGTGGACGGTGTTGACCTGGGCGGTGGTCGGCCGCGAGTCGGCGGGGAACGAGTCGAGGCCCTGGATCGTGGTGCTCGTACCCGTGGAAGGGTCGGAGAGGATCGAGGCCATGCCCGGGATCGGGATCCCGCCGCTGACCGTCCCGTCCGAGTTCAGGTGGCCGAGCAGCGTCTCGGGCACGTCGCTCTTGGTCTTCGGGACGAGCTCGATGGCCGCGAACTTCGTCGGCTCGTTGTCGTAGACCCAGCGAGCGACCGTGTCACCGACGAGCATCTGGAAGGGCGAGGCAACCGCGGCCACGCTGAACGCGATGAGGAACCCGATCCGGTGGTACCGGTCGCGCCGGCCACGGAGCATCCCCCACGCGTAGACCGAGGCCACGAGGAAGCCGCCGACGAGGTACGCGGCCACGAGCATGTGCAATGCCTCGAGGGGCATGGCCTTGTTGAAGATCACCGACCACGGGTCGACGCTCGTGATCTTGCCCGCCCGGTTCAAGGTGAAGCCCGACGGCTCGTTCATCCACGCGTTGGCGGCCACGACCGAGACGGTGCCACCGATGCCGGAGATGACGATCGGCACGCCGGTCCAGAAGTGCGGCCAGGGCTTGAGCCGCTTCCACCCGTAGATGTAGATGGCGATGAAGATCGCCTCGGCGAAGAAGAAGAGTCCTTCGACCGCGAACGGTATTCCGTACGCGGCGCCGAACCTTCCCATGAACTTCGGCCAGAGAAGACCGAACTCGAACGTGAGGACCGTCCCGGTGACCGCGCCGACTGCGAATGTGACCGCCATGTACTTCGACCACCGCTCGGCGAGCACCCGCGCATCGCGGTCGTTGTGCTTGATCGCCCGGTAGTTCGCGACGAGCGCCATGAACGCCCACGCGACGCCGAGCGGCACGAGGATGATGTGCGCACCGAGCGTGAACGCCATCTGCGACCGAGCCCACGGGACCGGGTTGACAGCGAGGGTGACCGGCGCCAGATCAAGCACAGCGCAACGCATCCTTCCATTCGGCTGGTGCCGCGGGAAGCACCGGCAGGATCACACGCTCAGAGGCCCGGGCTGGAGTGCATGATGCCCCCGTCGGCGAAGATCGTGGTGGCGGTGAGATAGCTGGCTCCCTCACCGGCAAGGAACGCGACGACTGCGCCGATCTCGCCGGACTTCGCCATGCGGCCGAGTGGGATCGCCGTGTCGAGCGTCTTCATCAATGCCGGATCGTTCATGGTCGCGACGTTGATCGGCGTCTCGACGGCGCCCGGGCCCACACCGACGACGGTGACGCCGTGCGGCCCGAGCTCGACACCGGCCGTGCGGGTGAGCATGCGCATACCGCCTTTCGACAGGCAGTACGCGGTGTTGCCGGGCATCGGCCAATCCTCGTGCACTGACGTGATGTTGATGATCCGACCGCCATCGCCCTGCTTGATCATCTGCCTGGCGGCGATCTGGGTACCGAAGAACGCGCTCTTCAGGTTGATCGCGAGCACCTTCTCGTACTCCGCTTCGGTCGTATCGAGAATCGAGGTCCGTGTTTCGACGCCCGCGTTGTTGACCATGATGTCGAGGCGACCGAACTGCGCGACGGTCGCGTCGACGAGATCCTGCAACTCGGTCACCCTGCTCACGTCAGCTTCGAAGCCGCTCGCCTGATTGCCCAGCGCGACGATCTGCTGCTCGAGCGCCTCGGTTGCGTCCGGGTTGGCGACGTAGTCGATCATGATGCTGGCGCCCTGTTCCGCGAGCGAGAGCGAGATCGCCTTCCCGATTCCACTGTTGCCACCCGTGACGATGGCAACCTTTCCCTCGAGACTCATCGCGTGCTCCTTGGCTTTGTGTCGGCCGGTGGTCCAGTATTCGGTCGTGCCCTGTCTCAGGCATCATCCATTGCGGATGATGCCCTCGGCTCACTTCTGGCTCAGGATCGGATCGGACCGGCCGAACTGAGCGCTCTGTCCGCGACACTCGAGGGGGTCCTGGAACCGCATGACCATGTTCCCGCCGATAGCCGAGTACTCCTTTCTCTCCGACTGCGAGATCAGCACCCTCGTCGCACCCGACGGCTCCATCGAATGGCTGTGCCTCCCCCGCCCCGATTCACCGAGCGTGTTCGGTGCCCTCCTCGACCGTTCGGCGGGAATGTTCCGGTTCGGTCCGTCGCACGCGATGGTCCCCGACCAGCGGCGCTACGTGCCGGGGACGATGGTGCTCGAGACCACCTGGCACACGCCGACCGGGTGGCTCACCGTGCGTGATCTCCTCGTCATGGGTCCGCCCGACACGCACCGGCGCCGAGCCGACTACAAGCGCGTACCGGGAGACATGGCCGCGCAGGGGACACTGCTGCGCACCGCGACCTGTTTCAGCGGTCGGGTGGAGGTCGTCATCAACTGCGTACCGCTGTTCGACTATGGGCGGGAACAGGGTGCGTGGAGCTACGGCGACGAGGGGTACGCGCAGCTCTCGGTGCGATGCGGCGACCTCACGTTGCAGATGGACAGCAGCATCGCGTTGGGAGTCCTCGGTGCGCGCAGCTACGGGCGCACGACGCTCGAGCACGGCGAGTCCTCGTTCGTCGCGCTCTCCTGGGGCGGGCGTCCTCCGACCACCATGGAAGAGGCGAACCAGCAGGTCGCCTCCACTGAGGAGTTCTGGCGGGACTGGTTGAGCATGGCCGACTTCCCCGACCACCGCTTCCGGCCGTACATCGAACGCAGCGCCCTCGCGCTGAAGGGGCTGAGCTACGCACCCACCGGGGCGATCATGGCCGCGGGAACCACATCGCTGCCCGAGACCCCCGGCGGCGAGCGGAACTGGGACTACCGCTACACCTGGATCCGCGACACCGCGTTCATGCTCCGCGCCCTGCACGCGCTGGGCTTCGACTGGGAAGCCTTCGAGTACTTCGCCTTCATCCTGGACGTGGTGAGCGGCAGGGCCGGCCAGGGCTTCGAGATGCAGATCATGTACGGGATCGGCGGCGAGACCGACCTGACCGAGAGCACCCTCGACCACCTCACGGGCTACGGCGGGGCTCGTCCCGTGCGCATCGGCAACGGTGCCTACAACCAACAGCAGCACGACGTCTGGGGGATGCTCCTCGACTCGGTGGCCGAGCATCAGCGCAACGGCGGCCAGATCGCGAAACCCGTGTGGGAGGGAATCGCGAGCCTGGTGGACACCGCGATCAAGAAGTTCCCCGAACCCGACCAGGGCATCTGGGAGATGCGTGGAGAGCCGAAGCACTTCGTTGCGTCGAAGGTCATGTGCTGGGTGGCCGCGGACCGTGGCGCGCGTCTCGCGCACGTCCGCACGGACACCGAGCGAGCGCAGCGATGGCGACAGGCTGCCGACGACATGCAGGCGGAGATCTGCCAGAAGGGCCTCAGCGATCGCGGGGTCTTCCGCCAGCACTACGACACCGACGACCTCGACGCGTCCCTGCTGCTGATCCCGATCATGGGCTTCCTGCCGCCGACCGACGAGCGCGTCAGGGCCACCGTGATCGCGATCGCCGATGAGCTCACGAAGGACGACCTCGTGCTGCGGTACCGGGTGGGCCAGACCGACGACGGGCTGTCGGGTGAAGAAGGGACGTTCACGATCTGCTCGTTCTGGCTCGTCTCTTCGCTCGCGCTGATCGACCAGGTCGAACGCGCCCAGAAGCTCTTCGAGAAGCTGCTGTCGTTCGCCGGTCCGTTGCTGCTCTACGCCGAGGAGATCGACACCACCACGGGCCAGCACCTCGGGAACTTCCCCCAGGCGTTCACCCACCTCGCCCTGATCGACGCCGCCAACCGGCTGATCGAAGCGGAGCCCGACGACGACTGACCGGTCGCGGCCGGCAATCCTCGTTCAGTCTTCGAGCAGTCCGAGCTCGACCGCGCTCGACACCGCGTCACCGCGCGACGAGACGCCCAGCTTGCGGTAGATCGCGATCGCCTGTGTCTTCACCGTGTTGCGCGACACGAACAGGTCTTGCGCGATTGCCTGGAAGCTCAAGTGCGTCGGGAGGTATTGCAGCACCCGGAGCTCGGCGGTGGTCAACGGGACGACACCCTGGCCGACCGGGCCGGAGACGGACTGGATCGCCTTCGCGACCTTCTCCTGCTCGTCCGGGAGCGTGCCCGGATCGGGGAAGCGCTGGAGCAGGTCCCCGGACTCGATCTCGAGCACCCGGGCGGCCGCGACATCGCCCAGGGCCAGCTCGGCCCTCGCCAGCACCAGCCGGGCCTCGATCCCCATCCAGGGCATGGTGTAGTTCAGCATCGAAAGCAGCCGGCGGGTCCGGTGCGCCTCGCTGCGCGCGTCGGCAGCCGCTCCGTGATGAGCGAGCACGAGTGCGGAGACGGCCAGGACGATCGCTTGCGCCGGCCGCTCGAAGAGATCGTGACGCTCCATGAGGTCGAGCGCGCGCTCGAGGTTGCGTTCGGCATCGGACCAATCGCCGACCTCGATGGAGATCAGCGCGAGCTCGGCGAACGACAGGCTGACTGCACCCGGCACGAACGCGCTCAGCGTCACCCCTTCCTGGAGCCGTGCCCTCGCCGCCTCCGGGCGCCCGAGCAGGCGCAGGCAGGTTCCTTCGGTCGAGCACGCGATCGAGCGGAAGGGACTGGACTCGATGTCCAGCGCAAACGACCGCGCCGCGGCTTGCGCGCTACGCGACAGCCCGTGTTCCGCGATGAGCGCTTCGAGCAGTGCGATCGTGGACCCGAGCGGCGTGCCATCCGGCAAGGCGGCATCGAGATCTCCGCGACTCGCCATCTTCACCCACTGGCCGATGGGCTCGCTGCGTTGCGCGATGACGCAGCACCAGGCCGCGGCGAGGGCAAGCGGTGGGTGCGCGGCGATCTCCTCGAGGCTGAAGCCTTCCAGCCAGCGGGTGATGGTGAGATCGCGCCCGGAGCCCAGGTAGTACGGGGCCACGCGCCAGATCAGGTTCGCGGCCCGGCCCACATCCCCGCCACGGCAGGCGTGCCGGACCGCCCCCTCGGTATCGCCGTGCTCCTCGTACCAGCGACTCGCCCGTGCGTGGAGCACCGGCTGCAGATCCGGCTCGCGGTGGCGGAGCTCGGCGCGCAGCAGGTCGCCGAAGAGGTGGTGGTAGCGAAAGTGATCGCGGGTGCGGTCGAGCGGGACGACGAACAGGTTGGAACGCTCCAGCTCCTCCAACGTGTCCTGCGAACCCGAAGACTCGAGCACCGCGTCGCACAGCGGTCCGGACAGCTCTTCGAGCACGGACGTGCGGCTCAGGAACTGCACCAGCGACTCGGGGAACATCGTGAGCAGCTCGTACCGGAGGTAGTCGGCGACGACCCGGTCGTCGCCGGAGAAGCCGCGGGCCGCCGCGGTCGGCTCGGGATGGTCCCGTAGCGCGAGCGCGGCGAGATACAGGCCGGCCGCCCAACCCTCGGTGCGTTGGACGAGCGATGCCGCCGAGCGGTCGTCCAGGTCCACACCGGCGAGCCGAACCAGCGCGGCCCCTTCCTCTGTGCCGAGCGCCAGCTGCGCCGGGCCGATCTCGACGAGGTCGCGCTGCGCCCGCAGGCGCGCCCGCGGGATCGCCGACTCGCCGCGACCGGCCAGCCCGATCTGGGATCCGGACGGGAGATGCGAGACGAGCACCGCGAGCGCGGCCTGGCACTTCGGCGCGGTCAGGAGGTGCACGTCGTCGAGCACGAGGACCAAGGGCGTCGTGCTCTCGAACAGGGCCCGCCCGAGCCGGGGCATGAGCACCGTGGTCCCGTCCGCGCCACGCACGGTCAGGCCGGCGAGAGCCTCGGCCGCGAGGGGATCGACGGAGTCGAGCGCACGGGCCAGGTACGCGGTGAGCACGGCGAGGTCGTTGTCCGACTCCGTCACCGTCAGCCACGCGAAAGGTCGCTCGTCCGCCGCGGCCCATTGCGCGAGCAGCGTGGTCTTGCCGGACCCGGCCGGGCCCGAGATGAGCGCGACCGGCGGCCCGGCGCGCAGCCGATCGACCAGCGCGGGCCGGGCCACGAGGCCAGGCCGGATCTCCGCGATGCGCAGCTTGGAGTCGAACGGTGCGAGTGCGCGCAGGCCCCGGTCGGGCCTTGGCCGCGCGGACGCGCCGAGCGCGTCCGTGACCGCGCTCACCTGCCGCTCGCGTCCTGCCCGGATGCTGAGTTCACACGAGCAACATAGAGCGCGCGAGGCCACAGCCCAAAGTTTGTCCGATATGTCGTCTTCGGCGAGTCAGGCATCAGTCATGCTGCAAGAGGCCGAGCGCGTCGAGCAGCTCGATCTCGTCCCAGTAATGGCGGAACGAGCGGATGCGATTCCCGTCGAAGTCCGCCACCGACACTCCGTGCAACGTGATCCGCTTTCCGGTCGGCGGGATCATCCGGCTCTCGCTCACCGGGTAGGGCCCGGAGTGCAGCGCGGTTGCCACCCATTCGACGCACGCCGAGTCGGGACAGACTGAGATCGGGTTGACCGAGAGCTCGAGGTCCGTGAACGCGTGATCACGGTCTTCTAGCTCGACTGCCAGCTCCTCTCGTGACGTGACACGGACCGGCGGCGACCAGCCGACCACCGCGTCGGTGAAGAGCTCACCGACGGCGGATGCGTCACCCGCAACCGTCGCTTCGATCGCGCGCACCAGGCACGCCGCGCGGTCCGTGTCCGTCACCGTCAGACCTCTTCGAACTCGCGCCCACCATGCGCAGCCAGTCCGTAGATCACGAGGATGTCGATCAGGATCAGTGTGAACGACCAGAACTGATAGTGCCCGAGGTACGCGAACTGAAACATCAGATTCAGGCTCGCGACCAGGATGCCGACGACGCGGGCCCACGTCGCGCCCGACAGCACGCCAAACGCCGCGAGCACGATGATGACCCCGATGATCAGCTCGACCCAGCCCCAGTTCTTGACGTTGTTCGTCAGTGGCAACGCCCCACCGGTGTTCCGGCTGATGTAGTTGCTCTGCGTGATCGCGACAAGGCCGTCGAAGCAGTTCATGAAGCCGACGATCATCAGCATGATCCCGGCGAACATCTTCCAACCAGACACTCGTTCCATGTCGTCCCCCTGTCTTGCTTATTGGGAAATGGTGTCCATTCACGCATGGCCCGGCGGATCGGGCATCACCCACAAGGGGTGATCTCCGGGGCTTCGATCCGAGGCGCGTGCTTCATCCCATCTGGCGGATGCGCGAGGAACGATCCGCGGGTTACCGTCGCTCGATGGCCGGCGGTCCGAGCGCAATCGAAGCGAGCGTCCCGGTCGACCCGCTGTCGGGGAGCGCCGCCGTTCCGGCGGAACGCGCGACACCCGAGCGCCGCCGGGGCGACCTCGGCCGCCTCATCTTCGGGGTGCTGGGTGTCGTGCTCGCCGGGCTCTGGGCCCAGGCGGGCAACAACGTCGACGCCAACCTCTACCAGACCGTGAACGACCTCCCGAACGCGCTCGAAGGGGTCGCGAACTTCTTCGCCGCGCTCGGCTCGATCTGGTTCGTGATCGCCCTCGTGCTGGTGCTCCTGCTCGCGCGATGGCTCCCCGCGGCTCGTGATGCCGCGATTGCAGGCGGCGGAGCGTGGCTGATCTCTCTGGGGCTGAACGACCTGCTCGGCAGCCACTCGGCCAGCTCGCTCGGCATCAGCGTCCGCACGGGTGACGGCCCGTCGTTCCCCGCCGCCACCGCGGCCGTCGCCGCGGCACTCCTCATCTCGCTCTCGCCGTACCTGATCCGCCCGCTCAGGCGCGCCGGGATGCTGGTGGTCCTGCTCGTCGGCCTCTCCGCCATCTACCTCGGCACCGGCCTGCCCTCTGACGTCCTGGGCGGCCTGTTCCTCGGCCTCGCGGTGGGCGCCGCCGTGCATGTTGCCTTCGGAGCACCCAGTGCGCGACCGTCGGCCGCGCAGATTCGTGACGCGCTCGATCAGCTCGGGTTCGACGTTTCCACCATCCGCGTGTCCGAGATCGACATCCCGCGCTCCACGGTGATGGACGCGGTGCTCACGTCGGGCGATCCGGTGCGCGTCATCGCCTTCGGCCGCGACCAACGCGACGGCCAGCTCGCCGCGAAGGTCGCGCACAAGCTGCTCTACAAGGAGCCGGGCCTCGCGATGTTCGGAAGCCGGATCCAGCAAGTGGAGCACGTCGCGTACGCGCTGATGCTCGCCGAGAAGGCGGGCGTGCACACTCCTACGGTGTTGAAGACCGGCGTCGCCGGACCAGATGTTGCGCTCCTCGTGACGGATGTCCCGCCCGGGCGCCCGCTGGGAGAGCTAGGCGACGCGCTCACCGATCCGATCCTCGCCGCCACCTGGGCCGAGGTGCTGAAGCTCCATGGAGCGGGCGTCACGCATGGCGATCTCGAACCGAACCGCATCTTCGTCGACCGTGGCAACGTCAGCTTCGTCGACCTCGGCGCCGCCGTGGTCGGCGCCGACGACTATTGGCGCAACCGTGACGTCGCTGCGCTGCTCGCGACGACTGCGCTGATCGTGGGGAACGACCGCGCCGTCCCGACGGCGATCGCGGCAGTGGGAAAGGACGGCGTGGCCGCGGCGATCCCGCTCGTGCAGCCGGCGGCACTCCCGAAGGCGGTCGGCCGGGGCGAGCAGCACCTGGGCAAGACCCTCAAGCAGCTGCGCACCGATGCGGCGGCGGCCGCGGGCGTGGAAGACGTCGCGCCCCTCAAGGTGAAGCGCCTGAGCCTCGTGAACATCGGGATGCTCGCCGGCGTGCTGCTGGCGTTGGCGATCGCGATCCCGAGCCTCGAAGGCATCGATTGGGCGACGGTACAGAAAGAGTTCGAGCACGCGGTCTGGGGCTGGGCAGTCCTCGCGCTCATCCTCTACCCGCTCGTCCCGGCGGCCTGGGGTACCGCGCTCATGGGCTGCGTCAACGCCGAGCTCCCGTTCGTCCCGACCGTGCTCGTCCAGCTCGCCTGCACGTTCTTGAACCTCATCACCCCGAACGGCATCGGAGGCACCGCGCTCCAGCTCGACTACCTGCACAAGCAGGGCGTGCCCATCGCCTCGGGCGGCAGCGCGATGGTGCTCAGCACCGGCGTCGGCGGCGCGATCCAGATGATCCTCTTCCTCGTCGCCGCGTCGATCACGGCAACGTCGCTCAATTCCTACGACACGGGCGGGAGTGTCACGCTGGGCGCGATCGCAGTGGGCGCCGCACTGATCGGCGTCGTGCTCCTCATCCCGAAGGTGCGCGGCAAGGTCGTGCCGGCGGTGAAGCGGGCGCTGCGCGACATCTGGGCGGTGCTCCGGAATCCGAAGAAGGGGGTCCAGCTCATCGGCGGCGACACCGCGGGAAACCTGATCTATCCGGCGCTGCTGGGGCTCTGCCTCCTCGCGTTCGGCGTGCACCTGAGCTTCGCCCAGCTCATCGTCGTCCAGGTCGGCGCGGGCATGCTCGGCAACCTGGCGCCGGTCCCGGGTGGGATCGGGGTCCAGGAGGCCGCGCTCATGGCCGGCCTCACCGCGTTCGGCGTTCCCACGAACCCTGCACTCGCCTCGGTCATCGTGTTCCGCACGATCACCTTCGCACTTCCACCCGTCTTCGGCTTCTTCACCCTCCACGCGCTGCGCCGCCGCGGGTATGCCTGACCAGCCATCGCCACCAGCGGCCGCGCCGACGCCGGAGGGCCTCCCCGATCCTGCGGAGCTCCTCCAGAGCAAGAGCTACGTCGCGCTGCTCGTGATCGGGGCGATCATCGGCGCACCCATCGCCGCGTTCGCTTTCTTCTTCCTCAAGGTGGTCGCCGAGTCCCAGGAGTATCTCTTCCGCACCCTGCCGGGTGACCTCGGGTTCCACGGCGCTCCCGCGTGGTGGCCGGTGCCGCTGCTCGTGCTCAGCGGGCTGCTCGTGGCCGCGGCGATCAAGTACCTCCCGGGAACCGGCGGGCACTCCCCGGCCGACGGGTTCCACGCGGCCGGCGCGGTCCCACCGATCGAGCTGCCCGGCATCATCGTCGCCGCGTTCGCGACGCTCAGCCTGGGCGCCGTCCTCGGCCCCGAAGCACCACTCATCGCGATCGGCAGCGGTCTGGGCGTGCTCGCGACGCACCTCATCAAGCGCGACGCGCCACCGTTGGCTGCGGTGGTCGTGGGTGTCGCAGGGAGCTTCGCGGCGATCTCGACCCTCCTCGGTTCACCGATCGTGGGTGCGTTCCTGCTCATGGAGGCGGCCGGACTGGGCGGTGCGATGCTCGGCGTCGTCCTCATGCCGGGGCTGCTCGCGGCCGGGGTCGGCGCGCTCATCTTCGTGGGGCTCGACAGCTGGACCGGGTTCGGCACGTTCTCGCTCCAGGTCTCGAACCTCCCGACCGCGGCCTCCCCCACCGGCGTGGAGTTCCTCTGGGCCATAGGGATCGGCGTCGCCGCCGCGGTGCTCGGCGCGGCGATCAAGTGGCTCGGGCTGGCCCTCCGGCCGGTCGTCGGCCGCCGGAGCTTGCTGTTCACGCCGGTCGCCGGGCTCGCCATCGGTGGCCTCGTGGTGCTCTTCACCGAGACCACGAACCACAGCGCTTCGTACGTGCTCTTCTCCGGGCAGGACGCGTTACCGCAGCTGCTCGAGAACACCGCGGGCTGGACCGTCGGTGCGCTCCTGCTGCTCATCGCCTGCAAGGGGCTGGCCTACGGCATCTCGCTGAGCAGCTTCCGCGGCGGCCCCGTCTTCCCGGGTCTGTTCATCGGCGCGGCCGGAGGTGTCGCGCTCTCCCACATCGCCGGCCTCCCGATGACCGCCGGCGCCGCGATGGGCATGGCGGCGATGACGACGGCGATGCTCGGGCTCCCACTGACGTCCGTGCTGCTGACCACACTCTTCCTCGCGTCCGACGGGATCACGCTGATGCCGGTCGTCATCGTCGCCGCCGCCGTCTCCTACGTGGCGTCGGCCCGACTCGTACGGCCGGCCCCTGCCGCGGATCCCCTCCCGGCGGCCGACGGCGGCGCGGCCGCGCCCGCGCCACCCGCACCGGAGACGAGCTAACCGCAGCCGTTCGTTCAGCGGGTGGCTTCGTTCTCGTCGACGGGGATCACGCCGGCCTTCGCCGCCGCCGCGACGGCTTCGTAGTCGCGTTGATTCTGATCGGCGTACGCCGCCGCGAACTCCGCGATGGCGCGATCGAACGCGTCGCCGGTCCCGAGGTATGACGCGATCGCGATGCGGTCGCCGGACCGCGCGTGGCCACGAGCCAGGGTGGAGCCGCAGATCTCGGCATAGGTGCCGAGGACTTCCGGGTTCATCGTGTCGACGTCGGCTGACATCTTCCCGTCCCAGAGCTGGCGGACGTAGAAGTCACGCGGGGTGCCGTCCAGACCAGTGGCGCGGTCCCAACCGAGGAAGATGTCGCTGGCCGCCTGCATCAGGCGCTGGCCCTCCACCACACGGCGGCCGTGGTGTGCGTAGGCGGCCTTCCCGACGTAGGGCTCGAGCACGGAGGCCTCCGCCTCCTTGATCTGCAGGAACAGGGGATCGCCGCCGTCCCTCCCGAGCAGCAACGCGATCCACGACCGCGTTCCCACGCTTCCCACCCCCACCACCTTGCGGGCGAAGTCGACGAGCTCGAACGACTCGAGGATCTGGCGCCGATCCGCCTGCAGCGTCCGGCGATACCCCCGGAACCACTCATGCAGCAGGTCGCGCAGCTCGGCGGCGGCTACCTCGGGCAGCAGCTCCCCGAGCGGGACGACGAGTGGTGGGTTGCTGACAATCTTGACCTGTCCGTCCACTACGCCGGTCAGCTTGGCGAACGCACCCAGACTGTCTCGGGTACGGGACTTCGCCACGTTCTTCTGAAAGCGCTTCATCACCGCAGGAGTGACCTTGTCTCGCCACTTCTCCATCACTGCGGCTTCGTCCAGCCGCAGGTACCACAGGTCGAGGTTGCGCATGCCTGCGTACTCCCGCATGGCATCCCGGTATGCGCGCGCCGTCTCTCGGACGATCCGCGCGCGGGTCTTGTCATCGAACTCCCGCGACCGGGCCGCGATGTCGAAGCTCGCCGCCAGCCGCTTCACATCCCACTCCCACGGACCGGGGAGCGTCTCGTCGAAGTCGTTGACGTCGAAGACCAGCGTCCGGTCCGGCGCCGCGAAGCCGCCGAAGTTGGCGAGATGGGCGTCCCCGCAGCACTGGACCCGGATGCCCGAGCTCGGCGTGCTCGCGAGATCGGTGGCCATAACCAACGCCGCGCCGCGGTAGAACGCGAACGGCGAGGCGAGCATCCGGGCGTGGCGGATGGGCACCAACTCGGGCACGCGGGTCACGGCCTGCTGCCGGAGCAGGTCGACGGGATCCGGTCGGTCGGCCGCCGGCGCCCAGGCTCCATGACTCGATCGCGGCACCGCGGATCGTGCCGCGCGGCCCAACGCCACGCGCTGCTCGGGTGTCACGTGCTCGACGACTCGCGATGGACTCATCGAGGTCTCCGTCCTTCTGGTCTCGGCCGGCAGTCTGAGTGCGACGCGCGGCGCGGCACCCATCGATCTCCCATGCTGGTCGAGCCTGCCTCCCGCGACATCACCCACATCGGATGATCCGGACGGGAACGCCCCTCGTTCATCCCATCTGGTGGATGCCGGCCACCCGCCGCACCATTAGGTTCCGCTCGTTGAACCGTCTTCCGGGAGGACGCCTGATGAAGAAGGCATTGGTGGTCGCGGCCGTCGCGACGCTCGGCCTCGCCGTGCTCGCGGGCTGCAGCTCCAACGACTCGAGCTCCACGACGACGACGCAGGCAGGCACGAGCAAGAACGCGGTCTGCAACGCGCGGACCAAGCTCGAGAAGGAGCTGAAGTCGCTCGAGGATCCCTCTCTGCTGACCGGAGGGAAGAGCGGGATCCAATCCGAGCTCGAAAGCCTGCAGAAGGACCTCGACAACCTCAAGAGCGCCGCCAAGACCGACTACCAGCCGCAGGTCGACGCGGTGACGTCGTCGATCGACGACCTGAAGACGGCCGTCAACGAGGTCGGCAACGGATCGTTGACCGACAACGTCTCGGCGCTCGGCAAGGCCATCACGAAGGTCGGGAGCACCACCTCGGCGCTGCTCGACCAGGTGAAGGCCGCCTGTCCCTCGGGCTAGCCGTCCGCCTGGTTGGAGCGGCGGTTCCACGGTCGCTCGCTGCGACCCATGCGGCTGACGATGACCGCCACGATCGTGACCAGGTAGAGCTGGCCGAGCAACGCTTCGAGCACGGCGACGGCCCGCCCGAGCCCGCCGGCCGCGGTGAGGTCGCCGTACCCGGTGGTCGTCAGCGTGACGAAGCTGAAGTAGAGGAAGTCGGCGACCGTTCCCTTCGATTGCTGGGCGAAGAACGGCGTCGTCTGGATCCCACCGATTGCGGCGAACGTGAACGCCCACAGCATCCCGAGCAGCACGTAGATGCACAGCGCGCCGAGCACCGTCTGGATGTCGATCACCCGGCGGCGAATCAACGCGAGTGCGATCGCAACGGGTGCGCCCGCGACGAGCAGCGCATTCAGGATGAAGAGTGTCCCTCCGCCACTGTCGACCCCTGAGGTCCAGACCGAGATGCCCGAGACGAGGGCCACGATGACGACCACGACCACGATGCGCCACAGCCGTCGGCGCGTGCCGGCGGCAGCGAGTGCCGCCAGCAGCGTCGCCCCCTGGAGCACGACCACCACGAACGGAACCCAGTCGCCGGTCGGTCCCGATGCCATGAAGATGAACGTCACGAAGAGCAGGCCCAAGACGATCCCGAACCGGTAGGCCGGCAGATGCGCCTCGGCCGGGCCTTCGCCGTCGAGCTGCGTCGGCTCCTCGCCCGCGTCGCTCACCTCGCTCACGCTACGCGCTCGCGTCGCGCTGACGTCGCCCTCAATGGTGGAACCCTTCCCCGGGCTCGGCGGGCAGCGGCCCTTGGAGCCGGTTGAGATATTCGATGACGCGTCCGAGGTCGGCGATGAGGAACTCGGCGAGGTCATGGGTGAAGCCGTTCTTCACGACGATTCGCAATACAGCCAGGTCTTCGCGATTCGCCGGGAACCGGTACGCCGGCAGGAGCCACCCGCGCTCGCGCATCAGACGGGAGACGTCGAAGACCGTGTAGTGCTCCACCTCCTGCTTCAATCCGAACGCGAACACCGGCAGCTCGCTCCCGTCGGTGACGAGCTCGAACGGCCCGAGCTCGGCCACCTTGCTCGACACATGCATCGCGACGTCACGCGAGGCCTGCTGGATGCGCCGGTACCCGTCGAACCCGAGCCGGATGAAGCAGTAGTACTGCGCCACGATCTGGTTGCCGGAGCGCGAGAAGTTCAACGAGAACGTCGGCATCTCCCCGCCGAGGTAGTTGACCTTGAAGACGAGGTCGTCCGGCAGGACGTCCGGGTTGCGCCACACCACCCACCCCACGCCCGGGTAGACGAGCCCGTACTTGTGGCCGGAGGCATTGATCGACTGGACACGAGGCAGGCGGAAGTCCCAGACGACGTCCGGGTCGATGAAGGGCGCGACGAACGCGCCCGACGCGCCGTCCACGTGGACCGGCACGTCGAGACCGGTATCAGCCTGGAGCTTGTCCAACGCCGCGCAGATCTCCGCCACGGGCTCATAGCTGCCGTCGAACGTGGAGCCCAGCACCGGGATCACGCCGATGGTGTTCTCGTCACACTGCTTGACCGCCTCTTCTGCATTCAGGTGGAACCGGTCTCCCTCCATCGGGACGAGGCGCATCTCGATGTCCCAGTAGCGGCAGAACTTCTCCCAGCACACCTGCACGTTGATGCCCATCACCATGTTGGGCTTGTCGGTCGGCTTCCCCGCGGCGCGCATCCGGTCCCGCCAGCGCCACTTGAGTGCCATGCCGCCGAGCATCGCGGCCTCGCTCGAGCCGGTCGTGGACGTGCCGGTCGCTTCTTCCTCGTCCGGTGAGTTCCACAGCCGGGAGAGCATGTTCACGCACCGCATCTCCAACTCGGCCGTGCGCGGGTACTCGTCCTTGTCGATCATGTTCTTGTCAAACGTCTCAGCCATGAGGGTTTGGGCCTGTGGCTCCATCCACGTGGTGACGAACGTCGCCAGGTTGAGCCGTGCGTTGCCGTCCAGCATCAGCTCGTCGTGCACGACCTGGTACGCGGTGTCGGGCCGCATGCCGAACGCCGGCAGGTCGTGGTGCGGCGCGGAAGCCGCTTCACCTGCCCGGGCGAAGATCGGATCGATGACCGAGCGGTGCGCAGCCTGCTCGGGGGTCTCTCCGGTGTCGGGCGCCGTCTTCCGGTGCAGTGCCATCGTGCTCCTTCAGCTTCGGGGCCGGGGCGGGATCAACAGAACGAGTGTGCTCCGCGAGCAGGAGCCGACCGGTTCACGACCTCCGATTGAACCGGACGGCGGGAGACGCGGAATCATCCACATCGGGTGAACGGTGCAGGGTCGGCGGCCAAGTTGATCCAGCGGCGGCTCCTGTCCGAAGATGGGGTACGGGACTTCCTGGGAGGGGACGATGGCTGATACGCGTGTGACCGAGGGCAGCTTTGAGCTACCTGGCTTCAAGGGCGAGCTGCTCCATCCGGGCACGGATGCCTACGACCAGGCCCGAGCCGTGTTCAACGGGATGATCGACCGCCATCCCGGGCTGATCGCCCGCTGCGCCGACGCGGACGACGTCGCGTCCGCCGTGCGGATCGCCCGCGACCGGGACCTGGCGCTCTCCGTGTACGGGGGCGGCCATGGCGTCACTGGTTCCGCCGTCTGCGACGACGGGATCTGCGTGGACCTGCGGGGCATGAAGGGCGTGAAGGTCGACCCGGCCACCAAGACCGTACGCGCGGAGGCCGGACTCACGTGGGGCGAGCTCGACGCCGCGACCCAGGAGCTCGGGTTGGCCGTCACCGGCGGTCGCGTCTCCACCACCGGCATCGCCGGCCTGACGCTCGGCAGCGGCAGCGGGTGGTTGGAGCGGAAGCTCGGCTTCGTGTGCGACAACCTGATCAAGGCCGAGGTGGTCACCGCCGAGGGCGAGCAGGTCATCGCCTCGGAAGACGAGAACCCAGATCTGTTCTGGGGCTTGCGCGGGGGCGGCGGCAACTTCGGCATCGTCACCGCGTTTCACCTGAAGCTCCACGAGCTCGGCCCGATCGTGTACGGCGGGATGCTGATGTACCCCGCGGCGATGGGCAAGGAGCTCGTGCGCTTCTACCGGGAGTTCATGGAGAACGCGCCCGACGAGGTGTGCAGTGGGCTCGCCTTCATCACTGCACCGCCGGAGGACTTCGTCCCCGAGCCCGTTCGCGGCCAGCCGGTGATCGGGGTCGTGTGCCTGTACGCCGGCGCCGTGGACGACGGCCCTGCCGCGTTCCGGGCACTCGCGGAATTCGGGCCTCCGGGCCTCGATCTCCTGGGTCCGATGCCGTATCTCGCCGTGCAACAGCTCCTCGACGGGGCGGCCCCCAAGGGCATGCAGAACTACTGGACGGCCGACTTCCTCGGCGAGCTGCCCGACAAGGCCGTCGACACGCTGGTCGAGCACGCGACGGCGCCGGTCTCTCCCTTGACGCAGGTGATCTTGGTGCCCGGTGGCGGCGCGTCGTCGCGGGTCGACGAGGAGGCAACCGCATTCGGCCAACGCACCGCGCCCTGGAACCTGCACTTCCTCTCCATGTGGGCGGACCCGGCCGACACTGAGCGCAACATCGCCTACACGCGCGCGATCGCGTCGGCGATGAAGCCGTGGACGACCGGGCGCGCGTATCTCAACTTCATCGGCGACGAGGGAGCGGACCGGGTCGAGGCCGCCTTCGGGCCCGAGAAGTACCGGCGACTGCGTGAGCTGAAGGAGAAGTGGGATCCGCGCAACCTCTTCTCCCACAACCAGAACATCCCACCGGCCGGGTAGGCGCTTGCAGCAGCGTCCACTCGGCGCGCTCGGGCCGGTCGGCGTCCTGAGCCTCGGAGGTGGCGGTCTCGGTCAGGTGTGGGGACCCACCAATCGTGACGAGGCCGTCGCGACGGTCCACGCGGCGGTCGCCGCAGGCATCGACCTCCTCGACCTCGCCCCGATGTACGGGCGCGGGGAGTCCGAACGTGTCGTCGCCGAGGCGTACGCCGGTTCGCTGCCGGCCGGCGTCCGCGTGTCGACGAAGGTCATGCTCGGCGATCCCGTGGACGAGCTTCCCGGAGACCGCATCCGGCGCTCGCTCGACCGCAGCCTCGAGACCCTGCAGCTGGACCGGGTCGATCTCTGCTTCCTCCACACCTACATCGTCGACGACGGCCGTGTGCTCCCCCAGCTCGGCGAGCACCAACCCCGCCACGCGACGAGCTGGACCACGTACACCGAGGCCTGGCGCCCGACGATGGCCGCGCTCGTGGACGAAGGGATCGTCGGTGCGTGGGGCATCACCGGCACCGGCCCGCCGGACACGGCGCTCCGGGCCTTGCGGGACGAGCCCCGCCCCGCGGTCGTGCAGGCGATCGCCAACCTGCTCGACTCCCCGGCGGAGATCCGGCGCTACGAAGAGCCGGCCCGGCCGCGGGAGGTGATCGACGTCGCGGTCGAGCAGGGCGTCGGTGTGCTCGGCATCCGCGCCGTCGGTGCCGGCGCGATCACCGACGCGCTCGACCGCGAGCTCGCGCCCGACGACCCGGTGACCATGGACTTCCGGCGCGCCGAGCCCGTGCGTCACATCGCCCGCGCGCTCGGGATGTCCACCGCCGCGCTCGCGCACCGGTACGCGCTCACGATGCCGGGGATCGACTCGGTGGTGCTCGGCGTGAAGAACCGCGAGGAGCTCGCCGACTGCGTCGCGGCAGCCGGCGCAGGCCCGCTCCCCGCCGAGGTGATGGCCGAGATCGCCGCCGCCGTCTGAATCCCAGCCCCGTTTTGGCGTCAGTAGGGACCCCATCCGGGTCCCTACTGACGCCAAAACCTTGGAGTGGGGCGGCGGGCGCAGCGCTACCGTCGGTGGCGTGGGCAGGCTCGGAGATGTGCTCGAAGCGCTGTACCAATCGCCGCGTGACGTGCAGGCGTTGCACATCCGCGCGCGACAGGTCGCGGACCAGGACGCCATCGTCCGCGTCCACGAGTGGTGGAACCGCCAACGCGAGGCGGTCGACGGCTCGCGCTCGACGCTGCTGATCACGAGCAGCCCGGGCGACGACGACGAAGAGGACGAAGGAACTCGCTGCGAGCTCTGGCTCTCCGGCACCGCGCGTTGGCGCGAGGACTCAGGGCCCATCGTCACGATCCACGATGGCGCCGAGCGACTGACCTACGTGCCGGACATAGGCGGCTACCGCCTTTCGGGGGGCGACGAGGTGGGTCCTCCCTGGACCGCGCTGCTGCACTCGCGCTGGGTCGCCTCCCGGTGCGATATCGACGTCCGGGGTACGGATGTCGTGGCCGACCGGCCGTGTTGGTGGCTCGAGCTGCGCCCCATCCCGGATCCGACGCACGGGATCCACAATCCGTTCGTGATGCCGCCGTGGCTCGGCACCGAGCACTCGTGCCGGGTCGACCAGGAGACCGGCATCGTCCTCGCCGTCGAGGTCGCTTCGAAGGCGAGATCTGCTCGACTTGGACAACGCAGGTGTTCGAACGCTCCGAAGCCATCGACCCCAGTGTGTTCGCGTTCGTTCCGCCGGATGGCAAGGGATGGCGGAGCCACATCGAGTTTCGGGTGGAGTCGATGCGCCGAGCCGGAATCGACCTGGCGGGAGTCGACGTCCACGACGAATCCCAGCTGAGCGAAGCGATGATGCGCCATCACCGCGACCAGTTCCCGGCGACCTTCGCGTCTCTTCCCGCCCCCGCAGATCTGGCCGAGCAGCACATCCCGACCGGTCCTCCGCCGGACGACGTCGAGAGCGCCGAGACGAAGGTGCGCGAAGCTTTCGAGCGGATGGTCACGTTGAGCGAGGACGGCGAGGCCGTTCCAGCGGTACAAGGCGGTGCGAACCTCGGGCCGGCCCTGCGCGAGGCGAGAACCCGTGCGACCGCTGGTGCGAACACGCAGGCAACTCTCGAGGTCGAGCACCTCAAGTTCCTCGGTCCGGACGACGCGGTCGTCTGGTTCAGGCTGCTCCGAGATGGACATGCGGTGCTCGGCCCGATGGAGGGTCGCGCGCACCGGACCGGCGCGCACTGGCTGGTGAGTCGAGCGACGTTCGCCCAGATCGTCGGATCGGTCGGAGTCCGCTGCCCTCCACCACCGGAAACCTGACCGTCACGGGATTCTCGGGTGGGTCTCAGGTGGCACCCACGTTGCATTGAGCGCGCGCCTGCTTACTGGGTCCGATGCCTTGGCGAGCCCCCGCCCGTCGTGATGCCAGCTCGGCGATCCCCTTGCGCCGGGCCGGGATCGCGGCGTCGTTGACCGTTGTCGCCCTCGCGGCGGCCATCTCGCTCGTGTGGGCCGCCAACTCGTCCTCGCGTTCCGCGGCAGCCCCGGTCGAGCACGGCAACAAGGTCCTGCTCGTGGGCGACTCGCTGCTCTGGCAGTCGACCGCTCAAGTCACCGCGGCACTGCACGCCGAGGGATGGGACCCGTCCACCTCCGCCGCGCCGGCGACGACCATCGGCGCATGGACCGCCAAGATGCCCCGAATGGTGGCGGACGCCGGTCCGGACGTCGTGGTGGTGGAGCTCGGCACGAACAACTGCACCGCCGCGTGCCCGAACATCGCCTCCGTCATCGACCGCCTCATGCGCGGCGTCCCTCGCACCACCCCGGTGTTCTGGCTGAACGTCCAGAACCAACCCTCCTACCCGGCGCATCCCGAGTCCGTGAACGACGCGCTCGCGTCCGCCCGGTCGCGCTGGCCGAACCTGACCCTCGTCGACATGAGCGCGCGCTTCCGGAACCACCCCGAGTGGCACCTCCCGGACGGGTTGCACTTCACCGCTGCCGGATCCGATCAGCTCGCGGGCCTCATCGGCGAGACACTCGGCGCGCCTCGCTAGCGACCGTCAGGTCGTATGGCGGTACTTGCTCACCGCGATCGGCGCGCAGACCACGATGATGCCGACGATCCACGCCAGCGCCGCGAGCACCTTCGACTGCGCCGGGAGGCCCAGGGTGAGCGCACGGCCCGCGTCGACCACCGCGGTCACCGGCTGGTGCTTCGCGAACACCTGGAGCCAGTCCGGCATGGAGTTCACCGGCACGAAGGCCGACGACGCGAAGACAAGCGGCGCGAGGATCGGAAACGAGGCGGCCTGGGCGGTCTCGGCGTCCGGCGCCACGAGTCCGACGATCGCGAATACCCACGAGAGCGAGTACGCGAACGCGACGACGAGGCCGAGGCAGCCGAGCAACGCGAGCACCCCGGAGTTGATCCGCCAGCCCACGAGAAACCCGACCGCCGCCATCAGCAACACCACGAAGATGTTGCGGACCAGGTCTGCCCATGTCCGCCCGACCAGCACCGCCGAGCGCGCGATCGGAAGCGACCGGAACCGCTCGATGAGACCCTTCTGGAGATCCTCGGCCAGGCCGACGCCGGTGGTGAGCGAGCCGAACACGACGGTCTGCACGAAGATCCCGGGCATGAGGAAGTCGACGTAGGGCACCGGGTGACCGTTGATCGGCGGGATGCCGATCGCGCCGCCGAAGACGTAGCGGAACATCAGCACGAAGATCACGGGCTGGATCGTGGCGAACACGAGCAGCTGAGGGTTGCGCCGGATGTTGAGCAGGTTCCGCCAGGTCATCGTGAGCGCGTCGCCCACGGGACGGGGGGTGTCCTCTCTCAGATCGAAATCCGGCGCGGTCGTCGCGGTCATGGGCTGCTCCGTCGGCTGCGTCGGGACTTCTTCTCTGCGGGTGGTGCATCGTCCAGCTTGGTCGGACCCTCGGCCGCGTGACCGGTGAGCGCGAGAAAGACGTCGTCCAGCGTGGGCTCGCGCAGTGCCAACGTGGTGGGCGCGAGCTGTTCCGTGTCGAGCAGGCGGACGGTCTCGAGCATCGCAGTCGCCCCGTCGGACACGCTCACCTGGATGAGGTGTCCCTCGCGGGTGATCGCGCCGATCGCGAGGAGCTTCTCCGCCGCCGAGCTCACGCTCTGATCGTCCCGGAACCCCACCTCGATCACCGTCTCGCCCAGACCCGACTTGAGCTCCGCGGCGGTTCCCTCCGCGATCACCGAGCCGTGGTCGATCACGACGATGCGGTCGGCGAGCCGGTCGGCCTCCTCCAGGTACTGCGTGGTGAGCAGGACCGTGGTGCCGCCCGAGACGAGATCCTCGATGACGGTCCACAGCTCGGTGCGGCCCTGCGGGTCGAGACCCGTGGTGGGTTCGTCGAGGAAGAGCACGGGCGGTTCGTGCACCAGCGCGGCGGCGAGGTCCAGCCGGCGTCGCATGCCACCGGAGAACGTCCGGGCCAGCCGGTCGCCGGCGTGGAGCAGGTCGAACCGCTCCAGGAGCGCGCCGGTGCGGAGCTTGATGCCGGACTCGGAGATGTGCGTGAGGCGACCGACGAGCCGGAGGTTCTCGGCCGCGCTCAGGTTCTCGTCGATCGCCGCGTACTGGCCGGCGAGACCGATCGAAGCCCGCACGCGCATGGGTTCGGCGGTCACGTCGGTCCCGAGCACGCGGACGCGGCCGCTGTCCGGAGGGATGAGCGTCGTCAGCACGCGCACCGCGGTCGTCTTCCCCGCGCCGTTGGGCCCGAGCAGGCCGAGCACGCGGCCTCTCGGCACGTCGAACGACACGCCCTTGAGTGCCTCCACGTCGCCGAAGCACTTGACGAGGTTCTCGACCAGGATCGCCGGTTCGTTTCCCGTTGGTTGGTCCACGCGCTCAGGCTATGGCCTCGGCAGCCGGGCCCAGGGACCCGATGCAGCGTTAGGCTTGACCGCGTTCCGAGGGGGTCCGATGGCAGTTTCGCCGGTCGAGGTCAGCCAGTCCGTCGACTCGGTTGTTGCTGCATTGACACGTGACGGCTACGCCGTGGTCGAAGGGCTCCTGGATCCCGAAGCGATCGCCGCGGCTCGGGCCGAGCTCGCCGCGATCCTCGACCGCACTCCCAAGGGCCGGGACGACTTCGAAGGGCACAAGACGCGGCGGGTCTACGCCTTGTTCGCCAAGACCCGCACGTTCGACCACGCCGCGACCCACCCGCTCGTGCTCGCGGTGCTCGACGAGGTGCTCGGCGAGTACCAGCTCAGCGCCCCGACCGGAATCGAGATCGGAGCCGGCGAGGTCGCGCAACCGCTGCACCCCGACGACGCGCTGTATCCCATTCCGCGGCCTCACCCGGAGCTCGTGGTGAACATCATGTGGCCCCTCGACGACTTCACCGAGGCGAACGGTGCGACGCGGATCGTGCCCGGGAGCCACCGCTGGACCGACGAGATCCCAGGTCCCGAGACCGAGACGGTCGCCATCGAGATGCCCGCCGGCTCGGCGCTCGTCTACCTGGGCAGCGTCTGGCACGGCGGCGGCGCGAACCACACGGATCGCGCCCGGCTCGGCGTGGTGCTGCACTACGCGGTCGCGTGGCTGCGCCCGGTCGAGAACCACGTGCTCGCGGTGCCGCCCGAGATCGTGGCGGGGCTGCCCGAACGGATGCAGGAGCTGCTCGGCTACAACATCTGCTCGCCGTTCATCGGCTACGTGGACGGTCGCCACCCGCGCCGTCTCCTCGATCCCGAAGCCGGGCACTGAGCCCGTCGCGGACGCCGGGCGGGAAAATCGCGACTCTCGCGTCCCATTAGGGTGCGGGCATGGGGGGCGTGCAGCAGATCGACGTCGCCCGTCGGCCCGAGCCGGAGACCCGGACGCGGGACTTCACGATCGCGCTGGGTCTCATCGCCGTCGTCGCGCTCGTCATCCGGGTCGCGTACGTCCGGCTCGTCGCGAGCGACCTGCCGCTCGGGCGTGACTCGGTCTGGTACACGCTGGTCTCGGGGCCGCTCTCCGAGGGCAAGGGGTTCCTGAACCCGGGCATCTACTTCCGTTCCGGCCGGATGCTCGCCACCGCGGGCTACCCGCCGGGCTACCCGACCTTCCTGGCGCTCGTCACGAGGATCTTCAACCCGGACCACGAGACCTTCCGGCTCGCGGGCGCGGCGCTCGGCACCGTCACCGTCGTGCTGACCGGCTGCATCGGCCGCCGGCTCGCGGGGCGCGCCGTGGGGCTGACGGCGGCCGCGCTCGCTGCCGTCTACCCGATGCTGATCGCGGTCGACGGCGCGCTGATGAGCGAGACACTGTCAATCCCGCTGCTGTACGGCGCCGTGCTGATGGCGATGGTGGCGGTCGACCGGCCCGCGCTCTGGCGCTGGATGATCGTCGGCGGGCTGCTCGGCCTCACGATGCTGACGCGAGCCGACGCGGTCATTCCCGTCATCCTGATCGCGGCCGGCGGCGCGATCGCGGTGTCCGGGAAGCTCCGCCGCCGCGTGCTGGTCGGAGCATTGACGGTCGCCGTCGCGGTGCTCGTCACGGTGCCGTGGGTGATCCGCAACCAGCAGCAGGTCGGCGAGCCGACCGTCGCGACCATCAGCAGCTCGGCCACCATCGCCGGCGCGAACTGCCCTTCCGCGTACTGGGGTGACTTCCTCGGCTCGTGGGACCTCAGCTGCTCGGACTCGGAACGTCAGGCCGGGTTGAGCGAGAAGGCGTGGAGCAGCGAAGCGCGCCGGCGCGGCATCGACTTCGCGAGTGAGCACGTGCAGCGCATCCCGTACGTCGTGCTCATGCGCGAGCTCCGGGTCCTGGGCCTGTACCGGCCACTCGACCAGACGAAGCTCGAGACGCTCGAGACCCGGGACGAGGGCTGGCAGACCCTCGGGTGGGTGTGCTGGTTCCCGGTGCTCGTGCTGGGCGCGTTCGGTGTCGTCAAGATGGTACGCATCGGTGGCCGCGCGTGGCCGCTCCTCGCGGTGATCGCATCCGCGTTCGTCGTCGTCGCGGTGAGCTACGGCTCCCAACGGCTCCGCACCGCCGCCGAACCCGCGCTGCTGGTCGCGGCCGCCCTGACGCTCTGCGCCTGGGTGCCGGCGGTCCGCCGCCGCGTGCAGGGTCAGACCACCGCGGCGACGGATCAGGCGTAGCGCCCGATCGCCGCGGCCGAGGCGTCCACGTAGTGGCCGCCGAACTTGATCGCGTGCACCACGAGCGGCGCGATCTGGTGCAGGGGGACGCGCTCCTCCCAACCGGGCGCCAGTGGGTGCACGTCGGCGTACGCCGCGAAGCACTCGGCACCGAACCCACCGAACAGCCGCATCATGGCGAGATCGAACTCACGGTGCCCGCCGTGAGCCGCCGGGTCGACGAGCCAGCTCCGTCCCGCCACGTCGACGCGCCGGTTCCCGGCCCAGAGATCACCGTGCAGCCGCGACGGTGATTCACCGGTCGAGTCGAAGCGGTCGAGATCTCCGGCCAGATGCTCGAGCGCGTGGATCGCGTCCGTCGGCAGCGCGTGCGCATCGCGTGCCAGCCGGGCCAGCGGGAGCAGCCGGTTCGTCGCGTAGAACTCGGCCCAGGTGTTGCACGGCTCGTTCGGCAGGCCGCGGCTGCCCGTCGTGCGTCGGTCCTCGCGCCCGAAGGAGGGCGCGCCCGCTTGGTGCAAGCGCGCCAACGCGACACCGAGCTCTGATTCCGTTCCTTCACCGCGATGCCCCTCGTCGATCCATTCGAGCACGAGATGATTCGGCGGTTCGTCCGAGTAGGCGAGCACTGCCGGAACCGGCACCGCGTTCGCATCACGCAGCCAGGACAGTCCTGTCGCCTCGGTGGTGAAGAACTCGGCCGGCGCTTGCGGGTGGGTCTTGGCGAAGACGCGACGACCGTCGTCGAGATCCAGCGCGTACGCGATCGCGACATCGCCGCCGCGCACCGGCGCGTCACGCACGACCCTCGCTCCGAGCGCCCGTTCGATGACCCGTCGCAGCTCGGCGTCCATACGACCGAGCCTAGAGACCGCCGGCTCGCCCGGTGCCGGCTGCGGATACTGTTCGCGGCGTGAACGAACCCACCTTGTCCGAGGTCGCGGACGGCGTCTGGGCCTACGTGATGCCCAGCGGCACCTGGGGCTTCAGCAATGCCGGGCTGGTCGGCGGGGCGGACGGCTCGTTGCTGGTCGACACGCTCTTCGACCTCCGGCTGACGCGCGACATGTTGGATGCGATGCGCAGCGTGACCGGGACGCGGCCGATCGGGACCGTCGTGAACACGCACGCCAACGGCGACCACTGCTACGGGAACCAGCTGCTCGACGGCTCCCGGATCATCGCGTCGGAGGCCGCCGCGGCGGAGATGGACGAGGTCCCGCCCGCGCTGATGCACACGTTCAAGTCGCTCGACATCGGTGAGGAGGGCAACCGGCTCGTCGCCGACGCTTTCGGACCGTTCACGTTCGACGACATCGAGCCGGTTCCCCCGACCGACACCTTCCGCGGCTCGACGACGATCGAAGTCGGGGGCGCGACCATCACCTTGGAGGAAGTCGGCCCGGCGCACACGCAAGGCGACGTCATTGCCTGGCTCGCCGGCCCGCGGGTCGTCTTCACCGGCGACATCCTCTTCCACGGCTCGACGCCGATCATGTGGGCCGGTCCGATCGGCAACTGGATCGCGGCGTGCCGGAGGATCCGCGAGCTGGAACCGACCGTCGTCGTCCCCGGTCACGGACCACTTGCCGACGTCGAGGGAGTGGCGCAGTTCCAGCAGTACCTCGAGTGGATCGACGCGGAGACGACGAAACGCCACGCGGCGGGGATGTCCGCGCTCGACGCGGCGTGGGACATCGAGCTCGGTGAGTACGCGGACTGGGGCGACTCCGAGCGCACGGTCGTGACCGTGGACTCGATCTACGCGACGCTCGACCCTGACCACCGGCGGCTCAACGCGGTCAAGGCGTTCCAGGAGATGGGCCGCTACCGGGCGCGGCGCTAGCCCCCCGCTGGTGCCGTCGGGGCCACCAGGCCGCGAGGCAGAGCGCGATCGCGCCGGTCACGGCCACCACGGGGCCCCATCCGACGCGACTCCAGGTCAGGAGGTGGACGAACGCGGCGCCCACGACGACGGACACGACGAATGCTCCGGCGGCGATGATCCGCGACGCGCGACTGTGAGCGCCGGAGAGCCCGCAGCCGACCCAGCTCGCGGTGCCGAGCGCGGGGACGAGGTACCAGAGGATCGTGAGCCGCCCCGTCGACAGCACCGGGACGCTCCGACCGAGCGCGACCACCGCGTCGACGAGCGCGTGTCCGCGCAACCCGCTCCCCGGACCGCTCGCCGCCCAGTGCAGGAACGCGGACAGGAACAACGCTCCACCACCCGCGAGGTAGCACCCGTCGGCGACGGGCGTCTCGTGAAACGCGCGCTCAGCCACCCGGTACTGAGGTAGCGGTCGTGGCGGTCACTCCGCCAGAGCCCGACGAGGACGACGACGACGAGCGCGAGCTCGACGAGGTGACGTCGCGACACGTGGTGAGCCCGTCGGAGCCGGTCACACACGTTCCGGTTGTCCCCGCGTCCGACGACGAGGTGCTCGACGACGAGCTCGAGGACGAGGAGGACGACGTGCCGACCGAAGCGGACGACGAGCACGTCTCTCCCCCGTTGCCCGTGGGGTGACATCCGTCGTACATCCCCTCCGTCGGCGGGTGCTTCGCCGCTTCGGGTGCCTGCGCCTCGGGCCAGACCGTGAACGTGATCCGCTGGAAGTACGGACGCACCACGATCCGGTAGGTCCCGTCGGTCGGGATCTCGAGCCCTCGACCATCGATGAGGTCGTAGCTGTCGCGCATCACCTCACCGTCGGGTGAGTACACCAGCACCGCAGCGCCGCCATAGCTGTCGCCGGCCGGAGGATCCCAGGTGACGAGACCGAGGAACCGGTCCCCACGGTGCGCGTCGAGCGCGTAGACGTACGCGCCTCCACGCCGGTCGTCCTGGGTGACGGGACGGCCGAGCGTGAGCGTCGCGTCGACGGGGAGCAGCTCCGGGACGTTCAGCATCGTGTAGAGCTGGCGTTGGGTGAAGTCACGGACGTAGCGGTCGATCAGGTCGAGCGCGGTGCCGACCGGGCTCACGAACCAGCGACCGTCCTTGCGCACGACCGTGACCTGCGCGGAGGCGACGCTCGCGGGCGACGACCCGTAGAAGGGCAGCACGGTGTAGTACGGCGTCAGCGCGCACCAGGCACTGGTGGAGACGAGGCGGTCCTGGAGCGGAGGCTTGAAGCAACCACCGTCCAGCGCCCAGCGCCCCGAGTCGGTCGTGCCCGCAGTGTGCAGCGTCACCTTCGCCGTGTCACCACTCACGGTCGAGGTCGTTTCGAGCTTGTCGATCGTGAAGTGGGTCTGGTTGTCCGCGCCGAGCTGCATCAACGCGTCGCGGTAGTCGTAGACCGGGATCTCGTCCGGTGGCGCGAGAGAGATCAACGTCTTCCAGTCGCTGCGCTGCAACGCCTGCATCGCCTCGGTGACGGCGGCGTCGGGCGTGTCGGCCCCGAGCGTCGCGGTCGCCCGCACCCCGGAGCCGAAGTCCGCCGGCGGCAGCTGGTTCGCCTCGCGGATGTACTCGAGCGTGGTGTACGCCGCGCTCACGTACCACTGCCCACCCCGCTTCACGGTCATGACGAACGTGGGCAGGTTGAGGCTCTTGGCCAGGCGCGCCAGGTCGACCTGCCCCTTGGGGCCGGTCGTGTTGCGCAGGACCCGCTGCATGACGGGCGCGAACTTCTCGTTCTGCGTCTGGCTCGACAGGGTTCCGCTCGAGACGGTGACCTTCACGTAGCCGTCGGCCATGGTCTCGGTGGACAGGTCGAGGTTGTCGACGGAGAGGTCCAGGCCGGCGAGTGGCGCGCTCGCCGTTCTGGCGAGCTGCAGCTCCTGGGCCCGCCGCGCGGTCTGATCGATGGTGCGGCTGAGCGACTGCACCTCCTCGGGCGCGAGCACGTCCGCGGCGGCAAGCGCATCCTCGTGCGACACCGCGTCGGCGAGCTGGCGCACGGCGCCTTCGGGCGAATCCGATCCTCCACCGGCACCGAGGAACGCCGAGAACGCGAGCATGCCGACGAACAGCGTCGCCGCGACGCCGGCTGCCGCGACGAGCGAGCTGAAGTGCCGGCGCGGAGACTGCCGCCGCGACGGATCCATCCCGATCGCGGCGACCGCGTCGTGCTCGACGCTGGTCTTGGCTGCCTCGAGCACCGCGTCGCCACCGCGCGGCGTGCCGCGCTGCGCGAGCCGTTCGAGTCGATCCTGCAGGTCACTCACCGCTCGCCTCCATGCCTATCTCCGACCGCAAACGCTTGCGCGCGCGCATGAGAGCGACGCGGGCGTTGGCGCCGGACATGCCGACGACCTCGGCCGCGTCCGCGGTCGAACGTCCTTCGATCTCGACCAGGTACAGCAGTGCCCGGACCCGGGGTGGGAGTCGGAGCAGGTCGTCGAGATCACTCGGGTAGTCGTCGACGACCGTCGGGGCGCCCGCGTCGAGCCGCCGTCGGGCATTCTCGGCCCGGCGCGCGCTGCGCCGGTTGTCCGAGACGAGGTTGACGATCGTCCTGCGCAGGTACGGGCCGAGATCGTCGATGTCCGCTCGGGATCGACGCAAGACCCTGGCGTATGCATCCTGGACGAGGTCGTCCGGATCGACGTCCCACCGCCCGGCGATTGCTGCGAACCGGCGCAGCGGTTCGTAGAACGCCCGTAGCTCCAGGATCCCGGAAGGATCCCACCGCTCCTCGAGTCCCACTCCCGCCCCCACTCTGCCAGCTTCGCCATCACCTATGACGACGCCGCAGACAGCCACATTGTGACACCCGACCCAGAAGTTCCTTCCCGTCGAGCTCCTTTCGGGGCGCGTACGCGTCGCCCTGGCGACGCTCAGCTACCCCGAAACGTCGGCGCGCTGGGCTTCGATCATCCTCAGCATGCCGTCGCGCCAGCCGATCTCGGTGCGGCCTACCAGCTCGTGCATCTTCGTCGGGTCGATCACGACGCTGCCGATCGTCTGCTCGGTCTCGACGAACGAGACGTCACGACCGACCGCCTCACCCATGAGCGCGCACCAGTCCTCGATGCTCGCGGTCTCACTCCCACCCCAGTTGACCGTCGTCGCCGGCACGCTCGCGATCTCGAGCAGGCGGGGAATCATCCGGATGATGTCGTCCTCGTGGATGGGGTTGAACGTGTTCGGCCGGTTCGGATGCAGTGGCACGGGTTGGCCGGCCTCGATCATGGCGAGGTGGAACGCGGGCCAACCGCCGTTGTCCCCGTACGGCACGTTGAGTCGGGCGATCGTCACCGGCAGGTTCCACTGCCGGGCGCCGAGCCGGGCCACGGTCTCGGCCGCGATCTTCGAGATCGAGTACGTCTCCATGATCACGCGGTGGTTGTCCCCGAGCGGGTCGGTCTCCTGCAGCGGGTGCCGGCCGGCCGGCTGGTAGACGCCAGTGGACGAGCACTGCAGCCAGGCCTTCGCGTTCTGGCAGTGGGCCATCAACAGCCCGGTCGCCTCCGCGTTGGCCGCGAGGTCGACGTTCCAACGCCCGCTCTTCACCACCGCGAGGTTGAGGACGTAGTCGACGTCCTCGGGAACCGCGGCGAAGTCGCCTTCGGCCAGGTTCGCCTCTATGCACGTGACACCGGCCTTCTCAAGCGACGCCCGCGCGTCCGCGTCACGGAACCGCGCGATGCCGATCACCTCGTTGTCCGCCGCGAGCGCGCGGGTGACCGGCAGTGCGACTTGGCCGGTGGGTCCGGTGACGAGGATACGAGCGCCGGAAAGCATGCGGGGCACGCTAGCGGCGGTCGAGCAGGCCGCGGACGTACGCGGCCTGGCCCGCGTGCTGCAACGCGTCGGAGAGGACGCTGACGATCCGCACTCCTGCAGTGACCGGCGGATCCCACGACGTGTCGACGATTCTGTCGAGCTCCGCCGCGTCGACCCGTTCGAGGTACCGCACGGTGTTCTCGTGTACCGCGTCGTGGTAGCCGACCAGCAGGCTGGGCGGGTCACAGCGGACTGCGGCGACATCGTCGGAATCGAAGCCGTAACCCGTGGCCGAGGTATCGAAGGGGAGGCTGATGCGGTCGCTCCAACCGTCTGCCGTCCACACCTGCTCGACGCCGGCGAGATCCGCCACGTGATCGTCTTCGATGCGCGTGAGATGCCAGATCAGCCACGCGATCGAGTTGGCGTCCCGGTCCGGCCGGTACACGGCGTCGTCGTGCGTGAGCCCCTCGACCACATCGTGGACGACGTCGCGCACCCTCCCGAACGCCTCGATGAGGAGATCACCTGTCTGCATCGCTTCGTACGGTAGAACGTCGGACTGGGCAAAGGCGAGCGGAGGACGGGCCGATGGCCGGACTCGAACGGGGCGCATGCGGGACTGCCCGGTGAACCGCCACACGCTGGCCGCCGTGTTGATCGCGCTCGCCGTGCTCGCCGGTTGCGCGTCCACCACCGCTACCGCTTCCTCGGCTCGCGCGCCGAGGCCGACATCGACCACGACCACGACACTTGGCGTGCTCCCGCCGGCCACGGTGAGCGGTCTGCACATCAGTCCCGCGGCCGTGCCCGCGGGCGTCGTCGCGCCGCCCGCCACCTGGCTCCACGTCGACAGTCCTTTCGGGCAGACGCAGCTCGTCGCCGTCTTCCGGCCCGCGTCGGCCGGCCCTCATCCCGTCGTCGTCTACCTGCACGGCTCGACCGGGCTCGCGGAGCCCGAGCTCGCGTGGGCACACGGCCTGACGAGCCATGGCTTCATCGTGGTGGCCGGTTGCTACCTCGACGTCGACCCGGCGGCGAACCGGCCCACGTCGCACTACTGGATCCCGTGCCCGGGCCTCCCCCGGGGCGAGCCCGATGACCCCGCGGCCGTGAAGGGCTCGTACGAGGCGCTGCTCGAAGTGGCGACCGCGCTCCCGGACGCGGCGCCGGGCGCGCTCGGGGTCGTCGGGGTCTCGTACGGCGCGATCGAGGCACTGTCGATCAAGGAGCCGAGGGTCGAGGTCGTCGTCGCCGACTCGGGCTACGGCAAGGCGGGAACCGACCCGGTCATCGCACCTGCGTTGCTGCTCGGCATGACATCGGATCCGAACGTGATGCACTCCAAGGTCGAGACGTTCGAGTGGATGCTCGCGGCATCGGGCAAGACCGTCGCGTCGCAGTACTACCCCGGCACCGGCCATGTGGCGACGCTGCTCGCGTTCTCACCCATGGTCATGACCGACGCGACCAACCGCGCCGCGGCCTGGCTCCACCGTTACCTCGGCTGAGCCGCGTCGGCTACGACGCGACGAGCATCACGATCGTCTCCGGGCGGACGCCGTCGAACTTCATCGCGGCCGCTCCGAGGTCGGATTCCAGCATGGCCATCATCGCATCCATGTCCGGCACCTCGGCGAGCAGGCCGACGCGGTTCGTCCCCTGGGGGTCGACGAACGTCCGAACGCTGATTCCCAGCGGCCCGAACACCTCTTCCCGCTTCGGTGAGCCCAGCCAGTGAGCAACGTCGTCGACCTCGTGGAAGATCATCACCGTCGTCATCAGAATGCACCCTTCGATCGTTCACGGATGGACCCACGACACAGGAGTCGCGGCACCCTGGAGCGTGACGCTCGCGCGCGTCAGCGGCGCGTCACCCCGCCCCGCGGGTGACGCGCTGCTGACGCGCGCGACGCCGATCATCGGAGCAAGAACCGAGCACACCGAAAAGGAGCCCCATGGCGTTCGCGATCATCCACCATTTCCCCGACGGCACCAAGGAGCAGTACGACCGGTCCGTCGAGATCTCGCACGGCGGACCCGACGTGCTGCCTCCGGGTCAGCTGTTCCACGCTGCAGGCGCCGAGGACGGCGGTTGGACCGTCATCGCGGTGTACGAGACCGAGGCGGCCTGGGTGACGTTCCGCGACACCGTCCTGATGCCCAGCCTCCAGGCCGGCATCGAAGGCGCCTTCACGACCCCGCCGGAGGAGCGGACCTTGGAGCTCACCACGCTCCTCCAGCAGTGACCAGGCCACCGGCCCTACCGAAAGGACCTACACCATGAGCACCGAGCAATACGAGGACGCCATCACCGAGTTCCGCCAGGTGCTGGCGGCAGTGACTCCGGCCCAGCTCGCCGACCCGACCCCGTGCGCCTCGTTCAACGTCGCACAGCTCGTCGACCACACGATCGCCACCCAGTACATGATCGTCGACGCGCTCCGGGACAAGCCGTTCAACGCGACCGGCGTCGAGGTGGCTCCGGGCGCACAGGCATCGACGTTCGATCAGGCCGCGGCGGACGCGATCGAGGAGCTCCACCGCGACGGAGCGATGGAGAAGACCGTCTCCTTGCCGTTCGGCACGTTCTCCGGCGCACAGCTGATGGGTCTCGGCGTGCTGGACACGTTCCAGCACGCGTGGGATCTCGCCAAGGCCACCGGCCAGGCCACCGACCTGGCACCGGGGATGGCCGAGGCCCTCATGGGGCCGGCCGTCGCGCACATGGCGCACGCGCCTCGTGGCGACGAGCCCGCCCCGTACGGCCCCGAGCAGGCGGCACCCGACGACGCATCGGCCGCGGACCGGCTCGCCGCGTTTCTCGGTCGGGTGGTCTGAGTCCCGAGCGCGTTGTCTACGTCGGCTGTCGCGCGGTATTCGGCTGCGCGTCGGCCAACGCCTCGATCTTCGGGATCCAATTGGCGAATCCGCCCTCAGCCAACGCGTACAGGGTGGTCGAACGGCGGCTCGAGCCGGGCACGTGACGGCCCGGTCGCTCTGCTCGTCGGGCGGTTCTGAACGTCGCCAGCGGTCAGTCCGCGCGTTGGCCGACCCGGAGGACGCTGAGGTAGTGGCGTAACGCTCTGTTGCCCAAGCGTGTCTTGATGCGCTCGGCGATCGCAGCGAGGAGCGGCTCGCGGATGTCGGAGTCGAGTCGACGGTACGGCGAGGATGAGCGGAGGAGATCAGCGAAGCCGTCGCCGTCGAACCACTGCACGGTCGGGTACCAGCGCACGATGGTTGGCCCGAACAACCCGCCCGGGTCCATGTCGGGTCCCCAACCTTCGTTCGTCGCCCGTACCTCCTCCTCCAGCGGCGGATCACCCCAATCCGGGTTGCCGGGAGAGAGCTGCTCGTGGAGATCAGCGGTCTCGGCGTACACCTCGCGCTCGCCGGGCCGCCGAACGACGACGTGGCCCAGCAGTGCCATCCATCCGCCCGGGTCGAGAACCTCGTGCGCTCGGCGCCAGCCGACCGATGGTTCGACCCAGTGCCAGGACGACGCAGCCACGAGGGCATCGAAGCGCCGCCCGTGGTCGTCCCAGCTCTCGAACGACGAAACCTCGATGCGCACGTTGGGGAAGCCTGCAAGCCGATCGCCCGCGACTTCGGCCATCCCGGTTCCGGGCTCGACCCCGGTCACCGAACACCCGATGGCCGCGAGTGATCGCGTCGCCTGTCCCGTGCCGCAACCGACCTCCAGCACCGTCGACGCGGCGCGCAGGCCCGTGATCGTGACCAGGTCCGCGAACATCGCATCCGGGTACCTCGGTCGTACTCGGTCGTAGAGCTCAGGGACCTCGTCGAACACGCGACCGAGACCACGGCCACCGGCGCCCGCCACGCAGCGAGTCTTGCACCACTCGCCAACACCCCTCGGGCGCCAACACGCTCACGCAGCTTGCGGCGACCGTCGCCGATGGCGCCGATCCGCCGGTCGCCGCGCTCGTCGCTCGTATGGCGGGCATCGGATCAGGCAACCTGTTCTCGTGACCCTCCCTCCGCCGCGCGTCGTCGCAGCCATCCTGCGCCACGACGACAAGGTGCTGCTCTGTCACCGTCACCCGGACCGGAAGTGGTATCCCAACGTCTGGGATCTCCCCGGCGGGCACATCGAGGCGGGCGAAGATCCGGCTGAGGCGCTCGTCCGTGAACTCGCCGAGGAGTTGGCCGCGACCGTGCTCCGCCCAACGCTCGGGCCGTTTCGCCAGGTGCTCGAGGTCGACCTGGAGATGTCGATCTGGCTGATCGACTACGGCGGCACCGCTGTCAATGCGGCCCCCGACGAACATGACGAGTTGCGCTGGTTCAAGGCCGAAGAGATCGCCGGCATCGATCTGGCGCACGGCAGCTACCTGGAGATCCTCGTCGCCGCGCTCGGAGCCGTCTGACGCGATCCGATCTGCCGATACACGTGGCTGGACGGCAGCGCGAGGTGGCAGTGTCGGTATGTGGATGACGACGGTTTCGCTCCGGGACGCGTGCGATCTGCGTACGCAGCGGCGGTCGACGCGTATGTCGCATCGTTCGGCGACGATCTCGCGGAGCTGGAGCTCGACCGACGGGTGTTGGATCGAGTCGCCGACGGTGCCGCGCATGGCGGCGTCATTCTTGATGTCGGTTGCGGTCCGGGATCGATCGCTCAGCATCTCATTGACGCGGGCGCCTCTGTCATGGGCGTCGACTTCACGCCCGAGATGCTCATCGCAGCGAGGCGGCGGCTGAGAGGCTTCCGCGTTGCTGCGGCTGACGTGCGTGCGCTGCCCCTGCGCGCCGGGTCGATCGCCGGTGCCGTGGTGTTCTACGTACTGCAACATCTGCCACGCAAGGCACTGCAAGGCACCCTGCTTGAGCTTCGCCGTGTTGTCATGCCCGGCGGCGTGCTCGCCGCCGCAGTACATGAAGGTCACGGCTCGATCGCGGTCGGTGACGTCAGTTGCACCCTCTACAACGAACGAGAGCTGGCCGACCATCTACGCGAAGCCTCTTTTCGCGTCGAGTCGATCGAGCAGCGCGATCCGCTTCCACATGAGCATCAGGGGCCGAGGCTGTACCTGGTTGCTCGCGCCGGTTGACCGAGCATGCTCACCCCGAACTGCCGATCGGCCGGCGGAGCAACGCTGGATCCGGCAATCTGTCGCCATGCCCCTCGTGCTCGTCGCCGGGATCTCGGGATCCGGGAAGTCGGTGGTTTGCATCGAGTTGCAGGCCCGTGGTTACGAGGCGCACGACACGGATCTGGAGGGGAACGCGGTCTGGGTTCACCGAGAGACCGGAGAAGCCGCGGCGGTGGACCCGGGTCCGAACGTGAGCGCGCCGGAGTGGTTGGAGCAGCACGAGTGGAGAGTCGTCCGGCACAAGGTCGAGGCAATGGCAGAGAATGCCGGCAACCGGACCGTATTCCTATGCGGGATGACGGCGAACCAGGACGAGGTGTCGCACCTGTTCTCGCGGATCGTCTACCTCTCGATCGACGCTCGAACGCTTCGGGATCGCGTGGCGTCGAGGACGACCAACGACTTCGGCAAGGCGCCGCACGAGTTGGCGGCAATCCTGGCATGGCATGACGTTGTCGAAGACGGATACCGGCGGCTCGGGGCAGCGATCATCGACGCGACGCGCCCGC
Organism: Acidimicrobiia bacterium; assembly: GCA_038252255.1. Lineage (GTDB taxonomy): Bacteria > Actinomycetota > Acidimicrobiia > IMCC26256 > JAENVU01 > Chersky-806. The sequence continues at coordinate 45,815 of JBBSAM010000012.1, read as the reverse complement.
TGCATCAGGTCGTCGAAGGCGTTCTTCACGCCTCACCATGAGGGAGCCCTTGGCTACGGAATGTGCAGCCCGGAGATCGCCCGCGCGATGACGAGCCGCTGGATCTCGGACGTGCCCTCGAAGATCGTGTAGATCTTCGAGTCGCGGTGCCACTTCTCGACCGGGTAGTCCCGCACGTAGCCGTAGCCGCCGAGGATCTGGATGGCCTGCTCGGTCGCCCAGACGGCTACCTCGCCGGCCTTCAGCTTGCTCATCGAGCCCTCGCCGGAGACGAATTGCTTGCCGTTGCGTGACATCCAGCACGCGCGCCAGACGAGCAGCCGGGCGGCGTCGATCTCCATCTTCATGTCCGCGAGCTTGAACGCGATCGCCTGGTTCTCGATGATCGGCCGGCCGAAGGCGACGCGCTCCTTGGCGTACTCGAGCGAGTACTCGTAGGCAGCCCGCGCGATGCCGAGCGCCTGCGCACCCACCAGCGGTCGGCTCGCTTCGAATGTGCTCATCGCAGCCTGCACGCGCGAGCTCTTGCCCTCGCGAGCGCGAGCGAGGCGCGCGTCCAGCTTCTCCTTGCCACCGAGCAGGCAAGATCCCGGCACGCGCACGTCCTCGAGGATCACCTCGGCGGTGTGGCTGGCCCGGATGCCCATCTTCTTGAACTTCTGTCCCATCTTCAGACCCGGGGTCCCCGGCGGAACCACGAAGCTCGCGTGGCCCCGCGCCTTGAGCTCGGGTTCGACCGCGGCCACGATCACGTGCACGTTCGGGACCTTGTCGAGACCACCGTTGGTGATCCACGTCTTGGTGCCGTTGATCACCCACTCGTCCTTGGCCTCGTCGTAGACGGCGCGCGTGCGCAAGCTGCTGACGTCCGAACCGGCGTCGGGCTCGCTCACCGCGAAGGCCGCGATGTGAATGTCGTCCGGGGTACCGAAGCACTGCGGCACCCACTCTTCGATCTGCTCCGGTGTACCGCTACCCAGGATCCCGGACACGCCGAGGGTGGTGCCGAAGATCGCCAGCGCGATCCCGGCGCAGCCCCACGCCAGCTCCTCGCTGATCAATGCGAAGGTGAGCCCGGTCGGGTCGGCGAAGAAGGTCGTCATCGCCTCCTGCGAGTAGAGACCGATGCGGGCGGCCTCCTCGATGACGGGCCAGGGGGTCTCCTCCTTCTCGTCGTACTCCGCCGCGACCGGCCGGATCACGTTCTCCGCGAAGTCGTGGACCCACTTCTGGAACTGGAGCTGGTCCTCGTTGAGGTCCAGGGAGAAATCGCCCATCTCGGCCTCCTTCGGCGCAGCCGCCGTGGTGCGCCCACTTCAAGGTCGGTACCAAGTTACCGCCCGGTAACCCAATGCTACCGCGCGGTAAGGGCGTCGCAAACCAGGCGGGGCCGGAGGCCGGGGCGTGCGACCATGGGGGGTGCTTCAAGTCCGTGAGCTCCGCATCGAGATCGGCAGCCGGGTCACCCTCGAGGGTGCCTCGTTCAAGCTGCGCGCCGGAGACAAGGTCGGCCTCGTCGGCCGCAACGGCACCGGCAAGACCACGATGCTCAAGGTCATCGCCGGCGAGGCCCCCTCCGCCGGCGGGGTCGTCCTGCGGCCCGAGGAGCTCGGCTACCTGCCCCAGAACCCGAAGACCCGGGGTTCCGGGATCGACAACACCGGGCTCTCCCACGTGCTGTCGGGCCGCGGGCTCGACGCCGCCGCCCAGCGGGTCGAGAAGCTGCGACTGAGGATCGAGGAGTCACCTTCCGAGAAGGACGTCGCCAAGTTCGCGCGTGCCGAGGAGGAGTTCCGCGACGCCGGTGGCTACGCGGCGGAGTCCGACGTGCGCCGCATCGCGGCGGGGCTCGGGCTCACCGAGGGGCGGCTCGACCTCCCGATCGACGCGTTGTCGGGCGGTGAACGACGCCGGGTCGAGCTCGCTCGCATCCTGTTCGCGGGCAGCGAGCTCCTCCTCCTCGACGAGCCCACCAACCACCTCGACAACGACGCGAAGGAATGGCTCGTCGGATTCCTCCGTCAGTACCGCGGCGCGCTGCTCGTCGTGAGCCACGACCTCGACCTGCTCGACTCGTCCATCACCCGCGTGCTGCACCTGAACGAGGGCGAGCTCGTCGAGTACCGCGGGACGTACAGCCAGTACGTCGAGGCCCGCGCCGCAGACGAGGAGCGGCTCGCCCGGCTCGCGTCCCGGCAGGGCGCAGAGATCGACCGGCTCCGCAAGCTCGCCGACACGATGCGCGGGCAGAGCTCGGCGCGCGCGAAGACGGCGAAGGCGCTGGACACGCGGGTGCGCAAGCTCAAGACGGGCCAGGTAACCGGGCCGCGCAAGGAGAAGCACATCGAGGTGCGCTTCCCGGATCCGCCGCGGCCGGGCAACGTCGTCCTCACGGTGGGCGGTCTCACGAAGGGCTACGGCGGACCAGCGGTCTTCTCGGACGTCGAGTTCACGGTCGGCCGCGGTGAGCGCCTCCTCGTCATGGGTCTCAACGGCGCCGGCAAGACGAGTCTCATGCGGATCCTCGCCGGCCACACCACGGCGGACGCAGGCACCGTCGAGCTCGGTCACAAGGTGTCAGCGGGCTACTACGCGCAGGAGCACGAAGGCATCACCGCGGGCCGCGAGGTGCTCGGTCACCTCAGCGGCACGGTCGGTCTCCCACCGCAGCAGCTGCGCAGCCTGCTCGGCACGTTCGGTCTCTCCGGCGATGTCGCGTTCCAGGACGCGGGCACGCTCTCCGGTGGTGAGAAGACGAAGCTCGCACTGGCACAGCTCGTCGCCGGGAAGCACAACCTGCTCCTGCTCGACGAGCCGACCAACAACCTCGATCCGCCGTCGCGCGACGCCATCGGTCGTGCGCTGCGGGTCTGGCCGGGCGCGATCATCCTCGTGAGCCACGACGCGGAGTTCGTCGCGTCGCTCGAGCCGCAACGTGTGCTGCTCATGCCCGAGGGCGACCTCGACTATTGGTCCGACGACCTCCTGGACCTCGTCGCGCTCTCCTAGTTCCCGAGCTCTCCGCCGGCCCAATGAGTCAGCCGCGATCTCTCCGGCGGCCGGCGGCGGTCTCTGCTCGAGACCCCGGCTCGCGCCAGCGGTTACGGCCGGGTGGTGGTGGTCGTCGAGGTGGTGGACGACGTGGAGGTCGTCGACGTGCTGGTGGTGGTCGTCGAGGTCGAGCTCGACGTCGTGGTGCTCGAGCTCGTGGTGGTCTCGCGCGGACGGGTCGTGGTCGTCGTCGGCACCGTTGTCGTGGTCTGGGGAAGGGTGCTGGTGGTCGTCGTCGGGCTGGTCGTGGTGTTGTTCGCGGTGACGGCTGCCGCCACCGCACCGACAGCACCGCCGAAGAGCAGGAGAAGGAGCGCAATGAGCCAGACGCGACCAGCCGTCATCCGGTCGCCATCGCCATGAACGCTCGCAGCTCGCGCGGGATGTCCGGTCCGATGGGCGCGTAGAGGATCTCCGTAGTCCCGGCGGCGGCCGTCGCGTCGAGCCTGGCGCGAAGCACGTCGGCCTCGCCCGTCCACGTGAAGCTCGTCAGGCCGTCGCCGCTGAGGAGCGGGCGATCGCGTTCGGTCACGCGCACGAGGTGATCCTCATGGGTCGCGAGATGCCGGGTGTGGGGCGCGATCGCTTCGAGCCCCGCGCGCCACTCCGGTCCGCCCGGCAGTGACTCCACGAGCTCCGGGTTCCCTTCGTACATGCCGTGGTACACGACGGTGAGCGCGGGGCCGGCGGCCGCGAACGCGCGCTCGGAGTCCGGCGACTCACCGGGATCGAGGACGGTGCCGAGCGCGAGGAGCGCGCACCACTCGAAGTCGGGGTAGCTCCCGAAGATGCTCATGACCCCGTCGCCGAGCTCGTGCGCGACCGCGAACCCCTTCGGCCCGTTCGCGGCAACGAGGATCGGCACCGTGATCGGGCGCGCGGGCAGGTAGCCGGCGGGCGGGATCATCTTGACGATCGCGCCGTCGATGACCATCGCCTCACCCTCGAGCAGCCCGCGCACCTGCGCGATGTAGGTACGCGTGTCGGCCCACGGCATCGCGGATTGGCCGAGGGCCATCCGACCCGTGAAGCCGGTACCGATCGCCACGACGACGCGGCCCGGCGCGAGCGCCTCGAGCGTCGCGATCGCGCTCGCCTGGGTGAGTGGGTGGCGGAGCCCGGGGACCAGCACCGCGGGGCCGATGCCCACGCGCTCAGTGTGCTCGGCCACCTGGGCGAGCGTCACCCAGACGTCGGGGTACAAGGCGGGCGAGTCGAAGAGCCAGACGCGCTCGTACCCCAGCTCCTCGGCCAGCCGTGCGTACCCGACGACGTCCGGTCCCGGGGGAAACGCGCACGAGATCTGCAGCGCGGTCATCGGCCCTCCGGCCAGTCGTAGGTGTTCGGCCGGCGGTTCTCGAGACTCGGGATGCGCGTGCGGACGTCCAGTTGCGCGGCGAGGTCGAGATCCGCGGTGATGAAGCACTCGGTATCGGGCGCCTGTGCGAGCACCACGCCCCACGGGTCCACGATCATCGAGCGACCGTGCCACTGCAGCTTCGGCGTGCTCGCGCCGCGCTGGTCCGGCGCGATCACGAACACCTGGTTCTCGATGGCGCGAGCACGCAGCAACGGCTCCCAGTGATCCTTGCCCGTCGGCGCCGTGAACGCCGACGGCAACGTCACGACGGTCGCGCCGCGCAGCGCCTGGATCCGGAACTCCTCGGGGAAGCGCAGGTCGTAGCAGATCGACATCCCGATCCGGAGCGGACCCGCGTCCACGACGACGATCTCGTCGCCCGGGACCACGGTCTTCGACTCCTGGTACGCGAATCCCTCTACGTTCACGTCGAAGAGATGGATCTTGCGGTAGGTCGCGACGACCTCGCCGTCCGGCCCGATCAGGCACGACGTGTTCGCGTGCCGGTCCGATCCTTCGACGCGCTCGGTGATGCTCCCAGCGAGCAGCCAGATCGCCCGGTCCCGCGCCAGCTCACGCGCCCAGGTGATGGTCGGGCCGTCGAGCGGCTCCGCCAGCTCACGCAGCTCCCGCGCGCTGCCCCACCCGTTGAACAGCTCCGGCAGCGCGATCACCTCGGCGCCCGCGTCCGCGGCCGCGCCGACGAGCACACCGGCCGTGGCGAGGTTCCGTTCCTTGTCGGGAGTCGAGGTCAGCTGGACCGCGGCGACGCGCATCTGCGCGACGTTAGGCGGGCCCGGTGGTCACGAGCCCGGCGCCAGGCACGGTGCGCCCGAGCACGTGTCGATCAGCGTGCCCCCCGGCTTCAGGAACTCCGACTTCTGGAGCTGCGCGGCGGGGGTCCGCCTCGGGTTCTCGTGCGGGTCCTGACCGAACGCGGGCTCGGTCGGCGCGATGTTGCCGAGCGGCGGCGCCGGGTTGCCGCTGTCCCAGATCACCATCGCGGACCCGGGCCACGGAAGGCTCGGCACCGCGCGGATGCCCCAGAACGGCACGACGTCCGGGCTGCGACCGGGCGCGAGCGCGGGTTGCAGGATGCGAGCGCCGATCGTGCGCGCCTCGACGTCCGCCGCCACGTTGGCCACTTGATGGTCGCCGAACGCGACGTGCATGAGGACCTGGTGGCGCGGCGTTCCCGGGTACGGGTCGTAGGTCATGTGCTCGGCGTAGCCGTCAGCCTCGGCCCGGTCCCAGAGCATTTGGAGGATCGGGAAGCCGATGATGCGGTCGAGCTCGTCGGGATACGCGGGGTTGAGGATCAGCTGGTACGTCGAGAAGTCCGAGCTGCGCTGCAGGAGCGTGCTGTAGTTCATCGCCGGGACCCCGAGCACCGCGCGCGTCCATTCGGTGGACACCGCGGTGACCGCTCCACCGAGGATCCCGCCCTGGCTGTTGCCGTCGTAGAAGACGGTGCCGTCGAGCACGGGAGTGTGCGCGGCGCCGGCCTGGAACGCCGGGTTCGACGCGAAGCCCCGCGGGTCCTTGATGAGACGGGCGAGGAACAGGAAGTTCAAGAAGCCCTGCTGGGTCCGGTCAGCGACCTTCGGGAAGTTCGAGATGTCCTGCAGCGTCGAGACCGCGATCCCGATGTCGTCCTCCGAGAAGCCGGCCCACTTCGTGGCGCAGAAGACGAAGTCGTGGGCGTTGCCCATCGTCCGCACGTTGCCCGCGTTCACCTCGTCGTTGCTCCCGAGCAGGCCGTGCCCGTAGACACCACCCCGTGCCGGATGAACGGGGTCGTTGCCGTCAGTCGTGGCGGATCGAGGGATGTTGCAGATGAAGCCGGCGGTCACCTCACCGTTGCGGACCGGGAGCGCGTCCTTCCCCGCGTTCGGCGCGTACGCGAATTGGTTCCCCGGACCGCCGTCACCCGTCAGGTAGTTCGGGATGGTGAACGTGCCCGTCACGCGGCGGTAGATCTGGTCGTCGACGTTGTTCTGCACCTGATCGACCGTGAACGCCGGAACGCCACCGTTCAGGCTGGCGAACGCGTCGTCGCGGATGTGCAGCATCCGGCCGGCCAAGTTCGTCTCGCTCGCCACCGTGAAGTCCCACGCGAGGAACAGGTCGTGGCGATCGACGCCCACACGGGCCAGGTCGCCGAAGACACGCTCGAGACGCGGCCGCCGCGCTTCCACCGCCGGGGTGAACGTCGGGATGCGATCACGGAAGAGCTGGAACCCACGCTCCGCCTCGATCGGTGCACCACTCACATCGCGCAGGTTGCGGAGGGCGACGACATACCGGTGGCCCTCGACGAGGTTGCGCGCCGGACGGATGATGAGCGCGCGCTGGCCGGGCGGGTCGGCTTGGGCGTCGAGCTCGGCGAAGAACGGCCAGTGCTTCCCGGTGTTGGTGTCGAGCAGGACGATGGGCTGATCCGGGTGCAGCGACGCACCGATGTCGGTGATCGGCGCGGCTCCGCTCCGCGCCAGGTCGAGCGCGGGGACGTAGGTGACGATCATCGAACCCGGGCTGAAGCCGTCGTTGCGGTTCCACTCCGTGGGGTCGATGGCGACGCCACTCGAGTTGGCCGGCATCGCGCCGGGCTGGAAGTGCACGCGCCGTCCGGTGGCCGCCGTGTCGTCACGCTCGGTGAAGAAGTCGTTCGGGAACGGCATGAGGCACTTCGCCGCGGCGAGGATGTCGCACCGGTCGGCGGAAGCGAGGTCGACCGACGGCTCCCACGAGAAGGTGCTCGATCCCCGCTCGAACTCGCTGGCGTGACCGTCGTGGCGATCGTGGCCGTCGTGGCCCCACCGGCTCTCCGTCGCGGCGATCGCCTCGACCGTGGTGAGGCCCGGTTGCAGCGCATCGGCGTGCAGCGTGCCGGTCGCGCCGGTCGCGTCCGGCACGAGCTGGTCGGTGATCTCGTGCTTCACGCGGTGCTCCCGAGGCCCCGACACGAGCCACACCCGCAAGGTGCGCGCGTCGATCCGATCGTCGACGCGCACGTCCACCGGGACGTCCCCGTGTGCGATCGCCTGGGAGTGGTCGGCGGGTGCAACGACCTGCACATGGCTCGGTCGCCCGTCCGGGCCCGACGGCCCGCCGCCGGGCAGGTGACACCCGGCGAGGCCGAGCGACAGCACGACGACCGACGCGACGCCGATCCGGATCCGGCCGTATGCCTTGCGCATCCTTGCTCCCCCCGAGCCAGCTGCTTCCCGCTCGACCACGAACGCGTGCGGCGAGGTTCCCGACGCTAACGGCGCGAGCGGGGACATACCAGGAGTCCGCGGACCTGCTCCGGGACCGCCCGGTTACGCTCCCGGCTCGTGCCTCGAGCTGCAGTACGCCTCATCGTCGCCGGCCTGCTCGTGAGTCCTCTCGTCGCCGGGCCGATCTTCGGATCCAGCGCGGGCGCGGCGACGCCGAAGCTGACCCTCACCGCACTCTCGACCAAGCCGGCCTACGTCACGGGCGGCGACGTGCTGCTGCAGCTCCGCCCGGCCGGCACCGCCAACCCGCACTTCTCCGCCGGCGGCGAGAGCCTCGTCGCCACCCGGCTCGGCAAGGGGGGCTGGGTCGTACGGGGCCTGCACAACGGCGCGAGCCGCATCCGGGTGAAGGCCGGCGGGGCGACCGCGTCGCTGACGGTCGTGAACCACCCGATCAGTGGTCCCGTGTTCTCCGGCCCGCACCTCCCGTTGTTGTGCACGGTGCCGCAAGCCGCGACTCAGCCGTCGCGTGACACGACCTGCGCGGACTCGACGAGCACGGAGTACGCGTACAAGAACTCTGCGGGCGACATCGGGCCGATCTCCGGACCGGATCAACGCCCTGCAGACCTCGCGTACGCAACCGTCCACGGGAAGTCGGTCCCCTACATCGTGCGGATCGAGCGCGGCGTCATCAACCGTTCGCCGTACTCGTTCGCGGTCTTGGACGACACGCACGGATGGAACCACCGCCTCGTCTACGAGTTCGGTGGCGGATGCGGCACCACGTACTCGCAGGGCGGATCGCTCGGTACGAACGTCGTCGACGACGGGCTGCTCTCGAAGGGGTACGCCGTAGCGACCGCGAACTTCAACACGTTCCAGACCTCGTGCAACGACGTGCTCTCGGCCGAGACCGCGATGATGGTCAAGGAGCACGTGGCCGAGACGATCGGCGCGCCTCGCTTCACCATCGGCGCCGGCGCGTCCGGTGGCGCGATCCAGCAGCTGATGATCGCCCAGAACTATCCGGGCATCCTCGACGCGCTGTCCCCGGTGATCCCGTTCCCGGATGCGATCTCGGTGGCGCCCGGCGTCTCCGACTGCGGGCTGCTCGCCCACTTCTACGCGAGCCCGGCCGGGCAGGGCTTCACCGACGCGCAGCAGGCCGCGATCGACGGGCACCGGACCACAGGCACCTGCCGGCTGTGGATCTCGTCGTTCCTCGGCACCATCGACCCGGCCTCCGGATGCGACCCGCGGATCCCGGCCGACCGCATCTTCTCGGCCACGAACGAGAAGGGCATCCGCTGCACGCTGCAGGACCTCAACCGCAACGAGTTCGGCATCGACCGGAGCACCGGGTTCGCCCGGCGCCCACTCGACAACGTCGGCGTCCAGTACGGGCTGCGCGCCCTGAACGCCGGGACGATCTCGGTCGACCAGTTCCTGGACCTCAACGAGTCCATCGGCGGCTACGACATCAACGGCCAACCGGCACCCGACCGTGAGACCGCTCGGCCTGCCGACTTCCGCCGCGCGTACGCGACCGGGCGCGTGCTGTCCGGTGGTGGCGGGATGCGTGACATCCCGATCATCACGGTCAACCTCTACAGCGACCCGTACGGCGACATCCACGACCGGCTCCGGCTCTTCACCATTCGCGACCGGCTGCGGAGCAAGAGCGGGAAGGTCGATGCCAACGAGAAGATCTGGACCCGCCCCTCGAACGGCGACATCGTGCAGGCGCTCACGGGGAACGCCTTCGACCCGTCCGACGCGGTCGCGCTGCTCGACAACTGGCTCACCACGGGCAAGCAGCCCGCGGCCGCAGCCGACAATTGCACCGACGCATCCGGCGCGCTCGTGAGCGGCCCGCACATCTACGACGAACCGGGTCCCTGTCGCGACCTCTATCCGGTGTACGGCGACTCGCGTACCGCGGCCGGCGCGCCGATCGTCAACGACCGGTTGAAGTGCCAGACGCGGCCGGTCGATCCGGCGAAGTACAAGGTGACGTTCGCGCCCCAGCAGGCCGACCGGCTCCGCCGCATCTTCCCCGACGGCGTCTGCGACTGGCGCAAGCCCGGCGTCGGCCAGGTCCCGCTCGCCGCCACCTGGATCGACTACGGCAAGCCCCCGTTCCGCGCGTCGAAGTAGCCGGCCCCGCCCCGGCACCACTCGGGCCCGGGCCGGGCGCAGGTCGGGCGCGGACGGGAGATACGTCAAGAAGACCCTTGACCTCTCGGATCTTCGTATCTACAATCGAACGTATGTTCGATGCCATGGATGGCGGGACGACGCCGGTTGCGGCGCATCTGGATGAGCTGCGGGCCGTGCCGATCGACGCGCTCGAAGACACCTACCGGCAGCTCGACGCGCTCGAAGCCGCCATCCGCACCGAACGCCTCACTGTCCTCGCGGTGCTCGACGAGCGGGCCGTCGGGCGAGCCGACGGATCCGTCGACACCGCGGGATGGGCTGCCCACACCTCGAAGGTGACCCGTGGGCAAGCGACTCGGCTGGTGGAGACCGCACGCGCGTTGACGCATCTCCCGGCGATTCGAGCAGTCGCGGCGAGTGGCGAGCTCTCGTTCGACCAGCTCGCGCCACTGGTGCAGATCGCGACTACCGAGACCGACGAGGAATGGGCACGCCGCGCCCCGGGCTGGACGCCCTCGCAGCTGATGCGGGCCGCCGCCGGGCAACGCCTCATCACCGACGAGCAGGCGTGCGCCGGTTACGCGCAACGGAGCCTGACCTGGCGGTGGGACAAGGACGACATGCTCCGGATCCGGGGACGGCTCCCCGACACGGTCGGCGCGGCCGTGATCCGCGCGATCGAGCGGATCGCCGAACCCGTGACGCGAGATGCCGACGGGAGCTACGAGCCCTTCGATGCGCGCTGCGCCGATGCCCTCGGTGAGCTCGCCTCTCAGCGGCTCACCGACGATGTCGAACCGGACCGCGCGTGTCTCGTGGTGCACACGCCGGCCACCGCGCTGGTCGAGGGAAGCACCGAACCGGGAGCCGAGCTCGCCGAGGGGAACATTCCGATCGCCAATGAGACCGTCCGGCGCCTTGCCTGCGACGCGAGCCTTCAGCTCATGGTCGAGACCCGGGACGGGGAAGCCCTCGCCGTAGGTCGGCGCACCCGAACGGTTCCGGCCGCGATGCGACGCGCGGTTCGCCGGCGCGACGGCCACTGCCGGTTCCCGGGCTGTGACCGCACCCGGTTCCTCCATGTGCATCACGTCATCCATCACGCCGATGGCGGTGTCACCGAGCTCTGGAACCTGGTGCTCTTGTGCCCGTTCCACCACCGGTTCGTCCACGAGCCCCACTGGAAGATCAAGGGCGACCCCGCCGAACCCGACGGCATCGAGTTCCACTCACCGGAGAGTCGAAGACTCGGCGGGCCGCGCCCGCCCCTCCGCCCCGACATCCGCGCCCGAATCCTCCAGCCGGCATGAGGTGTCGTGCCCGCGCGCTACGACTGGCGGGTGGTGTGGCGCGCGAGACCGCGGGCGAAGGTCTTGAGCATGAAGCGGAGGAACAGGGTGAAGAACGGGCCGGTTCCGGGGAGCTTCGGCTCGAAGCGCGCGCGCCAGGCGATGAGGGTGCCGTCGCCGTCGGGGGTCAGCTCGACGTCGGCGCGGTAGGCGCGCACGGGCAGGCCCGACAGCAGGACGTAGCCGAGGTGGTGCGGCGGCTCGAACGCGACGACCTCCTCACGGCTCCCGCCCGGACCGGTGCTGAAGTGGCGGATCGCGCCGACGCCGTCCGGCGCGGGCACACCCTCGCGTTCGAGCTCGGAGCGTTGCAGGTTGGTCCACGCGCTCCACGACGCGCCGTCCGCGAGCCAACGCCACACCTCCGCCGGGGCCGCGGACGACCGCGCGAACACCTCGATCTCGGGCATGGGTCGGGCCTACCGACCGCGCCACTCGGGATCGCGACGTTCGTGCGCGGCTCGCATGCCTTCCGTCGCGTCATCCGTGGCCCCGACGACGTGCCGCATGGACTCGCCGAGCCGGAGCGCGTCCTCCCACGGGAGATGTGCGCCACGGGCCGCCATCTCCTTCGTCGCCCGCTGGGCCAACGGCGCGGCCTGCACCAGGCGGGCTGCGAGCGCGTGGGCTTCGCCCAGGAGGTCGTCATGTGGGACAACGCGCCACACGAGTCCCATCTCGTGAGCACGCTCGGCATCGAACCGTTCACCGGTGAGCAGCATCTCCATCGCGTTCGACCAGCCGACCCGCCCGGGCAACCGCATCGCGCCGACGATCGTCGGGACCCCGAGGCGGACCTCCGGGAACCCGAACTCGGCGCGGTCGCTCGCGATGACGAAGTCGCAGCGGGCGACGGTGGTGAGCCCGTAGCCCAGGCAGTAGCCGTTGACCGCGGCGATCGTCGGCTTCCAGACCTCGAGCCCGCTCTCGAACGAGTTGATCGTCGGGATCTCCCAGAAGCTGCCGGGCCACTCACCCACCGAGCCCCGGCCGTCCCGCAGGTCGGCGCCCACACAGAACGCCTTCCCGGCGCCGGTGACGATCCCGACCCAGGCGTCCTCGTCCTCGCGGAACTCGTTCCACGCCGCGTTCAGGCCCCGCCGGAGCTCGCCGTTGATCGCGTTGAGCACCCCGGGCCGGTTGTAGGTGATGGTCGCGACGTGCCCATCGAGCGCGTAGCGAACGGTGTCGTTCATGACCGGGGCGGGCGAGCGCCGAACGAGTCGTAGGTTCCGCCTTCGGCTTCGATGGCCTCACGGCCGTGCGCGTACTGGAAGGGGGAGATCCCACCCTCCTCCCACGGGGCGACCGAGCCGGCGGCGAGCGCCTTCGGCGACTTCTCGGGTAACCCGAAGTGCCGTCGCACGTCCGCGACCGGCCAGTTGGCGTACTCGAACCAGTCGACGCCCATGAAGTCGGTGTCGTCGGAGCGGCCATGGTCGTCGAGGTACCACGCGGCGTTGGCCCCGCGCGCCATCGCGTCGGCGAGACGGACGGCCATGCGATCCGAGTCGCGCGACAGGTGCCCGCGGTCGTATTCGAAGAAGCCCTGCGCCGCGTTGAAGAGGTATCCGGTCTCGAACAACCCGAGGACCATGGCGAGCAGCGAGAACCCGGCCGGATCGTCGTTCGCACGGGAGATGAAGCCGAACACCTCGATCTCGCACTCCACGGTCGATCCATAGTCGGCCAGCACGTGGATCCAGTCGTGCTGTGCCAGCGTGGGCGGGGCACTGCCGGGCGAACCGGGAAACGAGAAGCCACGCGCCCGATAGAAGCGCCAGACCCCGAGCCCGAGCGAGCCTTCCTGGCACTGCCCGAGCGCCGACCAACGCGACGCGAGCGGCTCGTCCGCGCATACGCCTTCCCACGCGGCCTCCAAAGCCCTCTCCGTGTGCAGGTGCACCGGCGGTCGCTCGAGCATCTTCTCGAAGTACCCGCTGCGCTCGAAGTCGATCAGGGCGAGGCCGAGCGAACCGCTCGCGATCTTGCGTGTGACCCGCAGCATCGAGTCCTCGACGCCAAGGGCGTCCGCGTACCGTTCGACTTGTGCGCTCACCTCGGGTGGCAGCGGGACGAGCAGCAGCTCGAGCAGGAGCATCACCTGCACCATGCGCTCGCGGAACGCCTGGTTGCGCCGACGCATCACCTCGGCGAATTCATCGGGCCCGAGCGGCGGCAGCTCGGCCACGTCGAGCACATAGCCGCTCATCGATTCGATGGTGGCGTTGATCACGGCCCGCTGGACCGGGGTGATCCCGCCCGGGCTCGCGGCCGCGGTGGAGACCGCCCGGGCGAGCTGCTCCGTCTCCTCGTAGTCGGGCGGAACCAGGTTGACGGTGGCCTCGTCGGGGAGCGGGACCGGCATGGCCCGATCCTATGGCTACACCCTTGTCCGCCTGGATAATAACCGTTATCGTGGGCCGATGACCGCGGTCGGAACCAGCACCCGCGAGCGCCTGGTCGCGGCGGCGATCGAGGTCTTCGTCGAGCAGGGCTACGAGAAGGCTCGCGTGCAGGACATCGCGCGGGCCGCCGGCCTCACTACGGGCGCGATCTACGCCAACTACCGCGACAAGTCCGAGCTGCTCCTCGCCGCGATCGCCGGCAAGAGCGCGGCCGAGGTGGAGACGTTGCTCGAGGCGACGGGAAGCCGCCCGCGCGACGTGTTCGCCGAGCTCGGTTCGCGCATCGCGTTTCGCAAGCACGAGCGCCCGCTGCTCATCGACGCGGTCGTCGCGTCGCAGCGTGACCCCGCGCTCGCCGTGTTGCTGCGCGACAAGCTGGGTGAGCGCCATGCCCAGTTCGCAGCTCTGGTAGAGCGCGGCAAGGCGGACGACACGATCGACCCGACCCTCGACACCGACGCGCTCACGCGCTTCTGCCTCACCCTCGCGCTCGGCTCGCTCGTGGTACGGACGCTGGAGCTACCCCAGGCCGACCCCGACGACTGGGGCGCGCTGATCGACCGACTGCTCGACGCGTTGTCACCCTCGGACGGCAGGAAGTCCGGAACCCGCAAACCGGAGGACACGACATGACCGCGACCATCCCGACTGCCGCGAACCGCGAGCTCGTCAAGGCCGTCATCGACACGCAGTTCACCTGGGACTACGAACGCACCCGGCCGGCACTGGGCAAGCTCTACGAGAAGGCGAAGACCTCGCAGTGGAACGTGTCGACCGACCTCGACTGGTCGACGGACGTGGATCCGGAGAAGGTCGCGAACGAGCTGAGCGGCGGGACGACCGTGCGCTTCCGGGCCCTGGCGGAGGTCGAGAACTCGCCGGTCAAGCACTTCGGCGACAAGGAGTGGAGCGAGCTCGGCGTGGAGCTGCAGAACTCACTGCTCTCGCAGTTCCTCCACGGCGAGCAGGGCGCGCTGCTCTGCACCGCGCGCATCGTCGAGACCGTCCCGTGGATCGATGCGAAGTACTACGCGTCGACGCAGGTGATGGACGAGGCTCGCCACGTCGAGGTCTTCGCCCGGTACCTCGACGAGAAGCTGTCGAGCCAGTACAAGATCAACAAGAACCTGAAGTCGCTGCTGAACGACATCCTCGCCGACAGCCGGTGGGACATCACCTACCTCGGCATGCAGATCATGGTCGAGGGGCTCGCGCTCGCGGCCTTCGGGATGATGCACACGATCACGAACGAGCCGTTGCTGAAGAAGCTGCTCCGCTACGTGATGGCGGACGAAGCACGCCACGTTGCCTTCGGTGTCCTCTCGTTGCAGGAGTACTACCGGGAGCTCACGGACTCGGAGATGCGCGAGCGGCAGGAGTTCGCGTTCGACGCCGCGTGCCGACTGCAGCAGCGCTTCATGCAGGTCGAGGTCTGGGAGCGGATGGGCGTCGACCCGAAGGCCGTGCGCACCGCGCTCGACGCGGCGAACCCGCCCGCGCAGCAGATGTTCCAGCAGATGCTGTTCTCGAAGATCGTGCCGAACTGCAAGAAGCTCGGGCTGCTCGATGCGGCCGACGGGTGGCTGCGCGAGCGCTTCACCGAGACCGGCGTGATCCAGTTCGAGGACTGGGCCGACACCGGCGAGGAGTACGCCGACCTGGACGAGGTCGCCAAGGACCGCGCGGCCGGCTAGCGGCCGCCGTTCCCGAAACCGGGGATCAAGCGGGAAAGCCTTCGGGCCAGTTGTATTCGGTCCAGCCGGTGCCGCGCCGGCCGTCCCCCGTCGTGTAGCGGCACATCGCGCGGGGGAAACGAGCCTCGCGGCCGTCCGGAGCGACGAGGAGGATCGGTGCGTGGCCCGCGGGCTCGGTCGTGAACGTGACCGGTCCAATGGTTTGGCGAGCGGCGGTCGGCAGCTTCTCGCCGTCGATGTCCACCGAGTTCTCGACGATCTCGGTCGGCGTCAGCACGCCGTCGGTGCCCACGGTGTAGCCGGTCGCGAACAGGTCGAGACCCGGGATGATCGAGCGCGCCGCGTGGAAGTAGGAGCCGTCGTCGAGATGGCCGGACGTCCAGTTCCACGGGAACTGCCACCAGTCGCGCACGCCCCAGGAGTGATCGCGTTGGCCCGCGCAGTCGACCGCGACCGTCTCGTCGCCGATCGTCACCGTTCCCGTGACCCACGACGAGATCTCGTAGCGCGTCGTCATCGCGTACGGGAACGCCTCGGCTCGGCTCTCCCACTCGAGATCCAGCTGCACCGGGACGGTCGGGCCGTCGAGGCCGTGAAACGCCTGCGCGGGATCCCCGAGCTCCACGCCCACGGCATCGCTCACGACCCGGAAGCGGCGCAGCGGTTCCGGCACCGAGAGCCCGACGCGCGTCGAACCGGCAACCGGGCTGAGCGCGGCATCTCCTTCGGGGCACGGCAGCTCGTGGTCCACGACGAGCACGAGCGGGCGCCCCGCGCCGACCAGCGCGATCCACCACCAGGAGATGCCGAGGTTCGGATAGAGGCCGAGACGCACGTAGCCACCCGCGCTCGCGTCAGCCGCGGCCCAGTCCAGGTACCACGACTCGCCCCACAGCTCCTCGGATCCGGCCGGGTGCCGGCCCTCGTCGGCCGCCGTCAAATCGAAGATGCTCACACTTCTCCTCCGCCGCGTAGGACCGTCCCGGCGTAGTCGCCGGCGTGCTCGCCGTGCTCGAACGCGACCCGACCGTTCACCACCGTCGCGTCGTAGCCCGTGCCGCGCTGGATCCAGCGCCCGGCACCGTGCGGGAAGTCGTGTGCGAACTCGGGCATCGCGAGCCCCAGCCGATCCCAGTCGATGACGTTCACGTCCGCGAACGCACCCGGGCGGATGACGCCCCGATCGGGTATCCCCATGAACTCCGCGGTGTCCGAGCTCAGCCGGCGGATCGCGTCCTCGATCGTCAGCACGCCCCGCTCGCGCACCCAGTAGGTGAGGAAGTACGTCGGCTGGCTGGCATCGATGATCTGACCGACGTGCGCGCCGGCATCCGCGAGACCCATGAGCACGACGTCACTCGTGATCATCTCCTCGATGGCGTCGAGCTCCTGGTTGAGCAGCGGCCACTGGAGCACCACCCGGCCGTCGGTCTCGAGGCACAGGTCGATGAATGCTTCGACCGGAGTCACCCCACGACGGCGCGCCACCGCGGCCAGACTCGCCTCGGGTCGGTTGTCGTAGCGGATCTCGGGGTGCCCGTCCACGACGAAGTACGCATCCATACCGGCCCATGGATCGGGTACCGCGCTCAGGAAGTCCGCGATGAGCTCGACGCGTTGGTCGCGGAGCAGCTCGAGGCGCTCGCGCAACCGAAGACTCTTCATCCCCTTCCACCGGGGCCCCCGGTCGAATGGCGTGCTGCTGGCAAGGGAGAAGACGACACCCACGCACTTGCTCGTGGTCTGGGGTCGGATCCGGGTTCCGTCGGCCCGGTTCGACATGACGGCCAGCTCCATCGCCCGGCGGTAGTGGTCGCCCTGTTCACGCGTCTGCGAGAGGTTGAACGTGACCGGGCGACCACTCGTGCGCGCAACTTCGCACATCCAGGCCAGCTCGGACTCCACGCGCGGCTCGGCCGGGCCGTCGCCGTCGAAGCGGGGCGCGCACTCGATCACGCCGCGCCCGCGGGCGCGCAACACGGACGCCAGCGCCACGAGCTCAGCGGCTTCGGCCCAGGTCCCTGGCACGAACCGGCCGTCCGGCACCCGGTGGCGCAGCGTCCGTGAGCTGGAGAATCCGAGCGCGCCGGCGCCGATCGCCTCGTCGACGAGCGCGCACATCGCGCTGAGCTCCGCCGCGGTCGGCGGCTCGCCGGGCTCGGTCGTCAGGCTGCGGTCGCCCATCGCGTGGTAGCGCACCGCGCAGTGACCGACCATGCCCCCGACGTTGATGGCCTTCGGCAGCAGTTCGAGCGCGTCGAGGTACTCGCCGTAGGTCTCCCAGGTCCACGGCAGCCCGTCGAGGATGCTCGCGGCCGGGATGTCCTCGACCGACTCCATCATCTCGGCGAGGTACTCCCGGTCCTCGGGGCGGACGGGCGCGAACGTGACGCCGCAGTTCCCCATCACCACCGATGTGACGCCGTGCCAGCACGACGAGCTGAGCAGCGGGTCCCAACCGATCTGCGCGTCGAGATGGGTGTGCAGGTCCACGAAGCCCGGGGTGACGAGCCGGTCGGTCGCGTCGATCTCGCGAGCACCATGGCCGTCGACCTCACCTACCGCAACGATGCGATCGCCGCTGATCGCGACGTCGGCGACCGAACCCGGCAGCCCGGTGCCGTCGACGACCGTGCCGTTCCGGATGACGAGGTCGAGCGCGTCAGCCATGGAAGAGAGCCACTATTCCGGCGCCGGCAACGAGCTGCGACCGCCCGTCCCCCACCACGACGCGGTCAGCTGCAGCCCGGCGCGCCCGGCGCGCGACGAGATCTCCTCGAACACCCGCTTGTACGCCGTGCGTCGGATCTTCCACGCGCCACCGACCTTCACGTACTCGTCCTCGTAGAACGCGGCACCGCGGATGTCGAGCTCCCATTGGAGGTCGACGACCGTGTCCTCGAGCGCCCACACCCCGGTTGCGGTGTCCGGCCCGGAGAGCTCGATCTCGGGGTGATGCGCCTTGTGGCTCGACAGGAAGGTCTCCCGGCCCATCGCCTTGCGGAAGAAGCCCACGATCGCCTCGCGCCCGTCGTAGGCGTACGCGCCCGCGCTGTACGAACAGGTCGCGTCGTCGGTGAACAGCTCGCCGATCTCGTCCCACTGCTTCAGGTCCAGGTTGCGGAAGTACGCGTACTTCACCCGCTTGATGAGCTCGATCTCGACCAGGTCCTGCGGGGTCATCTCGTCTGCCTTCATGAGTAGCGCGCTTCCACACCGCGTGATTGACCGTGATGCGCGACAGCGTCGCGCAGATCGTCCAGCAGCCGGCCGGCTACCGGGGTATGCGCGGGCGAGAGCATCACGTGCAGCCCACGGGGGTCCGTGTTGCGGTTCAGGTTCCAACCCTTGTCGTCCATCACGTCGCCGACGGCGTACAGGTCGATCGTGTCGGACCGCATCGCGAGCACGGGCCCGATCGGATCGCCGACGACTTCGAGCCCGTCGATCGACTCGATGCCGGCTCGCACCTGCGCGGTCGTCGCCATGAGGTCGCGCATGATCTCGACGTACCCCTGCTCACCCAGGTACGTCAGCGCGGCCCACGCAGTGGCGATCGGCCCGGCCGGGCGCGCCCCTGCGACTCCCGGCGACCCGTAGAGACCGGAACCCCAGTTGTCGTAGAGGAACACCTGGTGCCCGAACCAGTCCGCATCGCGGTGCAGGACCACGGACGCACCCTTGGGGCAGTACCCGTACTTGTGCACGTCGGCCGAGATCTCGGTGACGCCCGGAACCCGGAAGTCCCACGGTGGCACGTCATGGCCGAGCCGCTCGAGGAACGGCAGCACGAACCCGCCGATGCACGCGTCGACGTGGCAGCCGACACCGTTCGCCGCGGCCAGCGCGGCGAGATCCTCGACCGGATCCATCACGCCGTACGGGTAGGAGAACGCGGACGCGACGACCACTGCCGCGTCCGGCCCGAGAAGCGATTCAGCCGCACGCACGTCCGCGCGGTAGCTGCGGTCGAGGGGGATCCGCACCACGTCCATCCCGAAGTAGTGGGCGGCCTTCGCGTAGGCGGGGTGTGCGGACTCGGGCGCGACGATCTGCGGACGTTCGATGCCGCGCAGCTTGGCCCGCTCGCGGCTCACGAGCATCGACATGAGGATGGACTCGGTGCCGCCCGACGTCATCGTTCCCCCGCCGCCTTCGGGCAGGTGGAGGAGTCCCGACGTGATGGAGACGACGTCGTCGGTCAGTGCCGCGAGCTCCTTGAACTTGAACGGGTTGAGCGCGTTCCCGAAGAGATAGCGGCGGTTCACCTCTTCGAGCAGGGTCTCCAGGTCCGCGCGCCCGGTCGGGTAGACGAGCCCGAAGAGGCGATTGCCGTGCACGTCGGGTTCGCGCGACTGGCGGGCGGCGAGGTCCTCCAGGATGGCGTCGGCCGCGCGACCCTGGGCCGCCAGCTGCGCCCCCGCTCCCCCGGGCAGGTCCAGTTCGTCCACCCGGCGCACGCTAGTGCGACGGTCAGCGGGCGGCGATCGGGCTCGCAGTGCCGCCCGGGTCGGCCAGCTTCCAGCCGGACCGGCCCGACCGCTTGGCCGAGTACATCGCGTGGTCGGCGTCGCGCAGGAGCTCGGCGGCGCTGAGCAAGCCGTTCTCGCTCAACGCGATGCCGACGCTGGCGCCGAGAAACAGTGGGCCCTCGGGTCCCTCGAACGGGCGCGTGAGGTCGGCGTGGATGCGATCCGCGATCTCGATCGCGTCCCGAGCGCTGCTGACGCGTTCGATCAGGACGGTGAACTCGTCACCGCCGAGGCGCGCGAGCACTTCGGTGCCGCGGAGGCACGCGCGCAACCGCCTGCCGACCTGGACGAGCACCTCGTCCCCCAACCCGTGGCCGAGGGTGTCGTTGACCTGCTTGAAGCCATCGAGATCGACGAACAGGAGCGCAAGGGTGAACCGCTCGCGCCCGGCGCGCATGCACGCCTTCTCGGTGTACTGGCTGAAGGCCGGGCGGTTCCAGAGCCCGGTCAGCGGGTCATGGAGCGCGTCGTGGCGCAGCTGCTCCTCGAGCTCACGCTGCTTGGTGACGTCGTGCACGTTGAGGACGATCGCGTCGCCCCACTGGCCCGACGAGTTGGTCAACGTTGCGTCCGACCAACGGATCGTGCCGTCGCGATGGCGGAGCTGCAGGTCGTCCATGGTCTGGGTCAGGCCCGGGTGATCGGCCACGTTGCCGATCCGGCGCAGGAGCCGATCGAGCTCGAAGTCCTGGATCAGCACGGCGATGGAGCCGTTCTCGATCTCCGCCGGCGTGTAGCCGAGCAGTGCTGCTACCGCGGGACTCGCGAACTCCAGGCGACCGTCACGATCAACGACCGCGATCACGTCGACCGCGTGCTTCAGGAGCGACAGGAACTGCTCGCCGCGGTCTCGCAACGCATGCTCCGCCTCTTCCGCCTCCGCCGCCTTCACGCCGAGCACGCGTGCCACGATGCCGAAGCAGATCAGGCCGCCGAGCGCGAGGGCGTTGCCGAGACCCGAGTCGATCATCGTGGGCGCGATGCCGAGTTGGATCGCGGCCTGTCCGAGACCTACGCCGACGACGCTCCAGGCGAAACCGGAACGCCAGCTCGCGGAACCGGCTTCTTGCAGCACGGCCGCGAAGCCGACGCCGTAGCCGACGATCAGCATCGGTCCCCAACCGACTGCGTAGATGACGGCAGTGGTCGCGAGGGTCGAGACACCGAGACGTACCTGGATTCGGATGGGACTCTCGGGGGCACCCTTCAGCCACGCGATCGACGCGAGGTTGAACGCCGAGACCATGACGAGCAGGACGACCAGGATGCCGAAGGGCGTGTCCGCGACCCAACCCTCGACCCGGAACCAGTAGAAGGCCGCGCCCGCGATCGGGACGGTGGCGTAGATCGCGAGGAGGGCGCGCCGGCGCGCGAGCTGTTGGCTCCGGGCCGGGCCCGTGCCGAATCGCTCCTCGGTATGGTCGCCTGGTGTCATTCCGTCTGCCCCAAAGTCTCGACGTCCGAGACCATCGGCGGGTTCCGACGACGACCTGAGCCACCGAATTCGGCGGGATCGGGCCCCCTCGGTCGCCGGAGGCCGGGGACGCCGGAAAATTCAATAGTTCGGGACCCACACCATTCGGTATCCTCACCAGATGGACGACCTACCCCGCGCGGCCCGAACCCTCGCCCTGCTGGCCCGGGTGCTCGAGCGCGCCGCCGGGGAACTCACCCTGCCGCAGTACCGGGTCCTGGCCCTCGTGGATGCCGGGGACGAGCGCGCCACCCGCCTCGCCGGCCGGCTCGCGATCACGAAGCCGAGCGTCAGCGCGGTGGTCGACGGCCTGGTCGAACGGGGCTTCCTGGCCCGCGAGCCCGTCGAAGGGGATCGCCGCGCCATCCGCCTGCGGCTCACCAAGCCGGGGAGCCGGGCCCTGGCCGAGGCCGAGACGGCGATGGCCGAGCGCCTCGAGCCGCTGGTCGGGACGATCACGGACCGGGCGGGGTTCCTCGACGGCTTGGACCAGCTCGACCGCGCGCTGCTGGAACGCGCGCAGATCCGCGAGCGTGAGAAGACCGGCCCATGACCCGGCAAACGGGTTGGATCCGGCGGCTGATCGGTTGGATCCGGCCGCACCGGCGGGATGCGATCGCGGCGTTCAGCGTCGCGATCGTGGGGACGGCGATCGCGGCGTTCGCACCGCTCGTGGAGAAGGTCATCGTCGATGACGTGATCTCGAATCCTTCGCGCGCGCTCTGGCCCTGGCTGTTGCTGCTCGTCGCGTTCGGGATCGCACGCTTCGGGCTGGCGTTCGTCCGTCGGTTCCGCGGCGGGCGCATCGCCCTCGCCGTGCAGCACGATCTCCGGACGGCCATCTTCCGCCAGCTCCAACGCCTCGACTTCGCGAGTCACGACGCGATGCAGACCGGCCAGCTGGTGAGCCGGGCCGGCTCCGACATCATGCTGATCCAGGGCCTGTTGCAGTTCTTGCCGATCGCGATCGGCAACGTCCTGATGTTCCTCATCTCGCTCGTGATCATGGCCACGCTCTCGCCGCTGCTCACCGTCGTGATGCTCCTCGTGACCCCCGCACTGCTCTGGACCGCGTTGCGGCTGCGGACCGCCGTCTTCCCCGCCAGCTGGGACGCGCAGCAACTCGCCGGCGAAGTCGCGACCGTCGTGGAGGAGTCCGTCACCGGGGTGCGAATCGTCAAGGGGTTCGGGCAGGAGCAACGTCAGCTCGATCAGCTCACGGACCGCTCCGAAGCGCTCTTCGGATCGCGGCTCCGCCTCGTGCGCATGCAGGCCCGCCTGCAGTCCCTGCTCCAGACCATCCCGTCCCTGGGCATGGTCGCGGTGCTGGCGCTCGGCGGCTGGCTCGCGCTCGACCACCGGATCAGCCTCGGCGTGTTCCTCGCGTTCTCGAGCTACATGCTCGCCCTGGTCGCGCCGGTGCGGATGTTCGCCGGCATGCTGACGATCGCGCAGCTCGCGCGCGCGGGGGCGGAGCGAATCTTCGAGCTGCTCGACAGCACCCCCCTCGTGCTGGAGCGACCCGGCGCCACCGAGCTCACGCCCACGCGCGGTGAGATCACCTTCGAAGACGTGACGTTCGGGTACCTCCGCACCGAGCCGGTGCTCCGCGACTTCTCGCTGACGGTGCACCCCGGCGAGACCGTCGCGCTCGTCGGTACGTCGGGGTCGGGGAAGTCCACAGTTGGGCTGCTGCTCCCCCGTTTCTACGATGTGCACTCCGGTGCGGTGCGAATCGACGACGTCGACGTGCGCGACGTGACACTGACGTCCTTGCGTGAGCAGATCGGTGTCGTCTTCGAGGACTCGTTCCTCTTCTCGGACACCGTTCGCAACAACATCGCGTTCGCCCGGCCCGAGGCGAGTGACGCCGACGTGGAAGCGGCGGCCCGCGCCGTCGAGGCCCACGAGTTCGTGATGGGGCTCCCGGACGGGTACGAGACGGTGGTCGGCGAGCAGGGTCTCACGCTCTCGGGCGGCCAACGCCAGCGCATCGCACTGGCCCGCGCGCTGCTGAGCGATCCTCGGATCCTCCTGCTCGACGACGCGACATCCGCGGTCGACGCGCGCGTCGAGACCGAGATCCACAACACGCTGCGCCGGATCCTGGTCGGTCGCACCACGATCCTCATCGCCCACCGGCGGTCGACGCTCGAGCTCGCCGATCGCATCGTCGTGGTCGACCAGGGGCGGGTGCTGGACGAGGGGACGCACGACGAGCTGCTCGTGCGGTGCCGGGTGTACCGGAACCTCCTCGCGGGTCCGGGCGACGACGTGGAAGGCGTCGACCTCGGCTCGGGCGGCGCCGCCGGCGAGCCCGACCGGGGCGCGGGGCAGCCGAACCGCGACGGCATCACGCCCTCCGCCTGGCCGGCCCGGCCCGAGCCCGCACCGATCGGACTCAACCCCACCGCGACGGCGGCGAACGCCGGCATCGGCCGCGGGGGCATGGGCGGCGGCATGGGCGGCATGGGCCCGGCGCTCGCGCCGACCCCCGAGCTCATGGCCAAGGTCGCCACGCTGCCACCCCCGGCGGACGAGCCCGGAGTCGACGTCGCCGCCCAGACGCGGCTCGAGACGCCGTTCCGGTTCACGCGGTTCCTGCGCCCGTTCCGCTGGCCGCTCATGGCCGGACTGGTGCTCGTCGCGCTCGACGCGCTCGCGACCGTCGCCGGGCCGTGGCTGATCCGGCTCGGGATCAACGACGGCGTCGGTAAAGGGGCAGAGAGCGCGCTGTGGGCCGCGTCGGTCGCGTTCCTGGCCGTCACCCTCGCGGACTGGTGGGTGATGTGGGCGCAGACCCGGGTGATGGGCCGTACATCCGAGCGCATGCTGTTCGCGTTGCGGGTGAAGCTGTTCGCCCATCTCCAACGACTCGGCATCGACTTCTTCGAGCGCGAGATGGCCGGCCGGGTCATGACGAGGATGACGACGGATGTCGACTCGCTCTCGCAGTTCCTCCAGACCGGGTTGGTCACGGCGCTCGTCAACGGGATCACCCTCGTCGGGGTCGCGGTCGCGCTCGTCTTCATGGATTGGAAGCTCGCGCTGGCCACGTCACTCGTCCTGCCACCACTGATCGGGGCGACGATCTGGTTCCAGCGCAACTCGAGCCGCGCGTACGACAGCGCGCGCCAGCACATCGCGACGGTGAACGCGAACCTGCAGGAAGGCCTTTCCGGCGTGCGGGTCTCCCAGGCCTACGTACGTGAGGGAACCAACCAGGACGAATTCGAGAACGTGGCTCGCGGCTACCTGAACGCCCGGCTCGGCGCGCAGAAGCTCGTCGCGATGTACTTCCCGTTCGTCGAGATGCTCTCGGAGCTCGCGGCCGCGCTGGTGCTCGGAGTCGGCAGCGTCCTCCTCGCCCATGGGTCGCTTCCGGCCGGCACGCTCATCGCGTTCCTGCTGTACCTCGACCTCTTCTTCAGCCCGATCCAGCAGCTGTCCCAGACGTTCGACTCCTACCAGCAAGCGCGCGTGTCGCTGGACCGGATCGACGAGCTCCTGGCCAAGGAGTCGTCGGTGCCTCCGGCCGCCGACCCGATCGTTCCGGGCGAGATCCGCGGCGAGATCGTGTTCGACGACGTCGTGTTCCGATACCCGCAGACGGTCACCGACGCGCTACGCGGCGTGAAGCTCTGCATCCCGGTCGGCGAGTCCGTCGCACTGGTCGGCGAGACCGGCGCCGGGAAGTCGACGGTGCTGAAGCTGGTGGCGCGCTTCTATGACGCGACGTCGGGCCGCGTGCTCGTGGACGGTGTTCCCGTCGATCAGTACGAGACCGTGGCATTCCACGGCCACCTCGGGATCGTGCCCCAGGAGGCCTACCTGTTCTCCGGGACGATCCGGGACAACATCGCGTTCGGGCGCGCCGGCGCGACGGACGCGGAGGTGGAAGCCGCCGCCCGTGCGGTGAGCGCCCACGACTTCATCGCCGTGCTGCCCGCCGGCTACCTGACCCACGTCAGCGAGCGCGGCCGTTCGCTTTCGTCCGGGGAACGTCAACTCATCGCACTCGCGCGCGCCCATCTCGTCGACCCCGCCATCCTGCTGCTCGACGAGGCGACGTCGAACCTCGACCTCGCGACCGAAGCACGAGTCACGGCGGCGATGCAGGTGGCGTCCCGAGGTCGCACCACGATCCTCATCGCGCACCGCCTGCAGACTGCGCGCCTCGCCGATCGGATCATCGTGATCGACGACGGCCGCATCGTCGAAGACGGGACCCATGAGTCGCTGCTCGCCCGGGACGGTCGCTATGCCCGTCTCTGGGAAGCGTCGACCGGTACCGCGAGCACCGCCGCGATCGCCGGCGGAGGCGGCTTGCACCCTGGCGCGTGACGGGGCATTGTCTCCACATCTGACGGGGCGTCAGATCAGGATCGAAGCTCGCGATGTCAGGCCCGAGGGGGGACTGTGAGGAGATTCCGGTGGCTGGCGTTGATCGTCGCCCTCGCACTCGTGGCGGCCGCGTGCGGCCGCAGCGACAACAAGAGCAGCGGGTCGACCTCCACGACCGCGGGGTCGGGCGGCGGCACTGCGAAGAGTGCCGACTTCGGCACCCTGAAGGATGTCTGTCAGAGCGGTAAGCCCAGCGGATCGCCGGCCAGGGGCGTCACACCGACCGAGATCCGCCTGGCCACGTTCTCCGACATCGGCTTCGTCGGCCGGCCCGGGCTCAACCAGGAGCTCTTCGACACCGCCGACGTCTTCACGGCCTGGTGCAACGACCGCGGCGGGATCAACGGTCGCAAGCTCGTCGTCGACAAACGCGACGCGGCGCTGACCAACACCAAGGCGCAGATGACTGCCAGCTGTGCCGAGGACTTCATGACCGTCGGTGGCGGCGCGGTCTTCGACCAGGACGGGGTGAAGACCCGTCTCGAGTGCCTGATGCCGGACATCGCCGGGTACGCGGTGAGCCCCGAGGCCCGCGGTGCCGATCTGCTCGTCCAGCCGGTGCCGAACTCGGTCACCACCCTGCCGGACGGGGACCTCAAGTGGTTGGCGAAGAAATTCCCCGAGGGCGCCAAGAACTACGGCGTCCTCACCGGTGACGTCGCCACCACCCGCACGGTCGCGAACCAGACCAAGGAGATGGCGGACGCCCTGGGCTGGCACAACGTCTACAACGACGTGTACCCGTCGCTCGGCGTCCAGGACTGGACTCCGTACGCGCAGAACCTGCAGAGCAAGGGCGTGAAGGGGCTCATCTGGGTCGGCGAACCCGAGTTCCTCGCCAAGCTGCTCCAGGCGATGAACAACATCGGCTACGAGCCGGACTTCATCCGCACGGACGCGAACCACTACGACGCGAAGCTGATCGACAACGGCCAGGGCGCCATCAAGGACAACGTGTACATCCGGAGCGTCTTCTACCCGTTCGAGCAGGCGAAGGCGGGTACCGCGACCAAGCAGTACCTGGACGCGTTCGCCCAGTACAAGCCGGACGGCAAGAACCGCACGTACCTCGGCTTGCAGGCCTTCTCCGCCTGGCTCCTGTTCGCCCAGGCGGCCAAGGAGTGCGGGAACGACGTGACCCGCAAGTGCGTCTACGACAACGCCAAGAAGGTCACGTCGTGGACCGGGGGCGGGTTGCACGCCGAGCAGAACCCGGGTGCGGGTACATCACCGACGTGCTTCGCGATGGAGCTCGCGACGCCGAGCGGGTTCAAGCTCGCGAACATCGGGGCCAGCGACGGCATCTTCAAGTGCGATCCGACCAGCATCTACAAGCTCAAGAACCCGCCCAAGGGCGTGACGCTGGCGGACGTCGGCCTCACCATGGCGGACTTCAAGTAACCGGGGGCAGAGGGAGGACCGCCGCGCGATCCTCCCGATTCCCACACCGAGCCGAGACCGGGTCGACGGGGAGACCGTGGACAAGTTCCTGACCTTCACGATTGTCGGCCTGACGATCGCGGCGATCTACGCGGTGATCGCGAGCGGTCTCGTGCTCACCTACACGACGACGGGCATCTTCAACTTCGCCCACGGCGCGGCCGGGATGCTGTTCGCGTTCACCTACTGGCAGCTGCGCTTCGACTGGGGCTGGCCCGCACCGATCGCGCTCTTCGTGGTGCTCGTGATACTGGCCCCGCTCTTCGGCGTGCTGCTCGAAGCCGTGATCATGCGTGGGTTGCAGAACACGACCGAGACCGTGAAGCTCGTGGTCTCGATCTCGCTGCTCCTGTTCATGATCGGTCTCGCCCAGCTCATCTGGAAGCCAGGTGTCAGCCGGCCGATGGCCAATTTCTTCGCAACCCGGTCACCGATCGACCTCGGCGCCACGACGATCACGATCCACCAGGCGATCACCATCGGCATCGCGGTCGCAGTCGCCATCATCCTGCGCATCGTGCTGACCCGGCCCCGGATCGGGATCGCCATGAGGGCAGCCGTGGACGACCGGCCCCTCTCGGCGCTGAACGGCGCCCGCCCCGACCGGGTCTCGATGCTGGCCTGGGCGATCGGCACCTCCCTCGCCGCGCTCGGCGGGATCCTCATCGCTCCCGGCATCGCGCTGGACGCGGCATCCCTCTCGCTGCTCATCGTCAGCGCGTACGCGGCCGCGATCTTCGGCCGGCTCCGGAGCCTGCCGCTGACCTTCCTCGGCGCGATCGTCGTCGGCTGCTCGGAGGGCTACCTCTCGGGCTACCTCCCTCAGAACCAGTACCTGAGCGGTCTCCGCCTCGCCATCCCCGCCATCATCCTGTTCATCGTGCTGCTCGCGCTCCCGAACCCGCGCCTGCGCGGCCGGATGAGTCGCAGCCGCGAATTCTTCCCGACGCCCACGGTCAAGGGCGCGATCGCGTTCGCCGCCGCGATGGTCGCGATCGGGATCGTCGCCGCGACCACGATGAGCGATCCCGACCTCATCACCTACGGCCGGGTGTTCTCGATCGGCATCGTGGCGCTCTCACTCGTCCCGCTCGTGGGGTACGCGGGCCAGATCTCGCTGTGCCAGCTCAGCTTCGCCGGGATCGGCGCGGTCGTGATGGCCCACATGGGGGCCGGTGGCGATCCGGTCGCGCTCCTCTGGGCGGTGCTGATCGCGGCGGCAGTGGGCGCGCTGGTCGCCCTGCCGGCGTTGCGCCTCTCCGGCATCTATCTCGCGCTCGGAACCGCAGCATTCGCGGTGGTGCTCGACCGCTGGGTGTTCACGCTGCCGAGCTTCGAGGTGTTCGGTCTCTTCACGGTCAACCTGTTCAAGAACGGATCCGTCGCGGTCGACCCGCTCGTCCTCTTCGGCAACACCTTCGACGATGCCGCGTCGCAGATGGTGTTGGTCGCGGTCGCGTTCGCGCTGGTCGCGCTGGTCGTGATCGCGGTCCGTCGCGGGCGGCTCGGGCGGCGCCTGCTCGCGATGAAGGACAGCGAAGCGGCCTGCGCCACGTTGGGCATGAACCTCCTCGGCACCAAGCTCACCGTCTTCGCCATCTCCGCGGGCATCGCCGGCTTCGGCGGCGCGCTCTTCGCGATGCAGCTCTCGTCGATCACGCCGAGCAACTTCGAGCTGGTCGGCAGCCTGCAGATCTTCGCGTTGACGGTCGTCGGCGGGATCGGCGCGGTCGGCGGCGCCCTGTTCGGTGCCGCATCGCTGCTCGTCCTGCTCCCACTCATCGTGACGTTGATCCCGTCGCTCAGTCGCTGGGTGGTCCTGCTCCCGGGCGGTGCCGGCATCGCGCTCGGCCGCAACCCGAACGGAGCGGTCCAGGACTTCCGTGAAGGCTTCGACCCGCTGCTCAAGGCACCGCGGGTGATGGCGGCGATGAGCGTCGGCCTCGCGGCGCTGTACGGGCTGCGCCTCGGGGACGTGTTCGACAACTGGACCTACGTCGTCCTCTCGATCGTGATGGTCGGGATCGCGGGGATCGCGGCCGGCCTGGCCCGGCCACGCGCGGTCGAGGAAGCGGCCGGGGAGCCGGAAGAGGAGCTCGACGACGTGCCGCTCGAGTGGCGCGGCATCGACCGGCCGTGGACGGCAGAGGACCTGCGGGAGCTCGACCGCGAGGTCGGCCTGAGCGAGGCGGAGATGCATGGCGTCGCTTGAGGTCCGAGACGTCACCGTGCGGTTCGGTGGCAACGTCGCGCTCGACATGGTGAACCTCGCGACCGAGCCGGGCTGCATCACCGGCCTCATCGGGCCGAACGGCGCCGGCAAGACCACGCTCTTCAACGTCATCACCGGATTGCTGCCGCCGAGCGCGGGCCGGGTGGTGCTGAACGGCCGCGACATCACCGGTCTGAGCCCCACGAAGCGGGCCCGGCTCGGGCTGGCGCGCACGTTCCAGCGGCTGGAGCTCTTCAGCCTGCTCACCGTGCGCGAGAACGTGCGCGTCGCGGCCGACATCCGGCACGGCTACTCGAAGGACAAGGACGACCCGGCCGAGGTCGTCGAGCAGATCATCGACCGGGTCGGTCTGCGAGACATCGCCGACGAACGGGTGGACGCACTCCCCACCGGGCAGTGCCGGCTGGTCGAGCTCGGCCGATCGCTGGCCACCAAGCCCGAGGTGCTGCTGCTCGACGAGCCGGCATCGGGCCAGGACGAGACCGAGACGGCCCAGTTCGCCGCGTTGCTGCAGGAGCTCGCCGCGGAGGGCACCGTCGTCGTCCTGGTCGAGCACGACGTGCACCTCGTGATGAACGTCTGCCAGACCGTGCACGTCCTGGACTTCGGCCAGATCATCGCGGTCGGCAGCCCGGGCGAGATCCAGCAGAACGAGGCCGTCCTGGCGGCCTACCTCGGCAGCGCGGCGGGCCCGTCGTGAACCTGCTCGAGCTGCGCAACGTCCACGCCGCCTACGAGCGGATCGACGTGCTGTTCGGCATCGATCTCGAGGTGCCCGAAGGCAGCGTCGTGGCACTGCTCGGCCCGAACGGGGCCGGCAAGACCACGGCGTTGCGCGTCGCGGCCGGACTGCACCCACCGACCGCGGGCGACGTGCTGGTCGCCGGCCGGCGTGTGAACGGTGTCCGGCCGGAGGAGCTCGCCCGCCGGGGGCTCTGCCTGATCCCGGAGGGAAAGGGCATCTTCCCGAACCTCACGGTGCGGGAGAACCTCCGGATGATGACCTACACCGGCACGTCCGAGGCCGTGGTGGAGGAACGGGCGTACTCCCGCTTCCCCCGGTTGCAGGAACGCCGGACCCAGACCGCCGGGACGCTCAGCGGCGGTGAGCAGCAGATGCTCGCCATGGCCCGCGGGCTGGCGACGGATCCCGCGCTGCTCATCCTCGACGAGCTGTCGATGGGGTTGGCGCCGATCATCGTCGAGGAGCTCTACGCCATCGTGGCGCAGGTGGCGAAGCAGGGTGTCTCGATCCTCGTGGTGGAGCAGTTTGCCAGCACGGTCCTCGGTGTGGCCGACTATGCAGCCATTATCGTGCATGGTCGGATCGCGCGAGCCGGACGGCCGAGCGAGCTGCGTGACGATTTGTCCAAGGCCTATCTAGGTGCATGACGGGGGCGGCATGATCGAGAGCCACGAGCGCGTGGAGCAGTTCAAGCAGGAGATCACGGACATGAAGGTGCGCGACCCTGCCACTGGACGCGACCGCGTCTGGCTGCGCGTCGGCATCGCGTTCATGTCCGTGGGTCTCATCGTGGCGATCAGCGCCTACTTCATGTCCCACGGGACATCGAATCCGCTCACCCAGAACGACGCGCTCGTCCTCGCGATCGGCGGCATGACCGGGGCGGTCGTCGGCGCCGCGCTCTTCCTGCGCTACTCGCTCGCCAGCTTCCTGCGGTTCTGGCTGGCCCGGTTCGTCTACGAGCAGCAGGCCCAGACCGACCGGATCGTCGAGCGCCTCAAGTAGCGAGCCGCCCGCGGGAGTCAGAGCGTTCCCAAGCGGCTGATCGCCTCGTCGAGCACCTCGGGCCGTTTGCAGAACGTGAAGCGCACGAGCGAGCGACCGGCGGCTTCGTCGTCGTAGAACACGACGTTCGGTACCGCGACGACACCGCACCGCTCGGGCAGGCCGCGGCAGAAGGCCAGCCCGTCCTCCTCGCCCAATGAGCGGACGTCCGTCGTCACGAAGTACGTGCCCGCGGGCGGGTAGACCGTGAAGCCGGCCGCGGCGAGACCGGCGCAGAGCTGGTCGCGGCGGTCCCGGAGATCCGACGCCAGCGCGGCGAAACGGTCGTCGGGAAGTCGCAGCCCGGTCGCGATCGCGTACTGGAACGGCGCGCCGTTGACGTAGGTCAGGAACTGCTTCGCGGTGCGGACCGCGGTGAGCAGCTCCGGTGATGCGCAGACCCAGCCGATCTTCCAACCCGTGAACGAGAAGGTCTTGCCGCCCGACGAGATCGTCACGGTGCGGTCACGCATTCCCGGAAACGTCGCCAGCGGGAGGTGCGCGCCTTCGAACACGAGGTGCTCGTAGACCTCGTCGGTCACTGCGATCAGGTCGTGCTCGACGCACAGGGCGGCGATCGCGGCGAGCTCCTCCGGGGTGAAGACCTTGCCCGTCGGGTTGTGCGGGGAGTTGAGCAACAGGAGACGGGTCCGCGGGGTGATCGCGGCGCGCAGCGCGGCCGGGTCGAAGTGATAGTCCGGTGGTTGCAGGGTCACCACCCGGCGTTCCGCCCCCGCCATCGCGGTGCACGCCGCGTACGAGTCGTAGTACGGCTCGAAGGTGACGACCTCGTCCCCCACCTCGCAGAGCGCGAGCAGCGACGCGGCGATCGCCTCGGTCGCGCCCGCGGTCACGAGGATCTCGGTGTCCGGGTCGAAGTCGAGCCCGTACCAGCGCCGTTGGTGGTCGGCGATCGCCTCGCGCAGCTCGGGAATGCCGATGCCCGGCGGGTACTGGTTGTGCCCGGCCCGGATCGCCGCGATCGCCGCGTCCGCGATCTCGGCCGGACCGTCGGTGTCGGGGAACCCCTGACCGAGGTTCACCGCGCCGGTCCGCACGGCGAGCGCGGACATCTCGGCGAAGATCGTCGTCGCGAAGCCCTGCAGTCGCGAGGCCAGGTATGGGGTGCGCTCGGTCATCGATCCCGATGGGTCATCGCGCGGGGACGGTTCGCCTCCATCGCGCGACCGAGAGCCACACGAGGCGCCACGCGAAGGTGATGAGGCTCAGGAACACGAACAGGACGACCGTGAAGACCGAGATGTACCCGCGGCCGGTGAACGTGCCGCGCAACACGGCATCCAGAACCGCGGCGATGACCACCGTGCCGGCGAGTCGCAGTCCCCACCGCTCGCCGCGCGTGTAGAGCTTCGTCACCAGCGCGCCGACCGCCCAGCCCGCCGCAAGCGGCCAGAGCACGGTGAGGAACCACGTGACGCCGGTGCTGTCGAGCGAGTGCTGCTCCCGGCCGATGGCGACGAAGACCACGAGACACGCCGCGTCGAGCAGGGGTGCGAGGCGGCGGGACCAGGACGTGTTCACCGGCGCAGTCTCGCGCGCGGGATCGTTCGTTATCCGACGCCGCCGACGACGCTCTTGGGCGGGTACTTGGCGAACGTGCGGACATGGTTCACGATGCCGCTCTGGAACGACTCGAGGTAGGCGAGCTTGCGGATCATGTAGCTGCGCGTCTCCTTCGGGTCGAGGTAGAGGTTGTAAAGGCGGCCGTAGGTGTACTTCTGGGTGACCCCGGAGAAGCCACCGACGTTCATCACGTCCCGGTCGTCGTCCGAGGTCGAGGCCAGCATGAACTTCCACTCAGCCACCCGGAGCGCACTGAACGTCGAACCCAGCCAGTAATAGAGGTACTTGCGGTTCGAGTCGGCTTCACCCGCGAGGAGGAACGAGGTCTGGTCGACGCCGTCGATGTAGCGGTCGGACGGCATCGCGCCTTCGGCACCGGCGAGCCGCAGCAGGGTCGGGAACCAGTCCAGGAGCGAGAACAGGCCGTCCGACGCGCGGTCGGCATCGATCATCCCCGGCCAGGAGAGGATCCCCGGGACCCGCTGGCCGCCTTCCCAGGTAGAGCCCTTCGCGCTGCGGAACGGCGAGTACGCGGCGTCGGGCCACGTCTCCATCTCCGGACCGTTGTCGGACGTGACGAAGACCAGCGTGCTCTCGAGCTGGCCGGTCGCTTCGAGCTCCGCGACCAGACGCCCCACGATGTCGTCGAGCTCGACGATCGTGTCCTTGTACGGGTGCTTCGCCGGCGACGACCCGAGGAAGCGCTCCTGCGGGTAGTTGTCGAAGTGCGCGCCGCGTGTGCAGTGGTAGAGGAACCACGGCGTGTCTTCTTCAGCCATCCGCCGCATGAACTCGATCGAGTATGCGGCCCACTTGTCGTCGAGCTCGGAGAGCACGGGGATCGTGACCTCTTCGACGTTCTCGACCGGCTGCCCCTTCGTCGCGTGGACGAAGCACTTGTTGAACGGCTGGTTCTCGATCCAGCGCGTGCGCTCCTCGCTGTAGGCGATCTCCGGGAAGAAGTACGGGTCGCGCCACTCCGTATACATGTCCGAGACGCTGAGGAACCCGTAGAAGTCGTCGAAGCCGACGTTCTGGGGCTGGCTCTCCTCGTTCTCGCCCATGTGCCACTTGCCGACGGCCTGCGTGACGTAGCCCGCGTCGGCCAGCAGCTGCGCGATCGTGATCTCGCCCTGCAATCCGCCCGGCTCGCCGTACATCGGCGGGCGCATCAGGCCGTGACGCATCGGGAGCCGACCGGTCATGAGCGACGCGCGCGACGGCGTGCACGACGGCTCGGAGTAGCACGACGTGAGGAGGAGCCCCTGGCGCGCGAGCCGGTCGAGATTCGGGGTGGGCGCGCCGACCGCGACACCGCCGCCGTAGCAGCCGAAGTCACCCCAGCCCACGTCGTCGAACACGACCATGAGCACGTTCGGCCGCTTGCCGTCACGCGAGAACGCGGCGAGCCGCTCGGCGGCCTCGGTCTCCTGCCCCTCGTGCACGAAGCGCGGCTCGAGGTGCTCGGCTGCCTGCACGGTCGGTTCGACGATCGGATCGTGAGCCATGGCGGCATCGTCGCCGCCCGCTCCGAGGCCAGTCAAACGCCCTCTCCCCCCGTTCTCGGCCCGCTGAAGGGGCTGTGGGGCCCTTGAACGTGCCGGGAAGGAGGGGAACCGGCAGCATGGCGGCCGATGCTGCTGCATGAGGTGCCGGCCGAAGCCGCGCGACGGGCGCCGGAGCGGGTCGCGCTGGTGACGGACGCGGGCCAGCAGACCTTCGCCGAGCTGGCCGGGCGCGTCCGCCGGATCGCCGGGGGCATCGCCGGGCTCACCGGAGCGGGTGACCGGGTCGCGATCCTGGCCGAGAACCGCGCCGAGTACGTCGAGTGCTACTACGCGGTCCCGCAGGCCGGCCGGCTCCTCGTGCCCCTGAACCAGCGGCTCCATCCCGACGAGTGGATCGGGAGCATCCGGCGCTCGGGGGCCCGAGTCCTCGTCGGCGAGAACGAGCTGCTCGACCGGCTCGGCCCCGACGCCGCGCGTGCCGCGGGGATCGAGACGATCGTCGGACTCGACCAAAGTGTCGACCGCTTGTACTCCGAGCTGGGAACGGCCGGCGAGGAGCCTCCCCTACCGCTCGCGCACGACGACGACGACGTGGCCTGGCTGATTGGCACGAGCGGCACGACCGGAACGCCGAAGCTCGCCATGCTCACCCACGCGAACCTCATGGCTGCGGTCGATGCAACGTTGACCGCGCGACCGGTGCAGTCCGACGACGTCTTCTGCACACCGTTCCCGCTCTGTCATGTGGCGGGCTACAACGTGCTCGGGTTGCACAAGATGGCGCGCCCGGTGGTGCTGATGCGTCGCTTCGACCCTGGCCGGCTGGTCGAGCTCATCATCGAGCACGGCGTGACCCTGCTCTCGCTCGCACCCACCATGATCGCGATGCTGCTCGACGATCCCCGCACGGACGACCGCGTGCTCGCGTCGGTCCGATCGATCGGTTACGGCGCGTCAGCCATGCCCGCCCCGGTGCTCCGGGCTGCGGTCGGGCGCTGGGACTGCGACCTCTCCCAGGGCTACGGCATGACCGAGCTCTCCGGCAACGCAGTGTTCCTCGGCCCGGCCGATCACCGCCGCGCGGCCACCGGCGACGAGCGCCTGCTCGCCGGCGCGGGCTATCCCGCGCCGGGCGTCGAGGTCCGGCTCGACGACGCGAACCACGAGATCCTGGTTCGGGCCCCGCAGGTGATGGCGGGCTACTGGCAGGACCCGGACGTGAGCGCGGTCGCACTCGCGGGAGGATGGCTGCACACCGGCGATGTCGGACGCCTCGACGCCGACGGTCTGCTCACGGTGGTGGACCGGACGAAGGACGTCATCGTGACCGGCGGCGAGAACGTCGCGTCCCGTGAGGTCGAGGCCGTCCTGCACACGCACGCCGGCGTCGCGGACGTCGCGGTGATCGGGCTCCCCGATCCACGTTGGGGGGAGCGAGTCGCGGCGGTCGTGGTGCGCCGGCCGGGCGATCCGGTGTCCGCCGAGGATCTCGTCGCGCTCGCGCGCGCCCACCTCGCCGGGTTCAAGACCCCGCGCACGGTCGAGTTCGTCGATGAGCTCCCGCGCAACGCGGCGGGCAAGGTGCTCAAGCAGCAGCTGCGGGAGGAGCTCGCCCGCGGCTAGGCCTTCACCTCGTTCGCCACCTCGGCGGCGCGCTCCTGCGGCGGGCCGGCAAAGCCACCGTCGACGCCCTTCTGGAGCGCGGGCATCAACATGTCGTTGACGAACGAGTCGAACGAGGCCTTCGAGTCCCACACTGCGACGACGAGCCAGCCGCCGTCGGCCGGCCCGGCCACGTGGTAGAGCTGCCCCGCCGGCAGTCCGTTGCTCGGGTGCACCGCGTCGAGCACCGCCTGGTACTGCGGCTCGGTACCACCTTCGTAGAAGTGGCTGATCACGTACGCCATGGCTTCGCCTCCTGGCCTCTCGTCGATTCGGTCCCGGCGCCTTCCCGGATCACCCGACCGCTCGCGGCCGGCCCGCCGTAGAGTGACCCGACCTTCGCCGGACCCGCAAGCATCGAGGCAGCTTGGCATGAAGCCGAACGCACCGTGAGGTCGCCTCTCATCCGATCTCGTCCGGGTGCATTCGAGATTCGGCCCGCGTCCGCGGCTTCCGCCCTACCGGTCGCCGACGACATCTGGCTCTCCCCGGGACTCTCCAACAGCTACCTCGTCGTGACGCCGGAGGGTCGGGTCGTGATCAACACCGGGATGGGCTTCGAGTCCGGCCACCACCGCCGGTTGTACGACGCGGTGGACCGAGGCCCGGTCCGCTACATCCTGCTCACGCAGGGCCATGTCGATCACGTCGGAGGCGTGGACACGTTCCGCGAGCCCGGCACCGTCCTGGTCGCCCAGGCGAACAACCCGACCTGCCAGGCGGACGACGAGCGGATCCACCGTTTCCGGGTCAGGCGCAGCCAGCCCTACTGGGCTCCGGCGATCGCCGCGGCCGATGCGTTCATCAGGAGCCAGCCCGAGGACTCGCCGATCCCGGCCCAGTCGACGCCGACCCCCGACGTGCTCTTCGACGACCGCTACGACCTCGACGTCGGCGGCACGCGGTTCGAGCTGATCTCGACGCCTGGCGGCGAGACGATCGACTCCACGGTCATCTGGCTCCCCGATCGCGGTGTCGCGTTCGTGGGCAACGTCTTCAGCGCGCTGTTCGGCCACTTCCCGAACCTCGTGACGTTGCGAGCCGATCGGCTGCGCTTCCCGCTCCCATTCGTCGACGCGGTGCAGACGGTCATCGACCTCGAGCCCGAGATCCTCTGCACCGGCCACTTCGATCCGATCGAGGGTCGTGACACGATTCGCACCGAGCTCACGCGCGTGCGTGACGCGGTGCAGTACGTGAACGACGCGACCGTTGCGGGCATGAACGAGGGGAAGGACGTCTTCACCCTCATGCGCGAGATCCGATTGCCCGACGAGCTCGCGGTCGGCGAAGGTTACGGCAAGGTCTCCTGGGGAGTCCGGTCCATCTGGGAGGGCTACGCGGGCTGGTTCCACGCGCGGTCGACCACGGAGCTGTACGCCTCGCCGCCCGACGCGGTGTGGGCCGAAGTGGTGACGATGGCCGGTGGGCCGGATGCCATCGTGAGCGCGGCCACGCGGCGACTTGCGTCCGGCGACGCCATCGGCGCGGTGCAGCTCTGCGAGATGGCGCTGGCGACCGAGCCGGACCATCGCGGCGCGCTCGAGACGTTCATCGCCGCGCACGATGCACTGCTCGAAGAGCACGGCAACGAGAACTTCTGGCTGGTGGGGTGGCTGCACCACCAGATCACCACCGCACAGGCGCAACTCGACTCGTGACGGACGTGGTGATGATCGAGGAGGTCGTGAGCAAGGCCGCGGCCGAGACCGGCCTCGACGATCTCGGGGACCCGGCGTGGCGCGAGGCGCTCGGCGTGCTGCTCGACGCGGTGGAACGCGAAGCAGCACTGAACGACATCGGCCGGATGATCCTGCGCACCTGGATCCACGAACGACTCGTCAACCGGTTGCAGCTGACGGCCTGGGTGAGCGCCCACCCGGCGGTGCGGGACGAGGCGGTGCGGGAGCCGATCGTCGTCGTCGGGATGCTGCGGACGGGGAGCACGTTGCTGTGCGAGCTGCTCGCCGCAGACCCGGGCAACCGGCCGCTCATGAAGTGGGAGGGCCTGCACGCGATCCCACCGCCCGAGACCGACACCTTCGAGAGCGACCCTCGCATCGCGAGCGAAGTCGAGCGGCAGGAAGCGATCTACTCGATGGTGCCGCAGCTCAAGGCGGTGCACTGGGAGCCGGGCGACGGCCCGACCGAGTGCGTGGCGCTGCTGACCCAGAGCTTCCGCGCCCAGGACTGGTACGGGCTCTTCCGCGTCCCGTCGTACATCGAGTGGCTCCACCACTGCGACATGCAGCCCGCCTACAACTACCACCGGCTCTCCCTGCAGGTGCTCCAGTCGCGCGCGCCCGGCCGCTGGAGCCTGAAGGCACCCGGGCACCTCCTCGCGCTGGACCAGCTCGTCGCCACCTACCCGGATGCCCGCATCGTCGTGCTGCACCGGGATCCGGTCCGCACCGTCGCGTCGAGCGCCAGCCTGTCGGTCACCGCGCGTCCGGACTCCTTGTCCGACGCCGACTTCGAGGGGTACTACGGGCCGATGTGGGTCGACGTGCTCGGCACGATGGTGGACCGGCTCGTCGAGCACCGGGACCGGGTCGGCGATGCACGCTTCTACGACCTGCACTACCGCGAGCTGGCCGCCGACCCGGTCGCGGCAGTCAGCGGGATCTACGCCCACTTCGGCGAGACGCTGAGCCCGGTGGCCGAGACTCGCATGAGGGCCCATCTCGCCGCGCACCCGAAAGGCGAGCATGGCGCCCACGCGTACACCCTCGCGGACTTCGGGTTGCGTGAGACCGACGTCCGCGACCGGTTCGCCGCGTATTGCGAGCGCTTCGACGTGGAGGCAGAGACGTGACCGAGTCGCTGGCACTGGCGTTCGTCGGGTGCGGGGCGATCGCCGAGTGGCACCTCCACGCGATCCTCAACGGCGACACGCGCATCGACGTCACCGCGGTGATCGATCCCGACCCGGCCCGCGCTCACACCATGGCCGAGAAGGCCGGCGCTCGCGCATTCCGGTCGCTCGCGGAAGCAACCGCGGCCGGCGGCTTCGCCGCAGTCGACGTGATGGTCCCCCACCACCTGCACGAAGCCGTCGCACTCGAGGCGTTCGCCGCCGGGCTGCACGTGCTGCTCGAGAAGCCGATGGCGCCGACGCTCGCCGCGTGTGACCGGATCCTCGCGACCGCCGCGGTGGCCGGCACCACGTTCATGGTGGCGGAGAACGCGCAGTACTGGCCCGAGGTGCTGCTGGCGAAGCGGCTCGTGGACGAAGGGGCGCTCGGGGAGATCATCACCGCGCGGGCGTGCAGCTTCGTGCCGCCCCTCGACGAGTTCTTCGGTGGCGAGCGACCGTGGCGGTTCGACCGCGCCGCGGCCGGCGGTGGCGTGGCGATCGACGCGGGCTCGCACTGGATCCGTCCACTCCGCATGTGGCTCGGCGAGATCCGGGAGGTGGTGGCGGCCCTCGGCTACCCGTACCCGGGCATGGAGGGTGAGTCTCTGTGCCGCGCGCTGTGCCGCTTCGACAGCGGCACGGTCGCGGTGTTCGACGCGCTGCTCGCGCCGGGCCCGCTCGGCCCGGAGCCGCTGTTCCGGATCACCGGCACGAAGGGCGAGCTGACGATCGAGGGCATCGGGCGGGTGAAGCTGTACGACGGCACGGAGCCACGAGGAACCGTGGTCGGCAACGGGAACTACCTGCAGTCCTACGAAGGCGAGCTCGCGGACTTCGCGGCCGTCGTGCTCGACGGCGCCACCCCGGCGGCCGGACCCGAGCAGTCGCTCGGCGAGCTGCGCACCGCGCTCGCGATGTACCGCTCGGTGGAATCGGACCGGTGGGAATCCGTCTGGGGGGACGCGAGATGAGTGGGAACCCGACCTTCGACTTCTCCGGCGCTCACGTCCTCGTGACCGGCGGGAGCGCGGGGATCGGGCACGCGATCGCGCGCGCGTTCGAGGGTGCGGGGGCAACGGTGACGATCACCGGCACCCGTCCCACGGCCGACGAGTACGACACCGACCTCGGCGGGCTGCGGTACCGGCAATGCCGATTGACCGAGCCGGGCGAGATCGAGACCGTCGCCGCGAGCCTCGACGATCTCGACGTCCTGGTGAACAACGCCGGCCAGGTCTTCCCGGGCGGGCTCGACGAATCGGACCCGGCCGGGTTCGAGGCGTCGGTGGCGGTGAACCTCACGAGTGCCTACCGGCTGGCAGTCGCGTGTCACGACCATCTGGCCGCGAGCACGCTCGAAGGTGGCGCGAGCATCGTGAATCTCGCGTCGATGTCCTCGTACTTCGGCATCGAGCTCGTGCCGGGGTATGGCGCCGCGAAGTCGGGGATCCTCGGGGTCACCAGAACCCTGGCGATGAAGTGGGCCAAGGACGGGATCCGCGTCAACGCGGTCGCGCCGGGGATCATCGAGACGAACATGACCGCCCCGATGGTCGCCACGCAGTCGATGGCCGATCCGCTGTTCGCGCGCATCCCACTCGGTCGGTGGGGAAGTCCCGAAGACGTCGCACCGTCGGTGTTGTTCCTCGCCGGCCCCGGCGCGCGCTACATCACGGGGCAGACCCTGCCGATCGACGGCGGCTTCTCGATCTATGGCTGACCCATCGCCGGCTCCGGTGCGCCCGATCACGGAAGCGGAGGTCGACACGTTCTGGACCGACGGAGTGATCTGCCTGCGCGGGGTGCTCGAGCCCGCACTGCTCGCCTCGATGGAGCAACCGGTCGAAGCCGCACTCACCGGGTCCGAGAGCGCAGACCTGAGTGAGATGGGCCGCGCGCTCGCGGCCGCGGGAGAATCGGTACGGACCGACGGCGACGCGAGCGAGAGCACGGGCCGGTTCGTGAGCGGCGTCGATCATTGGCGCACGCGTCCGGAGTTCCTGGCCTTCGCCGCCGGGTCGCCCCTGCCGGCGATCGTCGGCGCGCTCCTGCGGGCGACCAAGGTGAACCTCTACGAGGACAGCGTCCTCGTGAAGGAGCCCGGCGCGCTCGAACGGACCGCGTGGCACCAGGACCTCTCCTACTTCCACGTCGACGGTGAACAGCTCTGCACCACGTGGTGCCCACTCGATCCGGTGGGTCCGGAGACAGGCGCGGTGCGCTACGCCCGTGGTTCGCATCGTTGGGACGCGGTGTACCGGCCCAACCTGTTCGTGAGCACGATGCCGATCCCGGGCACCGAAGGAGACCTGGTGCCGGACGTCGACGCGCTCTCCGCGGCCGAGATCCTCACGTTCGAGACCGGGCCCGGTGACGTCGTGGTGCACCACGCACGCACGCTGCACGCCGCGGGTGGGAACCGTTCGTCGTCTACCCGGCGGCGGGCCATCTCGGTGCGCTACTGCGGCGACGACGCCCGGGTGCGCATCCGCGCCGGCGCACCGCTCAAGGCGTA
This sequence comes from Acidimicrobiia bacterium, assembly GCA_038252255.1. GTDB lineage: Bacteria > Actinomycetota > Acidimicrobiia > IMCC26256 > JAENVU01 > Chersky-806. The sequence goes on along the minus strand of JBBSAM010000012.1, from coordinate 4,571 downwards.
CCAACACGCGGTCACCGACGGCGCCGTGCCCGACTCCCCCGACTGCCCCGTCGTCTGGCGAAGCACGCGCTGACCGCCTATACCCTTTCGGACATGGACGAGATCGGTCACCCAGTCTTCGATGCCGACAACCACTACTACGAGGCGCTCGACGCGTTCACCCGCCACCTCGATCCGCGGACCGGGCCGCGCACCGTCCAGTGGGCCGAGATCGACGGCCGGAAGTACCACGTGGTGGGCGGCAAGGTCAGCCATGCGGTCGTGAACCCGACGTTCAACCCGATCGCCAAAGCCGGCGCGATGCACGACTACTTCCGCGGCAACCCCGAGGGCCGCAACCCGCTCGAGTTCCTGCGCGAGCGCGAGCCGATCCGTCCCGAGTACCGGGACCGCGACGCCCGGCTCGGCGTGATGGACACCCAGGGCCTCAGCCAGGTGTGGTTGTTCCCCACCCTCGGCATGCTCTACGAAGAGCTGCTGAAAGACGACCCCGAAGCGGTCGCGATCACGTTCACCGCGTTCAACCGCTGGCTCGAGGAGGACTGGGGGTTCGACTACGAAGACCGGATCTTCGCGGCGCCGTACCTCTCGCTGTGCGACGTGGACTGGGCGGTGCGTGAGCTCGAGTGGGCGCTGGACCGCGGCGCGCGCGTCATCTGCCTCCGGCCCGCGGCAGTGCACACCGCCACCGGCCCACTGCCGCCGGCCCACCCGACGTTCGATCCGTTCTGGGCCCGGGTGAACGAGTCGGGTGTCACCGTGGTCGCGCACGCGGGAGACAGTGGCTACACGTCGCACGGCTACGCGCCCGACGGGTTCTCCGCCGCGTTCGGCAGTGGGGCCCAGCGACCGTCGATCAAGATCCTGACGATGGAGCGCGCGATCTACGACTTCCTCGCGTCGCTCGTCTTCGACCAGCTCTTCCAGCGGTTCCCGAACGTGCGGATCGCGTCGGTCGAGAACGGTTCCGAGTTCCTCGCCGACCTGTTCCGGAAGCTGCGCTCGTGGCACCGCAAGATCCCCGGCTTCTTCTCCGAGGACCCTGTCGAGCAGTTCCGCCGCAACGTCTGGATGAACCCGTTCTGGGAGGACGACGTCTACGAGATCGCCGACCTCATGGGCACGGACCGGGTCATCTTCGGCTCGGACTGGCCGCACATCGAGGGCATGCCCGAGCCACTGGACTACGTCCGCGAGCTCAAGGACTTCGACGCCAGCGCCCGACGACTGATCCTGCTCGACAACGCGGCGGAGCTGAACACGCTCCGCCCGGCGTGATCTGCGGCTCGGGTCGATGACGGTTCTCGATCGATTCCGGCTCGACGGGCGCGTCGCGATCGTGACGGGTGCGGGCCAGGGCATCGGCGCCGGTTGTGCGATCGCGCTGGCCGAAGCCGGCGCCGACGTCGCTTTGGCCGCCCGCACCCAGACGGATCTCGACGTGGTCGCCGGGCAGATCCGCGCGCTCGGGCGCAACGCCGTGGTCGTACCGACCGACGTCACCGAGACCGATCAGCTGGCGCGATTGGTCGAATCCACCGTGGACGGGCTCGGCCGCGTGGACGTCCTCGTCAACAACGCCGGTGGTTGGGATCCCCGCCCGCTGCCGCAGACCAGCGCCCGGGCGGTCGAGGCGGCGTTCAAGTTCAACGTCCTGGCCGCGTTCACGCTGACCCAGCTCTGCGTCCCGCACATGGTCGCGGTCGGTTCCGGGAGCGTGGTCAACATCTCCTCACGTGCGGCGAGCATGGTGCAACCGTGCTTCGTTGCGTACGCGACCGCCAAGGCCGCGCTCTCGATGATGACGCGGGCGATGGCGCCCGAGCTCGCGCCCAAGGTGAGGGTGAACGCGATCGAGGTCGGCGGCGTCGAGACGGCCGCGCTCGCGCACGTGCTCACCGACGACTCGGTCCGCACTCAGCTCGAGGACGGCACTCCGATGCACCGGGTCGGCCAACCGGAGGACATCGCCGCCTGCGTCCTCTACCTCGCGTCGGATGCGGCGTCCTGGGTCACCGGGAAGATCTTCGAGGTCGACGGTGGCGTCGAGTCCCCGGCCTTCACCATCCCCTTCACCCCCCTCTAGCCTCGCCTCGTGCCGAACTCGTGGCTCGACGGCGACAAGGCGGCGGAATACCTCGATCGGGCTGACACCCTGCCGCATCGCAGGGAAGGCGAAGGCGTGCTGGTAGGCGACCTCGCCGGCGCGTTGCCGGGGCGCGTGCTCGACCTCGGCTGCGGTGACGGACGATTGACGGCACTGGCACTCGCCGCGTACCCGGAGTCCACCGCGCTCTGCGTAGATATGTCGCCGCCGATGCTCGACGCCGCGGCACAACGGTTCGGTGCCGACGTGCGCGTCACCTTCGCCACCTGTGACCTCGACCATGAGCTGACGTTCGACGGCCCGTTCGACGCGATCATCACGTCGCTCGCGGTCCATCACGTCTCCGATGCGCGCAAGGTGACGCTCTACGCGGAGATCGCCCGGCTGCTCGCCCCCGGTGGCGTGTTCGCCAACTTGGAGATCGTGAAGAGCCCGACGCAGGCACTCCACGACCGGTGGCGCGACGAGATGGGCGCGCGAGACGATCCCGCCGACCGGCTCTGTGACATGACGAGCCAGCTCACCTGGATCAGCGCCGCCGGGCTCGAGAACGTCGATTGCATCTGGAAATGGCGCAGCCTGGCCCTGCTGCGAGGCGAACGACCCCGTCGCTGACTGGTTGTCTGCCAGCTTCGGTGCGCCACCGTGAGACGATGGTCGGCATGGGATCAGCGACTGCCGTCAAGCTCAAGATGCACCGACGCAACATCCAGCTCGACGGCGACCGGTTCACGGTCCTCTCGCTGCGCCCGACGACCACCGAACGCTTCGCCACCACCGAGTACCACGAGACGTGTCACATCCTGAGCGACGTCGAGGGCGCCGTGCTGCTCGGCCGGCTCAGCTGGGCGATGGCCTTCCAGACTCGCCCGCGCACGATCGTGCTCATCGATCTCCCGCTGATCGCGCCGGATCCGTTCGGCGCGAGCCCGTCGTCACCCATCCTCATCGTGAGGTCGGAGCTCGAGCCCCCGAGTCCGGCCGCGATCGAGGCGCTCGTCTCGCACCTGCCGTTGACCGACGATTCAGAAGGCTCGGTCCGGCTCATGACCGCCGGCTTCGATCGCGCGATCGCGGACGTCGACCGGTTCTGGGCCCAGGAACGGACCGAGGACCCCGCGTTCGCGACGCATCTGAACGCACGGTGGGTCGAGCGCGTAGGCGGCGCGGTCGTCCTCTCGGCACCGTCGCACGTGCTCCGGCAATGGGCGGTCCGGGTCGCCGATCTCGCGGGCCACGGCCCGCTCGCACCGGAGTGGACTCCCGCCGACGAACAGAAGTGGACCGGCGAGGTCAAGGTCCTCGCGAGCTCCCCCGGCGACCGCCGCGCTCACCCGTAAGACCCTTGTCGTGATCATCGACGCGCTGGGAATCCTCGCGGCTGTCGTGTTCGCGGCGCTCGCGGGTCTGCACGCGTACTGGGCACTCGGGGGGACCTCGGGGACCGTCGCGGTCATCCCGACCGTCGAAGGACGAGCCACGCTCGCGCCGTCCGCCCTCGCGACCTGGGTGGTCGCGACCCTGCTCGCGCTCAGCGCGCTGCTCCTCGTCGGCGCGGTCGCCGGTTGGTCGCCGACGTGGGTGTTCCGGGTCGGCTGCGCCGGGCTCGGCGTAGTGATGCTGGCCCGGGCCATCGGGGACTTCCGCACCGTCGGGTTCTTCAAGCGCGTGCGTCACACCGAATTCGCTCGCAACGACACTCGCTTCTTCGCACCACTCTGCCTCGGCTTGAGCATTGCCGCGGTGCTCGTCGCCGTCGCACCCTGACGCCGCGCGACGCCGGCCGGTAGCGTCGAGACGATGTCGAAGATCGCTTCCCGTCTCACCCAGCTCGGCATCGAGCTCCCTTCCCCGTTCCCGCCGGCGGGGAGCTACCTCGCGTGCTCCCGGACCGGCGATCTGCTCTACGTCGGCGGGCACGGTCCGATCGACGGCGCGTCGACGATCATCGGGAAGGTCGGTGGCGACCTGACGCTCGAGCAGGGTCGCGACGCGGCTCGCCTCACTGCACTGTCGATCCTGGCGACGATGCGCGTCGAGCTCGGCGACCTCGACCGGGTGCGCCGGATGGTGAAGGTGTTCGGGATGGTCAACGTCGCGCCCGGGTTCACCCAGATGCCCGCGGTCATCGACGGGTGCTCCGACGTGCTCGTCGAGATCTTCGGCGACGCCGGCCGGCACACCCGGTCCGCCGTCGGCCTGGCCGAGCTTCCCTTCGGCATCGCGGTGGAGATCGAGCTGATCGCCGAGGTCGACTAGCTCATCCCAAGATCTCCGGAGGGCGAACGGTCGACCGCGGATGACTCGGCGCCCTCCGGCGGCTCTAGTGCCGTGTCAGGCAACGTTTGCGCGTTTTACGACTTCTTGGAGTGCGCGGTCGTGGGCGTTGCGGTTCCGCCAGGCGATGTAGCGGCGGATCATCCGTCCCTGCTCGTGGTGTGAGGGGTGGTCGGTCCCGTCGAGG
>JBBSAM010000011.1:0-130507 GCA_038252255.1 Acidimicrobiia bacterium | reverse complement strand
TGTTCGTCTCCGTCCACGACGAGAAATACGAACACGACGCCGCAAGCCCATGCAGATACGGCATCGAACCGAACCCCACCCCACCCACAGCCGACCACGTCCGGTTCTCGAACGAGAACACCACAACCTTCTGATACTGCGCAGGAGCCACCTGCCCGTTGTTACACACCCCCGAAGCCGGCGGGGTGCTGCCGCCCGAGAGGTCGAGCGTGGACGGCCCCGAAGCACCGGCAATGCCGTAGCGCTTGAGGCCCTTGGGCGAGAAGCACGGCACGAACGACACCGCGTCGCTCACGATGTGTGCGGCCGCTGCAGCACTGGCATAGGAACCGGTCACCTTCGCGCCGCCGGCGGAGAAGTTGGCCGTGATGCGCGAGCTCGCGATGCTGGTCGTGGCCGAGGGCCAGACGATGTGAGTCTGGTTCACCTTGCCGCCGGCCGCCTTCCAGCTGATGGCGGCGGCCACCGCGGGAAGCGGCGTCGCCGCGCACGTGCGCTTGCTGGACAGACTCGTGGCCCGGATCCGGCCACCGCGAACGGTCACCGATCCGGAGCCCGTCGAACCCAAGCAGCTCAACTTGGCCACGAGGCTCCACACGGTGGCGTGAGCCGAATTCGTGACACCTGGCGTCAACCGTGCCTTGCCGGCGATGGTGCAATGGACGCTTCCCGACGCGTCGAACCGCTTGGTCGCGGCGAGCACCGGACCGGAGTCGATCGCAGCACCCCCCAGGGCGAGCGCCAACACCAGTGCAACGATTGCTGTTCGCTTCATCTCACGATCCGATCCGCCGGGTTCCGAAGGCCGCGTCGTCGAAGGTGACGGTGTACGTGCGGCCGCTCTGCACCTCTCCGATCTGGAGCCGACCCACCGGGCCCGTCCCCAGGTTCGTGCTGGTCGAGGACAGCGCGTCGACGCGGACCCCGTCAAGCCAGACCTCGATGACGCTCGCGGTCCCGTTGACCAGCGTGTGCAGCTCGATCGAGTGCCAGCCGCTGCCTGGTTGGATGATCGTCGAGCTGGCCGTCGTGACTCCCGCCACGTCGTTGCGCACGCTGAGCACTCCGGCCGAGCTGACGAACACGTAGGCGAGCGACGCGTCCGACCCGCTGCGATGGCGGAGCAGGTTCACCTGGCTGGACGTGCTCTGCAGGTTGACGAACACGCGCGAATAGGCATCGCTGTACGTCGACGGGAGTGTCTTCTTGGCGTAGGTGTTGCCGTTCGATGTCGTGGCACGGGCCGCGAAGCTCCCGGTGTGGGTCAACGCCCCCGACACCGTGAGCCCGGCGCTGGACGTCCAGGCGGAGAGGCTCCCCGACTCGAAGCCGTCGCTGAACACCGGTGGCGTCGCTCCCGGTGTGGTGGTGGTGACGTTCGGACTGTACGCGGACGCGTTCCCGGCGTTGTCCCGAGCGCGGACCGCGTAGGTGTAGGTGGTCGACGGCGCCGCGGTCGTGTCGGTGAAGCTGGTCGCGCTGCCACCTACCGTCGCGAGCGACGCACCGTTGCGCCGGATGTCGTACGCGGCCACGCCCCCGGCGTCACTCGACGCGGTCCAGCCCAGGTTGACGGTCGACCCGTTCACCGGCGTCGCGGTGAGACCCGCCGGTACGGTCGGCGCGGTCCGATCGGGCTGCGAGCTGCTCCCGAAGCTGTACGTCTGAACGTCGAACGTGTGCCCGAGCGAGTCGGTGGGCGTGACCGTGACGCTGCTCCCCGTGACCGTCACCTTCAGGAAGTGGAAGACCTGGCTTCGCGCGCTCGGCACCGGCGCGCTACCGCACTTGTAGCCCTTGCTCTTGCTGTTCGACCACCCGATCCCATACGCGTCGTACGAGTGGCACTGGTCGATTGGCGCGACCGTCCCTCCACCACCACCGGTCACGTACGTCACCGGCGCGCCGGGACCGCTCGGGACGTTGCGCTCGTAGATGTGGGCATGCCCGTTGAACACCATGTCCACGCCGTACTGCGTGAGCAGACCTTCGAGGTTCGCCGGCCCTTGCAGGTACGTGTCCGAGGGCTGACTCTTGCTGTCGGAGTACAGCGGGTAGTGCGAGACCGCGAACTTCAGCCCCGAAGGGTGAGCTTGCAGATCTGCCAGGAGCCATTGGTATTCGGGAGTGCCGGGCGCGAAGTGCGCTGCGGCATCGTTCGCGTAGGGACTCGCGTTGCCGCCGTTGGTGTCGCCCCATGCCGACTCGAGGACGTAGATCCGCGCCGGTCCGGCATCGAAGGCGTACCAGGCGCTCGCGTAGTTCGTGGACGAGCTGCCGTTGACGCAGCAGTACACGTCGTTCTGGTAGCGCCCACCCGAGCTCGCCACGGCGACGTCCTGCGGCCAGTTGGTCAGGTCGGCGTGGGCGGTGCCGCTCAACCCGTGGTTACCCGCGCTCGGGAAGATCGGCACCGTGCTTCCGGGTACGGCCCAGAAGGAGGGGCCGAAGATCGCGCTGGTGTCCGCGCCGCGCTGGACGAGGTCGCCGTAGTTCGTCTGGCTGCCCGACGGGTAGCCGTTGTCCCCCGTCGTCAGCATGAAGCGCACCCCGCTCGCCGCGATCTGGCTCATCACGTTCGCCTGATCGGGATTGTTGCCGTTGGAGTCGACCTGGCCCCAGTCGCCCATGACACCGAACGAGAACGGTGCCGTCGATCCCGGCGCGGCCTGGGTCACGAACCGCGGCGCCGGCCTGGTCGCGAGCAGGTCTGTCCCCGCCAGGTACGGCCGGTAGCAGTAGGTGCCGGTCGACGGCAGGGTCAGCGAGGCCTTCCACTGGTATTCGCTGAGCGAACCGACCGTCAACGATGTCCGCGTCGCGGCCTGGGTGTTCGCGAGCGTGCATGTTCCGCCGTTCACCGGACCCCATTGCAACGTGCCCGTGGTCGCGGATCGGTCGGTGGCCCAGTTCACGAGGACATGGAGCCCGACGAGGTCCGTGAGATACGGCGCTCGCAGGAGGTGCGAGTCGAATGACGCCGCATCGGCGATCGTGGGTGCCCATCCGCCCAACACCACGAGGAGCGCGGCGAGCATGCTCGTCGAACGGCGCCGACGCGTCACGCGTCGCACACGACGTTCACGACGCGACCGCGTCGTCGCTTGCCGTACTCGACCAGACCACCGCGTCAGCATCATGCCGCACCTGCCCGTCCCTGGAACCTCCACTGGCGTTGCTCCGGTGCCTCGAGTCTACGGCCGCGCCGCTCACATGTCGATGATTTCGCAGCGCCGCGACGACACGTTCGACGAGCGCGACGCGGAACGTGGCCGCTGCTCATGGCAGTGGCGAGTTGTGCAGATCGGTCAAGAAGTCGGAAGCGCTCCCTCCGCCGCTCCAGTCGCAGTAGGCCCCGGCGGGGACCGGTGCGCGACAGGAGGAAGCGCTCTCGATCGCGGTACCTTCGCCCCATTCGTTGTACGTCGTGATCAGCTGCCACTCGGCACCCGACGCGCGCATGCTCGCGATGCTGCTCCGCCATCGGGTGCGGTCACGCGCCAAGAACGGCGGCGTGGCGTACGCGGCGCCGGACTTCCAGTAGCCCGGCGAGATCGTGTACGCACCGTCCCCGGCGCCGGAGGTGAAGCTCTGGTTCGCGGTGGCAGGTCCGTACTGGTGCCAACCATCGATCGAGGCGTTCCGGCCACAGGACCGGTAACCCGGGAAGACCTTGAGATCGACGTACACGCTTTCGCGGTGCTGCTTGCTGAGCAGCCGGCGGGCGCGGACCCACCGCTTGACCGTGTCACAACCTTTCTTGGTGGTCGTGTCGTCGGCGTTGTAGACGAAGACCACCATCCCCTTGCCGCGCAGATAGAGCAACCCCGAATTCGAGGCGCGATAGGTCGACCACAGGTAGTGGAGGTCGTCGGCGATCTTCTGCGGCGTGGGGTTCGCCATCCCCTCGGGCTCGTAGTACGGCGCCCAGGCAAAACCCGTTCCCTCGGCGGCAGCCATGAGCGCGGGCCAATGCGCGTCGGTCGCGGTCCCACGGCCGAACCATGAAGCGATGCCGACCCCGATCCGGCCGAATTGCATGTCGGCGATCTGCGCGTGCACGGTGCCCACATCGGTGCTGTAGGAGCCGCGGCTCGGCGTGTAATTGGTGAAGGGGGTCCGTCCCTGCTGGCTCCACGCCTGCGGGAACCACGGGTAGTAGAACGCGGCCCGGATCGGCGCCGTCCGCGTCGGCGGCGGGAGGACCTTGCACGCGGCCAGGGCCGCCGACACGAGCACGAGCAGCACCAGCCCGGTCAGCGAGCGCTCGCAGGCCCGGCGGAGGCATCCCCGGCCCGTCAACCCGACCGGTTCCGCCGGCGGGCGGAGAGCTCGTTGAGGATGAGGCGATGCCACGGAGTCCGCCGGCGACGATCCCGGCGAGCCCGCACCTTGACGCTTCCACCGGCTTCCGTCTCGGACGCCGCGAGCTGAGACTCGGGCGATGTCCGGGCCACCACCGAGCTTCGAGCGTCTCGCGAGCATTGAGAGGGCGCGGGATGGAGCGCGCTCGCACCGGAATCAGTGAGCGCGACCACGCGGAGATGCGGCGACCGATGCGCGCGGCGGGCCATCACCACGACGAGCGCGACGAAGAACAACGCAAACGCGGCGAGGATCCACAGGCCCGACGGCGAGCTCGCCCGCCGTGCGGTGGCCGCGACGCCCGAAGTGCGGGCCGGTCGTGCCCGAGCCTCGGGCTGCAACGGGACCGCCGATCCCGTCCCGTGGTCAGCAGTAGACCCCACCGGACCGTGTCCGAGCCTCTCTCCGACTGCGTTGAGCGCCGTCCAGCCGTACCGAACGCTCGGCTCGATGTGCGAGTTCTCGCTGAACTCGTTCCACGAGATGATGCCGAGCGCGTCGGGAGACGTTGCCAGTCCCGCATCGATCTCGCGCAGAAGCGTCCGGTCGCCGGCCCGAGCCACGACGCTCGTACCGCCGATCTTTCGGGCGTCGAAGCCGGGTGCCACCGGCGCGATCCAGAGCCCTCCCCGCGAATGCACCTCGCGACCGAGGTCCGCCAGCTTCTCGACGTACCCCGGGAAGGTGTCCGGGTTCACCGACGACCAGTAGTACGCGTCACCGTCGACCGAGCCGGCGATCCGGGTGTAGCCGGCGACGTTGCGCTCGGAGGCGAGGATCGAGAGCGCGCCGCGCCGGCCCGCCGTGACGCGCGCGATGTCTTCGGGGCTGAACTTCCACGTCCCCGACCACACGACGAGCGGGCGGGCGAAGATCTGGAACGGTTTCCTGGCGGCGAACGTTGCCGCGAAGTAGTCGAGATCGCCGGCCACGCGGTCCGCGGGCAGGGGGTCACGATGGAAGTCGAGCCCCTGGTAGACGATCCCGAGCCCGAAGTGCTCCTGTTCAGCGATGTCGATGAGCTGGGTGAGCCGCCGGTCGAGCGTCGGCGTGTGCTTCCAGCTCACGAGGAAGCCCTCGATGCCTGCTTGCTTGGCCCAGCGGATCTGTCTTCGCATGACGGCCGCGTCGTCGCTCGAATACGGCCCGAGCTCGGGACGGTCGGTCTTCGCCCGGTTCCAGGAGCTCTGATCGAACCAGATGTAGTAGTACGCGAGCACCGGAGGCGACGCGATCGACCGGCCGGGGACGTGCGCACGGGGGCGCGTCGCAGCCCGTGCGCCGGGCGTGCTCATCACGCCGACCAGCGCGCAGCTGAGGACGAGCGCCCCGAGAACGCGTCTCACCGGCTCCCCGCCATCTGGGGCTCGGGCTCTTCAACGTGCTCCGCGTCGACCAGATCGAGCGTGCCCCGGCGACGGCTCCGGCGGCGCAGCGACCGGCCCGCGAGCAGGAGCGCGACCAGCACGAGCAACACGAATCCCACGAGCAGGGCAGTGTCGAGCCACGTGAGGGCGTCGAGCGCGACCGGAGCCCCGTTCGACACGGTGAGCTTCTGGCTGAACCCGGGTCCGGCACCGACGACTCTCGCTTGGTATGAGCCCCGGGGCAGTCGGGGAACGGTCACCGCTCCGTGGCGATCCAGCGGGAACCGCCGCGCCGTGCCGTCCGGAAACTCGAGGTTGATCGCCGAACCGGTCGCGCTTCCGAAGAACGCGTCGTGAACGACGAACTGCACGTCGAACAGCAGCAGCGGGATGGTGACGGTCTTTTGCCGGCTCGGGAAGAACCGCTCCTGTGCCCGGTGCACCACCGTCGCGCCTTGGGTGACGACATCGTCGACCGCGTACGAGACCCCCCGCACCTGCAGTCCGTTGTGGCCGGTCGCGGCCAGGCTCCCCGTCAGCCACACCGGCCCGAAGCGGTGCAGGAGCATGCGCGAGCCCGTGCTGCTCCGCAAGCGCATGGTGTCGACGGTCCGGGAAGCCACCTTGGAACCGTCGGGTGTCGCGAAGCTGAAGCTCGTGAGGTACTCGATGTTGAAGGTCGCGCGCTGGTACTCCTCGGGAACCGGACCACCGCGGTACTGACCCTTCCCCGACCATCCGGAGAAGTGGGCGCGGACCCCCGGCTCGTACTCGCTCACCGGGGTGACGACCGAGAGGTGCTGGTCGCGGGCGTTGCGCACGGCTTCGCGCTGGGCCTTGGTGATCACCGTGCTGGCGACTCCGTGCGAGTCCGCGACGAACTCCGTGCCGTCGACCGCGAATCGCATGCCGGGAACCGGCGGGATGGTGGCGACGGTGAGCCGGCGCAGGCCCTGGAAGGGATGCTTGGCGGTCGGGCCCGGTACCGCGGGGCCGGCCGCGCCCGCGGCCGGGCCACCGAGCAGGCCGGCGAGGCCGGCGCCGAGCGCGAGGGCAACGACGATGCGCGCGAGCGGACGCCTGGTCACGGCAGCACGATCTCCTTGGGCGGGCGCATGCGCGCGATGACGAATCCGATCAGAGCCAGCGCGATCACGAGCAAGGCTCCGTACAGCACGAGCACGACGTTCGTGCGCGCTCGGGTCACCGTCGCGATCGGCCGGTCAGCCGGCACCAGCGCGGCAGGTCGGGCTGCCGCAGCAAAGTCGAAGGCCGATGTGAGACTCGAAGCGTTGGCGTCGCGAGCGGCGAGCGGCGGGAGCGACCAGTTGTCCTCGATGAAGCGGAGGATCGAGGTGGAGTCGAGCTGCCGGTGGTCGACGAAGCCCTTCCTGGCGTAGGGGCTCACGAGCAGCGCCGGGACCCGGAAGCCGTACCCGTCCTGGCCGACCTGGGGTGGCGGTACGTGGTCGTACCACCCGCCCGACGTGTCGTACGACCAGATGAACGCGCTGGTCGACCACTCCGGGCTGGCCGCCAGCCCGTCCACGAGCGAGCGGACGAACCGTTGCCCGGACGCGATGCTGCTCGGCGGACGCTCACTCGAGCCCGAGGGAACGATGTACGACACCGCCGGCAACGTGCCGTGCTGCAGGTCTTCGAAGTACTGCGAGACCGGGACGATGTGTGAGAACAGCTCGGGGTCGTCGATGTAGCGCGTGTACGCCAGCAGGGGCACGCGGGCGATCTGCGCGCTGCGCTCCGCGTGCGGGCCGCGGCGGTACGTCGCGCGCGGGTCGTAGTTCTGGACGTAGAACTTCCAGCTCACCCCGGCCGCCTGGAGCCGGTCGAAGATCGTCGGGAGGTCCCCGAGGCCGGCCGCCGGCACCGACTCACCCGCGAGCGGACCCGCGGTACCCGAGACCCAGAACAGGTGGTTCGCCGCGCTGGTGCCGGGCGACGAGCTGAAGAACCGGTCGAAGAGCACGTACTGGCCCGCGAGGTTCCAGTAGTACGGGAGATCCGATCGTTGGTAGTGGCCCATCGTCAGGTTGCTCGCGCCGAGCCGGCCGCGCTGCGCGGCGACGAACCCGTTCATCGCCCCACCGTTGTGCGCAGTCTCGAGCGCGGCGCGGTCGTGGTTGAGACTCGTCAACGGACGGTTCCCGATGACGAACGGCTTCACGCACGGCTTCGCCGCCAGGAGGTCGACCGGGACACACGTGCTCTTCGCCGGCCCGTCGGTACCGGGGTAGCCGTCGAAGTAGTTGTCGAAGGAATGGTTCTCCTGCATCAGCGTGACGACGTGCTGGATCGGCGTACGTGGGGAGGAACCCGCGACCGAGGGCGCGGCTGACGCGCCCGCCGGCACGCTCGTGAGCGCGACCACAACCCCGCAGGCCAGGCCGGCCACCACCCGCCAGGGCCTCACGGCCGGACCTGGTACACGACGATGACCGGATGGCGATTCCCCGCGTACTCCCTGTGCACCACCGTTCCGTGGAAGCGCGCCGCGAGATCGCGGAGCTTCGCGGAGAACACCGACGAGCGACTCGCGGAGTACGAGTCCCAGACCAGGTACTGCAGGTCGCCCTGGCGCAGGAGCCGGTCGGGGTTCGGCACCGGCTCGTAGACCGGGTTGCGGTGCAGCTCATTCGAGCTCACCGAGAGCCCGTACGCCTTCCGCAGGGAGAAGTACTGCACGATGTTCGCCATGGACGGGCCGAGCGTGAGCACCTGCGCGCCTTCGGGCACATGCTCGGCCATCCACCGGCCCGCCTCGCGACCGCCCGGTATGCCACCCGCACCCGCGAGCAGTGACGTACCTGCCGGTGGGTCGATCGCCCGCCACGAAGGGACGAGCAGCGTGGCCGCGACCGCGACCGCGACGATGCCGGTGAGGAGCAGCGCCGGGATGCGCCGGCGACCGGCCCGGACGACGCCTCGCACGGGAAGACGAGCCAAGGCACGCGCCGCGAGCACCGCGACCGGGGGCGCGATCGGCAGGAGGTACGCGTACCCCTTCACGGGCCACAGCGAGAAGAAGACGATCGGAACGGCGATCCAGCACAGCAGCAACGTCTCTCGCCAGCTGCGCTCGCGGCGCAGGAACCAGAACCCCACGATCGCCGCCGCCACCACACCGAAGCCCAGCGCCGGGGGGATCTGGATCAGGTAGAAGTCCATCGCGTGGTTCGGCCGCCGGAGCATCTGCCAGATCAGGTACTGCTCACCCGTCTTGGCCCGGTTTCCCAACAGCACGGCCAGCGGGAACGGGAGCATGACGACGAACAGGATCGCGAGGGAGACGACCACGTCGCGCAGTCGGATCACGAGCCCCGGCGTCAGGACCACGAATGCGTAGATGGCGATCACCAGGATGATCCCCGTCTCCTTCGTGAGGACCGTGAGGCCGAGCGCCGCGCTCGCGGCGTAGAGCCACTGCGGCCGGTGCGTCACCCCGAAGCGCGCGGTAAGGGCGAGCGCGACCGTCGCGAAGAAGACCATCGGCCCGTCGAGCATCACCTGGCGGTTCACGATGACGGCGTACGGCATCGCCGCGAGGATCGCGGCGGCGACCAACCCCACCTTGCGCCCGTAGAGCGACCGGCCGGCGAAGTACCCGGCCATGACCGTGCCGATCCCGAAGCACGCCGAGACGAGGCGGCCGAGGAAGTCGCTCATGTGGATGCGGTACACGATCGACAGCAGGCTCTGGAAGAGCAGTGGATGGGCCCGGAAGACGGGGAAGAGCCGGCTCAGGTCGGCCTTGTTCGCGAGCCCGGCCGCCTGGCTCGAGTAGACGACCTCGTCGCTGTTGAAGCCGACCCGGTCCAACGCCCAGACTCGGAGCAGCGTCGCGACGAGCGCGATCCCCAGCGGCCAGGCCCAGGCCGGAATCCGCGGTCGAGGCTCCGTCGCGACAACGGAGGGGCCTTCGGTGCGCGCCGGGTCGAGCGGAGCGAGCAGAGACCGGGCCGAGGGCTCGGTCGAGGTGCTCATGCTTCGCCGAGCGCGGATCCGGGCACCGAGCTCCCGCTCTCCGGGCCCGAGCCGATCTCGCCGTCCGGCACGACCGCCTCGCCCCAGATCCAGCTGTCGGCGACCGCGAATCGTGCCACCGTCAGCACCCCGAGCGAGATGAGGTTGCTGACCAGGTAGTTGAGGCCTACGACGCTCGTCAGCACGACGAGGATGGGGCCACGAAGCAGCAGCGCGACGTTGTTCACCGCGAAGAACAGGCCCAACCGATGGTGCACCGGTCGGCGCGCATCGGTACCGCGGAACGCCCAGTACTCGACGAGCGCGAAGTTCCAGAGGCTCGAGACCTGCGTGGCGAGCACCGCGCCGAGGAGGTAGTTGAAGCCGAGACCCGAGACGAGCAGCGCGAGCGCGACCTCGTTGACCACGAACCCCGAAACGCCGACGGTGCCGAAGCGCGCGAGGCGGACGAACCGCGACCAGGCGCCGGGCCACCGACGGTCGAACGCGCCAAGGATCTGGGGCCTCGACGAGCCGGGGACGGGCTCACCCAGTGCGGGTCCGACGGCCTCGGTCACGCGGCACCGTCGGACTTGACCACGACGGGCTCTGCCGAGGGCGACCGGACGGGCATCCCTTCCACCAGTGCCGCGGCCGCGCCGTCGGCCCCGACCACGTATCGATTCGGCACGGAGCCAGCCGGCAGCTCGTCGATCAACGCGGGGATGCGTGTGGCCCAGTCGAGCTGGTTGCTGGACAGGAGTGCCGAAGCCACGCCTTCGAAGGCCCCGGCGAGGATCTCGCGCTCGACGGCCCGCAGGTCGTCGGAGGACGACTCCAGGAGGAAGTCCTCGATGAGGTGGTACGGCGGGAACCCGTACGCGTCCTCGCAGTTCGTGAGCAGGATCTCGAGCGCGTCGTCCTCCTCGAGCCACTCGAACCCCTGTGCCGCGCGCTGGATGACGAGCAGACCCGCCAGCTTGGCGCTGTCGGACATGTGCACGCTGGGCACCAGGCGCTGCACCGCGTACTTCGGCGGCGGCACGATCAGCTGGACGACGGTGTTGACGGTTGCCACCGGAAGCCCGGTGCGCGTGAGGAAGAACGCGAAGCGCCGGCCGGAACGTGAGTGCAGCCGACTCTGCAACCCGAGCGTGGACCGTTCCCGGTACGTGAGCCGCGGGGTCTTCACCGCATGCAGCGTGTGCTTGCTGATCGTCAGCGGCTTCGGGTACGTGAGCACGGTTCCATCGGGCTGCACGATCGTGAAATCGTCGGCGATGAAGCCGTAGGGATGCGCGTCGAGCAGCTTGAGCATCGTCGTGGTCTTGCCCGTGTCCGTGCGGGCCGTGACCATGAAGGCGTCGTCACCGCGAACCACGCAGGCGCCGTGCGCGAGCGCGTACCCCCGCCGGACGAACTCCCAGCGCAGGATCGGCTCCACGAGGTTCGTGTAGAGCACGTGCGGGGAGTACCGCAGGAGCGGTGCCGCGAGCACCTCGACGCGCTCACCCATGCGGATGTCCGCCGCGAAGCCGTAACCGCGCGTTCGTTCCATGTAGCGCATCTGCCGCGTGAAGTGGTCGCCGGCCGGGAGCGGCTCGGGCGTCTCGGGGAGGCGGCCGATGCGAACGACGATGTCCGCAGGGGTGCGGAGCACGGATACGCGGAACGACTCGAGCTCCGGCAGGCGCCCCTCGGACTCGACCGAGATGATCCCGTGGATGTCGTACCGATGCGTGAGCGCGCGCGCCCGTTCCGCGCGACGGAGCCGCAGGCGGGCGAGGTGGCGGGCGAAGCCGAGCCCCTCGCCACCGTTCGCCTTGCTCTCCCCGCTGTGGCGCACGCCGAACGTGTACGGCACCTCGGCGACCCGCAGGTCGGGATTCCGCACGATGATCTCGAGCAGGATCTTGAAGCCGATCGGCCGCAGGTTGTCGGGGTCGACGAGGTCCCGGCGCAGTAGGAAGAACCCGCTCATCGGATCCGAGAGCGCTCGAAGTGCCTTCGAGAAGGTGGCCTTGGCCGCGGCGGTCGCCAGGTGAGAGATCAAGGTGCGGGTCGGCGGCAACGCCGTCGCATCACCGCTGTCCAGGTAGCGGCTCGCGACAACCAGGTCCGCGCCATCTTCCTGCGCCTTCTCGAGCAGTGCCGGCACGAGGTCGGGGGGATGCTGAAGATCCCCGTCGATCACGCAGACCCACTCACCTCGCGCGTGCCGCAGGCCGGCAACCACCGCTCCACCGAGCCCGCCTTCGCGCTCCGCGGGCGGTCGGTGCAGCAGCGAGAGCTGGAACGGCGCATGACCGTCCGCTCGCATCAACGCGTCGACTACCGAAGGTGTCGAGTCGTCGCTGTCGTCGACGAAGACGACCTCGCAGCTGATCCCCTGTAACGCGCGACGCAGCTGCTCGACCATCGGTGCGATGTTCGCCGACTCGTTGCGAGTGGGTACGAGCACCGAGAGCTGCACCGCGTTGGGTGTGCTGCTCTTTGCATGGTCACGCTGTGTGCGTGTGACCACACCGACTGACCCTGACCGCGTTGGCATCCATGCCATCCTTCGCCTCCTGCCTTGGAACACCGGTCGAGGACCACGGCGCTCCGTCTCCGAGCGGGGAACATAACGACAGCGGGTACGCGGTGTCAACGAAAAGGTGAACGCAACACCAACAATCACACGCGTCAGAAACAATCACATCGCGCGCGGTCATGCAGCGTGCGCGACGCGCCGCGTTGTGTGTGCATCGCGCTGTCGCAAACTGCGCGGATCAGTCGTCGGGGTACGCGACCGCCGCGAACCGCAGCAGATCGATCACATCGCTCATCCCGCGTTCACCGTCGTCGTTCCATGCGACGAGGTTGGCCGCGCCCGCGAGCTCGCACAGATGACGTTGCACACGACCGCTACGCGCGAGTCGTGGTCCTACCGCCGCGTTGGTCTCGACGTCGACACCGACCGCGACGTCGATCGCGGCGGTCAGCGACAAGCGCGGACCGCGGACCTCGCGACCTTGCAACCACCCGCGACCGATGAGGAGCTTGCAGACCGCGTCGTAGATGGTCTCGACCGGCGTCGAGATCTCGGGGGCGCTTCGCCCGACTTCAACCGTTCGTTCCGGTACGGCTCGGTCGAGGTCGCCGTCCCCGCTCATCGAACTCATCGAACTCATCGACCGACCTCGCAATGGGCGGTGCAAACCGGAGCAATCCGCCGCGAACGCTGACGCGGAGGTGCTACGAGGGCACAGCCCGAACCTCGTCCCCCATAGTACGGGCGGAGACCGGTCCCTTCGTACCTCGCCTGAGGTTCCACGGCCTGGATTCTCGCATTCAACCGGTACCCGAATGGCTCAGCGGACCAAACCTTCACCCAGATTTGGGGCTCTCGTGGCCCTAGCCCAGCCCGAGCATCTCCGCGATGCCGTGCTGGTGGCCGGCGGTGTAGCCGCCGTCGACCACCATGGCGCTCCCGGTGACGAACGAGGCGTCGTCCGACGCCAGGAACAGCGCGGCGGCCGCGATCTCGTCGGGGTGGCCGCAGCGGCCGAGCGCGTGCGCCTCGACGAACGACCTCCGGACGTGCTCCATGCCCTCCATGTCGAAGACGGCGGCCATCATCGGCGTGTCGATGAACCCGGGACAGATGCAGTTCGCCCGGATCCCCCGCCGCCCGTAGTCCAGTGCCATGTTCTTGGTGAGGATGACGACACCCCCCTTCGACGCGTTGTAGGCACTGCCCCCCTCGGTGCCCTCGAGCCCTTCGATGCTGGCAACGTTCACAACCGAGCCACGCTGGCCGATCTCGTTCGGCGCCTGCTCGAGCATCAACGCGAGTGCGCACTTGTTCGTGAGGAACGTGCCTTTCAGGTTGATGTCGACGACCCGGTCCCACTCCGTGGCAGCCATGGAATGCACGGGCCCACCACCCGCCACCCCCGCCGCATTCACGAGCACGTCGATCCGACCGTGCTCGGCGTGGGTCGCGGCAAACGCGTCCACGACCGCGGCCTCGTCACGCACGTCGAGCTCGATCGCCCCGGCCACCGGGGTGAGGTCCATTCGGGCCACCGTCGCGCCCTCGGCCTCGAACCGGGCCGCCGTCGCCGCACCGATGCCGGATGCTGCGCCCGTGACCACCGCCACCTTGCCGTCGAGCCGGTTCATGCGTGCCTCCCTCTCCTCTGAAGATCTCCGGAGGGCGAACGCCGGGCCGAAGTCCGAACGCCCCCTCCGCTTGACCTGTGCTTTGAACAATTACATAGTCTCTGTTCAGATGTCTACCTCGGCCCCGGTCCGCGAGCGCGGCCCCGACACCGCCACCCGCATCCTCGACGCGGCCGAGATCTGCATCCGGCGCTACGGCCTGCGGCGAGTGTCGATGGGCGACGTCGCGCAGGCGGCCGGACTCTCCCGGGGCTCGGTCTACAACCACTTCCAGGACCGGGAGGCGCTCATCGCCGCGGTGCTCGAGCGCACGGCGGACCGCTTCGTCGCCGGCAGCGAGGAGTCGGTCCGCCGCCGCCGGACGTTGGCGGCCCAGGTCGCCGAAGCCGCGGCGTTCATCCGCACCCACCAGGACGACCCGCTGCTCGTGCTCACCGCCGGCGAAGACTCGCTGATCGCATCGCTGCTCACCGCTCGGATCGACGGCCTCGTGGCCCGCTGGGTCGAGTTCTGGCAGCCGTATCTCGCGGATGCCCAGGCGCGGGGCGAGATCCGGGCGGGGCTGGACCGGCGCGCCGCCGCGGAGTGGATCGTGCGCCTCCTGCTCTCGCTGGTGATCATGCCGTCGACGGTCGTCGACCTGGACGATCCCGACGCGGTGCGCGGCTACGTGCAGCAGTTCGTCGTGCGGGGCCTCGCCCCCTAACCCGGCCGCCAACCGAAAGGACCCAGAGGAAAATGGACTTCGCGCTCTTCTACGAGATCCCGGTGCCGAAGCCGTGGACGCCCGACAGCGAGCACCAGGCGTACAAGAACGTGATCGAGGAGGCCGTGCTCGGTGAGCAGGCCGGGTTCCAGTCGTTCTGGACGGTCGAGCACCACTTCCTCGACGAGTACTCCCACTGCTCCGCACCGGACGCCCTGTACGGCGCGATCGCGGCCAAGACCACGACGCTTCGGATCGGTCACGGCGTCCGGCTGCTGCCCAAGCCCTACAACCATCCGATCCGCGCGGCCGAGGCGGCCGCGGTCGTGGACATCGTCAGCGACGGCCGGCTCGAGTTCGGCACCGGGCGGTCCTCGACGCGCGCCGAGCTCGAGGGCTTCGGCGCCGACCCCGACCTCACGCGGGCCCAGTGGGAAGAGGGCTTGCGGATGGTGGTCGGGGCGTGGACCGAGGAGCCGTTCGAGTGGCACGGCGAGACGTGGGACATCCCGCCCCGCAACGTCCACCCGAAGCCGATCCAGCAGCCGCACCCGCCGCTGTGGGTGGCCACGAGCAGCCCGCCGAGCCACACGCTCGCCGGCGAGCTCGGGCTCGGACTGCTCTCCTTCACGATCGGCGTGCCACCCGAAGAGCTCGCCGAGCGGATCAAGGTGTACCGGGACGCACAGACCCGCGCCGTGCCGATCGGCAAGTTCGCCAACACACGAGCCGCCACGTTCACGATGGTCCATTGCGCGGAGACGACGGAGCAGGCGTACGAGGAGGCCCGGGAATCCTTCGAGTGGTACGTCCGAACCGCGCTGTGGCACATCGGCACCGTCGCGACCTGGCGGGAGGGCAAGCCGCTCGGCAGCTACGACTACGCGGAGATCCTGAAGGACCTCGACCTCAGCCTGCTGACGTTCGAGTACCTCGTCGAGTCCGGAGCGTGTGTGGTCGGTGACCCGGAGCGCTGCCTCGAGATCGCCACGCGCTACAGCGCCGCGGACTGCGACCTCCTCCTCTGTTTGCTCAACCCGTACAAAATTCCTCACGCATCCGTGATGCGCTCGATCGAGCTGCTCGGCGAGCACGTGATTCCCAAGCTCAAGTGAGCCGCACGGCGCGAGCGCAGGTGGGAACGGGCACGAAGTGTGGACAACGGAGCGACCGAAAAAGGGCGCGGGTAACCTCCGGGCATGGAATCTCAGCCGCAGGCACCTGACCGCAACCTGGCGATGGACCTGGCCCGCGCCACCGAGGCGGCCGCCCTCGCGGCCGGCCGCTGGTTCGGGCGAGGCGACAAGAACGGGGCGGACGGCGCCGCCGTCGACGCGATGCGGCTCGTCCTGAACACCGTCCCGATGGAGGGCGTCGTCGTCATCGGCGAGGGCGAGAAGGACGAAGCGCCCATGCTCTTCAACGGCGAGGAGATCGGCAGTGGCGGGCCGGCGTGCGACATCGCCGTCGACCCGATCGACGGCACGACCCTCACCTCGCTCGGCCGGGACAATGCGATCGCCGTGATCGCGGTCGCCGAGCGCGGCACGATGTTCGACCCCGGCCCGTGCGTGTACATGGACAAGATCGTGGTCGGCCCGGAGTCCGTCGACGTCATCGACCTCGACGCGCCGGTGAGCGCGAACCTCGAGTCCGTCGCGAAGGCCAAAGGCGAGAAGGTGAGCGACGTCACCGCGGTGATCCTGGACCGGCCCCGCCACGAGGACATCATCAAGCAGTGCCGCGAGGCCGGCGCACGCATCCGGCTCATTCCGGACGGCGACGTCGCGGGGGCGATCTCCTGCGCCACCGCGGGTTCCGGCTCGGACATCTTGTTCGGCGTCGGCGGTACGCCCGAAGGGGTGATCGCCGCCTGCGCGATCCAGTGTCTCGGAGGCACGATCATCGGCCGGCTCTGGCCGCGCAACGAGGACGAGCGCAACGCGGCGATCGACGCGGGCTACGACCTCGACCGCGTGCTCAGCACCGACGACCTGGTCTCGGGTGACGAGGTGTTCTTCGCCGCCACCGGCATCAGCAACGGCGACCTGTTGAAGGGCGTGCGCTACTGGGGCGACGGCGCGAGCACCGAGAGCCTCGTGATGCGCTCGAAGACGGGGACCATCCGCACGATCCAGGCCACCCACCGCTGGCAGAAGCTCATGCGCTACTCCGCAGTGAAGTTCGACTGACTTCCCAAGATCTCTGGAGGGCAACCGGTAGACCGCGAGCGGTCGGGCGCCCTCCAGCGGCACCTCTCCCGGCGCGGCAATCTGAGCGGCTGCAGCGACGGCCGGGCATTCGGGCTCAGTGCCGTTGATCACACCCGCCGCCCGTCCCCGGCAGGGCCGCTCAGCGAGCGGGGTCAGCCGCGGAGGCGGGGCCAGGCGCTGCTCGACGTCGTGACGTAGTCGTACACCGACCAGCCGATCGCCCGGCGCCTCTTCGCGGCCCGCACGAAGCCGGCGGTGTCCCCCGTCTTGGTCTGGTCCGCGATCCCTCCGATCACGTGGACGTTCGCGTTGCGGTTCCCGAGGTGTGCCCGGACCCGGCGGATGTTCTCGCTCGTGTAGCGGAATCCGTCGTTCCACCCGGATGACGCGGTGCGGTTCGTCCAGTAGGCCATCGGGAGCCAGACGTCGAAGTCGGAGCTCAGCTTCTTCCACGGGAAGTTGGGCCAGTAGCTCGGGTTGACGTCCTCCAGCAGCACCGGCTCGAGCACGATCGCGCCGATCGGCACACTCGTCACCATCTTGCGGGTCCGGCGGGCGAGGTTCACCAAGGCGTGGTTGCGCCGGCTCGCGTCCTTCACATCGCCGGTCCACTCCAGGTCGAGCGCGATTCCGTCGAAGCGCTGACCACCGGTGCGGAACTCGCTCATGGCGCGGATGTGGCGCAGGTCTCGGCCGACATCGGCGAAATGAGGCAGGTACCAGGCCACGACCCGCACGCCGCGCCGGTGCGCACGACGCAGGATGTCACCGACGAGCCGGCGGTCGACCAGGGTTCCCTCGGACCGGTCGTCGTCCTGCGACGCCTGGAGGTACAGCGTCTTGACCCCGAGCTTCGCCATGTCGTCCACCGACTCCGCGGTGACCGCAGGCGGCGCACCGGGTGGCCCCTGGAACGCCGGGCCGTAGTCGTAGACGTCCACCCAGGTTCCCAGCCCACGGAAGGGGGCCGCGCTGCGGGTTCCGCCCGCCGTCGTGGCGGCGCCCGTGCCCGTGACGCCCGTGAGCAGGGACAACAGGAACGCGACGACGAGCGCGCCGGCTCCCGCGGACCTCACCCGTGCGCGCATCACGAAACCCTCGCGCGACTCAGACGAGGAATGAGCGCGTCAGCCGCCGTGGGTGGCGGCGGTCCCCGACGCGACGGAGAGGCGAAGCTCGGCGCGGGCAAGTGCCGCGGCTGCCTCCACGTCGTCCGGATCGGCTGCGACCGCGGCCTCCGCCGTCTCTCTCGCCGTCTGCGCGCGCACCACGTCGATCTGCTCCGGGAGCTCGGCGACGTCCGACAGGACCGTCACCCGGTCGTCGCGCACCTCCACGAACCCGCCGTGCACCGCGGCCACGACCTCACCCGAGCCCGGCAGCAGGATGCGCACCGGGTAGGTGACGAGCGCGCCGACGAACGGCTGGTGGCCGGGCAGGAACGCGATCTCCCCACCGGTCGGCCGGCACACGACCTGATCGGCTTCGCCCTCGTAGAGGATGTGCTCCGGCGAGACGAGCTCCACGTGCAACGGCATGGGGACCTACGACTCGCTCTGCAGCGACTTGGCCTTCTCGAGCACGCTCTCCACGCCCCCGACGTTGAAGAACGCCTGTTCCGGGATGTCGTCGAGCTCGCCGTCGACCAGCTTCTCGAAGCTCTCGATCGTCTCGGCGACGGGCACGTAGATGCCCTTCAGCCCGGTGAACGTCTCACCCACGAAGAACGGCTGGGAGAGGAAGCGCTGGATCTTGCGGGCCCGGGCCACGATGACGCGGTCCTCTTCCGACAGCTCGTCGAGACCGAGGATGGCGATGATGTCCTGGAGCTCCTTGTAGCGCTGCAGCACCTCCTGCACCCGCCGGGCGCAGTCGTAGTGGCGCTGGCCGACGATCTCGGGCGCCAGGATGTTCGACGTCGAGGACAGCGGGTCCACGGCCGGGTAGATGCCGAGCGCTGCGATGTCACGGGAGAGCTCGGTGGTGGCGTCGAGGTGCGTGAACGTCGTGAACGGCGCCGGGTCGGTGTAGTCGTCCGCGGGGACGTACACGGCCTGGAGCGAGGTGATCGACCGCCCCTTGGTCGAGGTGATCCGCTCCTGCAGCTCGCCCATCTCGTCGGCGAGGGTCGGCTGGTAGCCCACGGCCGACGGCATGCGGCCGAGGAGCGTGGAGACCTCGGAGCCGGCCTGCACGAACCGGAAGATGTTGTCGACGAAGAGCAGCACGTCCTGGTTCTTCACGTCGCGGAAGTACTCGGCGACCGTGAGGGCCGAGAGCGCGACGCGCAGACGCACACCCGGCGGCTCGTCCATCTGGCCGTACACGAGGGCGGCCTTCTCGATGACGCCGGACTCCTGCATCTCGATCCAGAGGTCGGTGCCCTCACGGGTCCGCTCCCCCACCCCGGCGAACACCGAGACACCACCGTGCTGGGTGGCGACCCGGTTGATCATCTCCATGATGAGGATGGTCTTGCCCACCCCGGCACCACCGAACAGACCGATCTTGCCGCCCTGCACGTACGGCTCGAGCAGGTCGATGACCTTGATGCCGGTCTCGAACATCAGGGCGCGCGGCTCGAGCTGGTCGAAGCTCGGCGCCGGGCGGTGGATGTCCCAGTGGTCGTCGATGCCTTCGGTGATCGGCTCGCCGCCGGTGTCGAGCGGCTCGCCGATCACGTTGAACACATGGCCGAGCACGCCGTCGCCCACCGGCATCTGGATGCCGTGGCCCAGGTTGCGCACGACGGTGCCGCGACGTAGGCCGTCGGTCTGCTTCAGGCAGATGACCCGCACCCGGTTGTCACCGATCTGCTGCGCGACCTCGGAGGTGATCGTGATCGTCTCGCCCTCGAGCTCGATGTCCATCTCGAGCGCGAAGTTGATCTCGGGGAGCGCGTCAGGCGGGAACTCCACGTCGACGACGGGGCCGGCGATGGCGACGACGCGCCCGGGCTTCAGCTCGGCGTCCTGGGGCTTGGTCTCGGGGTTGGCAGTGGCAGTCATGGTTGCTCCTGGCTCAGCCGTCGCTGCGGGAGGGGAAGAGATCCTCGTGGCGTGCTTCGATGGTGTCGGAAAGTAAGTCGGTGTTGACGAGCGCGCCGCCGCCGCGCATCGCCTCGGCCCCGCCGACGATCTCCATGATCTCGGTCGTGATCGATTCCTGGCGGGCGCGGTTCATCACTCGCGTGAGGCTCTTGATCAGCTCGTCGGCGTTGTCGGTCGCCGCCTTCATGGCCCGTTGGCGGGCCGCATGCTCCGAAGCCGAGGCGTCGAGCTGGGCGGCGAAGATGCGCGATTCCACGTAGCGCGGCAGCAGGCGGGTGAGGATCTCGTCCGCACCGGGCTCGAACTCGTAGCTCGCAGACGGGCCATCGTGCGCGGCCGACTCGGCCGCGTCGGCGACGACCTCTGGTGACGGCGCCGCGGAGATCCCGAGACCACCGGGATCGAGCGGCATCAGCGTGACCTCCGTGACCTCCTGGAGACCGGCCGAGAGGAAGCGGGTGTAGACGAGCTGCACCTGGTCCACGTCGCCGGCCTCGAAAGAAGTGAGGACCGCCTGCGCAACCGTCCGCGCGTTCTCGTAGGTCGGCTGGTCGCTCATGCCGCTGAACGTCGCGTCGATGCGGTACTTGCGGAAGCGGAAGTAGCCGTCGGCCTTCTTGCCGACGAGGATCAGCGAGTAGTCGCGGCCGGCGCCCTGCTGCACCTTCAGCGAGCGCTCGGCCTGACGGATGACCGACGAGTTGTACGCGCCGCACAAGCCGCGGTCAGCGGTGAGCACGACGTAGGCCACCTTGCGGATCTCGTCGCGCGGCTTGAGGAGCGGGCTGCTCACCCCCGCGCCGCCCTGCGCGAGGTGGTGGATCACCTCGGTGATCTGGTCGCTGTACGGACGGGCGGCGTGGACCCGCGCCTGCGCCTTGACGATCCGGCTCGCCGCGATGAGCTCCATCGCACGAGTGATCTTCTTGGTGCTCTGGACGCTGCGGATCCTCCGTTTGAGAATCCGCTCCTGACCGCCGGCCATGGTTAGGCCGAGCCCCCGACGAAGTCCTCGGGGTTCTCGGCGTCCTGGGCGGCCTTGTCCGCGGCGATCTCGCCGCCGACGACGTCGACGAAGCGCGCCTTGAAGTCGTTGATCGCGACCTCGAGCTTGTCCCCCTCGGGGAGCTGGCCGGTCGACCTGATCGTGTCCAGGATGTCGACGTGGCGGGTGCGGAAGTCCTCGAGCAGGTCCGACTCGAAGCGGCGCACCTGCTCGGCCGGGAGGTCGTCGAGGATCCCGTTCGTCCCGCAGTAGATCGAGACGACCTGCTCCTCGACCGGCATCGGCGAGTTGAGCGGCTGCTTGAGCAGCTCCACCAGGCGGTAGCCGCGCCCGAGCTGGGCGGCGGACACGTCGTCGAGCTCGGACCCGAAGGTCGCGAACGCCTCGAGCTCGCGGAACTGCGCGAGGTCGAGCTTGAGCGTCCCCGCGACGGCCCGCATGGCCTTGATCTGCGCGGCACCGCCGACCCGGGACACCGAGATGCCCACGTCCACCGCCGGGCGGACCCCCGACTTGAACAGGTCGTCCTGGAGGTAGATCTGGCCGTCCGTGATCGAGATCACGTTGGTCGGGATGTACGCCGAGACGTCTCCGGCCTTCGTCTCGATGACCGGCAGCGCGGTGAGCGAGCCGGCACCGAGCGCGTCGCCGAGCTTCGCGGCCCGCTCGAGCAGGCGGCTGTGCAGGTAGAAGACGTCGCCGGGGTACGCCTCGCGCCCCGGCGGGCGCCGCAGCAGCAGCGAGAGCTGGCGGTACGCCTCGGCCTGCTTCGAGAGGTCGTCGTACACGACCAGCGCGGCTTCGCCACTGTCCATCCAGTGCTGGCCCATCGCGCAACCGGTGTACGGCGCGAGGTACTTGAACACCGCTTCGTCCGCGGCGGGGGCGTTGACGACGACGGTGTACTCCATCGCGCCGTGCTCCTCGAGGGTCGCGAAGGTCTGTGCGACCGTGGACCCCTTCTGGCCGATGGCGACGTAGATGCACTTCACGCCCTGGCCGCGCTGGTTCAGGATCGTGTCGATCGCGATCGTGGTCTTGCCCGTCTTGCGGTCGCCGATGATGAGCTCGCGCTGGCCCCGGCCGATCGGGGTCATCGAGTCGATGGCCTTGATCCCCGTCTGCAGCGGCTCGTGCACCGGCTTGCGGGCCACGATGCCGGGCGCCTGGACCTCGAGCCGGCGCACCTGCGTGCTGGCGACCGGGCCCTTGCCGTCGATCGCCACCCCGAGTGCGTTCACGACCCGGCCGATCAGGCCGTCGCCCACCGGCACCGACAGGATGCGGCCGGTGTTCCGGGCCGTGTGGCCCTCTTCGACCTGATCCGACTGGCCCAGGACGACCGCACCGATCGAGTCCTCGTCGAGGTTGAGCGCCAAGCCGAGGGTGCCGCCCTCGAACTCGAGCAGCTCGTTGACCGCGGTGTCGGGCAGACCGGAGACGCGTGCGATGCCGTCGCCGACCTCGAGGATGCGTCCGACCTGGTCCTTCGACAGCGCCGGCGTGAACGTACCGACATGCTTGCGCAGCGCGGCTGCGATCTCGTCGGCGTTGATCGTCAACTCAGCCATTTGGCGTGCTCCCCAGAATGTTTCGGCGTCCTGTGACCATCAGATGGTTTCCTTCAGCTGCTCGAGCCGGTGACGGATCGTGCCGTCGATCACGGTGTCGCCAACGCGAGCAACGATGCCGCCGAGCACCTTCTCGTCGATGATCACCTTGACCTCGACCCGCTTACCCGTCGCCTGCGACAGCGCCGTGGCGAGCCGCTCCCGCTGACCCTCGTCGAGCGGTACGGCACTGCGGACCTCCGCGACCTCGTGCTCGCGTTCGGCTGCCGCCAGCTCGACGAAGCGATCCACGATGGCCGGGAGCTCGTGGGCGCGGCCGATGCCCACCACGAACGACGCGAGCGCCGCCGAGGTGTTCAGCGCCTTACCGCCCATGAGCTCCTCGACCACGGCCATGCGACGGTCCGTCGGCAGGGAGGGGTCGGTGAGTGCCATCCGCAGATCGTCGTTGCCCTCGAAGACCCGCGCGAACCGGAAGAGGTCGTCCTCCACCTCGCCGAGCATGCCCTCGGCGCGCGCGACTTCCAGCAGGGCCTTGGCGTACGCCTCGATCCGCTCGCTGACGGTTTCGGCCATTGCTTACCGGCTCCCCACCTGGTTGATGTAACTCTCGATGAGCGCAATCTGGGTGTCGTGGTCGAGGTTGCGCTCGACGACCTTCTCGGCCAGCTCGATCGACAGCTCGGCCACACGGCCCTGCAGATCGGCGAGGGCGCGCTCCGTGGCGAGGCGGATGTCCTCCTGCGCCCGGTTGCGGAGCTCGCCCGCCTCGGTCTCCGCGCGTGCGATCAGGTCCTTGCGAACCTGGTCCGCGGCGAGCCGGGCCTCCTCGATGATCTTGCCGGCCTCGTTGCGGGCCTCGGCGAGCTGGCGCTGGTACTCGACCAACGACGTCTCGGCCTCGGTCTTCGCCGACTCGGCCCGCTCGAGGTCCGACTTGATGTGGTCCTCACGGTCTGCGATGGCCTTCTTGATCGCCGGCCAGGCCTTCCACGCGAGCAGCCCGAACACGATGACGAAGCTGACGATGGCCCAGACGATCTCTTTGGTCTCCGGGACGATCGGGTTCTTCGCCTTCACGCTCACGCTCTCCGCGGCGAGCAGCACTGCAAGATGCATGACCGACGCCCTAGCTCTTGGCGAGGAAGAAGAGGACGAATCCGAACAGCGCGAGCGCCTCGGTGAACGCGATGCCGAGGAACATCGTCGTGCGGACCGGTCCGGCCATCTCGGGCTGGCGGGCCATGGCCGTGATGGCGTTGCCCACCACGATGCCGATGCCGATGCCCGGGCCGATGGCGGCGGCGCCGTAGACGATGCCGGCGCCGATGGACTGGAGGCCAGCCTTGAGCTCTCCAGCCTGTTGCGCGGCGATTACGAGGTCGTGCATGTCAGTCTCTCCTAGTGCTCGGCGTGTAGTGAATCGGCGATGTAGACGGCGGTCAGCAGGGTGAAGATGTATGCCTGCAGGAAGCCCACGAGGATCTCGAACGCCGTGACCCCGACGTTCAGGGCGAACGGGCCGATCGCGATGATCGGTGCGTTGGTCAGCGTGTAGGCGGTGAGCAGGGCCAGGGCAGTCAGCAGGATGTGGCCCGCCATCATGTTGGCGAGGAGTCGGACGGCCAGCGAGAAGGGCCGGACGAGCAGGATCTGCACGAGCTCGATGGGCGTCACGAGGATGTAGAGCGCGAGCGGCACGCCGGCGGGGAAGAGGTGGTGGGTGAGGTACTTGATGCCTTGGTGCTTGAAGCCCAGGAACCAGTACATGACGTAGACCATCAGCGCCAGGAACAGCGGGATCGCGAACCGCGACGTCGGCGGGAACTGGATGAACGGGATGACTTCCCAGATGTTCAGGAAGAGGATGAACAGGAACAGCGATCCGAGGAACGGCGTGAAGCGCGTGGCGTCGGCGCCGATGACGTCACGGGTGATGCCGCGGTCGACGAACTCGTAGGTCATCTCGAGCACGTTCTGGAAGCCGCGCGGCACGAGCTTCATCCGGCGGCTGCCGCCGACGAAGATGGCGATGATCAGCAGCGACGACACCATGACGAGCAGGCTCGTCTTGTTGATCGCGTACCACTGGCCCTTGAACGCGATGTCCTTCCAGCGGAAGAGCTCATCGATCGGCGGGAAGACGAATACCCCGAGCGTCACTCCAGCTACTCCTTCACCTTGGGCTCGCTCACTACGGACATGGACACGGCTCCATCTCGGTGCGATTCCGCTTGCTCGCGGTCCTTGGTCTCACGTCCGCCGACGCCCGGCTTGAGCCCGGGCGCGGCAAGCGTGAGGCTCACGTAGCGGGTCTCCCAGATCAGCAACGCGATGTGGGTGACCGCGATCGTGAGCACGAGCACGGGAAGATCGATGAACGAGAGCTGCTCGAGTCCGAGCACGATCAGGGTGAGCGCGAAGAGGCGAACCACGAACCCGCCGAGCACCATGCCCTGGAGCAGGGCCAGCGACCGTTCCGAGGCCCACGCGATGAGGCGGGCGGACACGAGGAAGTTCAGCGCTACCAGCACGAGCGCGATCGCCGCGCTGATGGCGCCATCCACCCCGCGAAGGATGCCGCAGGCGAGGATCACCACGGGCGAGATCATGAGCGCATGGCGCGCCATGTGGTCGGCGATCCGGCTCTCGTGAGCCACGGGCACTCCGGATGCGGCTACCACTGGCGGCGATTCCACGGCTTGTCGGCCTCTTGCCTGGCCATTGCGGCCTGGTAGCGGAAGTACAGCGCGAGGACGGCGGACAGGAACCCGAGGATCCCGAACGCCAGGAGGAACACCGGGCCGGTGCCGAGCACCCGGTCGAGGAGGTAGCCGAGGAACCCGAAGATCACCGGACCCACCACCAGGCTCAACGCCTGGCTCAGCCCGTCTTCGGCCCCACCGTTCCCGCTGGGCTTGGCCCATCTGCTTCGGAGTTCCAACCCCGATCTTCCCCCACCGGCCCTACCGATCACGACGTCTCGCGACCCGGCTGCGGCCTGCTTGTGAATGTATTCGCAAACTACCTGGCGGCTCCACCAGGGTCAAACCGAAGCTGGTTTCCGAAGATCCCCGCCGGCCAGAGGGTGGACCAGGAGGCGTTCGGCGGCCGGCGGCGGCGGTGGGTCATCCGGCGCCCCGGCGGCGACTTTCGAGGTCCACGACGTCCGCGGCGGCGTCGGTGCCCGCAGGCGGCTCGGTGCCCGCCGGATCGAGCTCGAAGTCGGCCGGGACGTCGTGGCGACCGGGGAAGAAGAGGGCGTACAGCAGCAGGGCCAGGGCCATCACGCCGAAGGGTACGAGCGCGTTGCCCTCGTTCGTGTACGCCGGCACGAGCGCGAGGCCCGAGAGCAGCGCGGTCCAGAGCCAGAGGATCACGACCGTGCGGCGAGGGCCGTGCCCGAGCCGCATGAGCCGGTGATGCAGGTGGTCCTTGTCCGCGATCGCGATCGAGCGCCCGCGCGCCACTCTTCGGACCACTGAGAACGCGGTGTCGATGATCGGAACGCCGAGGATCACGATCGGGATGAACAGCGGCGCGTAGAAGAAGTAGGTGTTCGCGCTGTACTGGTAGTCCGCTCGCCCGCCGACGGTGATGGTGGTCGTGGCGAGCAGCAGCCCGAGGAAGAGCGCGCCGGCATCGCCCATGAAGATTCGGGCCGGATTGAAGTTGTACGGAAGGAAGCCGATGCAGATCCCGACCGCGATCACCGCGACCAGCGGCGCGATGTTGGAGCCTTCGAGGAAGCCGTCCTTGAACAACCGGTCCGAGTAGAGGAAGAGCGCGGAGCCGGCGATGATCACGATCCCCGCGGCGAGACCGTCGAGCCCGTCGATGAGATTGATCGCGTTGGCGAAGACGACGACCACGATGACGGTGACGAGCGGTGCGAGGTCGGCCGACAGCACCACGGTGTCCTGGCCCGCGAACGGGACCCGGAAGAAGAGCATCGAGACGCCGAACAGCGACAACAGGCTTCCGGCGAGCACCATCCCGGCGATCTTGGCCGGAGGGGAGACGTCCCGGAGGTCGTCGAGCGCGCCGACGGCGAACATCACTGCGGCTCCGAGCATGAGGCCGGCCGGCTCGGAGGAGCCGTTGAACATCTCGTTGAACTGCCCCATCTGCGAGGCAACGGCCATCGCCAGGAGGAATCCGACGAACATGGCGGCACCGCCGAGCGTCGGGATCGCCTTCGTGTGCACACCGCGTGCGGTCGGCGCCACGATCGCGCCGGTGCGGACCGCCAGCCGGCGGACGAACGGGGTCAGGATCAGCGTCGTGAATGCCGCGACCGCGAAGACGACCGCGTAACCCGCCACCGGCCCTCGCCCTCTACCGGCCGGCGGCGAGCTCGGGGTACGGCGTGTACTTGGCGCAGAGTCGGTTGGCCGCGTCACGCACGTCACGAGCCACGTCGTCGTCGGCCGGCGCCCGGAGCACGGCCGCGATCAGGGCGGCGATCTCGGCCATCTCCGGCTCCCCCATCCCGGCCGTGGTGACCGAGGCCGTGCCGAGCCGGAGCCCGCTCGTGACGAAGGGCTTCTCGGGGTCACCCGGGATCGCGTTCTTGTTGCACGTGATCCCGGCGCGATCGAGCGCCTCCTGCGCGACCTTCCCGTTCACCCCGAACGGCCGGAGGTCCACGAGCATGAGGTGGTTGTCGGTGCCGCCGGAGACGATCCGGAACCCTTCGCCCGCGAGCCCGCTCGCGAGCGCGGCGGCGTTGCGCACGATCTGGGCCGCGTACTCGCGGAAGTCCGGCTGCGCCGCGAGATGGAACGCCACGGCCTTCGCCGCCACGACGTGCATCAACGGGCCACCCTGCAGGCCCGGGAACACCGCCTTGTCGATCGCCGCCGCGTGCTGCTCACGGCAGAGGATCGCGCCCGCCCGGGGGCCACGCAGCGTCTTGTGCGTGGTGAAGGTGACGACATCCGCGTGCGGCACCGGGTTCGGATGCGCGCCCCCGGCGATGAGACCGGCGATGTGCGCGGCATCCACGATCAGCAGCGCGTCGATCTCGTCGGCGATGGAGCGGAACGCCTCGAAGTCGATGATGCGCGGGTAGGCGGTGGCACCCGCGATGATCGCCTTGGGCCGCTCGGCTCGCGCGAGCTCACGGATCTTCTCGTAGTCCAGCGTCTCGGTCTCGTCGTCGACGCCGTACGCCACGAACTCGTAGAGCCGGCCGCTGAAGTTCACCGGGGAGCCGTGGGTGAGGTGGCCGCCCTGGTCGAGGCGCATCCCCATGAGCTTGTCGCCGGGGGCGAAGAGGCCGAGGTACACCGCCATGTTGGCGTTCGCTCCCGAATGGGGCTGGACGTTGGCGTGCTCGGCGCCGAAGAGCGCACAGGCCCGCTCGCGCGCGAGCTCCTCCGCCTCGTCGACCACGAGGTTGCCGCCGTAGTACCGCTTCCCCGGGTACCCCTCGGAGTACTTGTTGGTCAGCACCGAGCCCTGAGCGGCCAGCACCGCGGGCGAGGTGAAGTTCTCCGATGCGATCAGCTGGATCGTGGTGTTCTGGCGCTCGATTTCGCGCCGCACGATGTCGGCCACTGCGGGATCTGACGATTCCAGCGCGGCGAACCCGTCGACCATGTTCGCTCCTGGGACTGAGGGGGTCGGCGGGCCGGGCCCGCAACCCGTTGACTCTACCTTCGGAACCGTTCGTCAGCCCGCTTCCGGATCGGGGTCCTCATCGGCCCCGTCGGCCGGGAGCACCCGCCGGTAGATCGAGGTCCCGAGATGGAAGAGCTCCTCGAAATAGCGCTTCCCCTGGGCCGCGATCACTCCGAGGCTGATCAGCTGGATCGAGATCACCAGGGTGATGCCGGTGACGAGGAAGGCGTGCGGCGCGCGCTCGTAGGCGTTCTGAATCGCACCCGTCAGCCCGGAGTTCCCGAACGGCGACGGGTCGCCGTAGACCTGGACCACGTGCCAGACGCACCAGGCGAACGAGTACGCCGCGACCGCGAGCAGCAGGAGCCCGGGCAGCATGAAGAACACGAACGGGCGGAACAGGAACGACGAGAAGAGCGACGACACGGTGCTGCGCGTCGCGCGGAAGTTCGTCGCCGCGCGACGCGTGCCGCCCGTCGAGGCGAAGGACCAGTCGAGGTGCGCCGGGATCTCGACGATGCGCGCGTGCAGGATCTTGGCCTTGTAGACGATCTCGGTGTTGATCTCGGTATCCATCGACCGCAGGTCCAGGCTGCGCAGGAACTGGCCGTCGTAGACGCGGACCATCCCGGTGAGCGTGGTGATCTCGCCCCCGGCCGCGTGGGACAGGATCCAGTTCGCGCCGCGGCTCATCACACGCCGCCCGAACGGGATGTTCGTCGTCTTGCCACCCTTGGCGTACGGCGACGCGATCACGATGCGGGCCCGTGAGTCCTCGATCGTGAAGAGCATGCGGGTCAGGTGCTCGGGGGCGTAGCTGAGGTCGCAGTCGATCACCGCCACGTAATCGCCGTGGGTCGAGTTGAACGCGTACCGCAGCGCCTGACCGAGATGGAAGTTCACCCGATGGTGGAGGATGCGGACGTTCGGGTGTGTCGCCGCGAACTCGTCGGCGAGCGCCCCGGTCTCGTCGGTGCTCCCGTCGTTCACGACGACGAGCTCCCACTGGTACCGGTCCTCGAGCGTCGCGAGGTGATCACTGAGCCTGGTCAGCGAGTCGACCAGGATCGCAGCCTCGTTGTACGCGGGCACGATGACCGACACGAGCGGCTTCGTGAGGCGGATCGGCACGGCCGGCTCGAGACCCGTCACGAGGCGAGCTCCGCGGGGAAGTCGGGCCTCCGCACCGGCAGCTCCTCGCCGGCGAGTGCCGCGGCATGCTCCCCCACCGGCCCGATGTCGAAGTGGCGCTGCAACAGATCGAGATACGAATCGACGCGAGCGAGCTTCTCGTCGACCGGGATGCTCATTCCGGGGAAGAACGCGAGCGCCTTCGTCTCATCACCGGACAGGAGGTCGAGGGGATGCAGCAGGATCGACGGCCCGACTCCGGTCGCGCGGCAGACACGCAAGGCCGCGTCGAAGTACCGGCGCGCCGCGGCCGGCGAGTACTCGCTGAGCATGAGGAGGTAGCTCACATGAATCGGCACCTTCAACCCCGGCAACGTCGTGACCGGCAGCTCGACGAGCGTACGGTCGTCGACGAGCCAGCGGTAGGGGCGCACGGCCCGGCGGCCGTCCGCCCACGTCCCGTACAGGAGCTCGCGTTCGGCCCGCTGCTCGACGGTGAGCTCCGCCGTGCGGAAGTAGTACGCCCGGGCCAGCGGCCCGACGTAGGTGGGAAGTGTCGACGCGTCGTACTCGTAGCCCCGCCGGACGAGTACCCGCAGCGTCGTAGACGAGAGGCTGTAGCCGGGACCGCGGAAGCCCACCGGGTGAAAGCCCGTGGCGTCTTCGATCGCGTCCTCCGCCCGAGTGAGCTCTTCGTCGAGCTCGGCATCGGAGTAGCGGTGCAGCCAGGGCTCGTGGCGGAAGGAGTGGTTCCCGATCTCGTGCCCGGCCGCGCTCAGTGCGCCGAGCGCATCGCGGTTCTCGGGCAGCGCCGCGTCCTGACCCACGACGAAGAACGTGATGCGGAGCCCTCGCCGAGCCAGCAGATCGAGCGCGCGAGGCGCGAGGAGATCCAGGTACGACGGGAAGGACTCCCAACCGTCGTCTCCGTGAATCTTCATGTAGGACCACTGGTTGTCGGCGTCGAGCGACAGGCTTGCCCGCGGCTTCATCGTTACCCCCCGTCGCGCATGGTACTCACGCACATCCGGCGAACGACTGGGCGGCATGCTCGGCCAGCTCGACCGTCTCGTTGACGTTGAGGGTGCCGTTCACGATCTGGGCCGAGCTCACGAGATGGAGGCCCGGCACACTCGTGTCCATCGGAGGGACGCGCCTCGAATAGCCGATGGTGGGAATCGGGAACACTCGACGTACCCGCGAGATCCGCACCGCGACGACATCAGACCGGGCAACGCTCGGGTGAACGGCGCGTAGCCCGTCGAAGAAGCGAGCTTCGATCTCGGCATCGGAGACTTCGAACAACGGATCGTCGGGAGCCACGTACTTGGGGAGGAAGACGAGCGCATGGCCACCGAGCTGCGCGCGGTCGACGAGCGCGCTCATCTCCACGATGGCGGTGAACGGAAGATCGTCGAAGAGATAGGTGAGGTAGTAGCCGCTCAGCGGCGACCGCAACACGAACGACGCGCACACGATCCCCTGGTACGAGATCGCATCGAGGCGCGCTCGGTCGGCGTCACCGAGGCTCGGGCAGAGCCGGGCCGCCGTCGGCGCGTCGCTCGTCACCACGACGTGGTCGAAGGACTCACCGCTCGCGCCGTCGAGCACCACCGCCAACGCCCCGTCCGCCGCCGGCTCGACCCGCTCGACCGGAGACGAGCAGCGGATCACGACTCCCCGGTCTCGGAGCACGGCCGCGAACCGCTCCAGGATCCGCGCGTAACCCCCGGGCACGTAGCCGAACATCTCCTTCTTCAAACCCGTGCGGCGGGCCGCGTACAACCGCTGGATGGTCGCCCAGATGAACGCCGCGTTCGCCTCGCGCCAGCTGTCTCCGAGCTTGGCCCGGAGCAACGGCATCCAGAAGCGACGGAACGTCGAGCGCCCGGACCAGCGCGTGAGCCAGGTCTCGACCGACTCCTGCTCCAGCCGTTGCCAGTCCTTCACACGCGAGCCGTGCAGGATCGTTCCCGCGAGCCGCAGCTTCGACACGAGCGGGAGACCGGGTAGCCGCACGAAGTCCACCGTGCTGGACACCGAGGACAAGCGACCCGCGTCGTAGTACCCGGTCTTCGTCTCGACCCAGGTCATCTCCGCGTCGAGGTCGAGGTCGGCAAGGACACCGCGTAGCGACGAGTCCGACAGCAACGTCACGTGGTAGTGCCGGTCCCAGGTCACCTCACCTCCGGGCGTCGGGATCGACCACGCGCTCGTGAGCCCGCCCACCTGCTCACCCCGCTCGAACACCGTCACGTCCTTGCCCTGCTCGGAGAGCCGGAGGGCGAGCGTGAGCCCGAGCATCCCGCCCCCGACAATTGCCCATCTCTTCCGCGCTGGGTCCGGCGGGCCGGAC
Organism: Acidimicrobiia bacterium; assembly: GCA_038252255.1. Lineage (GTDB taxonomy): Bacteria > Actinomycetota > Acidimicrobiia > IMCC26256 > JAENVU01 > Chersky-806. The sequence continues at coordinate 98,969 of JBBSAM010000011.1, read as the reverse complement.
CGCTCGGGCCACGCTTCGCCGATCGCCCGGCCACGAGCGCGATCGCTCCCCGCTTCGCTCCTGCTCGCGCGCGCCGGCATGTCAGGAGGGTGGGTCGAGCTCGATGACCTCGCCGCCACGGATCGCGTAGCGCAGTCCACTGACCGGGCACGCGACCTCTTCACGATCCGGCGGCTGGGCACCGGAGAACCGCACGATCGGCTCCCCCACGCGTGACACGACCGCGACCGAGCGGGCGGGTTGGCCGACGACCAGATGGAACGGTGGGGCCGAGCGCGTGACGACCGACCCCATGCCGACGAGTGCGAAGCGGCCGATGGCCAGGTCGCAACCGATCACACATCCCGCGCCGATCGACGCGCCTTCGGCGACCAGCGTCGGCAGCGTGTGCTCGCCCGGCTCCGAGGGAGAGAGGCTCTGCAGGTCCGGCGTGGTGGCCCGCGGGTAGCGGTCGTTGGTGAACACCGTCCCGGCCCCGATCATCACGCCGTTCTCGATGGTCACCCCCGTGCAGACGTACACGAAGGCGTTCAGCTTCACCCGGTCGCCGACCTGCACGCCGTATCCGATGTGCGTGCGTTCTCCGACGATGCAGTCGACGCCGACGCTCGTGCCCGGACCGCGGATGTGGACACCCGACCAGATCGCGGTGCCGGCACCGATCTCCACACCGTCTTCGATCTCTGCGGTCGGATGGATGCGCGCTCCGGGGTACGGAGGCGTCATGCCACCTGCTCACCCGCCGCGGCGTCGCCGACCCCGAGCTCCCGTACCGCGATCCAGTCGCTCTGGCCGAGCGACGCGTAGGCAGCTTCGATCACCGCGACGGATGCGATCGCGTCGTCGGTGGTGATGGCGAGCGGCTCCTCTTCCCGGATCGCCGCACAGAAGTTCTCGACCTGGCTCACCATGCACGACACCTTGTCGTAGCCGTCGCCGAACTCCACCCACTCGGGGCTCGAGATCTGGCGGTACCGCGCGCCTTGCCAGCCGACGCTGATCGTGCCCTGCGATCCGTAGAGCGTGAGGTACGAGTCGGTGGCCTTCTCGACGCTCCATGACAGGTCCACGGTGCCGAGCACGCCATCCGCGGTCCGCAGCAGCATGGTGGCGGTGTCTTCGACGTCGAGCCGCTGGATCCGCTTCGCCTCGACGGCCATGACCTCGACGACGGGACCGAGGAAGTAGCGCACGACGTCGACCGAGTGTGTGCCGTTGTCGATGAGCACGCCGCCACCCGAGATCGCGGGATCCGAGTTCCAACGCCGGGTCATGTCCACGCGCGACGCGAACAGGTTCTCGACCACGATGAGCTCGCCGAGGATCCCCGACGCCACGATCTGGCGGGCCCGGATCACATCCTTCACGAACCGGAACTTGGCCGCCATCGTGAAGACGACTCCGGCCTCCTGCGCCGCCGCGACCATCGCCCGTGCACTCGCGACGTCGATCGCCAGCGGCTTCTCGCACAGCACGTGGCGGCCGTGCTCGATGCTCTGCAGCACCATCTCCGGATGCGTCGACGGCGGGGTGCACACGAGCACGGCGTCGACGTCGGAGTCCTCCAGCAGCGCCCGGAGCGACGGGTAGGCCGTCCCCCGCACCGCCTCGGCCAGCGCGTTCGCCGCACGGGACCGCAGATCCGCCACCGCCGCGATGCGGGCTCCGGTGATGGCCTCGAACACCCGGACGTACGACTGCGCGATCCCGCCCGCGCCGACCAGGCCGATCTTCAGCTCGGTCATCGGCGTTCCGCGAGGCTCGTGGCGGCTTTGTGAATCGCCGCGCCGAGCAGCTCGACGTGTTGGACCTCGTACCGCTCGTTCCACGGCAGCACGAGGACGGACTCGAGGAACGCCAACGTTCCCGTGAACCGTTCGGGCGCGTAGTCGAGTGCTTCCGGCCGCGCGAGCGTGAACGGCCAACGGCTGTCACCGAACGTGCGTTGCTCGGTGAAGACGCGACACGCGAACGCAGGCTTCTGGATGTATCGGGGCGCCGACGCGATCCCGCCGACGCGAAGCTCTGCGGCCAACGCGGCCGGACCACCGGGGATCACGTCCGCGTCGACGTGCAACGCGTACTTCCACCACGTCGCGACATCTTCCTCTCGCACGACCGGCGGCGCGATGCCCGGGATGCCCGCGAGGTCACGCGTGAGCAGGTCGGCCATCTCGATGCGTTGCGCGATGCCTCCCTCGAGCTTGTCGAGCTGGGCATTCGCGACGGCGCCGGTGAGCTCGTTCATGCGCGAGTTGAGCGCGAGGAACTCGTGATCGGGCCCGGTCTCACCGTACGGCCAGGCCTTGTTCACGAACAGCCGGATCCGCCGGGCCAGCGCGGGGTCGTCCGAGACGACGAGGCCACCTTCCCCCGCCGTCATCTGCTTGCCCTGCTGCAGGCTGAAGCAACCGACCGCACCGACCGTGCCGACGACGCGACCCGCGCTCCGGGCGAGAAACGCCTGCGCGCAGTCTTCGATGACCGGGATGCCGTGCGCGGCCGCGACGGCTTCGATGGCGTCGAGCTCGCACGGATTGCCGAACAGGTGCGTCACCACGATTGCGACCGTGCGATCGGAGATCCGGTCCGCGATGGTCGCGGCGGTCACGTTGCCGCTTCGCGGATCGACGTCGGCAAAGACCGGGATCGCACCCTGGTACAGGATCGGCGCGAGTGCACCCATGTCGGTGATCGACGTCGTGACGATCTCGGCGCCGGGCTCCGGGTCGATCGCGGCCACCGCCGCGTGAACCGCGGCCGTACCCGAGGAGCAGGCGACCGCGGTGTCCACCCCGAGCAGCGCGGCGAACCGCTGCTCCAGCTCGGGGACCTGCGAGCCCTTCGTGCTCGTGAGGGTGCCGCTGCGGATGACGTCGGCGAGGCGCGCGAGCTCGGCTTCGCCCAAGTTCCGCCCGGTTGCGTCCTGGTCATTTGGGAGCATCATCCCAAGATCCGTGGAACGCACCTGAACCATCGAGTCCTCTCCCAGAAGCCCCTCGCGACAGAGCGCAGCCCATGCGCGTCCCGCCGCCCGCGCACGTACTGTACCCATCGGGACGTTCCTTCTCCTCAGGGTCTCCGGTTCCAGAAGGTCTCCGGAGGGCGAACGGTCGGGTGGCGACTGGTTCGGCGCCCTCTGGCGGTTCTCCCAGCCGGCGGGGGAACAGCCTCGGCCGAACCACGGGCACGGCTCGGGCTCGTTTGTTAATCGGTTGATCAAGTGTGGGGAGCGAGATGCGCGACGGCAGTGTGGCGGTGGTCTTCGGGACCCGGCCCGAGGCGGTCAAGCTCGCCCCGGTCCTGTGGGCGCTGGGCCCGGCGGCGACGACGATCCACAGCGGCCAGCACTACGACCCGGCCCTGGCGGCGCTGCTCCTCGACGAGGTCGGCCTCTCCCGCCCGGATCTCCAGCTCGAGGTGGGTGGCGCGCCGCGCGGCGTCCAAGTCGCTCAGGCGACGGCTCTGCTCGACGACGCGTTCGCTCGCAGGCGACCCGCGGTGGTCGTGGTACAGGGCGACACGAACACGACACTGGCCGGCGCGCTCGCCGCGAACGCGCGACAGATCCCTCTGGTGCACGTGGAGGCGGGTCTCCGCAGCTACGACCGCGCGATGCCCGAGGAGCACAACCGCGTCGTCGCCGACCATCTCGCGGACCTGTGCTGTGCCCCGACCGAGACGAGCCGGGCTCAGCTCGCGGTGGAGGGGATCACGGGCGAGCGCGTGATCGTCACCGGTAACACCGTGGTCGACGCGGCGACACGCCTCCTGCCGGATGAGGCGGAACGAACCCAGCTGCTCGAACAGCACGGGCTCGAGCGCAACGGCTTCGTGCTGTCGACCTTCCACCGGCCCGAGAACGTGGACGACGACGCCGTGCTGGCGGCCATCCTGTCCGAGCTCGCGACACTGCCACTCCCCGTGCTCCTTCCCCTCCACCCCCGGAGCGCCGCGCGGGCGCGGCACGCCGGACTCCTCCACCGGTCCGAGTCCGTCCGGATCATCGAGCCGCTCGGCTACCGGGCATTCCTCGGCCTCGCCCGTGAGTGCGCGTTCCTGGTCTCAGACTCGGGCGGCGTGCAAGAAGAGGCGAGCATCGTGAAGCGACCGGTGCTCGTCGTACGCGTGTCCACCGAACGCCCCGAGGTCCTCGGCACCTTCGCCGAGCTCGTGCGCCCCGGGCCGGCCATCGGCGAGCGAGGCCGGTCCTGGGCCCGCGACCTCAACGCATTGCACGCGCGCCTCTCGACCACACCGACTCCGTACGGTGACGGTTCGGCAGGTGAGCGGATCGCGGGCGCGATCTCCGACCTGGTCTGCGCCTCCGGACCGGCCCCGGCGTAGCATCCACGCCATCTCCACGTTCCCGCACGACTCCCGGACTCGTCAGCCGACGGAACGGCGATCGCGGACTGATCGCCCCGCTCCCGGCACACGACCGCTGAACGTGGAGTCGACGCGTTGCTGCATCTGCGGCACCCGGGACGCCGAACCGGTCGGCGTCGGTGAGGACTTCGAGTACCGGACGTCTCCGGACAGCTTCCTCACCGTCCGCTGCGAGCGGTGCGGGGTCGTCTACCTCGACCCGCGGCCGGTGCGGGCGGAGCTGACGACCATCTACCCCGACCACTACCACGCGTTCACGTTCACCGAGGACCGCTTCGGGTTCGTGTACCGCGTGCGCCGCCGCCTCGAGGCCCGGAGGCTCCTGGCCGCCGCCGGGTCACTCCCACCGGACGCCAAGATCCTCGACGTCGGGTGCGGCGACGGCTTCCACCTCGAGCTCCTCCGCGAGTTCGGCACCCCGGGCTGGCAGCTCGAAGGCGTCGATCTCGATCCACGCGCCGCCGAAGCCGCGGCGGCACGTGGTGTGCTCGTCCATCGCGGCTCGATCGAAGAGCTCGACCTCGAAGCGGACGGCTACGACTTCGCGATCCTGGTCCAGACGATCGAGCACGTCGGTGATCCCGCCGCCGTACTCGGTGCGATCCGCCGTGTGCTCCGGCCGGGTGGACGCCTGCTCGTCGTGACCGACAACACCGGCTCACTGGACTTCACAGTCGCCAAGCGGCGCCACTGGGGCGGTTACCACTTCCCACGGCACTGGTATCTCTTCGACGCAGACTCCCTGCGGCGGCTCGCCACGCACACCGGCTTCATCGTCGACGAGCTCGACACGATGGTCAGTCCGGTCAACTGGGTGTACTCGCTGCGCAACGCGCTCGACGACTGGGCCGCGCCGCGACCGATCGTCGACTGGTTCTCACTCGAATCGCCTATCCCCCTCGCGGCATTCACCGCATTCGACTGGCTGCATCAACGCGCCGGTCGTGCCGCGCTCCTGCGCGCAGTGCTCCGCCGCCCGGACGAGCCATCGTCTTGAGCACGCCGCAACCCGAGATCAGCAACGCGCCCGTCGTCGTCGTGGGCGGAGGGATCGCCGGCTTGGCCGCGACCCGCGAGCTCCTCCGCAACGGGCTCGACGTCGTGCTGTACGAGGCCAGCGGGTCCGTCGGGGGCATGGCCGATACGCATCACGACCCGGACGGCTTCACGTATGACACCGGCGCGCACTTCATCACCAACCGGCTCGCGACCGCGACCGGTGTGCTCGATCAGTGCCGGGACGTCGCGCGCTACGACGAGACGGTGTGGCTCGGCGGGCGCAGCCGCGACTACCCGACCGGCCTGCTGACGATGCCGCGGTACCTCGGGTCGGCACTGCGCGAGCGCACCCGTCGTCACGCACCTACGCCGGTCTCCGCCGCGGACTGGTTCCGCCATGAGTACGGTGCAGCGCTGGCGGACCAGATCGCCGCTCCGCTCGTCGAGGCATGGTCCGGGGCTCCCGCGAGCGAGCTGTCACCGGCGGTCGCGGACAAGATTCCGGGCAGCATCGCCGGCACGATCGGTCTCACGCTCGCGGCGCGCCTCACCCGTCGTGCCGTCGCCATCGGCTACTGCCGCGAAGCTCCGCAGAGCGCGAACGTCTGGCACGTCTACCCCGAACGCGGGGTTGCGACCGTGTGTGAGCGGTTGGCGGCCGACGTGGCGGATTCGGTGCGGCTCCGGAGTCGCGTCGAGTGCATCAACGTCAGCGACGGGCGGGCGGTCGGCGTCCGGGTGGCCGGCCGGGACGTTCCGGCGGCCGCAGTCGTGAGCACCGCCCCGATCAACGTGCTGCCACGGATCGTCGAAGGAACCGACGTGCTGGAGCCATACCGCCGCTTCCGCTTCCGCCCGATGGTCTTCGTGAACCTGCAGCTCCGCGGCCGTGACCTGCTCCCCTGCACCGTCACCTGGACACCAGAGCCCCAACACCCGTTCTTCCGGCTGACCGAGACCACCCGATCGATGCCGTGGCTCGCGCCGGCAGGCCGGACGCTCATCACCGCGGACATCGGGGCCGAGGTCGGCGACGAGCATTGGGCGATGGACGACGCCGAGCTCGGTGAGCGCTGCATCGACGCCCTGGCCGAGATCGTGCCGAGGGCACGTCGCGACTACCTCGGGTGCCACGTCACCCGCATCACGAACGCGTATCCCGTCTTCCACCTCGAGTACGAAGCCGACCGGCAGCGGCTCGCGCACTCGGTCGGCGTCGACCGCCTCCTCAGCATCGGCCGCAACGGCGAGTTCGCCCACATCCTGATGGAGGACGTGTACTGGCGGACCCTGCGCCGGGCTCGCCACCTCGCCGCGACCTTGGAGAGGCGGCTCGTCTCCGCCGCGTGACCCCGGGTCGCGCCGGCGTCCGCGCTGCGCACCGGCTCCCGCGCTCCGCCCCTCGAAAGGTCGTCAGGGACGAGCTGGGCGCGGTGCCTTGGCCGCCATCGAACGCTTGCGGGTACGCCACGGTGCGGTGGGCAAACCACGTTCCGCGGCGACGAGGTCGATGATCGACTCTTCGCCACCGGACTGCAGCGAGCGCACGGCGTCACGCCCACTCGCGATCGCATCGTCCATGTTGAAGTAGGCCCACTCGCCGAAGCGGCCGACCGAGTGGATCTCCTGCTCGGAGAGCCACTCGAGAATCGTCGTGACCGCGGCTTCGTGATCCAGCGTGTAGATCACGTAGGCCGGCGAGATCCGCACGATCTTTCCGACCAGGATCTCGTCGTCGGGCCGCAGCACTCCGGCCCGTTGCAGCCCGTCGATCGTCTCGGCGACGAGATCCCTCCCCGACAGGTCCCGATACGAGGAGTGCGAGATCTCCGCCATCACCGACGAGCAGCCCGGCGGCACCAGCGACTCGGAGAAGTTCATCGGGTAGCTGATCCGGTGGAACAGGAACTCGTCCTCGTGGAAGTACACCCAGTGATGGTCCGAGATGTTCTCCCGGCCGATCCCGAGCAGCACGGTGAACACCGTGTTGGACTCCAGCTGGTCTGCGGCCCGGCGGACCTCCGGCGGCGCGCCACGCGTGAGCTTGACGAGCGTCGGCAGCGGCAGCGACGTGATGAGGTTCTCGTACCCGAGCGTCTCTCCGGCGGTGGTGGTGACCTCGCGGAGCGCGGGATCGATCGCCGCGACCTCGGTGTCGACCCGAACCCGCGCCGGGTCCAGCCGCTCGACCAGGGCCTTGGAGAGCGACTCGATGCCACCCTCTTTCGGGTACCAGAACGATGCGTTGGGACCGTGCCGCACGGTCGGCGCCTCGAGCGCCCCCCGGATGACCTCGGCCAGGTCCGGGACCGGAACGCGATCGGCGATCCAGCGGAAGTCCATCTGCTCGGGCGGGATCGCCCACACCTTCTCGTTGTACGGCAGGAAGAAGTGGTTCGCGATGCCGTCACCGAAGGTGGACCGCGCCCACTCGGCGAAGTTGGCCGGCCGCGGGCCGGCAGGCGCCTGGTTCGCCTCGACGAGCCCGAGGAGGCAGTCCGTGGCAACGTCGACCGGCAGGCCGTGGAGGCTCGCCTGGAACGGGTACCCGGTGTACACGCCGTGGCTGTAGACCCAGGAGCTGCGTGTGTGGTCGTGGTACCGGCCGCCGAGCAGCTCGTCGCAGATCAGCTCGGCGAGATCGGGCCGCTTCGTGAACAGGATGTGGATCGAGAGGTCGAAGCCGAAGCCGTCGTACCAGTTCGTCCGGCAGAGACCACCGACGCGCGCGTCCCGTTCGAGCACGAGGTAGTCGCCGTCGGAGTGGTACGCCGCGCTCAGACCAGCCAGGCCACCGCCGACGATCAGCGTCTCAGTCGTCACATCGCACCCGAACCCTTGAGGATCGCCGGAACAGTACGCACAAGGATTGACGCATCGCTCCGCAGGCTACGGGTGGCGATGTACTCGAGGTCCGCGTCCGCCATCGCGAGCGCCGTCGTGTTGTCACTTCGCGTGCTCACCTGCCAGAGCCCGGTGAGGCCCGGTCGCACGGTACAGCGCATCGCCCGCAGCTCCGGGTACGGGGCGAGCATGAAGGGGATCAGCGGTCGGGGCCCGATGAGGCTCATGTCACCACGCAGGACGTTCCACAGCTGCGGGAGCTCGTCGACGCTGGTCCGGCGCAGGAACCGGCCGACCCGGGTGATCCGGGGGTCGTCCTCGGACTTGGCGAGCACCCCGTCCCGGGCCAGTGCCTCGACCCGGGCGAGGTCGATGACCTTGGCGTGGTTCACCACCATGGTCCGGAGCTTCACGACCATGAAGATGCGTTCGTCCTTGCCCACCCGCTCCTGCCAGAACAGCACGGGGCCGCGCGACGTCACCTTGACCGCGATCGCCGCGGCCACGAGCACCGGCGACAGCAGGCCCAGCAGCAACGCCGAGCCGACGATGTCCACCGCCCGCCGAATTGCGTCGCTCAGCCAGGTCGAGGGCGCAGCGACAAATGCTTCCGCCGCGACCTCACGTTGAGCGTCCATCCCGTAGCCCCCCGCCCCGACTCTCGCCCGAGGCCGCCGGGCAGCACGATACGTCTTGACCACGGAGAGCGTCAAGGGTTGCTCCCCGCGTCACCGAGAGCCTCGCCCGCGACCCGCCGCGACCCGGCCGCGACCTCGTCACTCATGTCGTCCCAGGCTCCCAGCACCATGGGGACGGTAATACCCAGCATCGCGTCGCGAAACCGCTCGTCTTGCTCGAAACCCAGATTCAGGTACCCATCGGGCACGATCGGGGACGCGACGCAGCGGGTGTGGACGCCGATCGGGCCCCACCGGCGGCCGCTCGTCGGCCCGTTGAGCGCGATCGTCGGGACCCCGAGACCCGCGGCCACGTGCATCACACCGGTGTTCACGCTGACAGTCCCGACCGAGTGGCGGAGCCACGCCACCGTCTCGACCCAGGAGGACCCGGCCACGCTCCACGCCGGGACGCCCCGAGCGCACCAGGCGGCCACGAGATCACGCGTCGCGTCCACGTCCTCGGGTCCGCCCGTCAGGGCGATGTGGAAGCCACGGTCGACGAGGCCCTGGGCGAGCCCGAACCAGCGCTCGGTCGGCCACGAGCGCTCTTCGAAGTTCGCCCCACCCGGCCACAGGTGCAACACGACGTACGGATGGTCGTGCGGTGGCGGCACCGTCGGGTCGAACGGCACCGACGGTGGGCTGGTGGAGCTGATGCCGAGCGCGGCGATGATCCGCCGGTCGTTGTCGAGCTCGTGGTCCCGGCGATGATCCACCATGACGTCCATTGCGAAGTGCCGATGCTGGCCCGGAGTGCGGCGACCGATGCAGGCGCGGGCCCCCGAGAGCGCGGTGAGCACCTCGTCGAAGCGGCGCCACGCACCGAAGTCGACCATCACGTCGCACTGCTGGGCTCGCACGTCTCGCACCGCGGTCGCCATGCGCCGCACCGGGAGCTCGACGATCGTGTCGGGGCCGTCGAGGAGCCGGGCGAACCCGGCATTGTTCGCGGTCACGAAGAGAACGATGCGAGCATCCGGCCTGGCGGCGCGCAGGTCCTCGATCACTCCGGTGAGCAGCACGAGGTCACCGATGCCCGCGGTCACGACGAGTCCCACGCTGCGCCAGTCAGCTGGGACTGCCCGCCGGCCCCGCACCCGCCGCGCCAGCCCGAGCGCGGCGACCGCCGGGATCCCCGCGTAGCGGTCGAGGAACTTCAGCCTCGGGTTGCCGCGATCTCGTTGGAGCTGCGCCGATCGTGTCATTGCGAAAGATGGGCCTGACTACGCGTGCCGGGTGGGGAGGTAGCGGTACATGCCCTGATGCTCGAAGAAGTACGGATCCGGGTCCACCGTCCGGAGCCGGACCGGGCGGTACACGACCAACGCGTCCGCGATCAGGCTGCACTTCTGCTGCACCGGCTGGGAGCCGGAGGTGTAGACGAGCCAGATGTTGTGATCGGCGCCGGCGAGCTTGGCGATCCGGCGCATCGTGTCGATCGGGCGGATGGCGGCGACTCGCTTGGAGTAGTCGGTCCAGTCGATGCGGCCGGGAGGTTTGAAGCCGGGCAGCCCGATCTCGCGCACGTCGTCGCGCAGCAGCCGGCTGACGTCGGTTCCGATGGAGTCGGGGCAGTACACCACCAGGTCGCCCGGGACGGCGTCCCGGTTGATGGGGCTCGCGATCTCGAACGCCTGGGTGCGATTGCGCAGCGCGTTGCTCGCCCCGCCCCAGAAGCCCCCGAGCAACAGCAATGCGAGCACCACGTACCGCACCGTCCGGCTCGAGAAGACCGTGATGCCGAAGGCGGCCGAGGCAAGGAACAGGGGGAACATGACCGAGGCGTAGCGACCTTCGAAGGTCGTGCCCGTCGCCCGGGCGAGAACGAGCCCGAGCCCGAGGACCGCGATCCCCAAACCGGCCTCGGTGCGTACGCCGGGCTCGGTCCAGAGATCCACCTCGATGTGGCGCCGGTCGACCGCGCGGGCGAACACGGCGAGCACGGCCATGAGGAGCACGGCCCAGCCGACGGCGTGCGTGTTGCCGCCGAAGGCCTTGAACGCCTCGGCGAGGCTGGACACAGGACTCACCACCGCACCCCAGGGCGTGCCGGTGTGCGCGGCCTGGAAGCGGAAGGTCGAGAGCCACGGGAGGAACGAGAGTCCACCGACGACGATCGCGCCGAGCGCGTACCCCGCAGCACGGCGCCGCTCGGGAGCACCGCGTACCGCCAGCCAGAGAAGCCAGAGACCGACGACGGCCAGGAGCGCGAACGACCAGTAGTGCGTGTACACGAGCAGGCCGGTGACGACCGCGACCAGGAGGAGACGGCCCCACGACGGTCGATCCAGGACCCGCGCGAGCGCGAGATACCCGATGAAGACGAGCAGGATCACGAGCGAGTACATGCGGGCTTCGGTCGCGTACCGGATCGCGAACGGCGACGCCGCGAGCAGCAGGGTCAGGGTCCACGCGATCGGCCGGACACCTGGCCGCTGCCAGCCGTTCCGCGCCCTCCGCTCGTCGAGTCGGCGGCCGACGTACCAGGCGGGAACCAACGCGGCGATGCCGAGAACCCCGGAGAGCGCGCGGACCGCTTCGTTTCCGGTTCCGAAGATCTGCATCCACACGTGGAGCAGTGCGTAGTAGAGCGGGGGAGCACCGTCCTGGCGGAGCGCGTCCTGGAGCTGCGAGAGGGGAAGCCGCGAGATGTTGACCGAGAGCACCTCGTCGGCCCAGAGATCGGAGCGGGCGAAGAACCGGAGCGCGATCCCGATCGCCAGCACGCCGACGACCGTGAGGATCGCCCAGACGGAACCGAACCGGGGGCGGGGCGCAGGCCCACCGTCGGACGGGGGTTCGGGCGTCGAGCCCTCACCACCGACGCCTCTCGGCGCGTGCCGTCTGGTTCCCCACCGGCGTGACCGGCTAGCGGTCGAGCTCCGGCGGAGTGCCCCCGAACCCACTCCCATCACGTGATCTTAGGGGCCGGAACGCCCCCGTTGGCCACGCAGCGTGGCGAGTCTCGCTCCCCGGAAGAGGCGGCTACGAAACCGGCGCGTTCGCGCCGGCCTCGGCATAGGCCGCGAGCACTAGCGCGACGTGGCCCGCCCAGTCCATCGGCTCGGCCGCGGGAGGCGGGACGAACGGCGCCGGCTCGGCGGCGAACGCCTCGAGCCGGCGAGCGAGCGCGCTCACGTCGCCCGGGGGGAAGAGCAGCGGCCGGCACTCCGGTGCGATCAGCTCGGGGATGCCCCCGATCGCCGCGCCGACGACCGGGATGCCCCGGCCGCGGGCCTCGTTCACCACCACCGGCGCCGGGTCCTTCCACTCCGACGGGACGACGAGGCAGTCGAGGTCGTCCAGCAGCGCTTCCTTCCGCTCGACGTCGACCCAGCCGGCGGGAATCACGCTCGGACCGGCCGCGCGCACGGCGGCCTCCAGCGCACCGCGACCGGCCACCACGAGCCGGGCGCTGCCGAGGTCGGCCCGCTCGAACGCGCTGAGCAGCGTCTCGACACCCTTGTCCACGCCCAGGCGACCGAGGAATCCGAAGGTCAGCGGCCGGCGCTCGCCGCGTGCGATCGACCCGGTTCCGGTCACGACCTCGACCGGGTTGTAGAGCACACGCATCCGCTCGGCGACCCAGTCGATCTCCGCGTGCTCCTGCGCAATCGCGTGTGAGACCGCGAGCACGACGCCAGGCGAAGACCGGCGCACAGCCTCGTTCCGGCACCACGAGATCGCGACGCACGACCGACACCGCGTCTCGCACGCTCGGCCGTCACGATGGACCATCGAATTGCGCTGGCAGAGCAACCAGTAGTCGTGGAGGGTGTGGACGTGCGCGACGCCGTGCTTCCCGGCCCGCGTGAGCGCGACGCTCGAGAGGCCCTGCACGGCATGGGTGTGGACCACGTCCGGCTCGAGCTCCTCGAGCACCCGGTCCAGCGCGCGCCGGGCCCGCGGGTTGTAGAGGTCCTGGGCGTGGAAGAGCATGCGACGCCGGGCAGGCTGCGCCGCGAAGTCCGGGATCCGGTACGGCCACGGATCGACCGCGTGCACCACGTCGGGTCCGTCCACGCCGAACGTGAACGCGTGCACCTCGTGCCCTGCCGTACGCAGACGCTCCGCGAGCGCAGCGGCGTATTGCTCCGCACCGCCGACGACCTCCGGAGGCCAGAGGTTGGAGACCATCAGAATGCGCATCGAAGCGGCTTAGGGTAGTGCCGTGCCGGCCGGTGACGAATCTGATCCATTGCGCGTCGGCGTCATCGCCGACATGCTCGGGCACTCGGGTGGCATCGGGCGCTACACCACCGAGCTGGTGCTCGCGCTCGGGCGGCGGGACGACCTCCGGCTCATCGTGGCCGCGCCCGCATCGGCATCGGAGCTCGTGCAGCGACTCGCGGCCGACAATCTCGAGACGCAGCTGCTCGTCCCGGACCGCGGCCAGCTCCCGACCGCGATCTGGGAGCGGTACGCGAGCGGGCGCCAGTTCGAACGGGCCGGCGCGCAGATCGTGCACGGCACGAAGCATCTCGTCCCGAGGGTCGATCTCCCCACGGTCCTCACCGTCCACGACGTGATGACGATCACACGCGCCCGCGAGTCCGGACGGGCCAAGCGGCTCCTCCTCCCGCGCCAGTACCGGGCGTCGATCAACCAGGCCGACCGGCTGATCGCCGCCAGCGCCGCGACCCGCGACCGCCTGGCCGCGCTCGACCCGACCTGGGACGCCAAGACCGTGATCGCCCCCAACGGGTTGAGCCGGCACCTGCTCGACGTGCCGTCGGAGCCGGTCCCCGAGCTGGCGAGCACGCGATTCGCGCTCGTCGTCGGCGACCTCGCCCCACGCAAGAACGTGGGCCTGCTGCTCGACATCTGGGAGCGAGTGGATCGCGAGACGCCCGGAATGCGGCTCGCGGTGCTCGGGAGCCCCGGTCCGCACAGTGACGAGACCGCCCGCCGGTTGCTGGACCTGGAGGCGAGGGGGCTCGCGACCTGGCGGCGCGGCGCGCAGGACGGGATGCTCCGCTGGTGCTACGAGCACGCGACCGTCGTGCTCTTCCCGACCTTCGAGGAAGGCTTCGGGTTTCCCGTGCTCGAGGCACTCACCTTCCACGCCCCGGTGCTGGCAAGCACGGACCCCGCGCTCATCGAGGTGGCGGCCGGGCTCGAAGGCGTGACGCACCTGGACCCGGCCGACCCGGACGCGTGGACCGCCGCGATCAGACGCGCCGCCGCCGCGCCACGCGCGCCGGAGACGGAACCACGCCTTCCACCCGGTCGGTGGACCTGGGACGAGCACGTCGACCGGTTGGTGGCGATCTACCGCGACCTCGTTGCCGGTGCGAACCCGTCCGTGTAGCGCGGCGCGCTACTCCGACGCCGCGATCCCCGCACCGGGTGCGACAAGCTCGCGCGACGAGCCGTGGACCGCGGGGCCGGGTCCGAATTCCGGTGCCATCGTGGCGACGATCGCCGCCATCATGAAGAACAGCTGGTCCATCGGAACGAGCTCGAGATAGGTCGCGACGAGCGACCCGGCCGCGAGCGCGATGAGCTGCGCGGTACATCCGGCCGCGAAGTCGACATCGATACCGGAGACTCTCCGCTCCACGGATCTCGTATAGATGATCATGGAGACGAGCATCATCACGAGCAGCCAGAGACCGATGACGCCGAGCTCGAACGTGACCTTGAGATACGAGTTGTCGGGTTGGAACGTCAGGTTCGGGTTCTCGTTCTTGAGCAGTGCCGAGGTGTCGGCCGCGGCTCCCGTCGTGCCGATGCCGGTGCCGAACGGGTTGTCCGCGATGACGTTGAGCCGGTCCGACCAGGACGTCGTCCGATCGCCGAGGCTCTTCGCGCCGAACACCGCCGACGTGAGCGTCGCGCCGGAGGGAATGAACAACGCCGCCGCAAGTACGAGCGGGATGCCGAACACGAGCAGCTTGTACCGGTGGAACGCGAGGTACAGCAGCCCGACCGCGAGGCCGAGCATCGCGCCGCGCACGAAGCTGTAGAGCAACGCGACGCCGATGAGCGGCAGCGCGATGAAGAAGATCTTGCTGCGGAGCCGGTTCGGTTCGGCCATCGACATCGGCAAGCCGATGAGAACGGCGAGCATGAGATAGAAGCCGAACGAGAAAGGCAGGTCGAACGTCGAGAAGGAACGCAACGTCAGCCCGACCGTGAACCGGATCTGGTCGTCGTACTGGTACCCCATGCTCGCCAGGTACGCGTGGCCTACCACCTGCTGCCACATGCCGACGATCGACGTGAGGATCGCCATGAAGATGAAGATGCTCACGAGCTGATCGCGCTCGTGGCGGTCGAGTGGGCAGCGCCAGATCGCGATCGCGAGGAACGCGCTGAAGTACGAGATCCGCAGGCCGATCAGGGCGGTCGTCTGGTCCACGGTCGTGGCCGAGAGCAGGCCGAGCCCCAACAACCCGCCGAACGCCCAGACCCACCCGGGCAGCTTCCGGTATCCGGGGCTCTTCGCTTCGGGCGGGCAGAGGAACGTGACCACGAAGAGGGCCAGGATGAAGACCTGCTTCCAGCCCCCCATCCAGCCCGGTCCGAGGGCCTTGATCGCACCGTCGAACGGCAGGATCACCGCCAGGATCAGGACGCCACGCTGCGGGCGTTGGTAGACCGCCAGCGCCGTGGGAACGAGGATCGCGAGCCCGGCGATCCAGAGCACCCAGCCGAAGACCATGGCGACCGCGAGCACGGCCACGCCGACGGCGAAGAGGCTCGGGAGCGCGATCCGGTGGTGCCGGAGATCACGGACGGCGGCCCCCATCGGCCGCCCGGAGTCCAACGGGTTCCACGACCGGCCGCGGGAGGCCTTGGGAAGAGAAGCCTCCATCGCGCCGCGGATCCTACCGTGCCGGGGGCGCGGACCTCGCTCCACCTATCATGAACCCCTCATGGATTTGGCCGCGCACTTTCGCGTCATTGCACAGAATTGGCTGCGCATCCTTCTCATCTCCATCGGCATCGCGATCCTCGTGTTCGCCGCGAGCACGGTGCAGACGAAGAAGTACCAGGCCAAGGAGCTGCTCGGCGTCGTTCCGGGTGGCCAGACGACCGGTGGCGAGACCTTGTCGCAGGCGTCGGCCTACCTCGCCCAGACGTGGGCCAAGTACGCCGACACTCCGGGCGTGGTGCGCAACACGATCAAGACCTCGAAGCTCGACCTCAGCCTCCAGGAGGCAACGAGCCGCATCTCGGCCAGCGAGATCAGCGGGCTCGGGTTCATCGAGGTCAAGGGCACCGGGGGAAGCAAGGCCGAAGCGGAGCGCCTGACCCGGTTCGCGGGCGCCGCGCTCGTCGCCGCGATCGCCTCGCAGCAGACGCAGGCCCGCTTCGCGGACCTCCAGCCGATCCAGACCGACCGCCAGAACCTGCAGCAGCAGCTCGCGACACTGCCGCCGGGCTCGACCGACGCCGCGAGCATCCAGGGTCAGATCAACGCGTTGAACGACGCCGAGGTCGGCATCCGCAGCCGCAAGGACGACAAGCTCTCGGTCATCTCGGGCGCGGTCGCCGGCGACGCGCCGATCTCGCCGAAGCCGCTGCGCGACTCGTTCCTCGCCTTCATCGTCTCCATCATCGTCGTGGCCGAGCTCACCGTCCTCGTGCACTTCGTGGGCGACCGCTTCTCGAAGACCGAGGACACCGCGGACGTCACCCGCATCACCGGCCTGCCCGTGCTCGCCAAGATCCCGAAGGGGTCCGGCCTGGAGCTCGTCGAGGCCTTCCGCGTCCTGCGGACCAACCTCATGGTGCTCGAGGGCGCGGGCAAGCCGCGCACGCTCGCGGTCGTGAGCTCGAACCAGAGCGCGGGCAAGACCTTCACCGCGGTGCACCTGGCACAGTCGGCCGCCGGGCTCGACGAGAAGGTCGTGATCGTGGACGCGGACCTGCGCAAGCCGTCGGTGCACGAGCGCCTCGGCGTGCCGCGGGCACCGGGTCTCTCCGCGGTGCTGCAGGGCAACGACCTCGCCACGATGCTCCGCAAGCTCCCGGACACCCCGTTCCTGCGCGTGCTCACGAGCGGTGCGCCGGTGCAGGACGCGTCGGCGGTGCTCGGAGCGCGGCCGTTCCGTCACGTGCTGGACTCGCTACGGGCTGTGCGTCTCGTGGTGGTGGACACCCCGCCCGCCAGCATGTTCGCCGACGCCATGGCGGTCGCTTCGCAGTGTGACGCGACGATCTTCGTGCTCGATGTCAAGACGTCCCGCCGGCGCCAGGTGCGCCAGACGCTGGAGGCGCTCGAGCGCGCCGGTGCGAACCTGGTGGGTGTCGTGGTGAACCGCACCGCGTCCCCGCGCCGCTCGTCGTACTACTACGACTCGTAGCTCCACGTCGTCAGTCAGCAGACCGGGTCCACCGAGTCTGAACGGCGCGAATCAACAGACTGTTACCCTGCCTCGGTGCGGCCCGGCAGGACCTCCCGGCACGTCGCTCGCGCCGTAGACACAGTCGCGCGGAGCCTGCACCGCCTCGCGGATCGGCTCTCAACCGGCCGAGGGGGCGTCGGACCAGCGACCGAGGAACGCCTCAATGCGCTCTTCGTCGCCTTGTTCGACCGCCCGATCGACGAGATCGCGCTGAAGGATCTCGGCTCGCGACACGAGCAGGGGATGCCCTTTGACGAGATCGCACTGCATCTCGCGGCATCGGACGAGTACTTCCACCGCGTCGTTCACCTCCAAGTGGGTGCCGAGCTCGAACAGGAACGGCTGGCGCGGATCTACCGCACCTTGCTCGGGCGGGACCTCGACGACCCGGGGCGCCGGCACTACGACGCACTCCTCGCCCAAGGCATGCCATTCGACGACGTCGTGCTGGATCTCGCGCAATCCGACGAATACCAGAACCGCGTCCTGAGAGAGCACATCGGCATCACCGATCTCAGAACGGTCGCGCCCGAACGGTTCGCCGACGTGAAGCCGCTCGATGGTGGAGCCCCGGAACAGCTGCTCCGCGTTGCGACCCCGGCCGACTTCGACTGGCTGGAGCACCAGATCGCCGAGCACGGCTACTACGAGCGGCCCGGCGCGTGGGGGCTCGGCCCGACCACGGAGAAGCGCGTGATGGCGGAGGTCATCGCCGGCCTCGCGGGTACCGGAGCGTCGGTGCTGGAGCTCGGATGTGCAAATGGCGTGGTGCTCGACGAGCTCGTCGGGCTGGGCGTCGACGCCTTCGGAGTCGAGATCAGTGAGACGGTGCTCCGCCGCGCGTCGGACGTCGCCCGGCCGCGGATTCACGTCGGCGAGCTCGGCACGGTCGACATCGACGACGAATTCGACGTCGTGGTGGCCCTCGACATTCTCGAGCACCTGAACCCCAACCGACTAAAGACGTATCTCGATCGCATCAGGCGATGGGTCAGACCCGGCGGGTTCCTGCTCGCGAACCTTCCCGTCTTCGGCTCCGACCCGATCTTCGGTGAGGTGTTCCCGATGCGGTTCGCGCAGTGGCAAGCAGACGCCGACGCGGGCCGGCTCTTCTCGCTCATGCAGCTCGAAGAGGAAGGCTGGCCTCGGCACGGCCACCTGATCTGGGCGGACTCGAGCTGGTGGCAGAGCAGGTTCGCCGCCGCGGGGTTCTCACGAGAACCCGACATCGAGCGGGCCTTTCACGCGCGCTACCGCGAGTACCTGAGCGAGGTAGCCCCGGCACGACTGTCTCTGTTCGTGCTCTCGCGTTCCAGGGAGCCGGCGTCCATCCAGCGGGCGATCGACCGGGTTCGCGCCGGCCGCGCCCCTCACGACCTGTAAGAGCTGGTGTGCTTCCTAGCCCGGCATCCCCGCGCCGGGCTCGGGGCGGTCCAAGCCCTCGTCGATGACTGCGCCGAGGTCGTCGCGTGGCGCGCCGCCGAGCGCGCGCAGACCCCCGGGCCCGTTGACCGCGAGCAGGTGCACCGTGCCGAAGTAGACGATGGCGGTCAGCGCCCCACCGACCGGCCAGGGGATGCGACCGAGCGACGCCCACCCCACCGCGGTGGCCAACCCGCCCGCGAAGACGCACTTGGCGATCGCACGCGAGGGGAACGGGAGATCAGCCGGTATCCGGTAGACGCCGACGCCGAGCACGACCAGCACGATCAGCTCGGTGACGACCGTCGCCCAGCCCGAGCCCATGTACGAGTAGTGCGGGATGAGGATGACGTTCAGGCCCACGTTCAGCACGACCCCGACAAGCATTGCGATCGGGTAGAGCCGGTTCCTACCGACCGCGACCAGGGTCGAGAACGCCAGCAAGGTGAAGAAGTGCAGGCCCTGCCCCACCACGAGCAGCCGGGCCGCGCCCGTCGCCTGCGTGTAGCGATCCGTGTAGAAGAGGGTGACGAGCGGCTCGGCGAAGAGGACGAAGCCCACCACGGCGCCGATCGCGCCGACGGTCAGGATGATCAGCGCGTGGCGGAACGTCCGCCGAAAGCCTGCGGGGTCGGTCGGCCACGCCGCGACCAGCATCGTGAGCGCCGGCGTCACGACGGCGAGCGGGAGTGCGCCGAGCAGGTCCGAGAACTTGTAGCCGACGCTGTAGACGCCGACCGCGTGGTACGTGTCGAGCAAGGACAGCATCACGATGTCGATGCGGAAGTACACGGTGTCGAGCGCGGCACCGAGGGCCAGCGGCGCCGCTTCCTTCAACCACAGCCACCACCGGCTCCACTCGACCCGGATCCGGACCCGCACCGTCCGCCCCATCACGAGGACGAGCCACAGGGTCAACGCGACGGCGTTGGCCACCGTCGACCACGAGAACCAGAGGATCGACGCCACCCCGAAGAACGAGATCGCGATCGTGAACGCGGTCTGGACGATCTGGCCGACGACGTTGGAGATGGCGACGTCGCGCAGCCACAGGCGCGCTTCGAACAGCAGGATGACCGCGAAGGCGCCCGAGAGGATCACGAGGTTGAGGCCGGCGACCGCCGTCCCCACCACCACGTCGTTCGGATAGTTGCCGAGCAGCATCCACGCCATCGCGATGACGTACGAGATGACGCCGATCACCAACCGCATGCCGAGGTAGGAGCCGACGATCTCCCCGGCCTCCTCGCCGTCCACCGCCATCAGGTCGCGCAGGACGATCCGGCTCAGCCGGAGGTCGGCGATGAAGCCGATGATGCCGAGCAACGAGAAGATGAGCTGGTAACGCCCGAACTGGTTGACCGAGAGCTCGCGGACGACGATGAGCGTCGCGATCCAGGCGAGCGCGGCAACGATGTACCGCCCCACGACGAGCACTCCGGCTCCACTGAGCATGGAGCCCGAGCGACGCGGGGTTCGGTCCTCGCCCTCGGTGGATTCGGCGTCGGCGATCGGACGCCCCTTCGTCAGCCGGCGGACGGGGCCGGGTGGGTCCGCTCCGTGTGCGCGTGCATCGGGAAGTGCACCAGACCGACCTCGCGACCGGGGTTCATCACCTCGATGACATCCTTCTCGGCGCGCTGGTCGTAGATCTCGCCGCCGTCGTGGTTGTGCAGCCCGATGCTCAAGAGGTACACGCCATCGAGGACGGGGAACTGCTCGAACTCGAAGACCATCTCACCCTCACCCTCCACGTACCCCGGATCGGCATCCATGAGATCGGTGTTCGTCCCGAGGAGGAGGTTGCCCTTCTGGTCGTGGATCGCGATCGAGAACACGATGTCGTCGACCCGCTTCGGCGCGCGGTACATCACGCGGACCGTGACCGGCTCCCCGGGCTTGAGGTAGCTCCGGACCGGGTCCGCGTACTCCACCTTCGCGTTCGTGATCTCGACCTCGAGGTTGCGCAGCAGGAGCGGGTCTTCCAGGTCCGCCGGGATCTCGGCGCCCTTGCGCCGGAGGTGGTCCCGGAACGCGAGCACCGCCTCACCCGGTGGTCCGACGGCCACGAGGTTGCCGTGGTCGAGCACCGCGGCGCGGTCGCAGATCTGGCGCACCATGTCCGCGGCATGGGTCACGAGCAGGATCGTGCGGCCCTCGCGCTGGAACTGCTTGATGCGATCGCCGCACTTGCGCTGGAACGCCTCGTCACCGACCGCGAGCACCTCGTCGATGAGGAGGATCTCGGGCTCGACGTTCACCGCGATCGCGAAGCCGAGCCGGGCGGTCATGCCGGACGAGTAGTGCTTGACCTGGTTGTCGATGAACTTGCCGATCTCGGCGAACGCGATGATGTCGTCGAAGATCCGGTCGATCTCGGGCTTCGACAGACCGAGGATCGACCCGTTCATGTAGATGTTCTCGCGGCCGGTGAGATCGCCGTGGAACCCTGCGCCGAGCTCGAGCAACGCGGCCATGCGACCGCGGCGGCGGATCGATCCCGAGGTCGGGCGGAAGATGCCGGCCACGCACTTCAGCAGCGTGGACTTCCCCGAGCCGTTGTGACCGAGCAGGCCGACGGTCTCGCCCTGGTCCACGTTCAGGTCGATGTCCCGCAGCGCCCAGAAGTCCTCGTGGGTCGAGCGCCGACGCTGGACGAACCGCTCCTTGACCGAGTCCGCACGCTCATGGTTCAGCTTGAACCGCTTGGAGACGCCGACGATCTCGATGGCTGCACCCATGACCCGCTCAGAGCTCCTCGGCCAGGTTGTCCTCGAGCCGGCCGAAGAGCGAGAACGCGAGGAACACGAGCCCGACCGAGACTGCGAGCACGACGCCGAGGTTGCGGAGGTACCACCAGGACGAGGCGTTGGGAATGATCGGCGTCTCCACCCCACCGACCTTGACGATCGTCTTTCCGTAGATCGCGCGCTGGAAGGTGATGACGATCGGTGTCACCGGGTTGAGGAGGAACAGCGGGAACGCGGTGTGCAGACGCGACGCGACCTGCTGGTAGTAGTACACGATCGGTGTCATCCAGAACCACGCCAGCAGCACCAGCTCCAGCAGGTGCGAGGTGTCGCGGAGGTAGACGTTCACCGCGGACAGCGCGATGCCGAGCGCGGCCGTGAACACCAGCAACGTGATGAGCGCGGGGATCACCAGCCACAGGTAGCCCCAGCCCGGCTGGTACCGGAACACGAGCAGGGCGACGAACAGCACGATCAGCTGCAGGAAGAAGTGGACCACCGCGGCTCCGATCGAGGCCAGCGGCAGGATCTCGCGCGGGAACCACACCTTCCCGACCAAGCCGGCGTTGCTCACGATCGAGCCGGTGGCCCCGCCCATGCCGGCGGCGAAGAGGTTCCATGGCAGCAGCCCGGCGAGCAGGAAGATGGCGAAATACGGGATCTTGACCTGCAGGATGATCTGGAAGACCACGTAGAAGACCACGAGGTAGAGCGCCGGGTTGAGCAGCGACCAGACGAACCCGAGCGCGCTGTTCTTGTACTTCACCTTCAGCTCTTTGCGGGTGAAGTTCACCAGGAGCTCGCGGTAGGCCCACACGATCCGGAGCCGCTGCAACGGGCCGGGTCGGGACGCGACGTCCAGGTGTTGCGACGAGATGTCGGATTCGGTGTTCTCGAGCGAGGTAGGCAAGCTGGTCCCTGAGCGGCTGGACACGAGGAGGCGAGGCGTCGCGCGCTCTCGTAGCGCCCGGCGAGTCTACGCCGGAGCCCCCGGAAAAACTGGCTCTGCGGCCCTTGCGCCCACCCTGCTCAGGGTGCGATCGAGAAGCCCTTGGTCACGATCTGGCCGAAGTACCGGGTGATCTGAACGTTCGGCGCGCCGCCGAAGGGCCAGACGGCTCCGGCACCGTCGAGCACGTAGCCCCGGCCCCGGGCGCCGCCGCCGATGAGCGCGATGCCCCGGGCGATGTCCCGGCCGGGCCAGTAGCCACTGGCGTAACGCCTCGGTGCGCCACCGAACGGCCACATGCCTCCGTACGCGTCGAGCACGTAGCCGCCGCCCGCGACCGGATCCGTCGCGATGCCGCGGACCATCTGCTGGCCGGGCCAGTAGCCCGAGCCGGTCGCCGCCGGAGCACCGCCGAAGCGGTGCACGCCGCCGTACGCGTCGACCACGTATCCCTTGGGGTTCGAGCCGGTGGAGTCGCGGGTGAGCGCCACGCCGCGGGCGATGTCCATGTTCGGCCAGTACGGGCCGGTGACGCGCACCGCGTTCCCGAACGGCCAGAGGCCGCCGAAGCCGTCGAGCACGTACCCGCCCTTGCCGTCACGGTTCATCGCGATGCCGCGCACGATGTCCCAGCCTCGCCAGTAGCCCGACGAGCTCAACCGCGGCGCGCCGCCGAAGGCCCAGAGGCCACCCGAGCTGTCGACCTCGTAGCCACCACCACTGCGGATCGCCGCGATGCCGCGGATGACGTTGTTCGGGAAGTTGGTGCCGCGCACCGGGGGACTCGACACGGACGAGATCGGCCCGAAGCCGGACGCCGCGTACGCGGCCGCGAACGGCTGGATCCGCGCGGCGTTCCCCGCAATCGTCGTCCGCACCGGCGCGGTGAACGCGCCGACGTTGCCCGCACGGTCACGGGCTCGGACCCAGAAGTGGTACGTCCGGCCGCGGAGCCCGTAGAAGACCGTCGATCCACCGGCGTTCGGCCCGCTGCGGACCTCGGGCGCGGCGCCGTCGATCCAGCGCACGCGCTGACCGCCGCCCTGCTGGACGTCGACGTCGAACGCGGCGACACCCGTCTGCGCGTCGTTCCCGGACCACTCGACCTGGAACGACGTGCGGAGCTTCGTCGCGTTCAGCGCGCCGACGCCCGCGGTCGGGGGGATGGAGTCGTCGAAGGTGCCGGTGCGCTTGCTGTTGTTGTGGAACTGCGGCCAGGTCATCGCGCCCGGCGCGTGACCGGTGCGGTAGACGAACGTGGTCTGGTTGTCGCCTTTGTCGGCCGCGTGGCTGCCGTTGCTGTCTTGAGTGAGGGTCACCGCGATGTAGGTGTCGTTGCCCACCTTCGCGACGGTCGGGGTCGAACCCGGGGCCCACGCGTACGGGAGCGGGTTGCTGTACTCGACCGCGCCGGTCCTGCCGTTCAGCACCTTCAGGTCCTGCTCGGTCGCGGTGACCACGTCCATGGTGCCGTCCCCGTCCACGTCGGCGACCGTGACGCCACCGTCCATGTTCAACTGGGTCGTGCACTGGCCGAAGCTCCGGTTGCACACCTGGACCCGACGGACTCCGTCGCGCGTGACGAACACGACCGAGCCGTCGCTCGTCTGGGTCGCGACGTCGAGCCGGCCGTCGTTATCGAGGTCCGCGATCGCGGGCGAGCCCATCGTCGCTCCCGGCATCGCGACCGGCCAACCGGGCAGCGCGTTCCCGTTGCGGTCCATCGCGTAGAGGAAGCGGGCGTTCGGACCACCGAAGTTCTCGCCGGTGCCGATCACGATGTCCAGACTGCCGTCGCCGTTCAGGTCCGCGACGGCCGGGCTCGACCAGAGCACCTCGTTCGACACGTGGCGGGGCCAACCGGGGAAGTCCGATCCGTTGCTGCGGAAGACCCAGAGGATCCCGCCGGGCGCGAGGTTGATCGGCGGGTTGTTCGCGCCGTTGCCCCTGTCCATGTCCGCGCCGACGATGACCTCGAGCGAGCCGTCACCGTCGAGGTCCGCGAGCGCGGCGGTCGACCACGACGTGTCGTAGATGAAGCGCGGCCACCCGGGGAGGATCGCGCCGATGTGGTTCCAGGCGTAGACGTGCTGGTCCCAGCTCGACGCCACGATGTCGGGCAGGCCGTCGTGGTCGATGTCGCCGATGGCGGGCGAGGCGAAGAAGCCGGAGTGTGCGGTGACGTGGAGCAGCACCAGACCGGCACCGCCTACCTTCCAGACGTAGATGTCGCCGCCGGTGCTGGACGCGACGATGTCGAGCACGCCGTTCAGGTCCCAGTCCACGAGCGCGGGGCTGCCCTGCACCGCGTGCGGTCCCACCGAGAGGCACGGGTTGCCTTCGATCGAGCCGGCGAGCGAGAAGACGCGCACGCAGCCGTCCATCCCGCCGGTGACCACGTCCGGCCGGCCGTCACCGGTGACGTCGCCGATGGCGGGTGATGAGAAGGCGACGCTCGGTCCACCGCTCGGGAAGAAGCCGTCATACCGGATGGACGGGGAGCTCACCGAGATCAGGCCCGGCGCGGCTCCGGCCGGCGGAGCGGAGGCCGTGATCGCCACCGCGGGCACCGCCAGGGCGACCGCGGCCAGCAGGGCCACGATCGCGTGGCGCGCCCGGCCACGCGCCGTCTCGCCCTGAATTGGTGATCGCACGCGGTCATCCTCCTGATGCTGCGCCTCGCCGGCGGTGCGCAGGTCCTGAGTGTCGACACGAATGGCCCCGGGCTGAAACCCGACCTTTCCGGACACCCCGCCGAAGCGGCGGAACCGCGAGGTTAGAGACCGAGCGGGGTCCGGGGCCCATCCGAGCGGTCGGCCCGGTCGGTCGCGGCGGCGCCGGGGCCGGCCAGGGCATCGGTGACGGTCTGCTGCAGTCGATTGACGTGGTTCACCACGGGATCGAGCTCCCAGGCCGTCAGCAGCCGCACGATCCACTTCACGGTCGAAACGCCGGGGCGAACCGAGCGGGGCCCCGGGATGCGCAAGGGGGGCATCCGCCGGAGGGTGGCGGCGCCGGCGGGGCCGGCGCCCCGGGCTCCGGCGAAAGCGGACTGGTGCGCGCCGGCGCGGGACCGGATCTCGCGCATCACGGCGTCGCGGTCGGCGCCCGGCCAGGGTCCGGCCGGCACCGGCGCCGGCTCGAGCCCGGCCACGCGCTGCATGGCCTCGGCGAGGTCACGGTCACTGTCCACCATGATCGCGTCTGCCGGCGTCTGGTCCTCCAGGCCGCCGACCCGTGACGCGATGAGCGGGCGTTGATACAGCGATGCCCGCTCGCACACGCTCGACGACCAGATCAGCCGGTACGGCAGCACGAGCGCGTCAGCCGCGACGATCCACACGTCGAACTCGGCATCGCTCACGTACTCCTCGTGCAGCGTGACGCCGTTCGTCTCGTCCACCAGCTCGCGCAGGTCTTCGAGATAGACGACGTACTCCGGCGCGTCGACGCGCAGGGAGCCGACGATCTCGAGCCGGCACCCCCGCTCCCCGAGGTCGCCGAACGCGCGCACCGCCCGGTCGAAGCCCTTGTGCGGCTGCAGGAACCCGATCGAGAGGAACACGAAGCCGTCCGGCTCCAATCCGAGGCGCGCTCGCGCTTCCTCCTGGGTGAGCTCGGTACGCCGCTCGAAGCTCGCGCCGGGATCGACGACGGCGATGCGCGCCGCGGGCAGTCCGTACGCCGAGGCGAGCAGCTGGCGCTCCACCTCCGTGTGCACGGAGATGTGGTCGGCGGACTGCCACATGGCGCGGGCCGCGGTCGCCTCGACGCGGCTCCCGGCCGCGCCTTCGTGGGGGAACTCGTGCACGCGCAGCTCGATGTCCGGTGCGGCACGCCAGGCCACCGCGAGCGCGCCGTAGATCGCGGCGCGCTCGGGCGACGTCGACGGCTCGGGGAAGAACATCGCGGGATGGAACTGGACGATGACGCGGTCGTACCCGCGCACGCGCTTGGCCAACGCCAACGCGCCCCGCACCCCTCGCAGCTCGAGGTGATGATGCGCGGCCGACGGCCCGGGTGAGAGCACCTCGACGTCGTGACCCTCGGCCCGGAGGCGCTTCACCTCCTGCACCGCGTAGTTCGCCAACCCGTCACGGGTGGGCGGATACGGGCTCACCATCAGAATCCTCATGAGCACGCCCAGTCACTCATCAGGACCGCTGGCGGCCGCCCGGCATCCGCGGTCCAGCGTTTGGCCGCCAGAGATCTTCGGAAGGCCGCTGGCGGCCGTCGAGCGGTCACGGTCCAGCGTCCGACCGCCGGAGATCGTCTAATCATTGGGCAGCCAGGCGTCGATCGAGGCTTCGACGGTGTCGAGGACCGGGGGCCACGTGTAGTGCTCGAGGACGTAGTCACGGCCGGCCGCGGCGATCGCGGCCGCCGCGTCTGGTGCTTCGGCCACGAACCGCAGGGCCTGCGCGAACTCCGCGTCATTGTCGTAGACGAGACCGGCGCCCGACCGGTCGCAGTGCCACCGGTTCACCGCGCTCTCCCCCGTCGCGATCACGAGCGTGCCGGCCAGCCACGCTTCCATGATCGTGCGCGAGAAGCTCTCGTTGGCCGACGGTTGGATGTACGCGTCCGCGGCGGCGAATGCCGCGTCGCGCTCCGTGTCGGGGAGAAAGCCGAGGTCGATCACCCGGTCGGCGATCACCGCCGGCGGGTCGATCTCCCCGTGGCCCATCGTGACGAGCGAGAAAGGCAGGTTCTCTCGCACCACCGCGTGGGCGAACGCTTCGAGCATGCGCTCCCAGTTCTTGCCGCCTTCGCGCCGCCCCGCGAACAGCACGAACCGCTCGGTGATTCCGTGCCGGGCCCGGAATCCCTCGACGTCGTAGTGCTCGGGCACCGACAGACCCGAGCCGATCACCTCATGCGGCGCGAGCCGCGGAAAGATTCTCTCGGCGAGGTCCCGCTCTGGGTCCGAGAGGAACCACAGCCGGCGCGAGCCCGAGAAGATCGGCCGGAAGATCTCGAGCTGCGCCTCCGGCTCGTCGTGGAGGCACGGCATCAGGATCGTGCGGTCCGGTGAGACCTGGCCGCACGCGAACGCGGGCCAGAAGAGGTAGGGCGCGAACACCAGGGCCCGGTAGCGCTCCGCCTCGTCGAGCAGGTAGTGGAAGAGCTCGGGGACCCGCACGTCGTCGTTGATCCAGCGCTCCTGCTCGGCGAGCCGCAGGTCCACACCGGCGTGGATCGCGGCGCCGAGGGCGGCCCGTTCGGCCCGGGGGGTGGAGATCACGGTCGGGAACCGGCGCAGGACGACCCCGTCGGCCACCTCTTCGGTGCCGGGCGCGAACTCGTTCACCCAGGTGAAGTGGTCGCGGGCGCAGGTGGTGAGGATCTCGACGTCCCAGCCCCGCTGCGCGAGGCCATGGGCCATCTCACGGAGCACGGCTTCGGCTCCGCCCACTACGCCGTCCCCGTAGCGAGCGGGGACGAACCCCAGACGGCCCTTGCGTTCCACGGTGGCGTGACTCTACAGGCCGAACCCGCCCGAACCCGGGAGCGCGGCCTCGACCGCGGCTGCGGCCTGCGCTCCAAGACCCGCCGTCTCAGCGGCGATGGCCGTACGATCCCCTGATGGATATCTGCGTGTGCGGAGCGCAGGTCCCGTTCATGCGGGGCGGCGCGGAGCAGCACATGGACAACCTGGTGTCGGCGCTCGAGGCGGCCGGCCACCGGGCCGAGCTCGTGCGGCTGCCCACCGTCTGGGACCGGACCCGCATCTTCGACGCCGCGCTCGCCTGGCGCATGGTGCCCATCGAAGCGGATCTCGTCATCGCCACGAACTTCCCCTCGTACTTCGTGGCCCATCCCCGCAAGGTGGTGTGGCTCTTCCACCAGCACCGGGCCGCATACGACGGCATCGGCGGGCCCTGGTCCGACTTCGGGCTCGACGACGACTCGCTCGAGGCCCAGCGACTCCTCACCGACTGGGACACCCGCGTGCTCGGTGAGGCGAGGCGGCTGTTCTCCACCTCGGGTGTCGTGGCCGCGCGGCTGGCCCGCTTCAACGGGCTCGCCGCGGAGCCGCTCTACCACCCGCCGCCACTGTTCGACTCGCTGCGACCCGGCCCGTTCGGCGACACCGTCTTCAGCGCGACCCGGCTCGAGGGGAACAAGCGGCCGGAGCTGATGGTGGAGGCACTCGCGCACAGCCGCTCCGCCACGCGCATCGCCATCGCCGGGCGCGGCTCCCTGCACGACGATCTCGTCGCGACCGCGCAGCAGCTCGGGGTCACCGACCGCCTCGACCTGCTCGGGTTCGTTTCCGACGACGAGCTGATCCGTCGCTACGCGGAGGCGCTCGCCGTCATCTACGCGCCGGTCGACGAGGACTACGGCTACGTCACGCTGCAGGCGTTCCGCGCCGGCAAGCCCGTGATCACCGCAACGGATTCCGGCGGCGTGCTCGAGTGGGTGGAGGACGGCGTCACCGGCTTCGTCACCGATGGCAGCGCCGAGGGGATCGCAGAAGCCGTCGACCGCCTCGCCGCGGACCGGTCGCTCGCCGAGAAGATGGGCGAGGCCGCGCGGGAGCGGGTCGCCAACCTCAGCTGGGCTCCGGTCGTCGCCCGGCTCACCGAGTCGTGAACCTGCCCGGCATCGAGCTGCTCGTCGACCGGGACGGGCGGCAGGTCGAGTCCGTGCTCCCGCTCGTCGTAGCGCTGCGCACGTGGGCCGATCCCCATGCTCCTGATCCGGGGCTCGGTCCCCCGATGGCACGCCTCGCCGTCTCGGTGCGCGCGGTGAACCTCGACGCGGCGCTCGAGGACCGCGCGATTCCGGTTGCCGTGGTCGTCGACGATCCCGAGACGGTCCCGGCCCGGGTGCGCGAACGGGCTGCCGTCCTCGTGACCCGTAGCCCCGCGCCGTCACTCGACCCGGTATCGACGCTCGCGATTCCACACGACGTCATCGACGTCGACGCGCACCCGCCGTTGTCTCCATTCGTCCGGGCGCGCTGGCGCGAGCGGCTCGGGCTCCCGGCGAACCTCGTGGTGCGGGTCGGGTACCAGGACCCGTGGCCCACCGACGACGCGGCGATCACGGCCGCGCTCGCCGTCTGCTCGGCCGCTGCGGTCCGGGGGCCCTGGACGCTCACCGCGCTCACGCTCGGCACGGCGGTGGTCACCGACGAATCGGACGCCCAACGGCTCGGCGCGCGT
Organism: Acidimicrobiia bacterium; assembly: GCA_038252255.1. Taxonomy (GTDB): domain Bacteria; phylum Actinomycetota; class Acidimicrobiia; order IMCC26256; family JAENVU01; genus Chersky-806. The sequence continues at coordinate 69,404 of JBBSAM010000011.1, read as the reverse complement.
GACGGCACCGCGCTCGTCGTCGCGGAGCCGGTCCACGCGGCCGCGCGCGCCGTCGCGATCGGAGCGGACTGGCCCGAAGCGGCGCGGCTCGGCCATGAGGCACGGCACTTCGTCGAGCGTGCGCACAGCTGGTCCGGGCTGGCCCGCACGTTGCTGGACCGGCTCGGCATCGAGCGACCGCGAGTCCCGTACCAGCCGCTGGCGGGTCTCCAGCTCCGGCTCGACGAGCTCGGCACGCCGCCCGACGCGCTCGTCGCACTGCGCGCGTTGCATCGCGGTACGGATGTCACGGGCCGCACTGACCTCGTGGACCTGACCGGAAGGCGCCGATGACATGAGCCATCCCGATGCCGATCCGGCCACGCTCGCCCGCCTCGCAGCCGAGCTCCGCGACCGGCAACCGGACGACCCGGGCACGGCGTTGCACCCGGTTCCCGCCGAACCGGAACCCGCGCCCGTCCCCGCGCGCGCCCGCTGGAAGCAGGCGGTGAAGCGGGCCACGAAGCCGATGGCGGATCCCGCGCTCGACCGCCTGGCCAATCGTGTCGCCGACCTCCTCAAGCACCGCCTCGACCGGCAGTACAGCGAGCTGCTCGTCCGCGGCAGCATGATGCAGGCTGAAGTTGCGGCGCTGCGCGACGAGCGCGAGCCGGAGCTCGCGAGGCTCACCCGCGACGCGCTCGCGCGCGTCGCGGGGCTCGAGATCAACCTCGAGCTGATGAAGGGCGAGCTCCAGGCCTTCGACGACGCGCTCGAGCAGCTCGGCCGCGCGATCGCGCCGGGCGCGGGCTTCGTCGGCGTGCCCGAGCGGTTCGCCGAGCTCCGCGAGCGTGTGAACGCGCTCGACCGCCGGCTCCGCGCGACCGGCACGAGTGCACCGGCGCCCACAGATGCTCCCGGCACGACCGCCGCGCCTGCGACGAGCGGATCCTCCGGCGGCTTCGACTACGTCGGCTTCGAAGGCCGGTTCCGGGGCGATTCCGCGACCGTCCTCGCCACCCTCGAGGAGCGCTACCTGCGCCTCCTGGAAGCACACCAGCCGGTCCTGGACTTCGGCTGCGGCCGGGGCGAGCTCGTCGCGACCTTGCGCGAGCACGGCATCGAGGCCGAGGGGGTGGACCCGGATCCCGGCATGGTCGAGCAAGCGCAGTCCCGCGGCCTTCCGGTTCATCTGGCCGATGGCATCGCGTGGCTCCGCGCGGCACCGGAGCAGTCGCTCGGCTCGATCATCAGCGTGCACGTCGTGGAGCACCTCCCGCTCCCCGTGCTCGTAGAGCTCCTCGAGCTGGCGGCGAGCCGGATACGACCCGGGGGGATCTTCGTGGCCGAGACCCCGAACCCGGCGTCGCTCATCGTGCTCGGCAACTCGTACATCCTCGACCCGACGCACGTCTGGCCGTTGCATCCGTCGCTCCTCACGTTCCTGTGCGAGCGCGCGGGCTTTCGCGACGTGCGCCTCGAGTTCCACGCCCCGGCCGAGGACTACCAGCTGCCGCCGATCGACGCGGGACCGGACGGGCCGCCATGGGTGGACGACCTGAACCGCCGCCTCGAGCAGCTCAACCAGGTGCTGTTCGGCCCGCAGGAATACGCCGCGATCGCCACCACGCCGAGCTGAGGCGCCGGGGTCAGACCTCGACGAGGGCGGGAAAGCGGTCGCGGGCCTCGGTGAGAGCGTCGAGGAGCTTGCCCGTCGTCAACCGGGCGTCGTAGATCCGCGCGGTCCGCTCGCGACCGGCAGCCCCCATCGATGCGGCGCGTCGCGGGTCGTCGAGCAGCGAGCTGATCGCCCGCCCGAGCTCGACGTCGTCGTGGGCGACGAGCAGGCCGGTCACTCCGTCGTCCACCATCTCGGACACCGCACCGACCCGGGTCGCGACCACCGGTACGCCGGCCCGCATCGCCTCGAGCACGGAGTACGGCGAGTTGTCCATCTCGCTCGGGAACGCGAAGACCGCCGTCCGCGCCAGGAGATCCGGCAAGCGCGGGTCTCCGGGCTCGAAGTCGTTCAGGACCCGCACCCCGGGCTCGGGAGCCACGTCGTCGCGCGTGACGAGATTGAGCACGCACCGGCCGCGCAAGTGCTCGCGGAACACGCGCAGCAGCCGCCAGCCACCTTTGCGATCCAGAGTGGCGCCGACGAACGTCACTTCGGGCAGCCCGTCGGGCTCGATGCGCACCGGCTCGGGTCCGAGGGTCAACCCGAACGGGATCACCCGGATCCGGTCGTCGGCAATCCCGTACGCGCGGCGCAGCGAGTCCGCCACCCACTCGGACTGCGCGACCAGCAGCGTCGCGGCCGCGTACACCCGGCGTTCGAAGAGCTGCGCGACCCGCACCGCGGACGAGGTGAAGCGGGTCGGGCGGCGGTGAGGCAGGTGGTACGCACCCTGCAACCACGTGGCGTCCGTGGAGACGACCGACGGGAACGCCCGGAGCATGTCCACGCTCAGCAGGGCGATGCTCTGGGTGTAGAGGTGCATGACGTCGGGCGGCGGCGACGACGCGAGCATCCGGCGTACTACCCGGCGCGCCACGTCGCTCTGCGCGAGCTGGAACCGCAACGGGTGCAGGTCGAGATCGAGCGGTCCGAGGATCGGGAGCTGCGCGCCTACCGCGCGGCGCAGCGGCCCCGAGCGCGGGACGTCCACGAACTCGGCGTCGAGACCGGGGTGGACCTCGGCGATCGCGTCGCGGAGGAAGAGGTGCATGGACGCATGGCCGCCGAGGTTCTCGTTGACGAACAGCACACGGCCCGGATCCACGTACGCCCCCCTCTCACAGTTCTGCACGCATGGCCCGGGCAGCGTGCCCCCCGGCGGGATCCTCAACCCCGATCAGACGCGACGTTGCGGCCGGCACCGCCGGCCGCAACGTTGGTAGAGCTTGATGGAACCCGTTCTCAGGCGATGACGCGAGGGCGGCGTGAGTGCCGAACCATGACCACCCCGGCGAGGGCCGCACCCGCACCGATGACCGCCATGCCCGCGACGTCCGAGCCGGTGAACGGAAGCGAGCTCGAGTTGGTGGTGGTCGCCGCCTTGACCGTAGAAGGGTCGGTCGGCGTGCCGCCGCCGCCGTTGGGGTAGTCAGCCGCGAAGGCCGCGGTCGGCGCGAGCACGCCGAGCACGATCCCGCTGGCTGCGGCAACCCGCAGCGCCCGCCCGGTAACTGAGTGCTTCCTCACAACGACCTCCCGAAAAACTCAATGCCCACCACGCCGGTGGCGAGTGTTCACGCAGTGTAGTCACGGGTTTCCGAGGGCGGCAAGGGGCGTTTGGCCCATATCTACCAGCGCACGGGGCGGGCGCTGTTGTCCTGCCAGGGTTGGCCCCCGGCGGTCCAGGTGATGGCCGGATACCGGGCCGACGGCTCGATCGTCAGGTGCTCGTAACCCCCGGGAAGGCGGAAGCGCAGGACGAACTGCCGCTGCTCTCCCCGCAGCACGTCCATCTCGGTCGCGATGACGTAGGTCCGGCCATCGGGGCCGGCGGTGACGATCTTCGTCCCGCCGGTCAGGGTGACGTCGCCGGCGGCCCCGGGGACGTTGACCGACAGGATCCCGTGGTACTGGCCGGCCACGAAGCCCGAGTCCGGGAAGGGGCCCTCCACGAAGTTGTTCAAGCCCTCTGTCGGCGTGTCGTTGCGGACGTTGATCCGGACCGTGACGTCACTCCCGCCCTTCACCGGATGGTGCTCGATCGAGGCGATCACCCCGAGGAACTGGTCCAGCTTGTTGCCGGACCGGTTCTGCAGCGCGACGAGCAGCGAGTCCGAGCGCAGCCGGCCCGAGATCCCGGCGCCCTGCCAGCCACGCTCCTGCTGCGGGTTCGAGGACCACGCCAGGATGTGGCGGCCCTGCGCGGCCGTCTGCAGATCCTCGACCAGCTTGGCGACGTCCCAGCCCTGCTGGTCCAGCTGGTCGATCACCGCGCGGGCGATGTCGCTCGACCGTTCGTGGCGGGCGGCGGTACTCGCGCTCGCGTCGCTCTCGTAGTCCAGGTACGACTGGAGCAGCGTCTCGTGAATGACGTTCTCCTTGGTGATCAGCTTGCCGCCGACCGTCACCGGTCCCGAGACCTCGATCAGCGCCTGGAGCCCGAACGGGTCGATCGCGAACACGCCGTCGACCGCCTCACCGGTCTTCGCCTGCCACATCTTCGCCGCCAGCGCCGCGCTCGGCGCGAAGTTCGGGGACATCGCGAGGTTGCGCCACTCCTGGCTCGGGTCCGCCCAACCCCACCGCTTCGCGAAGTCGTCCTTGCCCAATGGGACCGCGCCCGGCGGCAGCAGCAGCTCGCCCGTATCGGTCATCGGGCCGAGCTCGAACTGCCCGTTCGCCATCGTCATCACGCCGGCGCTCAGCAACATCCCGGAACCGGCCCGCATCTCGGCGTTGTTCGACGCGAGCACCAGATACTTCGACGGTCCCTCCGCCATCTGGGCGACACCCTTCGACGCCTCGTCGACGTCGATCATCGACTGGCGGATCTTCCCGAGCTGGTGCCCGAACTTGCGGCGCGCGTCCCGCAGCGGGCCGAGCAGCGCTTGGCCCGGACCGAGATCGACATTGCGCAGCTGCGCCCGTGCTCTCGCGGCGACACCACCCAGCTCCCGGACGAGCGCGACCCGATCGGGACCCGCCGTGGTCGGACGGTTGAGCTTCTTGGTGGACTCGGACATCGCCTCGGTGCCGACGCGGACGACATGTGCGGCCGAGCTCGTCAGCGCGTTCACGGACCGGATCTGGCGGCCGATCACCGGGAGCACGACGAAGGGCTTGAGCAGGAACGAATCTCCCGCGCTCGCCGCCTGGTCGAACTCCGCTTGCGCGGCTCGCATCCGCCCCAGGCCCTCACCCCGGATCAGCTGTGCCGGCCCGAGGTCGTCCTTCACCGAATCCAGCCGGTCGAGTCCTTGCTGTGCGTGCCGGCGGGCCTGGACGAGCTGGAACCCCGCGATCGCGCACCACACGACGACGAAGACCCCGACACCGATCCAGATCAGCCGGCGGCGTCGCCGCGGCCGAGGGGTCGGCGGCCGGGCGGGGGAATCAGGCATGAGCGGTCAATTCTACGGGTTGGACCACCTCGCCCACGCCGCGGGGCGAGAGTCCGGGTTGGTGTCGCAGCCGGTCACTACGGTCGGTGGGCATGCGGGACGAGGCGGGCGACCAGGCGGCCAAGGTGACCGTCGCGCACCTGGCACGCGCGGAGCGCATCTGCCCGCGCCGCCTGGCCAAGGAGCACGCGAACACGGGCGGGAACCGCGGCGGCGCGAGCCGGTGGCGGGTCTCGAACCAGGTGACCGCCGACATCCGGCTCGCCCACACGGATCTGGCCACCCCGCGGCCCGACCGCTTCACCGCGACGGACGACCTGAGCGCCGAGCAGCGGAGCGTGTACGACCTGGCGGTCCGCTGGTACGTCACGTTGTTCGGTGACCGGCCGGTGCGCGTGATCGACGAGGACCCGTGGGGAACCGATCTCGCCGACGATGTTCGCCTCGTCGGCCCGGCGGGGATCGCGTTCACCGACGCGGCGGGCGAGCCGGAGATCCGGCTGCTGGCCTTCGGCGCCCGGTACGGCCCGCCGCCGATGCTCGCCGAGTCGCCCGCGGTCCGCTTCGCCTTGCTGCGCCGCCCGGGCTGGTCGGGATCGCCGGTGCGGGTGTGCGTCGCCGATCTCGTCCTCGGCTCGCTCGCCGAAGAGGTCGTCGACGGGCCGGCGGTCCGTACCGAGATCGACGCGTGGTTCACGGAGCGGCTCGAGGTGATCCGGGCGCGCGTCGCGAATCCGATCGCGCGAGCGGGACTCGAATGTGGTTGGTGCCCCTTCATCGCCGGCTGCCCGGCCCACCGTGACTAGGACGCGCCCGTGAGCCGCGAGCGGATCCTGCCCGAGATCCTCGGGATCAGCGCGAGCTCGCTCGAGACCTGGCGCCGCTGCCCACGCGAGTACTTCGACGCCCATGTGCTCGGCCTGCCGGAAAGTGACGCGGGCCGCGCGCCGGACTACGGCAACCTGGTCCACGCGATGCTCGAGCGGATCCATCGCGACGGCTCGTGCCGGGACACGGCGCACGTCGAAGAGGTGCTCGCGCTGCACGGCATCGATCCCGACGGTGCGCTCACGGGCCTGGTGGCGCGGCACGCGCAGCGCTGCCCGTCGCCGGCCGAGCACGAGAAGCACGAGCTGGAGCTGGCGAGGTTCTTCCGTCGCCCGCCGTTCATGGCGACCGGCCGGCTCGACGCGGTCTGGCAGCACGACGGGACGCTGGACGTCCGCGACTACAAGACCGGGTCCGTGGTGACCGAGCGCGTCGCCGACGACCCGCGGGCCCGGCTGCAGGCCTGGCTCGCCGAGCCGATCGCCCGGCGGCTCGGGTTGAAGCTCCGGGTCCGCTACGAGCATCTGGCGCCCGAGATCGTCGACGATCCCGAGCTCTTCGAGCCCGACGAGGACGATCTCGAGGCGATCACCGAGGAGCTGTGCACCGTCGTCGCCGAGATCCGGGCCGCCGCCGACGCCCGGGCGTTCCCGGGCGTGGCCGAGCGCGAGGTCTGCGTCACGTGCCGGTACCGCTCGATCTGCCCGGAGAGCGCGGCGCCGGGGGTGCCGACGTGGCCCACTCCGCCTGATCCCGACCTGGTGGACGATCTGTACCTCGACGGGCCGTAGGCTGCCGCGCCAGATGCCTCTGGACCCACGCACACCGGTGGTGATCGGAGTCGGCCAGACCCAGCAGCGGGTCGCAGACCCCACCGCCGCACTGGAACCGATCGACCTGCTCGCCGACGCGGTGCACGCCGCCGACATCGACAGCGGGGCCCGCCGCTCCCTCCTGAAGTCGGTCGACACCGTGGCGGTCGTCGACATGCTCAGCTGGAACTACCCGGATCCCGGGGCCCTGCTCGCCCGCCGGCTCGGCGCGTCACCCCGGCGGACGATCACCACGACGGTCGGCGGCAATTCGCCGCAGATGATGATGAACCGGCTCGCCGCGGGGATCGGGCGTGGCGATCACGACGTCGTGCTGCTCGGCGGCGCCGAGTGCGTCTACACGCGTTGGCGGGCCCGCCGCGCCGAGCCGAAGGTCTGGCTCGACTGGACCCAGCCGGACGATCCCCCGTGCCCGGACGTGTGGGGAGACGACCGCCAGGGATCGAGCCACTACGAGATGGCGCACCTCGCGCTCGCGCCGACCCAGGTGTACCCGTTGCTCGAGACGGCCCGGCGCGGCGCCGCCGGCCGAGGGATCGACGACCACCAGCAGCTCATCGGTGAGCTGTGGTCAAGCTTCGCGGCGGTCGCCGCCGAGAACCCGCACGCGTGGAGCCGGACGCCGTACACCGCCGCGGAGATCAGCACCGTGTCGCCGTCGAACCGCATGGTCACGTTTCCGTACACGAAGCTGTTGTGCGCCAACATCGACGTCGACCAGGCGGCCGCGGTCCTCCTCTGCTCGTACGAAACCGCCCGTACCGCGGGGGTCCCCGACGACCGCCTGGTGTTCCCCCGATCCGGTGCCGACGCGCACGACCACTACTTCTTCACCGAGCGGGCGACGCTCGCGGAGGCTCCGGCCATCGGGATCGCGGGGCGCGCGGCGCTCGGCGCGGCCGGCACGCAGCTCGACGACGTCGCCCACTTCGACCTCTATTCGTGCTTCCCCGCCGCGGTGGAGCTGGCGCTCCAATCACTCGACCTCAGGGGGCCGGCCGCCGGCGACGACCGGCCGCTCACCGTGACGGGAGGGCTCGGCTTCGCGGGCGGGCCGGGTAACAACTACTCGACCCACGCCATCGCCGCGATGGTCGAAACCTGCCGGCGCGAGCCCGGCTCCGTCGGGCTCGTCACCGCGCTCGGCTGGTACGCGACCAAACACTCCGTGGGCATCTACTCGACGGCTCCCCCCGAGAGCGGGTTCGTCGCCGTGGATCCGTCGCTCACCCAGGCCACCGTCGACGCACTCCCCCGGCGCGAACCCGCGAACCTGGTCGACGGCGAGGTGGTGGTGGAGTCAATGTCGGTGATCTTCGAGCGCGACGGCATCCCGAGCCTCGCGATCCTGACCGCGCTGATCCCGGACGGGCGACGGGCACTGGCGAACACCCGCGACCGCGCGGCCATGGAGTCGATGTGCGAGCAGCCATGGGAGGGCACCACCGTCACACTCCGCAACGACGGCTCGAGCAACTCACTCGCGGTCTGATCACCGGCCCCGCGCGCTCGGCGCGTCAGGCACGCGGCTGCTTCCAAGCGTTCCAGTACGTGATCTTCTCGACCGGCCCTCGTTCCGCGGGTTTGAAGTCGTCGCCCGTGTAGTACGCCACCGGGATGAGCGCGGTCTGCACCACGCCGTCCGGGATGCCGAGGAGCTCGGCCGCCTCGCGCCACTTCGGCAGGTGCAGGGTCGTGAACGCGGAGCCCAGTCCCCGGCTGCGGAGCGCGAGCTGGAAGCTCCACACCGCGGGGTAGATCGAGCCGAACAGCCCCGCCGACTCGACGATCTCTCCGCCACCGAGCACGCGACCGTAGATGCACGGGATCACGTGCACCGGGACCTCGTGCAGATGATCCGCGAGGTAGGTCGCGGAGTCGACGACGCGCTGCTGCTGCGCGTCAGGGTCGGGCGCGGCGCTCTGGCTCGCCGCGATGTAGGGCCTCCACGTCTCGCGGTACGCGTCCGCGAGCGCCAGGCGCTTGTCCGGATCGGTGACCACGATCCAGCGCCATCCCTGCGAGTTGCCCCCCGTCGGCGCCTGGATCGCCAGCCGCAGACACTCCTCGATGACCTCGGGCTCCACGGGACGACTCAGGTCGAGGCGCTTGCGCACCGCCCGCGTCGTAGTGAGCAGATGGTCGACGGTCGCGCGATCGAGCGTCGTCACGGATCCTCCTGGACGTCGGGCGGCCGCTATGTTGGCTCATCGTGGCGACCACTGCTCCGAGCCGAGCCCAGGTCCTCTGGTGGGGCGCCACCAGGCGCTGCGCCCGCTGCGGGTCCGGGCAGCTCTTCCACCACTACCTCACGATGGTCCCGGACTGCCCGAACTGCGGGCTCCACTTCGAGCGTGAGCACGGCTACTTCGCCGGTGCGCTCGCGATCAACATGATCGCGGTCGGCGGCCTGTTCGCCGTCGTGTTCGTCGCGCTGCTCGCCGTGACCATTCCCGACGTACCGGTCGTCGCGCTGCTCGCGGTGCTGATCCCGATCGTGCTCTTCGGGCCGATCGTCTACTACCCGTTCTCGAAGACCGTGTGGGTCGCGGTCGACCGCGCGTTTCTCCAACGCCTCGACCCCAACGAACGCGTCGACTGACGCGCCCCGTCACCCGTTACGGCTCGGGTGGGCAGGCTCCGAGCAGCTCCATCACCTGGTCCCGGTTTCCCACCTGGGTTGCGAGTCGGTCGAAGTCGGTGCGCAGGTCTTCGGGCAACGACGTCTCGGCTCCGGCGAGCACCCCGGCCAGCTGTTCGAGCGCGCCACCGAAGTCGTCGGCGTCGACGAGCTCGTCCGCGCGTCGCGACTCCTCGATGCTGATCTTGTCGTCGAGCATGATGACGAGACCGCGGATCCGGCCCGTCAGATCGGCGCGAGTCAGGAAGTCCACGGACGCATCCTCAACCCGTGAGGTCCACGCGCAGCGTCAGGATGCCGTCCTCGAAGATCCAGGCCGCATCACCGACGATCGCGAAGTCCTGGAAGTCGAGCGCGGCCTGCTCGAGGAACCGCTCCCGCTCGGGACCCGCCACCGGGGGCATGCCGCGCTCCTTCACCCGGGCCGCCCGGTCCCGGAAGCGCGCCAACATCGCATCGACATCAAGCTCGTCCGCCACGCCAGCAATCTACCTACGCCTCCAAGCTCTCCGGCGGCCGGAGGCCCGACGCCAACCGCGAAGCGGCGGGCGGCGGACTCCCTCGTCAAGCGGAGCGGCGAGCCACGAGGGCGCGATCTCGGCCGAGCAGGTCCTGGCGCACCTCGACGGAGTCGAAGCCGACGGTCCGGGCCAGCTCGGCGGCCGGCGCGGCCTGATGCGGCGCGAGCTCGAGGATCAGCGTGCCGTCCGCGTCCAGCCACTCCGGCGCGTCCGCGATGATCCGGTCGAGCGCCTCGCGCCCGGTGGGCCCGCTCACGAGCGCGCCCAGCGGCTCCCACTCCGCGACCTCTTGCGGGAGACCGTCCAGCTCGGGCTCCGCGATGTAGGGCGGATTGCTGACGACGACCCGGAGATGGCCCTTGAGGTGCCCGGGCAGCGCGTCGAACCACGAGCCTTCGGCCACGCGCACCCGAGCGGCGGGTGTCCCCGAACCGGCGACGTTGGCCCGCGCGACCGCGAGCGCATCGGGATCGATCTCGGTGGCCCAGACCTCGGCCTCGGGGAGTGCGAACGCCAACGCGAGGGCGAGCGCGCCCGATCCGGTGCCGAGATCCGCGACCGCGTACGCAGTCAGCGCGCCGCTCCAGGGATCGGGCGGGCCCACTCGCTCGCCCGTGCGCGCGACTTCGGCGATCGCGATCTGCGCGACGACCTCCGTCTCCGGACGCGGGATCAGCACGCGGCGGTCGACGAGCAGGTCGATGCCGCAGAAGCTCCACGAGCCGAGCACGTACTGCAACGGCTCACCGGCAATTCGCCGGGCCACGAGCTCCTCGAGCGCGGCTGCCGCGCGCAGCGTCGCCGGTGCCTCGGCTTCCGCGACCTGCTCCGCGGCGTCGAGCCCGGACACCTCCTCGAGCATCCAACGCACCTCGACTCCCGGCTGCTCCACGCCCGCGGCCCGCAGCTGGTCCTCGGCGGCGCGGCGAACCTCGGTCCAGGTCGCCAGCTCGCTCAGGACCCCTCCTCGAGCTGGCGCCGCCGCTCGTCGGCCATCAGCCCGTCCACGATCTCGTCGAGCTGGCCCGCGAGCACCTGATCGAGGTTGTGCACGGTGAGACCGATCCGGTGATCGGTCACCCGGTTCTCCTTGTAGTTGTAGGTGCGGATCTTCTCGGAGCGACCGCCTCCACGCACCTGGCTCCGGCGCGCGTCGGACTGCTCCTGGGCCAGGCGTTCCTGCTCGACCTGCAACAAGCGGGACCGCAGGATCCGGAGCGCCTTCTCCTTGTTCTGGAGCTGGCTCTTCTCGTCCTGGCAGGTCACGACCATCCCGGTCGGCTTGTGGGTCATGCGTACCGCGGAGTCGGTGGTGTTCACCGATTGCCCACCGGGGCCGGTGGACCGGTAGACGTCGATCTCGAGATCGTTCGGGTCGATCGCGATGTCGACCTCTTCCGCCTCGGGCAGCACCGCGACCGTGGCGACGCTCGTGTGCACGCGCCCCTGGCTCTCCGTGACCGGCACCCGCTGCACGCGGTGGGGTCCGGCTTCGTGCTTGAGCCTCGACCACGCGTCCTTGCCCTTCACCACGAACGTGACCTCGCGAAAGCCTCCCATGTCCGAGGGCTGGCCCGAGAGCTGCTCGATCTTCCAGCGGTGCTGCTCGCCGTAGTACTCGTACATGCGGTAGAGGTCGCCGGCCCAGATGTTGGCTTCCTCGCCACCCTCGGCGCCGCGGATCTCCACGATGACGTTCTTGCCGTCGTTGAGGTCCTTCGGGATCAGGAGCTCCTTGAGCTCGGCCTCGAGCTCGGCCCGGCGGCGCTCCTTGTCGTCGAGCTCGCCGCGGAGGTAGTCCCGCATGTCGGGATCGGACTCGGCCGTGAGCATCTCGTTGGCCTCGGCAAGATCCGTCTCCGTGCTCCGGTACTCGCGGTAGCCGTCCACGACGGGGCGGAGCTGGGCGATGCGCCGACCGGCTTCCGCGGCCGCGGTCTGGTCACCCGACGCATACAGCTCCGAGAGCTGCGACTCGAGCTTCTCCAGCTCGGCCTCGAGGTCGACCAGGCGTTCGAACACGGGACCAGGCTACGCGGCCGACCGCTCGGACCTCGGAGGCAATCGGGTCGGTCGGATCGGCTAACCCAACAGGTTGGGCAGCTCGCTGTTCCCCGAAGCGGACTCCTCGGCGAACTTGTCGAGCCAGGCATGGAAGTCGTCCGATCCCGACCGGTCCGCGATCGCCCGAGGGATCGCCGGGAAGTCGTAGTCCGGCGTCGGGAGCGGCGGGTGGTCCGAGGCGGGCTTCCTCGCCATCACCTGCTCGATGACGGGCGCGAGCCGTTGGGCCTTGTCGCGCGCGGCCTTGTCGTCTCGCTCCTTGAACTCGGGGAGGACTTCGCGCCCGAAGAGCTCGAGGCTCTCCATGATGTGCTCGTGCCGGTTCTTGCCCGCCTGCGAGGTGAAGATCACCTGGTCGACACCGCACGCTTCGTAGCGACGCAGATAGTCACGCACCTGGTCCGGCGTGCCGACCGCGCCGCGGAGCCCACCGATTCCACCCTGCACGACCTTCGCGCCGAGCCGGTCCTCGTTCGCGCCGGCCGCGGCGACGGCCTCGGGGTCGTAGCCGTGCTCCGCCCGCCGTTCCTGGTACTCGGCCCATACGTCCGTCGTGCCCGGGGCGTGACGACCGAAGACGTAGTAGTGCGCGAGCGAGTACCCGAAGAAGTTGGCGCCTTCGAGGCCCTGCGCGATCGCGGTGTCCTCGTCCTCGTGACACATGAACGTGGTGACGCAGGCGATCTGCGCGTTGACCGCGTCACCGATCGGGACACCTTCGTTCGCCAGGGTCGTGTAGTAGTCGTCCACCCACACCCGGGCTTCCTCGGGATCCACGAACGCGAACGCGAGCGCGCCGATGGCCTTCTGGGCCGCGAGGTGGATGGTGTCGCGCCGGCTGCACGCAACCCAGATCGGTGGGTGGGGGAGCTGCCGCGGCTTCGGCACGACGTTGCGCGGCGGCATCGTGACGTACTTCCCGGCGTGGCCGGTGAACGGTGCCTCGGTCATGCAGCGCACCGCGACTCGCAGGCCCTCCTCCCACATCTCGCGCTTCTCGAGCGGGTCCACGAGGAACCCACCGAGCTCGGCCTCGGAAGACGACTCCCCCGTCCCGAAGTCGACCCGTCCGCCCGAGACGAGGTCGAGCATCGCCAGCCGCTCGGCCACCCGGGCCGGGTGGTTGAACGGCGGCGGAGTCTGCACGATGCCGTGACCGAGACGGATGTTCTTCGTGCGTTGCGATGCAGCCGCGAGGAACACCTCGGGCGCGCTGCTGTGCGAGTACTCCTCGAGGAAGTGGTGCTCGACCTCCCACACGTATTCGATGCCGAGCGAGTCCGCGAGCTCGATCTGCTCGAGCGCGTCCTGGATGAGCCGGTACTCGCTGTCCGCCTCCCATGGTCGCGGCAGCTGGTGCTCGTAGAAGATGCCGAACTTCACGCGTGCCCCCTCATGAGATGCCGGAGACCGGCGGCTCGTCACCGAGCGCGTGGAACTGCTCGAGGATCTCACCGGCACGGCGATTCGACTCCAGCGCCACCTCTACCTCGCCGACCGCGACGCGGAGGTTGTGCTCACGACGCACGCCCAGTGAGTCCGCCAAGCCACGCTCCCACAACGGCCCGATCACCTCGGTCCCGGGAATGGCGCGACCGGACTCACCGACGAACGTCCGGTCCCGCATCTCGGTCAGCGTCGTCGCCAGGTACGCGACGTGCGGAGCCTCGTCCTGGCGGATGTACGAGACGAGGCGGGCAGCCGCCCCGTCGCCGGCGACGAGATCGGAGTCCGCGAGCAGCTCCTCGGCCCACGCGAACACGTGATACGCCGAGATCTCGATCAGCAGGATGCCGATCATGCGTTGGATCAGCATCTCGAGGCCCAGGTCGACGTCGTCGAGCACCCGCGCCGCGAGCATTCGCGCCCGGATGGCCGCCGGGTCGGGCGGCGCGCCGCTATTCGAGATCCCCATGCGTTCGAGCATGACCGCCGTCTGGTCTTCGGTCACCGGATGCTCGAAGGCGACATCACGCGCCGCGAACCACATGTGCTGGTGCCCGTGCTCCTCGTCCCATCCTGCTTCGTCGCGGGCGTGCGCTTCGAAGAGGCCGCGGTCCAGGTGCTCGATCGCCGTTCCCGCGATGCTCTCGACGAAGAACCGCTGCCGGTCGGGGACATTCGCGTGCCGGATCATCGCCCCGAAGCCTTCAACGGTGCCGATCCGGGTCAGCGTCGAGATCGCCGGCTCGCGCACCCCCTCCTGGAGGAGGTAGCGGGACTGGGCGACGTTCGGATACGTCGCCGGCCAGGTCGCCAACGGGACGTCGAGCAGATCGGTGCCGTACTGGTCGCGGTGCTGCTGCTGCCAGGCCTCGATCGCGGCCACCCGGAACCGGGTGCGCGGCGAGTGGTAACGCCCCTCCGCGTCGAAGCCGCCATGGCAGCGGTACCCACCGACCATCAGGGGCTCGATGCCCGGATCGGTCGCGAGCAGCTCGTGCTCGGTCCAGGACGTCGGTGCCGTGGTGCTCATCGTCGTGCTCCCCGAGTACCCGAGGCCGGCCCTCCCGGTCTCCACCTGAGGGTATCGCCGAGGACCCCGGCACCGTCCGGGGTGGCTTGTTCACGGTACGTAACAGCACTACGTTCGCCCGGTTCGGGGGGGGAGATGCCGCAATGGGCAGGCATCGCGACCGGGGGGTCGGTGTGGAATTGCGGCGCTTCGGTCCGTGGAGGCGTGAGCTGCGCGCGTTCCTCGAGCTGGTTGCACTCACCGGCGTCGCGCTCGCCCAGCCCGCCCTCGACCTTCTGAGCAAGAACGCCGCGCTCTTCATCACCCTCCAGAGCACGAAGCTCGAGACGGTCGCGCTCGGCTTGATCGTGGTCCTGGTCCCACCCGTCATCCTCTGGGTGCTCGAGGTCGTCGTCGGCCTCGTCATCCCGCGGCTGCGCCGCTGGGCCCATGCCGCGATCGCGGCGGGAGTCGTGGCGATCCTCGCCGTCGAAGCGCTCAAGAAGCAGACGGATCTCGCACCGCGCTCCCTGATCGCCGTCGCGGTGGTGCTCGGCATCGCGGCGGGCGCATTGATCCTGCGCTTCGACGTCGTGCGTCTCTGGCTGCGGTACCTCGCGGTCGCCCCGGCGATCTTCATCGTGATCTTCCTCTTCGCGTCGCCCGTGACGTCGGTCGTCTTTGAGAACGGCGACGCGCCGACCGCCCACGTGCACATCGGCAAGCCCAACCGGATCGTCATGATCGTGATGGACGAGTTCCCGCTCGAATCGATTCTTGACGGAACCGGTCATGTCGACTCCGCGCTCTTCCCGAACTTCGCCGCGTTCGCCGACACGTCGACCTGGTTCCGCAACGAAACGACCGTTGCGCCGTACACCGACCTCGCAGTGCCGGCGATCCTCTCGGGCGGCTACCCGACCGGAACGAACCCTCCCGTCGCCGCCGAGTACCCGCACAACCTCTTCACGTTCCTCGGCGGCAGCTACCAGATGAACGTCCACGAGAGCATCACCCGTCTCTGCCCGACCGGGACGTGCGCGCGACGCGGCTCGGTGACGACCGTGGGCAACCGGTTCGAGGAGCTGCTCCACACCACCTACTCCCTCTGGCGCGATTTCGCCTCGCCGAAGCGTCAAGCCCCGGCGCTCAATCCGGGGAAGACCCATTCCGATTTCGACCCGCTCCGCACGGGAGCCACGTTCGTGCGTTCCCTCCAGCCGGCGAACCGCCCGCAGCTCGACTTCCTCCACATCCTGCTCCCGCACCAGCCGTGGCACGCGCGGGCGAACGGCCAGGACGACCAATACATCGGGCCGGATCCCGGCATGTTGTTCCGGCTGTACTGGCCGAACGCCTGGAACGCGATGCAGGGCCGCCAGCGGCATCTCCTGCAGGTGCAGGCGGCGGACCACCTGGTCGGCCAAGTGATCGCCAAGCTCAAGCGCATCGGCGCGTACAAGAGCTCGGTGATCGTCGTCACCGCGGATCACGGCGTCGCGTTCACACCTGGGTCCTCCTACCGGGGACTGTCGAACCAGAACTATCCCGAGATCCTCTGGACACCTTTGTTCGTGCGGATGCCGGGGCAGACGACGGGCGACGTCGACGACCACGCGGTGCGCTCGATCGACGTGCTGCCGACGATTGCCGACGCGATCGACGCGAAGCTCCCGTGGAAGGTCGACGGCCACTCGATGTTCCAACCGAGCCGTGCAGGCGTTCCGCCTCGCGTGTTCGACTGGACGCTCAACCAGGTCCATCCGCCGCCCGGACAGAGCTTCCTCACCTTCCCCGAGACGGGCTTCGCGTCCGCGCTCGCGGGCCGCGCCTCCACCGCGACCGGCGCCGCCGATCTGCGCCTGTACCGGATCGGGCCGTTCGGCAGCCTCATCGGCCAGCCGGCGAAGCCGCTGGTGAGCTCGGCTCAGGCGCGGCCGGTGGGCACGCTCGACCACTCCGGTACGTGGGACGACGTCGACCCTCGATCTCCATCGATCCCGTGGGCGTTCGTGCAGGGCCGGATGTCCGCGCCGAACGGATCACAGCTCGCGATCACCGTCAACGGTGTGGTCGCGGGGATGGCGCGGACGTACCTCGCAAAGGCCGGCGCCAAGCAGACGATCTTCTGGTCGTCGTTACCGCCCCAGATGTTCCGGCGCGGGCACAACACAATTGGCGTGGACCTCATCACCGGGACGCCGGCGGACCCTCACCTCGTACCCGTGCGGATCCGTAACAGCTAGTGCCGTGTCAGGCGACGTTCGCCCGGTTCAGGCCGAGTCAGGGTCGTCGCGAGGGACCGGGCCGAGCTTCAGGCGGCGGCGCGTGACTCGACTTCTACGAGCTGCTCGTGGGTCATCACGGCCCGCAGCGACGCGATCGCCACTTCGAGCTGATCGATCGTCGGCTCACGCGTCGTCATCTTCTGGAGGGTGAGCCCCGGCTTCATGGCGACGCGGACCCAGCCCTTGTCCATGTGCCTGGCCGCGAACCGGATCACCTCGTACGCGAGCCCGGCGATCACCGGGATCAAGATGATGCGCGACAAGACGAGAATCGGGATCGACGGGCGCCCGATGAACGAGTACACGACGATGGCGCACACCAACACGGTGAGCAGGAAGTTGGTGCCGCAGCGCACGTGCTGGGTGGTGAACCGCTGCGCGGACTCGGGTGTGAGCGGTACCCCGTTCTCGTACGCGGCGATCGCCTTGTGCTCGGCGCCGTGGTACATGAACACGCGGCGGATGTCCGGCATCAGCCCGACCAGCCCGAGATAGCCGAGGAAGATCCCGAGGATCAGGACTCCCTCGAGCACGTGGAACAGGAAGCCGTCGATGCCGAGGATGCTCGACAGGCCGCGCGCGCCGAGCGCGGGCACGAGGATGAAGATCCCGGCGAACAGGACCATGGCAAACACCATCGTCAGGCCCATGGCCTTGCCCGAGAGGCGCTCCTCCTCGGGGACCTGGCGGTTGGCGGACCAGGTCAAGGCCCGCATGCCCAGCGTCAGTGACTCCGCGAGGCTCGTGATGCCCCGCACGATGGGAACGTTCTTGTAACGCTCCGCCCAGCGCGGCGCGTCGTGCACCTCGACGTCGATGGCGCCGTCATCCGTGCGCACCGCGACCGCCCACGAGGACTCGCCGCGCATCATCACGCCCTCGACGACCGCCTGTCCCCCCATGTACCGCGGCTCGTTCGCCATGCGGCTGCTTCCCTTCGGAGCTAGGCCTTCTTCTTGGCGGCCTTCGTCGCCTTGGCCGACTTGGCGTAGCGGCGCTCGAAGCGCTCGACCCGCCCACCGGTGTCCACCAGCTTCTGCTTCCCCGTGTAGAAGGGGTGGCACTCGGAGCACAGCTCGACCCGG
This sequence comes from Acidimicrobiia bacterium, assembly GCA_038252255.1. Taxonomy (GTDB): domain Bacteria; phylum Actinomycetota; class Acidimicrobiia; order IMCC26256; family JAENVU01; genus Chersky-806. The sequence goes on along the minus strand of JBBSAM010000011.1, from coordinate 51,628 downwards.
AGCTCCGAAACCGTCGAGCGAGTCAGGAACTCGTTGCCGCAGGAGCAGTGCACACGGGCTTCGACGTACTTGGGATGAATGTCGGTCTTCATGAGGGATCCAGTCTACGGAGTGGGGTGTGCAACGAGCCAGCGGGCCCGGAGATTCCCGGGCGCGGGAGATCAGCCTCCGGGGGAGGGGGCCTTGGCGATCTCGCCGAGGAACTCGTCGTTGCTGCGGGTCGTCTTCAGCTTGTCGATGAGGAGCTCGAGGCCGGGGGCGCTGTTCCCGTCGGCCGCCAGGGCGTTCAGCACCCGCCGGAGCTTCCAGACCTGATTGAGCTGGTTGCGCTCGAACAGGAGCTCCTCGTGGCGGGTGGAGCTCGCGTTCACGTCGATCGCCGGGTAGAGACGCCGCTCGGCCAGGCGCCGATCGAGGCGCAGCTCCATGTTGCCGGTGCCCTTGAACTCCTCGAAGATGACCTCGTCCATCCGGCTGCCCGTCTCGATGAGCGCTGTGGCAACGATGGTGAGCGACCCACCTTCCTCGATGTTGCGCGCCGCCCCGAAGAACTTCTTCGGCGGGTACAGCGCAGTGGAGTCGACGCCACCGGACAGGATCCGGCCGGACGCGGGGGCGGAGAGGTTGTACGCCCGAGCGAGGCGCGTGATGCCGTCGAGGACGATCACGACGTCCTTGCCCAGCTCGACGAGGCGCTTCGCCCGCTCGATGGTCAGCTCGGCCACCTGCGTGTGCTCGTCCGCCGGGCGGTCGAAGGTGCTCGCGACCACATCGCCCTTGAGCACGTGGCGCCGCATGTCGGTGACCTCTTCGGGTCGCTCGTCCACGAGCAGCACCATGAGGTGCACCTCGGGGTTGTTGCGCTCGATCGCGTAGACGATCTGCTTGAGGATCGTGGTCTTGCCCGCCTTGGGCGGCGAGACGATGAGCCCGCGCTGGCCTTTGCCGATCGGCGAGAGCAGCTCGACGATCCGCCCGGTGAGCAGGCCCGGCTCGTCGAGGAGCTCGAGGCGCAGCCGCTCGTCCGGGAACAGCGGCGTCAGGTCCTCGAAGCGGGGGCGGGTGCGCGCGTCGTCCGGGTTCAGCCCGTTGATCTCGTCGACCCTGAGCAACGCGGGGTACTTCTCGTTGCTCGCCGGTGGGCGCGTCGCACCCTTGACGTAGTCGCCCTTGCGTAGCGCGAAGCGGCGAACCTGCGATGCGGACACGTACACGTCGTCGCGACCCGGCAGGTAGCCGGTCGTGCGCAGGAAGCCGTACCCCTCGTCGCGCAGGTCGAGCAGTCCTTCGATGTCGATCGGCTCTCCGGTGAACTCGCGTTCGCGTGGCTCGCCGCCGCCTTCGGGCTGACGCTCGCCGGCGGGGCGGTCACCACGGTCGCGACCGCGGCGACGACGGCGGCGCGAACCGGTGCGGTTACCTTCGCCGTACGACGCGCGCTCGTCGTCGGCATCGATGCGCGGCTCGGGTGCGTTGCCGCCTCCACTGTCGGTCTTGGCTTGCGCGGCGTCCGTAGCCGCTGGCGCCTCCGCGCTGCGTTGCACCGGTCGGGGCGCGACTTCCGGCGTGGCGCTGTCGGCCGCCAACGCGTCTTCCTCGGCAGCGAGCGCGGCGAGGCTCGAGTCGCCGGCGGCCAGCTCCGACGCCTTCTTGGACCGGACGGCACGCTTCGGCTTGGCCGCCGTGGCCCCGTTCGTCTCCTTCTTCGTCGCGCCGGTCTTCGTCGCCCCACCGCCCGAGCCGTTTCCTCCGGCCCGGCCGGCGGCGGCCGCGAGGATCGCGTCGACGAGGTCCGCCTTGCGCAGCCGGGTGATGCCCTTGACGCCCATTGCTCCGGCGATCGCGTGGAGCTCCTCGCGATCCTTGCCGTCGAGCATCGACCGTTCGAGTTGCTGCTCGGAGGCCATCAGTTGCTCCTTGGAATCGACCGGGCCGATCGGCGTCGAAGCCGCCAGCCGGGAGCCCGGTCGGACGATGCATGCGGCGAAGAGCTGCACGCGATTGCGAACGGCACCCGGGATCGCAGAGCCTCTCTCCGGATTCGGGTGGGACCCCCCTGGGAGGGGTCGGGGTTCGCCCCCGCCGTCTGGCGGTGCGGACCGATCGCCATCCTAGGCGATCGCCCGAGCCCCCGCGGTCATCCTGGCCATGAGGCCGTGCGCGGGTACCGGCTGCAGCCCGGCGATCGCGTGCTCGGTGTAGGGACGTCCCTCCACCGGCACGCTCGAGTCGTGCAGGAGGTAGGGCACCGGATCCGACGTGTGGGTGCCGAGCCGCAGCGGTGTCGCGTGGTCGGGAAGCAGCAGGACTCGATGCGGGCCGAGGTCGGGCAGGGCTTCGAGCAACGGGCCGATGATGTCGCGGTCCCAGGCTTCCAGAGCCGCGACCTTCTCCTCGACGTTCTGCTGGTGTCCCGCTTCGTCGGTCGCTTCGACGTGCAGAAGGAAGAAGTCGCGATCAGCGAGCGAGTCGAGACATGCCTCGCGCTGCGCGACGTAGTCGTTGTCGAACCCGGCGGTCGCGCCCGGCACGTCGAGCACTTCGATCGCAGCGAGCACACCGAGACCGCGCACGAGATCCACCGCGGACGTCAACCGGCCTTCGACACCGAAGCGGTCGACAAAGCGCGGCAGCGTTGGGCGAACTCCCTGACCCCAGAGCCAAACCTGGGTAGCGATCGATCCGACCCGCGCCGCGGCATCGGTCACGATCGGACGCGAGGCTTCCATGAGCGCAGTGAGCTTCGCGGCCGCTGCGCCGGTCGGCCAGATCGCCGGCCTTCCCGTGAGGTCGTGCGGCGGCACGCACTCGGCGTCCGCCCAGTCACGCGGCACCACGACCAGGTGGCGGTACTCGACGCCGGCGTGGAAGCGCACGCCTTCGCGCCCTCCCCCCAGCTCGGCGTCGAGCGCCTCGACGATCGGGTGGCTCTGCTCGCTCGACAGGTGACCTGCCGCGAAGTCGACCATCGTGCCGTCCGCACCCACCGTCACGAGGTTGCAGCGGTACGCGACCTCGTCGGGCCCGAGCTCCACGCCCATCGCGGCCGCCTCGATCGGAGCCCGACCCGTGTGGAACTCCAGCGGGTCGTAACCGAGGATCGCGAGGTTGCCCACGTCGCTGCCCGGCGGCAGTCCCGCCGGGATGACGGTCGCGCTGCCGACCTCGCTGCGCTCGGCGAGCGCCTGGAGGTACGGCATCGCCGCGGCTTGGAGCGGGGTTCGTCCCTCCAGCTCCTCCACCGGTTCGTCGGCACAACCGTCGGGAACGAGCACCACATACTTCACGCGCCTCAGCGTACGCGACCGCGCGGTGAGTCCCCGGGCTCGATACGGTGCCCGGAATGCGCATCCGCCTCGCGCCCTCGCTCGCCGTCCTTCTCGTGATCACGGGCCTCACGGTCGCCGGGTGCTCGGGGAGCGACGATTCGAGCAGCCCGCGCCGCTCGACCACCACGCGCCCGAGTGGGTCGACGTCGACGAAGCCGGGCACGGCGACCGCGAAGCTCCCCGACGTCAATGCCGTCAACGTCAAGCTCACGCCCATCGCGCGCCTGCAGCGCCCGACCGTTCTCACGATCCGGCCCGGCGACAAGACGCTCTACGTCGTCGAGAAGGCCGGGCGGGTGCGCACGGTACGCAACGGGAAGCTCGACTCCACACCGTTCCTCGACATCAGCTCGATGGTCGACAGCTCCGGGAACGAGCAGGGCTTCCTGGGCCTCGCGTTCTCACCCGACGGCTCGAAGATGTACGTCCACTACTCGAACGTCAACGGCGACACCCGGGTCGACGAGTACACGCTCGACGCGAGTGGCGCGGTGAACAAGGGATCGCGGCGCGAGGTGTTCGCCCAAGCGCAGCCCCAGTCCAACCACAACGGCGGGGAGCTCGCGTTCGGGCCGGACGGGTTGCTGTACCTCGGCCTGGGGGACGGCGGGCTCGCCGGTGACCAGGGCCCCGGCCACGTCGCCGGCGGCAACGGCCAGTCGCTCGGGACCGTGCTCGGCAAGATCCTGCGCATCAACCCCGCGCCGAGCAACGGGAAGTCGTACACGATCCCGCCGGACAACCCGTTCGTGAACACGCCGGGCGCACGTCCCGAGATCTGGTCGTACGGGCTCCGCAACCCGTGGCGCTTCTCGTGGGACCAGCAGACCCGCGACCTGTGGATCGGCGACGTCGGCCAGGACACCTGGGAGGAGATCGACCTGCAGGCGCAGTCGGCCGGCGGCGGCAAGGGCGTCAACTTCGGATGGAACGTGTGGGAAGGCACCCACCCCTACCGGGCCGGCCAGGCGACCGGCGCGGTACCGCCGATCTTCGATTACCAGCACGTCGACGGCAACTGCTCGGTGACCGGCGGCTACGTGTACCGCGGCTCGGCCATCCCGGCGATGCGGGGCGTCTACCTCTTCGCGGACTACTGCGCCGGTGAGCTCCGAACCCTCGTCGCGTCCGGCGGGAAGGCCGTCCAGGACCGCATCCTGCCGGTCCGCTCGCCTTCCATCACCAGCTTCGGCCAGGACGCCGACGGCGAGCTGTACGTCCTCTCGGACGATGGCAACGTCTACCGCGTCGACCCCGCCTGAGCTCGCTCCCTTCGCCTACTTCTCGCTGCGACTCACCACGACACCGGCAACCCTCCGGGTGATCGCGTGCGGAGTCACCGCGGCGAATGCGGCGGTCGCGGTGTTCAGCGGGCCCGGCACGCACACTGCCCGGCCCTTGTCATACGCCCGGAGTGCGTGCTGGGCGACGGTGGCCGCGTCCTGCCAGAGGAAGGACGGCACCTCACTCGAGTCGAACCCCGCCCGCACCTGGAACTCGGTGCGGGTGAACCCCGGTGACAGCACCATGCACCGGACCCCGGTCCCCTTCAGCTCCTCGTGCACCGCTTGGGAGAAGCTGCTGACGAACGCCTTCGTCGCGCCGTAGGTCGCGTTGCCGGGCGTGGGCTGATAACCGGCAATCGACGCCACGTTGATCACACCGCCGGTTCCCCGCTCGATCTGCCGGCCGAGCGCGGCGTGGGTCAGGCGCACGAGCGCGACCACGTTGAGCTGGATCTCCTGCTCCTCACGGTCGACGGGCAGCGCCGCGAACCGGCCGGAGGTCCCGAAGCCCGCGTTGTTCACGAGCAGATCGATCGGGCGCGCTGCGTCGGAGACCCGTGCTTCGACGGTCGCGAGTGCGGCGGGATCGGAAAGATCCGCGGTCAGGACCTCCGCACTCGCGCCGTACGCGTCCTGGAGCTCCTTGGCGAGCGCTTCGAGCCGGGCGGTGTCGCGCGCAACGAGCACGAGGTCATGACCACGGTCGGCGAGCGCGAGCGCGAACGCGCGCCCGATTCCCGACGAAGCACCGGTGACGAGCGCGACACGACGGTTGGTGGAGCTCATGGCAACCTCCCTGGGGACGTCGCGCAGTGTTAGTGCAGGCCGAGCTCCGCGGCAACCGCGTCGAGCGTCGCGACCACCGGCTCCCCGAGCTGGACCTCGTCGATCGCGCGCTGCGGATCCTTGAGGCCGTGCCCGGTGACGGTGCACACGACCCGCTCGCCGGCGGCGACGAGCCCGTGATCGACCGCTTTGCGCAGACCGGCGACCGACGCGGCCGAGGCCGGCTCCACGAAGACCCCTTCCGTCGTGGCGAGGTGGCGGTACGCCGAGAGGATCTCCGCGTCGGTCACCCAGTCGATGGCGCCACCCGACTCGTCCCGCGCGGCAATGGCCCCGGCCCAGCTGGCCGGATTGCCGATGCGGATCGCGGTGGCGATCGTCTCGGGGTGCAGCACGGGCTCGCCGAGAACGAGGGGCGCCGCTCCCTGGGCCTGCCAGCCGAGCATCCGCGGGCTCTTGCTCGACCGCTCCAACCGCTCGTACTCGATGTACCCGCGCCAGTAGGCGGTGATGTTGCCGGCGTTGCCCACCGGGATGCAGTGCACGTCGGGCGCGTCGCCGAGGACGTCGACGATCTCGAACGACGCGGTCTTCTGCCCCTCGATCCGGTGCGGATTGATCGAGTTCACGACGGTGACCTCGCCGAACCGGTCCAGCTCGCGCACGATGTCGAGTGCTTCGTCGAAATTGCCGGTCACGGGTACGACGCGCGCGCCGTGGATGAGCGCTTGAGCGAGCTTGCCGAGCGCGATCTGCCCTTGCGGGATGACGACACCACACGTGAGACCGGCGCGCGCCGCGTACGCCGCGGCCGACGCTGACGTGTTCCCCGTCGACGCGCAGACCACGACCTTCACCCCGGCCTCGACGGCCTTCGAGATCGCCATGGTCATGCCGCGGTCCTTGAAGGAGCCGGTGGGGTTGGCGCCTTCGATCTTCAGGTAGACGTCGAGGTCGAGCTCGTCGGAGAGCCGGTCCGCGTGGAGCAGCGGCGTGGCACCCTCGAGCAGTGTGACGACGGGTGTCGCGTCGGTGACCGGGAGATGCTCCCGGTACGCGTTGATCAACCCCGGCCACGGCGTGGGCAGCCCTCGAATGCTCGGACTCATGTTTCCCGCTCTCGGCCCTGCGGGCCGGGCCGCTCGGGCCACGTTCCGCTTGTCGATCGGCCCACCGCGCGTCGTTCCTCCGCTGCACTCATGCGGGTTCGTCGCCCATGACCCGGAGCACCGAGCCGACGCGGTGGACTGCGCCGACGTCGCGGAGTGCGTGGACCGTGGCCCGGAGGTCTGCTTCCCGGGCCCGGTGGGTGATGAAGATGAGCCGGGCATCGGCGCCGATCCCGACCTGCTGCATGGACTTGATCGACACGGAGTGCTGGCCGAACTGCCGCGCGATCTCCGCCAGCACGCCGGGCTGATCGGCGACCTCCAGCTGCAGGTAGAACTGCGTCTCGACCTCGTCGATGGGCCGGATGGGCTTCCGGACGAGCGCGCCGATCGTTGCGCCGCGCCCCCCGCTCACGAGGTTCTTGGCCGCGTCGATGAGATCGCCGAGCACCGCGCTCGCGGTCGGCTCGCCACCCGCGCCCCGGCCGTAGAACATGAGCTCCCCGACGGCCTCGGCTTCGATGAAGACGGCGTTGAAGGACTCGCGCACCGAGGCCAGCGGGTGGTGGACCGGGAGCATCGTCGGGTGCACGCGCACCGCGACGCCGGTCGGATCTTCCTCCGCGATGGCGAGGAGCTTCACCGTGTACCCGAGGTCCCGCGCCGACGCGATGTCGGCGTCCGTGAGCTCGCTGATGCCTTCGCGGTACACATCGCCGGCAACGACGCGCGCACCGAACGCGATCGTCGCGATGATCGCGGCCTTCGCCGCAGCGTCGAATCCTTCGACGTCGGCCGTTGGGTCACGTTCGGCGTACCCGAGGCTCTGCGCCTCGGCCAGCGCGTCCGTGAACGACGCGCCGGACTCGGACATCCGGGTGAGGATGTAGTTGGTGGTGCCGTTCACGATCCCCATGACCCGGTGGATCCGGTCACCGGCCAGTGACTCCCGCAGCGGGCGGATCAAGGGGACACCACCGGCGACGGAAGCCTCGAAGAGCAGATCGACGCCGGCGCTCTCCGCCGCCTCGAACAGCTCCTTGCCGACGTTCGCGAGCAGCTCCTTGTTCGCCGTCACGACCGGCTTGCCGGTCTTGAGCGCCTCGACGATCAGCTCCCGGGCAGGTTCGATCCCACCGATGACCTCGACCACCACGTCGACGTCCGGGTCGCCGACCACCGAACCGCTGTCGTTCGTGAACACGCTGGCGGGCAGGGCGACATCACGCTCGCGCGACAAGTTCCGCACCGCGACCTTCACCACCTCGAGCCGTACACCGGTGCGCGATTCGATCGCGTCACCGTTCTCGGTGATGAGGCGCACCAACGCCGAACCGACATGCCCGCACCCGAGCAGTCCGACCCGTACGACATCTTCGGTCATGAAATGCATCCCCTGTCCTGTCGCGCACCAGTCTGGCGCAGCGGCAGCGGGCCGAGAGCAACCATCACCGCTGGTCCAGCCGCAGCAGATCGTCGAGGGTCTCGCGGCCGATGACGACCCTCGCCCGCCCGCCTCGAACGAAGACGGTGGCCGGGCGCGGCACCTTGTTGTAGTTGCTCGCCATCGCGTAGCCGTAGGCCCCCGTCACCGGGGTCACCAACAGGTCACCGGCCGCCACCGATGCCGGCAGGTGCGCGTCCACGACGATCACGTCGCCCTGCTCGCAGTGCTTCCCCGCGATCGAGGCGACGAGCGGTCGCGCGGCGTCGATCCGCGCGGGCAGGTACGCCTCGTATCCCGCGCCGTACAGGACGGGGCGCGGGTTGTCGCTCATCCCGCCGTCGACGGCGACGTAGGTGGCGGAGTCCCCGCTCTGCTTCACCGTCCCGACCCGGTACACGGTGATGCCCGCCGCACCGGCGATCGCCCGGCCCGGTTCGACCATCACCGTGCGTTCGCCGACCGCGTCGTGCAGCACCTGCGCGTACTCCCCCACGTCCATGACCGGATCCGTCGACAGGTACCGCGCCCCCAACCCGCCGCCGAGGTTGAGCACCGAGACGACGACGCCGGTCTCGCGCTCGCACCGGTCCGCGAACTCGACGACGACCGCGGCGGCCTTCGCGCACGAGTCGAGCCGGAACACCTGCGAGCCGATGTGGCAGTGGATGCCCCCGAACGTCAGCGAAGGCGAGTCCACGACCTGTCGCACCGCCGCGAGTGCGTCACCGCGAGACACGGAGAACCCGAACTTCGAACGTTCGGTCCCGGTCTCGATGTACTCGTGGGTGTGCGCCTCGACACCGGGAGTCGCGCGGATGAAGACCCGCCCGCCGAAGCCGAGGCGCTCCAGCCGCTCGATCTCGGTGAACGAGTCCGCAACCACGATCCCTACACCGGCATCACGCGCGGCGATGATCTCTTCCTCGCTCTTGTTGTTGCCGTGGAACACGAGTCGCTCGGCCGGGAAGCCGCTGCGCAGCGCGACGTGCAGCTCCCCGCCGGTCGCCACGTCCAGGCTGAGGCCCTCCTCGTCGACGAGCCGGGCCATCGCGAGGCACAGGAACGCCTTGCCCGCGTACGCCACGTTGGCCGCGCCGAAATGGCGGGCGAACTCCCGGCACCGGGCCCGCAGGAAGTCCTCGTCGTAGACGAAGAGCGGAGTCCCGTGCTCGGCGGCCAGGCGGTCGAGATCGAGCTCGAGCAGGCCCGGCGGAACGAGCGACTGGTCGATCGGGGCGTCCGGAGCGTCGGTCACTCCGGCTCGTCCTCGTCGTCGAGCCGCTCCATCACGTCGGGCGCGCTGACGCCGAGGATGCCGAGCGCGTCCGCCAAGCCGATCCGGCACGCCTCCGTCAGCCACAGCCGGGCCTGGGTGAGCGCGGCGTCGTCGGTGATGACCCGGCAGTCACGGTAGAAGCCGTGGAACCGGCCCGCGAACTCGCGCACCCAGGTCGCGACGCGATGCGGCGCGCGCAGGATCGCCGCCCGTTCGAGCACCTCGGGATACTCGGCGAGCGACCGCAGCAGGTCGAGCTCGCGCTCGTGCACGAGCAGGGAGAGATCCGTCGCGTCGAGCGGACCGCGGGTGATGCCGCGCTCGGCGGCCTTGCGCGCGATCGATGCAACCCGCGCGTGTGCGTACTGCACGTAGTACACGGGGTTCTCGCGCGACTGTGACGTGACGAGGTCGAGGTCGAACGTCTGGGTCGTGTCGATCCCCTGCAACAGGAACGTCAACCGGGCGACGTCGGGATCCACCTCGTCCAGGATGTCGGCGAGCGTCACGATGTTCCCCGTCCGCTTCGACAACCGCACCGTCTCGCCTTCACGAACAAGCGTCACGAACTGGCCGAGGATGATCTCGGGCTCCGGCTCCTCGACGGTCCCGACCCCGAGCGCGCACATCCCGACCTGGAGCGACCTCACCTGCCCGTGATGGTCGGAGCCCCAGATGTCGATGAGGTGCTCCCAGCCCCGCTCGATCTTGTCGAGGTGGTAGGCGAAGTCGTTGCAGAGATAGGTCGTGCTGCCGTCCGATCGCACCAGCACGCGGTCGCGCTGGTCGCCGAGGTCCTCGCTCCGCAACCAGGTCGCGCCGTCCCGCTCGTAGGTGAACCCGCCCGCGGCGAGGCGCGAGAGGACGACCGCGACCTTTCCCTGCTCGTGAAGCGTGCGCTCGGAGAACCAGGTGTCGAAGTGCACACCGATGCGCCCGAGGTCGTCCTGCAGCTGCGCGACCGCGTCGCGGAGCCCCCACTCCCTCGCCTCGTCCTCGGTCACGCCGCCACCGAGCTCCGCGCGCATCCGCTCGGCCATCTCGATCATGTACGCGCCTTGGTAGCCGTCCTCGGGCGGCTCCCGGCCCTCGTAGCGTGCGAAGAGCGACGCACCAAACGTGTCGAGCTGGTTCCCCGCGTCGTTGAGGTAGTACTCGCGGTGCACGACTGCGCCCTGCGCCGCGAGGAGGTTGGCGATCGCGTCGCCGACCGCGACCCAGCGCCCACCGCCGGCGTGGAGTGGTCCGGTGGGGTTCACGGATACGAACTCGAGGTTTACGCGCAAGCCTTCGTAGGAACGACCTCTTCCGTAGACCTCGCCTGCTGCGACCACGTCGCTCAGCACTTCGTGCAACCAGGTCGGCGCGAGGAAGAAGTTGATGAAGCCCGGGCCCGCCACCTCGATCCGCTCGACGTGCCGCGGCGGGCTGGCCTCGAGCGCGGCAACGATGCGGCCGGCGATCTCCCGGCCACTGGCCCCGACGTCCTTCTGGAGCGTGAGCGCGACATTCGACTGGAGGTCGCCGTGCTCGCGCTGGGTCGTCGGCACGACCTCGAGGCGCGCCGGCTCGGGTAGCCCGGCGGCAGCGAGCGCGGCGCGCAGAGCGTCGGCAATCTGCTCGGCGATCACGGGCTGCTCAAGGGGAGGCTCGGGGACCTGGCTCGGGGCGGATGCGGCCGTCACGGTGCGTGGTGAGCACGCGCCGGCGGACGCGTCAGCATCGCACAGTCACCCTGGGTCTTCGGGCCCTTTCCCGCGAGATCAGGCGCGGGCACGCTCGGTGGCCACTAATGTGCAGAACCGGGCGGTTCCGCCGACTTGTCGGACATATGGGGCACCGGGGCGTGAAACACGGGTCACGGTCGAGGGAGGAAGCACGTGAGGCGATCAGGAGGACTCGGCCGCGGCCTGGCGGCACTCCTCCCGGATGGCCACGACCGGGAGCCGCATCCGGTCGAGCACCACTTCCCGGCCCGGCCCGCCGAGGAGCTGGCCGAGCAGAGCCCGGACTCCGGATCGGATGCCTCTGCGGCGGAGGAGACCAACGGCAAGGAGACCAACGTGCCGGACCTGGGGACTGAGCTCGTCGCCGAGCTGGCCACCAACCAGTCCGGCCTCGGGATCATCTATCGGGCGCTCGACGGCCTGGTCGAGAGCTACGCGCTCCACGACGCCGCGATCGTCATCGAGGAGCCGGGGCTCGGGCGCCAGGTCTTCCGGGCCGGCCGCAAGCCGCTCGACGACCCGGGTGGAGAGGCCCTGCTCGATGCCTCCCCGGGTCTCTACACCGACCCGCCGCTCGAAGCCGCGGCCGTCGACGCGTCGCTCGTCACCAGCCTCTGCGTCGTCGCGCTGCGCATGGAGGTCCTGCGGTACGACTCGTGGCACGACCCGCTCACCGCCCTCTTCGAGCGCCGCAGCTTCGACCGGCTGCTCGAGATGGCGGTCGCCCGGAGCCTCCGGTACCACTGGCCCTTCAGCCTCGTCGTCATCGACCTTGACGACTTGAAGACGATCAACGACGAGCAGGGGCATGCGGCCGGCGACTCTGCGTTGCAGGCCCTCGGCGAGCGCTTCCGCCGGGTCCTGCGATTCGGTGACAACGCAGCGCGCATCGGCGGCGACGAGTTCGCGATCATCCTGCCCAACACCGAGCCCGATGACGTCCCCGCGCTCCTCGAGCGCATCGGCTCCTCGCAGCTCGGCGACCGGCCGTGCCCGGCGTTCTCCTACGGCGTCGCCCAGTGCCCGTCCGAAGCGGACGACATGGAGAGCCTGTTCAAGCTGGCTGACGCGAGGCTCTACGAAGCCAAGAACGCGCGGATGAGCCCGGGGCGGGCGGAGTGAACGTCAACGATCTCGAGCTCGAGCTGCGCAAGCTGCCGGGCGTCCGTGCCGCGGGATTCACCGAACGCGACGACGTCCTCCTGATCCAGCTCCAGGTGAGTGGGGACAACCCGCCGGCGAACCTGCCGCTCCAAGCCACGCGCATCGCCTACCGGCACTCGGACAAGCCGGTCGCGCTCGAGGTCGTGCGGTGGCGCGTCGTTCCCGCGCCGCGTGACGAGGTCCCGTCCGCGACGCCGCAGGCGGGCGGCGCGCTCGAGACGATGGCCGGGGTCGAGGAGGCGCCCGGCGAAGGCGACGGGTGGACGGAAGCAACCGAGAACGGTGACGAGCCCGCGGGCCCGGCCGTCAAGCCGGCCGCGGTCGTGGGGGCGATCCACCCTCCCGCGGCGTCGCCCCGGGAGGAAGACGCCCGCGGTCGGGTGCGGCTGCTCGCGGTCCTCACGTTCCCCGACACCGACGAGCTCGAGGTGCACCTGACGTTCGAGGGCCGCCGGGTCATCGGGCGCGCCGTCGCCAGCAACGGGATCCTCGCGGTGGTCGAGGCGATGGTCGACGGCCTGAAGATGTTCGCACCGAAGCTCGAATTCACGCCGTCGTGGGCACGTGTGCTGAACGACGAGCGGGGCCACGATTCGCACCTCGTCGCGTGTGAGCTCACGGCGCCGGACAACTCGCGACGGTTGGGCATCGCATCCGGTGCCAGCGCGATCGAAGCCGCGGCCCGCGCCGCGTTGCACGCGCTCAACCGGTCGATGTCGCAGCACCTCGCCGATGCGGCCGACGACTCCGACGGCTCCGACGAACCTGATCCGGGCTGAGGCGAGCCTCAGCGCTGGCGACGCAGCACCGCGTGCGCGGCGTGCCAGCCACACATGCCGTGCACACCGCCGCCCGGCGGGGTCGCGGACGAGCAGAGATAGAGGCCGCGCCGTGGAGTGACCCACGGCCACTCCGACAGCGTCGGCCGGGCGAGCAGCTGACGCCAATCGATGACACCACCACCGATGTCGCCGCCGACTCGGTTCGGATCCCGCGCCTCGACCGCCGCCGCGGTGAGCACGTTGCGGGCCAGGATCCGATCGCGAAAGCCGGGCGCGAACCGCTCGACCTGCGCTTCGATCGCCCCGCTGCGGTCCTCGGTGGACCCTGACGGCACGTGGCAGTAGGCCCAGCCGGTGTGCTTGCCCTCCGGCGCGCGGGTGGGGTCGGCCACCGTCGCCTGCACGAGCAGGACGAACGGCCTCGCCGCGTGACGACCCGCGTGGGGATCGGCCTCGGCGGCCGTGATCTCCTCCAGGGTTCCGCCGACGTGGACCGTGACCGCCCGGCTGACCTCCGGCGCGCTCCAGGGGATCGGTCCGTCGAGGGCCCAGTCGACCTTGCAGACACCCGGGCCGTAGCGGTAGCGGGTGAGCGCCCGCCGGTAGCGGGCCGGGAGCTCGGAGCCGGCCACCGCGAGGACCTGGGCCGGTGTGAGGTCGAGGACGATCGCGTCGGGGTCACCCAGCTCGTCGAGAGAGCGCACGCGCGTCCCGGTCTGCACCTCACCTCCCGCCGCTTCGAGCTCGGCTACCAGCGCGCCGGCGATCGCCTGTGAGCCACCGCGCGCGATCGGCCAGCCGACGGCGTGCGCCAGCAGCCCGAGGAGCAGGCCGACTCCGGCGGTGAGCGGCGCGTCGAGTGGGAGCACCGAGTGCGCCGCGAGTCCGCCCATCAACGCCTGCACCCCTTGTGTCTCGAACTTGGCCCGGGCCAGCGACGTAGCCGAGCGAACCCCGACCACGCCGTAGTCGACGAGGGCCGCCGACGGGCGCGGGATGCGGCGCGGCGAGAGGACGGCATCCGTGATGGAGGCGTGGCCCTCCACGATCCGCGTCATGAGTGACTGGTACGCAGCACCGTCCTCACCGAAGCTCGCCGCGGTGGCATCGACGCTGCGCTCGACCACCATGGCGCGACCGCCGTCGAGGGGATGTGCCAGCGGCGCGTCGGGCTGGACCCAGTCCACCTCGAGTCCCGCGAGCGCGATCGAGGCCAGCGCCATGGGATGCACGGCGGAGCAGACGTCGTGGGCGAAGCCCGGCAGGGTCAGCGCCTCGGTGCGCACGCCCCCGCCCGGCTCGTCCTCGGCTTCGATGACCCGGACCCTCCAACCGGCACGTGCCAGCGTGATCGCGCCGACCAGCCCGTTCGGCCCCGCGCCCACCACGACCGCTTCGCGCGCCATCGTCGGCAGTATCGCAAAGCCGAGCCGCCCCGGCGCGGTTGGCACAGGCCGGTCGACGCGACACCCCTCTCCACTACGCTGGCTCCTCGCCGTCGACTCGCTCGCCGGCCCCGCCCTCGTAGCTCAGCGGATAGAGCATCGGCCTCCGGAGCCGTGTGCGCAGGTTCGAGTCCTGCCGAGGGCGCTCCCCTGACGCACCGAAGCGGTACCGGCCCGGTTCCGGACCGTCTTCGTGTGCGAGAACGAGTCGAGCAGCGAGGTCCGCCGCCGGATCGAGGCTGCGCTGCGCGAAGCCGGCGGGTGGACCGTCGTCTCCGTTGCGGCGCGCGGGCTCACCGAGTCCGAGCAGCAGCTCGCCGAGCGGTTGGCGGGGACAGCAACTCCAGGGGCCGCCGGTCTCCCGACCGACTCACCCGTTCCTCCTCCGTGACGCGCCGGGATCCCACGCGTGGTTCCATGGGGACATGACGACATTGCATCCCCTCCCCATCGGAAGCGAGCGCGTCACGACGGACGAGGAGGTGGTCGTCCGCGCACCCTTCGACGGGAAGGAGCTCGGGCGGGTGCCGAAGGCCGGTCCGGCCGAGGTCGACGCGGCGGTCCAGGCGGCGAAGCAGGCGCTCGCCGGTGACAAGCTCCCCGCCTGGCAGCGCGCCGACATCCTCGACGCGGCGTCGCGCCGGATCGGTGAGCGCAACGAAGAGCTCGCTCGGAGCATCGCCAGCGAAGCGGCCAAACCCATCAAGACGGCGCGCATCGAAGCGGCCCGCGCGGTGGGGACGTTCGCCTTCGCCGCGGTGGAGGCGCGCACGCTCACCGGCGAGATGATCGCGATGGAAGGCAACGTCGCCGGCGCCGGCAAGCTCGGCTTCACGCTGCGGGTCCCGA
The DNA here is from genome assembly GCA_038252255.1 of Acidimicrobiia bacterium. Classification (GTDB taxonomy): domain Bacteria; phylum Actinomycetota; class Acidimicrobiia; order IMCC26256; family JAENVU01; genus Chersky-806. The sequence continues at coordinate 36,428 of JBBSAM010000011.1, read as the reverse complement.
TCGGTGTCGTCGGCGCGATCAGCCCGTTCAACTTCCCGTTGAACCTCGTGAGCCACAAGGTCGCACCGGCGATCGCGGCCGGATGCCCGATCGTCCTGAAGCCGGCGTCGCAGACCCCGCTCACGGCGTTGCTCCTCGCGGAGATCCTGCTCGACGAGTGCGGGCTCCCACCGGGCTGGCTGAACGTCGTCACCGGTGGTGGCGGCACCGTGGGCAACGCACTCGTGGACCACGACGACGTGGCGATGATCACGTTCACCGGATCGCCACCGGTCGGCTGGGGCATCAAGGGCCGCGCGCCGCGCAAGAAGGTCGGGCTCGAGCTCGGCAACAACGCGCCGGTGATCGTGGAGCCCGACGCCGACCTCGAGCTCGCCGCGGCGAAGATCGTCGCAGGTGGCTACGCGTACTCGGGCCAGACGTGCATCGCGGTGCAGCGCGTCTACGTCCATCACTCGGTGCGCGACGCGCTCGTCGAGCGGGTCGTCCCGCTGGTCGAGGCGCTGAACGTCGGGGATCCGCTCGACGACGCCACCGACGTGTCGGCACTGATCGCGCCCAACGAGCGCGACCGGATCGTGGGGTGGATCGACGAGGCGACCGGCCACGGCGCGAAGGTCGCGTACGGCGGCCAGGTCCGCGACGACGTGCTCGCCCCGACCGTCCTCACGAACGTCACGCCGGACATGAAGGTCAGCACGGAAGAGGTCTTCGGCCCGCTGGTCGGCGTCCAGGGCTACGACTCGTTCGACGAGGCGCTCGCGCTGGCGAACGACAGCCGCTACGGGCTCCAGGCCGCGGTGTTCACGCGGGACCTCGGCGCCGCCCTGAAAGCCGCGCACTCCCTGGACTTCGGCGGCGTGACCGTGAACGAGATGCCCACGTACCGCACCGACCAGATGCCCTACGGCGGCGTGAAGGACAGCGGCAACACGAAGGAAGGCCCCCACTACGCGGTGCGCGAGATGACCGAGGAGCGGCTCGTCGTCATCCAGCTCTGAGCGCAGGGATCGCGCGTAGCCTGCGGCGACGTCGAACTCGGGGGGCCAGATGGGTCAGCTGGACGGCAAGATCGCGCTCATCACGGGTGCGGCATCGGGAATCGGGCGCGCGGCCGTCGAGCGGTTCGCCGGCGAGGGCGCCCGGATCTGCTGCGTGGACTTCGACCCGCGCGGCCAGGCCGTCGCCGATTCCGTCGACGGCATCTTCGTGCACGCCGACGCGGGCGAATCGAGCGACGTCGACCGCGCGTTCGCCGCATGCGAGCTCGAGCTCGGTGGCGTGGACATCGCGTATCTCAACGCGGGGATCGCGATCGGCGAACCCGACATCACGGCGCTGACCGACGACGTCTACACCCGGATCATGCGCGTGAACGTGGACGGAGTCGTGTTCGGGACGCGTGCCGCCATTCGCAGCATGGAGCGCCGCGGTGGCGGCGCCATCGTCGCGACGAGCTCGCTCGCGGGCTTGATCCCCTTCCCGCCCGACCCGGTCTACGACTTGAGCAAGCATGCGGTCGTCGGGTTCATCCGCTCGGTCGCGCCGACGCTCCGGCCGCTCGGCATCACCGCCAACACCGTGAATCCGGGCATGACGGACACCAACATCCTCACCGAAGCGGCGAAGTCGTCATTCGCCGCTGCGGACTTCCCGTTGATGCCCGCCACCCAGATCGCGGACGCGGTCTTCACGATCGTCACCACCGGACGCACGGGTGAGTGCTGGGTCTGCCAGCCCGGCCGCGACCCCGAGCCATACCGGTTCCACAACGTCCCCGGACCCCGTGCCGCCGGCGCCGAGGGCCGGCGGCCGCCCGAGGTGTCCAACTGGGGGACGGGTTGAGCACACCGGTAGCCTGGAGCGCGTGACCGACGCCAGCGCATCCCCCGTCGTGCCCGAGGTCGTCGAGGCTCCGGCCGCGGCATCGCCCGACGGCGCCGACGCGACCGACGACTCCGCGGAGCAGGTTCGGCGGCCCACCAAGCTCATCCGCATCGCCTCTATGGTGCGCGGAATGCTCGAGGAGGTTCGCCGGGCACCGCTCGACGACGCGGGGCGGCGCGCCTTGCGCGAGATCCACGAGAAGTCGCTGAGCGAGCTCGAGGGCGTCCTCTCCCCCGAGCTGCAGAAGGAGCTCGAGGACGTCGTCCTCCCGTTCACCTCCGAGACGCCGAGCGAATCGGAGCTTCGGATCGCGCAGGCGCAGCTCGTCGGCTGGCTCGAAGGTCTCTTCCACGGGATCCAGGCGACCCTGTTCACCCAGCAGGCGCTCGCCCAGCAGCAGCTCAGCGAGATCGGCCAGCGCCGCGCGATCGAGCCGGGAGCGCCGGGCGAGCGCCCGCCCGGCGCGTACCTCTAGGCCGACGCACCGATGAGCACCGCGGCTTCCCCGCTCGACACCTCCTGGTCGCCCGATTCGTGGCGGTCTCGAGTTGCCGCGCAGCAACCCGACTGGCCGGACGACGGGTCGCTCGACGCGGTGCTCGCCGAGCTGCGCGGCCTGCCGCCGCTGGTCTTCGCCGGTGAGGCCCGCTCGCTCACCGAGTCGCTCGCACTTGTCGCGAACGGCGAGGCATTCCTCCTGCACGCCGGCGACTGCGCCGAGTCGTTCAGCGCGTTCACCGCGGACGGCATCCGCGACAAGCTGAAGATCATCCTCCAGATGTCCGTGGTGCTCACCTACGGCGCCGGAGTGCCCACCGTGAAGATCGGCCGGATCGCGGGCCAGTTCGCGAAGCCGCGCTCGTCACCGACCGAGACCCGCGGCGACGTCTCGTTGCCGAGCTTCCGCGGCGACATGGTCAACGACATCGCGTTCGACGCGGCCAGCCGCCGCGCCGACCCGACGCGCCTGCTGCGTGGCTACCAGCAGTCCGCGTCCACGTTGAACCTGCTGCGCGCCTTCACCAAGGGCGGCTTCGCGGACCTCACCCGCGTGCACGCCTGGAACCAGGAGTTCGTCGAGGCGAGCCCCGAAGGACGCCGTTATGACGCGGTCGCGGCGGAGATCGAGCGCGCGCTGCGCTTCATGGCCGCCTGCGGCATCGACCTCGACAAGGAGCTCCAGCTCCACCAGGTGGACTGCTACACGTCACACGAGGCGCTGCTGCTCGGCTACGAGGAGGCACTCACCCGTGAGGACAGCCTCGGGAGCGGTTGGTACGACTGCTCGGCGCACCTGCTCTGGATCGGTGACCGCACCCGCCAGCTCGACGGCGCGCACGTCGAGTTCCTGGCCGGCGTGCAGAACCCGCTCGGGGTGAAGCTCGGGCCCACGGTCGAGCCCGCGGAGGCGGTCATGCTCTGCGAACGGCTCAATCCCGACCGGCGCCCGGGCCGGCTCACCTTCATCAGCCGCATGGGCAAGGACCTCGTCACGAAGCGCCTGCCGCCGTTGCTGCGAGCGGTCAAGGAGAGCGGCCACCCGGTCGTGTGGGCGTGCGATCCCATGCACGGGAACACGTTCAGCCATGCCAGTGGTTATAAGACCCGACACTTCGACGACGTGATGGCCGAGCTGCGTGGCTTCTTCGCCGTCTGCCGGAACGCCGGCGTGTGGCCCGGTGGTGTGCACGTAGAGCTCACGGGCGAGAACGTCACGGAGTGCCTGGGCGGGACCGAGGAAGTGCTCGGCACCCAGCTCGAGCAGCGGTACGAGACGATGTGCGACCCGAGGCTCAATGCACGCCAGTCGCTCGATCTCGCGTTCCAGACCGCCGAGCTCCTGCGCCGCTAACCGGAGAAGGAGGGCCAGCCCGATGGCCCTGACCGACAATTTCGAGAGCCTCGGCCCGAACTCTGGGCTCGTCGAAGAGATGTACCGCCAGTACCTCGACAACCCCGAGTCGGTGTCGGAGTCGTGGCGGGACTTCTTCGCGGACTACGCGCCGCGCGGCGCCACGGGCGCCGTGGTGGCCCAGGCCACGGCTCCGGCTGCGCCCGCCGCCGCGCCGACCGCACCTGGCCCCGCGACGAAGCCGACCGGGCCGGCACCGGGAGCTCCGGTGATGGACGGCGAGACCGCGGCGCCACTGCGCGGCTCGGCGGCGCGGATCGTCGAGAACATGGAAGCCAGCCTCGGCGTCCCGACGGCGACATCCGTGCGGACCGTCGCCGCGAAGCTGCTCGAGGTCAACCGGCAGATCCTGAACAACCACCTGAACCGGGTCGGGCACGGCAAGGTCAGCTTCACCCACCTCATCGCGTACGCGCTCACCAAGGCCGTGGCGAAGGTCCCGGCGATGAACTCGGGCTTCGGGCTCCAGGACGGGAAGCCGGTGGTCGTCCACCACGAGCACCTCAACCTCGGGCTCGCGGTCGATGTCGAGCGACCGGACGGGACCCGTTCCCTGCTCGTCCCGAACATCAAGCACGCCGACGAGCTCGACTTCGCCTCCTTCTTCGCCGCGTACGAAGAGCTGATCCGCAAGGTGCGTACGAACAAGCTCGCCCCCGAGGACTTCGCCGGTACAACCGCGACGATCACGAACCCGGGGATGATCGGCACGGTCCACTCGGTGCCGCGGCTCATGCCCGGCCAAGGCTTCATCATCGGGGTCGGGACCATCTCGTACCCGGCCGAGTACGAAGGCGCGGACCCGCAAACGATCGCCCGGCTCGCGGTGAGCAAGGTCTTCACCCTGACGAGCACCTACGACCATCGGATCATCGGCGGTGCCGAGAGCGGCGAGTACCTGCGGGCGATGCACCAGATGCTGCTCGGAGGCGACGACTTCTACGACGACATCTTCCGGAGCTTCGACGTCCCCTACGAGCCGGCACGGTGGAGCACCGACGTCAGCCCGCTCGACGACGAGACCACTGCGTTCGAGAAGGTCGTGAACGTCCACCAGCTCGTGAACATGTACCGGGTGCGCGGGCATCTCATCGCGAACCTGGACCCGCTCGGGCGGCGCGAGCCGCGCACCCATCCAGAGCTCGACGTGAACGAGTACGGGCTGACGATCTGGGACTTGGACCGCGAGTTCCCCGTCGGCGGGCTCGGCTCCGGCAGCCTCGACCGCAAGACGCTTCCGCTGCGCGAGATCCTCGGCGTCCTGCGCGACGCGTACTCCCGCACGATCGGCGTCGAGTACATGCACATCCAGGAACCGGAGCAGAAAGAGTGGATCCAGGCGCGCGTCGAGTCGCCACCGAACGCCCTGAAGCCTGAGCAGCAACGCCGGATCCTCGATCGCCTCAACGCGGCCGAGGCCTTCGAAGGATTCGTGCACACGAAGTACCTGGCCCAGAAGCGCTTCAGCCTCGAGGGGGCCGAGAGCCTCATCCCGATGCTCGACGCACTGCTCAGCGCGGCCGCGGACGCGGACATGGCCGAAGCGGTGCTGGGCACCGCGCACCGGGGCCGGCTCAACGTGCTCGTGAACACGATCGGCAAGAGCTACGGCCAGATCTTCCTCGAGTTCGAGGGCGCGCTCGACCCGGCGTCGGTCCAGGGTTCGGGTGACGTGAAGTACCACGTTGGTTCGGCGGGCACGCACACCGCGGCATCCGGGCGCAAGGTCGTCGTGACGCTCGCGTCGAACCCGAGCCACCTCGAAGCCGTCGATCCCGTGGTCGAGGGAATGGCGCGAGCGAAGGGCGACCGGCGGGGAGACACCCGGTCCCGGTCGCAGGTGCTCCCGATCCTCGTGCACGGCGACGCCGCGTTCGCGGGCCAGGGGGTCGTCGCCGAGACGCTCAACCTCTCCGAGGTCCCGGGCTATGAGGTCGGCGGCACCGTCCATGTGGTCGTGAACAACCAGCTCGGCTTCACGACCGCACCCGATCTCGGCCGGTCGAGCGTCTACGCGACCGACGTCGCCAAGATGGTGCAGGCGCCGATCTTCCACGTGAACGGTGACGACCCGGAAGCGTGCGTGCGCGTCATCGAGCTCGCATTCGCGTTCCGGCAGCGGTTCCACAAGGACGTCGTCGTCGACATGGTCTGCTACCGGCGCTTCGGTCACAACGAGGCCGACGAACCGGCGTTCACCCAGCCGCGGATGTACGAGCTCATCAAACGTCACCGCAGCGTCCGCAAGCTCTACACGGAGACGCTCGTGAACCGCGGCGACCTCTCGCTGGCCGAGGCGGAGGCCGCACTCGACGACTTCCGCGCCCGCCTGACGCGCGCGTTCGAAGAGACGCACGCGAGTGCTGCGCCCGAGCCCCGGGTCAACCCGGAGCTGCCGGAGATCGTCGAGACGTCACCGCCCACCGGGGTGGAGCGCGAGGTCCTCGACCGGATCGTGCAGGCGCTGGTGACGTGGCCGGACGACTTCTCGGTGAGCCCCAAGCTCGAGCGGATCTTGCGGGCGCGGCGCTCCGAGTTCGAGTCGGGTGCCGTCGACTGGGCCCTGGCTGAAGCGCTCGCTCACGGTTCCCTCGTGCTGGAAGGGACGCCGGTGCGACTCGCCGGCCAGGACACCCGGCGGGGCACGTTCAGCCAGCGCCATGGCGTGCTCGTCGACACGAACACCGAGGACGAGTACACCCCGCTCGCGCACGTCGCGTCGAGCCAGGCGCCATTCATGCTCTACGACACGGTCCTCTCCGAGTACGCCGCGCTCGGGTTCGAGTACGGATACTCGGTGGCCGACCCGCAGGCCTGGGTCGGTTGGGAGGCGCAGTTCGGCGACTTCATGAACGGCGCGCAGATCATCATCGACCAGTTCATCGTCGCGGCCGAGGACAAGTGGGGCCAGAGCTCGAGCCTCACGGTGCTGCTCCCCCACGGCTTCGAAGGTCAGGGACCGGAGCACTCGAGCGCCCGGATCGAACGCTTCCTCGCACTCTGCGCCGAGGACAACCTCCGCGTCGTCTACCCCACGACCGCCGCGCAGTACTTCCACGTGCTGCGGCGCCAGTCACGCGCATCGACGCGCAAGCCGCTCATCTGCTTCACACCGAAGCGCTACCTGCGCATGCCGCAGACGCGATCTTCGGTCGAGGAGCTCACGACCGGCGCGTTCCGCGAGACGCTCGACGAGTCCACCGCCGCGATCGACCCGGCTTCGGTTCGGCGCGTGCTGCTCTGCACCGGCAAGATCGGCCACGAGCTGATCGCCCGGCGCGACGAGCTGGGGGCTCCGGTGGCAGTGGTGCGGATCGAGCAGCTCTACCCGTGGCCGCAGGAGCAGATCCTCGCGATCCTGGACGGCTACCCGTCCGCCCACCAGGTGTGGTGGGTGCAGGAGGAGCCGGCGAACATGGGCGCCTGGAACTTCGCGCACGGCCGGCTGCACCGCCTGCTCCGGGACCGCGCCGAGCTGAAGCACCTCGCTCGCCCGACCACGCCGAGCCCGGCGACCGGCAGCCTCACCGTGCACGACCGCGAGCAGGAGCACCTCCTCTCGAGCGCCTTCGCCGACCTCGACTGACCACCCCGGGTTCGATCACCCTCCTTTCGGTGTTGATCGAGCACGCTCCAGCGTGTCGAATCGACACCGAAACGGGAGTATTGGTGGGGAACCACCCGAGCGGTGCGTGACGGGCCAATAAGCGGTCGGGGATTGCGGCTGGACGTGGTTCGCTGGTCGTCATGGTGACGCGGCTCCCGGACCGAGCGACGACCGAGCGGCTCGTCCTGAGGAAGTGGAAGGCCGAGGACGCGGAGGCACTCGCGCTCGCCATCACGACGAGCCTCGAGCATCTACGACCGTGGATGCCGTGGGCCGCGTTCGAGCCACTCACCATCGAGGATCGGCGCAGGCTCATCGCGGAGTGGTACCGGGATTGGCGCGCCGGTGGCGACGTCGTGCTCGGCGTCTTCCTCGACGGCCGACCCATCGGCGGCTGCGGCCTCCATCGCCGCATCGGACCAGCCGGCCTCGAGATCGGGTACTGGATCCACGCCGGCTTCCTTCGCCAGGGTTACGCGACCGAGCTCTCCGCCGCCCTCACGGATCTGGCGTTCACGGTGGACGGCATCCAGCAGGTGGAGATCCACCACGACCGGGCGAACATCGCCAGCCGAGGTGTGCCGCGCGCCCTCGGGTACGAGCTCCTGCTGGAAGCCCCCGACGGGATCACCTCGCCGGGCGAGGACGGTTACAGCTGCACGTGGGCGATGACGAAGGAGCGCTGGTCCGTCAGGTAGCGGCGCGCAGGACGGTGTCGACCAGGCTCGCGATGAACGTGCTGTCGACCGGCTCACGGGTGACGAACGCACGGTAGAAGACCGGGGCGACGAGCAGGTCCAGGAGAAGCGGCACGTCGACGTCGACCGGTAGGTCACCGCGTTGGATCGCCCGCTCGATCGGCACCGCCGATGCCGCACGCCGCTCGGCCATGAACTCCGTGTACGCGGTCGCCAGCTCCGGATTGCGGGCGGTGGCCGCAACCATGACCGGAATCGCCCGACCGGACCGGGAGTCCGCCAGCATGCGCAGGAAGCTCTCGACCGATGCCACGAGGTCGCCGCGCAGCGATCCGGTGTCGGGAGCCTGATCCTTCTCCTCCGAGAGCCGTCGCGCCGCCGCGAGCAGCAGGTCGAGGCGGGACGGGTAGCGCCGGTAGATGGTGGTCTTGCCCACTCCGGCGCTCGCCGCGACGCCCTCGATCGTGAGACCGTCCCAGCCGAGCTCGATGAACGCGTCCGTCGCGGCGTCGAGGATCGCCTCGTCTGCCGCGGTGCTGCGAGGGCGACCGGGACGGCGCTCGGACTCGGTGACCTGGGTCGCGGCCATCAGATCTCCGCGGGAGCGTCGTTCAGTCCTGGTGGGGCGAGGTCGACGCGCGGCACGTGTTCCTCCGCGAACTCAGCGGCTTGCGACTCGACGTTCTCGTCTCGTGCCCGCGCCGGGAGCCACACCGCGGCGACGATCGCGCCGAGGAAGGCGGCCCCCGCAGCCACGAGCACGCCGGTGTGCATGCCCTCTACGAAGCTCGACTTCGCCACCGCCGCGAGGGTGTTGCCCAAGGCCGGCGGTGCCTTCGCCGCAATTGCCAGCGCTCCACCCAGCGAGTCCTTGGCTGCTTGCTCCGCCGCGGAGCCGGCGGTCGACGTCCCGGCAAAGAGGTCCGAGATCTTCGACGCATAGGTAGACGACATCACGCTGCCGACGATCGCCACACCGAGCGCGCCGCCGATCTGGCGGGTGGTGTCGTTCACCGCCGAACCCACCCCGGCCCGCGCGAGCGGCAGCGAACCCATGATCGACTCGGTCGCCGGCGCCATCACCAGTGCCTGACCGAACGCCATCAGCATCATGCGCCACACGAGATCGCCGTAGGAGCTGGCGACCTGGAGCTGGGCCATGAGCGCGAGCGCAGTCCCGGCGATCGCGAGGCCGCTCGCCACCGTGATCTTCGTTCCCACCCGCTCGACGATCTTGGCGCTGAGCGGCGACACCACGAGGATGATCCCCGCGAACGGCAACAGGCGGATGCCGGCTTCGAGGGGCGAGTACCCGAGCACGAACTGCATGTATTGCGTCAGCAGGAAGGTCGCGCCGAACATCGCGAAGAACGTCATCGTGATCCCGGTGCTCGCGGCGCTGAAGCGCGGGTTCTTGAAGAAACGGACATCGAGCATCGGGTGGTCGGTCGTGCGCTGCCACAAGATGAACGCTCCGAGCAGCACGACCGCCAGCCCGAAGGCGGTGAGGATCGTCGGGTCGGTCCAGCCGTCGGTCGGCGCTTCGATGATGCCGTAGAGCAGCGCGGTCAGACCGCTGATCGACAGCACCGCGCCGAGCGGGTCGAGTCGGGATGCCTTCGGGTCCTTCGACGTCGGGATCAGGAAGACGCCGGCGATCAGACCGATCGCGACGATCGGGAGGTTCACGAGGAAGATCGATCCCCAGTAGAAGTGCTCGAGCAGGAAGCCGCCGGTGAGCGGGCCGAGTGCGATGCCGATCCCCGCGGTTCCGGCCCATACCCCGATCGCCTTGCCACGCTCGTTCGCGGGGAAGACGTTCGTGATGATCGAGAGCGTCGCCGGCATGATGAACGCACCGCCGATTCCCATGAAGGCGCGAGTGGCGATCAGCTGGTCCGCGGAACCCGCCAGCGCCGAGAACAGCGACCCCAGACCGAAGATGAACAGCCCGACCTGGAGCGCGCCGCGGCGGCCGAACCGGTCGCCGAGACTCCCGGCCGTGAGCAGCAACCCGGCGAACACCAGCGTGTAGGAGTCGACCATCCACTGCAGCTGGCTGTTCGTCGGATCGAGCTGGCGCGACAGCGTCGGGATCGCGACGTTGAGGATCGTGTTGTCGAGCACGATCACGAGCAGGCTGAAGCACAGGACGAGCAGGATCAGCCAGCGGCGGGCAAACGCCTGCTCTTGCACTCGCTCCGAGAGACTCATCGCGAGACCTTTCGTGGCGGCGGGGTTCGCGCTTTCTACACCCGGCCATAACGAAACGCAACCGTTTCGTTTCGGAAGGTGACCGGTGCCACGCCGGCCCCACCCAACCGTTCGGGCCCCGTGGACGACTCACCGGCATCGACCAGACTGCGCTCATCGCCGAGGCCTTCGACCGCTTCTACCGGCAAGAGCGGACTCGCGTCGTGGCCCTCGCCTACGCGCTGTCAGGGAACCGGGCCGCGGCCGAAGACCTCGCGCAGGACGCCTTCGTCGCGGTCCACCGGCGCTGGGACCAGATCGAAGACCCGGGCGCGTACGTGCGCCAGGTCGTCGCCAACCTGGCGAGCTCCCGGTTCCGTCGCTTGGGACGAGAGTCACGCGTGCTCGCGCGCTTGCGCGTCCGGCGGGAGGAGTTCAGCGAGCTCGCACCGGAAGACGCCGAGTTCTGGCGGGCGGTCGCCGCGCTGCCACCCCGCCAGCGCGCGGTCGTCGCACTGTTCTACGTCGACGACCGTTCCGTCGCGCAGATCTCCGAAGCATTGAGCATCACGACGGGGACGGTGAAGAGCACCTTGCACGACGCCCGTGCCGCGCTCGCCATCACGCTCGGCGTACCCGAGTCCGAGGAGAGCTCATGAACGACGTCGACACCCGCGCCCGCGTCGCGGCTTCCGGCTTGCGCCGCGCGGTCGATCACTTCGAGGCAGTGGGCACGGTCGCAGAACGATCGAGTCCATCGCGCCGCCGGCTCGTGATCGCCGCGGCCGGTCTCGTCGCCGCTGCGCTTGTCGTGGCCGGCGTCGTTGCGTGGCGGGCCGACACCTCGAGCATCCGCACCGTCGACCACCCGCCGCCCCGCGGAATCACCAGCGTGGATGTGGGCGGCGAACCGATCGCCATCACGGTCGACCCGCATGGCGTCTTCGTGGCGAACGGTACCAACGAGGTCGTCCGGCTCGACCGTCGCACCGGTCGGCTGGCAACTCGCGTCGCGACGGACCAACCCGTGGACCACGTGGCCGCCGGCCCCAGTCTCGGCGTGTGGGGCTTCAACACCAACCCCGGCTTTCGAGGAGACGCCCCCGGCTATCTCACCCGCGTGCTGCTGAGCGGCCGGCCACCCACGACGGTCCGTCTGCCTGCCCGCGCCGACGAGGTCGCTCTCGGTGACGGGCACGTGTGGATCATCGATGCAGCCGGGGACCTCACCGCGCGAGATCCTCGCACGCTGAAGATCACGTACCAGACCAACTTCGGGCGCTTCACGCAAGGCTCATCGCTCGCGCTCGCCGATAACCGGGTGTGGCTCGCAACTTCCACGACACTCTTCCGTCTCCCCGCTCGGGTTCCGCACCGTTCCCGGCCACAGCAGGCCGCGTCACTCCTGAGGAGCGGTTACAGGTTCAAAGCGATTGCGACCGACGGTCACTCGCTCTGGGACTCGGTGTGCGTAGACACCATCGTCTTCGTCTGCTCCCTCGAGCGTCGTGACGCGGCGACCGGGAAGCTGCAGCGTCGCTTCAACGATCACCCGCTCTGGAATCAGGTGGGTGACGCGACACTCGTGGAGAGCAACGGCGCGATCTGGGCGATGGAAGGCAATGGCTCGCTGCTCCGCACGACCAAAGACGGGGGCGTCAAGCGGGTGCTCAACCTGCCGGCCCCATTGCGCGCGAGTGCCGATCCGTGGATCGGGAACCGGGCATTCGCCGTCGGAGCCGGCGCGCTCTGGTACTCGGTGCCGGAGCAGGGCCGGGTGTACCGGATCCCGCTGCGCTGATCGCCGCTACGAGGCGGCGTGGACCGCGAGCACTGAGGCTTCGACGGCAGCCGCGCTGGCGTTCACGAGCGGCAGCCGGACATCCGGAGTCGGGATGCGGCCCTGCGCGTGGAGCACGCCCTTGAACACGGCCGGGTTCGGCTCGGCGAAGAGCGACCGCACGACCGGGAGCAGGGCTTCGGCGTGCGCGCGTCCGTCGTCGACCTTGCCCGCCAGGCCGCACTCGATCATCGCGACGAACCGTTCGGTGCACACATGGGCCGAGGCGCAGATGGCGCCCGAGCCGCCCATGAGCACGAGCGGGAACAGGAACGGGTCCTCACCACCGAGCACCGCGAAGTCGTCCGGGGCGCCGGCCAGCAGCTCGAGCGTGTCGAGATCGAGCCCCGTGGCGGCCTGCTTGATACCGGCGACGTTGGGATGCTGCGCTACTTCGAGCACCCCGGCCGCGCTCAGGTTCCGGCCGGTGCGGATCGCAATGTTGTAGAGCACGACGGGAACCGGGCTCGCGTCGGCGACGGCCCGGAAGTGGGCGACGATCCCGGCTTCCGACGGACGCACGTAATAGGGCACGACGATCAGGGTGGCGGCGAGGGCCGGCGTGCCAGCCAGCTCTTGCACCGCGCTGACAGTCGACGCCGTGTTGTTCGACCCGGCGCCGACGATCAGCTGCGCGGCGCGCTCGGTGCAGACCATCGCGCAGGCGTCGATCACCGCGCGCTTCTCCTCGGAGCTCAGCGCGCTTGCCTCGCCCGTGGTACCGAGGGCGACGATTCCGGTCGCGCCGGCGTCGAGATACTCGTGGCAGAGCAGCGTGACCGCGTCGAGGGCGACGGAGCCGTCCGCGGCGAACGGGGTGATGAGCGGGATGTAGACCCCGCGGAGCTGGAGGTCACTCGCCATACCGACAGGGTACCGGGAGGGCCTTGGGTAGTGTCGGTGTTCTTGTCGGAACCCTTCCAGACCATCCTGGTCCTGATCGCCGGGTTCTTCACGGGCGTGCTCTCCGGGATGTTCGGCGTGGGCGGGGCCGTGGTCTCGACGCCGGCGATCCGCGCGCTCGGGGCGACCCCGGTCGAGGCGATCGGCAGCACGCTGCCCTCGATCATCCCGTCGGCCATCAGCGGTTCGTTGCGCTACCAGCGCGAGGGGCTCATCCACTGGCGGGTCGTGCTGTGGACGGCGCTCGTCGGCTGCAGCGCCGCGGTGGGCGGCGCGCTCCTGGTCGACCTCGTCCCCGGCAACGGGCACCTCTTGATGATCCTGACCGCCGCGCTGCTCGCGCTCACCGCGTTCCGGACCGGTCAGTCGCCGAAGCGGCCCGACCCGGCTGACGCCGAAGAGCCGCCGCCGGGCGAGGACCCCGACTTCGTGGGCATGGAGGCCCCGGCGACCGAGCCCCGGATGGAGTGGTGGCGGCTGGGCGCGATCGGTCTTGCCGCCGGGTTGCTCAGCGGGCTCCTCGGGGTGGGGGGCGGGATCCTGATGGTGCCGGCGTTCGTGGGCTGGGTGCGGCTCCCGATCAAGGAGGCCGTCGGGTGCTCGCTGGCGTGCGTCGGCATCCTCGCGGTGCCCGGGACGATCACCCACACCCTGCTCGGCCACATCAACTGGGCCTTCGCGCTACCGCTGTGCGTCGCCGTGATCCCGGGGGCGAGGGTCGGGGCCCACCTCGCGATCCGATCGTCGGACCGGGCGTTGCGGCTCTCCGTCGCGATCGTGCTCGGCACTATTGCGATCGTGTACGCGGCCGGCGAGATCGCGGCGCTCGTGTGAGCTCACGGGCGCGGGTGAACACCGCGTCGATCATCGGTTCGGTCAGCTTGCCGGTGAACGTGTTCTGCTGGCTCGGGTGGAAGCAGCCGACGATCGTCCCTCGCGGGGTCGGGATCTCGACGAGGTGGCCGAACTTGGGCCGCGGCCGCGGAAGCTCGAAGCCGGAGTCGCGTATCCCGGCCCACATCGCCGCGTACGCGAATGCTCCGAGCGTCACGATCACCGAGACCCGGTCCAGCAGCGCGAGCTCGCGGTCGAGATAAGGGCGGCATCGATCGCGTTCTTCGGGCGTCGGCTTGTTCGCCGGCGGGGCGCAGCGGACGGCCGCGCTGATGTACGCGTCAGTCAGCTGCAAACCGTCATCACGCGAGTGCGAAGTCGGTTGGTTCGCGTAACCCGTTCGGTGCAGGGACGCGTAGAGCCAGTCGCCGGACCGGTCGCCGGTGAACATCCGGCCGGTCCGGTTCGCACCATGGGCCGCGGGGGCGAGCCCGACGATCAGCACGCGAGCGCGCGGGTCACCGAACCCCGGCACCGGCCGGCCCCAGTACTCCTCGTCCCGAAACGCCGCCCGCTTCGTGCGCGCGACCTCCTCGCGCCACGCGACCAGCCGCGGGCAGGCGCGACACGTCGTGATCTCGGCGTCGAGCCGAGCGAAGGAGTCGGAGGGCATGCCGCTAGCCTGCCTCGTCGTGCGTGTCCTGCTCATCGTGAACACCACGGCGTCGTCCGTCACGGCACGCAAGCGGGTCATGATCCAGAAGGCGCTCGGCGCCGACCACGACCTCGAGATGATGGAGACCTCGCGCCGCGGGCACGCCGCGCGGCTCGCCCGCGGCGCGGCCCGCCGGGGGGTGGAGGTCGTCGCGGTGCTCGGCGGCGACGGAACGCTGAACGAGGCGGCCGATGGGCTCGTCGGGACCGAGACCGCGCTCGCCCCGCTGCCCGGCGGTTCGACGAACGTCTACGCCCGGACGCTCGGGATCCCCCACGACCCGGTGGACGCCACCACCCAGCTGATCGCGTCGCTCGCCCGGCGGTCGTTTCGCCGGATCGGATTGGGCCGGGTCAACGGTCGGTACTTCCTCTTCCACTGCGGGACCGGCTTCGACGCCGCGGTCGTCGCGCAGGTCGAACGGCACGCGTACATCAAGCGCTATGCCGGACATCCGCTGTTCGTGGTCGCGTCGTTCGACACCTGGCTGCGGACCTACGACCACTCGCACGGCCGGTTCGACGTGACGCTGGATTCCGGCGAGGTGATCGAAGGTGCGACGCTGACGATCGTGTCGAAGACGAGCCCGTACACCTACCTCGGGCACCGGCCGCTGCTCGTCGCACCCGAAGCGGGCCTGGACACCCCGTTGAGCGTCACCGTCGTCAAGGTGCGCCGGGCGGGATCGATGTTGAGCCTCGGCGCCGCTGCGCTGCTGTCGCCGCAGATGCTGCACCGGCATCCGAACGTCGAGCACCGCGACGGCGTCACCGGGCTGACCATCACCGGTGCAGAGCCGTTCCCGTATCAGGTCGACGGTGAATACCTCGGTGAGGTGAACCGGCTGGACTTCGCCTACGAGCCCGAGGTGCTGACAATCGTCGTTCCCTGAGCGCGAGGTCGTCACGCTCGTGCCAGCGCTTCCTTCGCAAGCTTGGGTGTGTCCGTGATGAGCGCGTCGATCCCGAGCCGAGCGAGCCGCACGATCTCGCCGGGGTCGTTGACGGTCCAGACGTTGAGCGCGACGCCGAGCTCCCGCGCGCGGGCGGCCACGTCCGGTGCGAATGCCTCGCCCAGCGCCGCGAGATAGGGGTGCAGCGCCCGGTGGCCATGCGCGTGCGCGATCTCGAGCGCGGCCAGGGGTAAGGGATCGACGACCACGAGGTACCCGGTCGCGATCCGCGGGTCGAGGGCGTGGACCCGATCGATCGTGGGCAGATGGAAGCAGGAGACCAGCGTCGAGTCGTAGAGATCCCGGCGCCCGATCAGCTCGACCACCGCCTGCGCGGCCCGATCCGCCGGGTCGAAGTCCGCGTCGTGCGGGGAGTTCTTCACCTCCACGTTCACGAGCATCCCGGCGCAGAGGTCGAAGACCTCGTCCAGGGTGGGGATGGCGGGCCGGGCGGCCCGAATCTCGTCGAGCCGATGGTCGGCGAGCAGCCCGAAGCCCTCGACGATCGCGTCGTGGTGGACGACCAAGGCGCCGTCGGCACTCCGATGGACGTCGAGCTCGACGCCGTCCGCCCCCTGGTCCCGGGCGGCGCTGAACGCCGCGAGCGTGTTCTCGACCGCGTCGCGCGGTGCCCCCCGATGACCGAGCACCAGGGGTCGCGAATCGCGGCTGCTCATCGGGCCGAGCGTAGGCAGGAGCGGGCACGAAGTGCGGATGGCCGGAGCGGCCCGGGGCGCCCGAGCGTACGAGGAGCGAGCCGCTGGACGAAACCGCAGGTCAGACCCCTTGCAACGCGTTCTAGTTCCCTCCTAGGGTGGACTGTTGCCTCGAGGCACGACGAACCCGACGCCCACTGCAGCGGTTTCCGAAGCGGTCGTGCGCCGGGGGAAAGCCCGGGGACGCTTATGAACGTGCGCATGAGCACCTGCGGGGCCCGAAGTCGCACGTCCGACGAAAGGGAGTCGGGTGGCCCTCACCTGGATCCGAACCCACGATTGGGACGCCGACGCCTGGCGGAACCGGTCGCTCTGTCGCGACTCGAACCCTGAGCTCTTCTTCCCCATCGGCGCCACCGGCATCGCCCTCGACCAGATCGACGCGGCGAAGGAGATCTGCGCGGTGTGCCCGGTCAACCCGGAATGCCTCGAGTTCGCTCTGGCCACGAATCAGGAGGCCGGCGTCTGGGGTGGCACCACCGAGGAAGAGCGCCGCAAGCTGCGCAAGGGCTGGCTGGCCAAGCAACGCGCCAGCTGACCCACCCCACCTGAGACCGCCCACCTCACCGTGCGGCCCTGATCGACCGGGTCAGCTCGGGGGTTCCACGACCTTCGTCGCAGGCGTGGCCGCGAGGGGCACACGCACTTCGACGCGCGTGCCCTTCTCACTGTGCATCTCGATCGTCCCGCCGAGCTCGCCGGTGACGAGCGCCTGCACGATCGAGAGCCCGAGGCCCTTGGCGCCTTCCAGCGAGAAGCCCTCGGGCAGGCCGGCCCCGTCGTCGATCACCTCGACCACCACGTCCTGCTCGCTGCGGGCCATCCGGACGATCACGAGGCCACTCCCACGGCCGTCGAGATCGTCGTCGTCGTGGGGGAAGGCGTGGTCCACCGCGTTCTGCATGAGCTCGTTCAGCACGACCGCCAGCGAGGTCGCGACCTCGCCCGGAAGCGCGCCGACGTCGCCCTCCACCTCGAAGCGCACACCGCCGTCCTCCGTCGAAACGGTCTCCTCGACCACACGGAGCAACGGCTTCATGATGTCGCTGAACTCCACCTCTTCGCTCGCCTCGCGCGACAGCGTCTCGTGCACGATCGCGATCGAACGGATGCGGCGCTCGGACTCCGCTATCGCCTGACGCGCTTCAGCCGAGTCGAGCCGGCGCCCCTGGAGCCGGAGCAGCGCCGCGATGGTCTGCAGGTTGTTCTTCACCCGGTGGTGAATCTCGCGGATCGTCGCGTCCTTGGACATGAGCATCCGGTCCCGGCGCCGCAGGTCGGTCACGTCTCGCAGCAGGATCAGGGCCCCGGCGGGCTTGCGCTCCTTGAGCAGCGGGATGACGCGCAGCAGGATGGACGCCTCCTCGCGCTCGACCTCTTCGATCACGGGCATCCGGGCCCGCACTGCGGTGTCAACGGCACCTTCGTCGAACCCGACCTCGTTGAGATGCGCTCCGGAGGTGTACGCGTGGATGCCCATGCGATGGAGCGAGCTCACCGCGTTCGGGCTGGCGTACCGGATCCGCGCGTCGCCACCGAGGAGGATCACGCCATCGCCCACGCGTGGTGCGCCTTCGAGCTCGATCTCTTCACGCGCGAAGGGGAACGTTCCTTCCGCAACCATGCGGGCGAGACCGTCGAAGGCCTCGAGGTAGTAGCGCTCGAGCTCGCCGGGACGACGGCCGGACGTGGTAGGTGCTTCCCTGGTCAACACCGCGATCAACCGTCCCCGATGCCGCACCGGGATGCACTGCAGCCGCACCCGCTCCTTTCCGCCGAGCACGTTGGTCTCGCCGTCCGCCTCCTCCGCGGTTCGCCAGGCCCGCGTGACGAGCGGTCGCTCGACCTCGTCCACGACGTGGCCCACGAGGTCGGTGACGTAGAGCGTCTGTCCCGTGGTCGGACGAACCTGCGCGAGCACGACGAAGCGGTGACCGTCCTCGTTCGCGATCGGTGCGAGCAGGAGCAGGTCGGCGAACGAGAGGTCGGCGAGCAAACGCCACGAGAGTGACAGGCGCTGCAGATGGGCGAGGGCCTCCCCGTGCACGGTGGTGTGCAGGAGCGCGAGCTCCTCGAGGGTCGCCATTCGGCCCAGGGTATCGGGGTGCCCTCGTAGGCTCGATGACATGACACGGGTCCGACCTGGTTCATGACGCGAGCTCGACTCGGCGCGAATTACGTCCGGCTGTGGACCGCGTCCACCGTGTCCAACCTGGGTGACGGCGTGACGCTCGCCGGCTTGCCGCTGCTGGCCGCTTCACTCACCCGCTCGCCGACGGGCGTGGCCCTGGTCTCGTTCGCCGGGACGCTGCCCTGGCTGTTCTTCGCGCTGCTGGGGGGTGCCCTCGCCGACCGCCTGGACCGAAAGCGAACGATGGCTGTCGTCGACGGCTTCCGCATGCTCGTGATGGGCACCCTCGCGGTGCTCGTGCTCACCGATTCTGCAACGCTCGTCCTGATCGGGCTCGTGGCCTTCGTCCTCGGGAGCGCCGAGACGCTCTTCGACAACGCGGCGCAGGCGATTCTGCCGAACGTCGTGGCCCGCGACACGCTCGAGACGGCGAACGGTCGCCTCTACGCCGCGGAAGTCATCACGAACCAGTTCGCCGGTCCGCCGCTGGGCGCATTCCTCTTTGCCGCCGCCTCGGCCGCGCCGTTCATCGTGGACGCGGGTTCGTTCGGGATCGCCGCGCTCGTGGTGCTGGGGCTGCGCGGCTCGTTTCGCCCGGTCCGCGCCGGGGTGGCGGACGGCACCCGCAGTTCGATTCGCGCCGACATCTCGGAAGGCTTGCGCTGGCTGCGCCGTCACCGTCTGCTCCGCACGCTGGCCATCGTGCTCGGAGTGCTGAACCTGCTCGAGGCCGCGGTGATGGCCGTCTTGGTGCTCTACGCGCTCGAGATCCTCGACCTCTCGAAGCCGGACTACGGGTTCCTGCTCACCGCCGGCGGAGTCGGCGCGCTTGCTGGCAGCCTGCTCGGGCGCCGATTGAGCGCGTGGATGGGGCCGGGCACGCTCCTGGTCGTCGCAGTCCTGGTGATCGGCGCGGCGACGCTGGTGCCGGCGCTCGTCACGAACCCGATCGCAGTAGCGATCTCGATCGCCGCGGTGGGAGCGTTCGGGGTCGCTTGGAACGTCGTGACGGTGTCGCTGCGGCAGGCGATCGTCCCCGACGTGCTGCTCGGTCGCGTGAACAGCGCCTACCGGCTCCTCGGCTGGGGCACCATGCCGATCGGCGCGTTGCTCGGCGGCTTCCTTGCGGAGACCTTCGGGCTCCGGGCGCCGTTCGTAGTGGGCGGCGCCATCCCGATCGTGATCGCCTTCGCGATGATCCCGGTGATCAACAACCGCACCATCGCCGCCGCCCGCGCCCAGGCCGACCCTCCCGTCAAGCGTTGAACCAAGGATCGGCAGCCAGATCCGCGAGGAAGAGCTCGCGGTCTTCGTCGTCGGCGATCGCACCGGCGGCGTCCTTCGCCCGCGCCCGCCAGGTCCCGGCCGTCTCGCCGTCTCCCCCGGCGGCCGCACTGCGCGCGACCGCCTCATAGGCGTACGCCAGGTCGAAGTCCCCGAAGCCGTTGGCTTCACACGTGGCCAGTGACTGCTGCGCGTACCGAGAGGCCTCTTCTGATCGGCCGACGACGGCGTACACGTGAGAGAGCAGCCAGTCCGCCCGAGCGGACTCCAGCGCACCGCCCGCCTGCTGCCAGTGATGCGCCGACGAGTGCGCGGTCTGCACCATCCGCTCGTCGTCGACGGAAGTGCGGTCGGTGCGTTCGAGCAGCGCCCACACCTCACGATTGGTCGCCTTCGCCAGCTCCTGCTCGTCTTCAGTCACCACCCGAAGATACGACGCGGCGGCGAGGCAGATCGAGGACGAAGTCGGCGTCGGGTCCGAATGCTCCGTCGGCCTCGTGCGAGAACTGGAAGCCAAAGGTGGTGTACAGCCGGCGCCCACGATCTCGTTCCCGGTCCACGCGACGAGGACGACGCTGTCGGCGTAGATCGCGGCAATGTCGTCGAGGTCGGGGTTCAGCGACGGATCGACGGCACCCCACCGCTCCTCGAGTCCCGCCAAGATCAGGGCCCGGACCGCGTCCTGATCCTCGGGCCGAAAGCGCGCGATGCGCAGATCCGCCTTGCTCACCGCCCGATTCTGGCGTCAGGTGACCGTGAGCGTCACCTGCTCGCCGGCCACCTCGTGCCCTGGGATGACGCAATGCAGCCGGTAGACACCGGGCTTGAGATACACCCTCCCCACCGCCGAGTTGCTGTCGCCCCTCGGGACCGTAAGCCGGAAATCCGGTCCGCTGATGACGTTGTACTCGTGGTCCGTGTCGATCACGAGCGCGTGCGTTCCGCCCACGGTCGAGTAGTCGATCTCGATGAGTCCGGCCGGAACGGTTTGCGGCACCGCGGTCAGCGTCAGGTCCGGATGCGACACGACAGCGACCGTTGCGATCGGCGTGCCGGGCGGCCGCTCCACGGCGCGGACCCGCGTCGAGTCGGTGCCGCCGAACGAGATCACCACGCCGACGATGAGTGCACCGATCACCACGAGTGCGGCGACCCCCGCGCCGACGCGGGTGCGACGCCACTTGGCGATGTGAAGTGCGACCCGCGTCTCGACGGTTGCTGCCGGGCCCAGCTCGCTGGCGGCTTCAAGGCCGGCGCGCCACCGGGCGTCGAGATCGGTGTCGTCAAGCATCGATGGCATCGTGTTCCTCCTCAGTCGTGTCGTCGCCCAATACCTGGGCGAGCGCGGCGCGAGCCCTGTGCAACGTCGACTTCACCGTGCCCGGGTCGATCTGCAAGGTGGCCGCTATCTCCTGCACCGAGAGGTCGCAGAAGTAGAAGAGCACCGTGATCTCGCGCTGGCGGCGTGGCAGTGCCGCGAGCGCGCGACGGGCGTCGATCGCGGCGGCATGGCGCTCAAGGGACGCGCCGTGGTCCTCCACGCTCAACAACCGCTGCCGGGCGCGGCGCTCGACCGCTCGGTGCCGGATCCCGCCGCGCGCCACATTGAGCGCCACGGTCCGGACCCACGCGGGCAGCGAATCAATCGGTCGGTGGCGACGGATCTGCTCCCAGGCCCGCGCGACCGCCTCATCGACTGCGTCCTCCGCCTCGGCGCG
Organism: Acidimicrobiia bacterium; assembly: GCA_038252255.1. Classification (GTDB taxonomy): domain Bacteria; phylum Actinomycetota; class Acidimicrobiia; order IMCC26256; family JAENVU01; genus Chersky-806. The sequence continues at coordinate 15,038 of JBBSAM010000011.1, read as the reverse complement.
GCTCCCGGTGATCAAGCCGACGGCGGCCACGAGGCGCGCGTACCCGTCTCGATAGAAGTCATCGAACGGATCGGCATCCACTGCTCCTGCTCCTCGCACAACCGTATGACGCGCTCGGCGCCCTCCGGGTTGCCTACCGGGGTCGAGGGAGGCCGATTTCTGCCACCACTCGCCCGAGAGCGCGCACCCCGCCCTCAGCAGCGGGCGCTGTTCGTCAGCTCGATTGCACTTGGGTTTCCTCGACGGCCGCGGGAGTGGCGGGAAGTCCCCGGCTGAAGAACAGCGCGATCAGCGCGAGCACGGCCAGCACCGACAACGACGCGCGCAGCGCGTCAAGGCGGGCATCGGCGTTCTCATCGGTGATGGCTTTGCTCGCCGCCGGTGAAACCCCGGCGTCATCGAGCGCGGCTTCAAGATCCGCGTCGGAGATGAACGGGACCCCGCTCGTGAGCTCCGTCTGCACCTTGGACGAGAGGTCCTTGGGGACCGCGGGGTTGCTCTCGATGCCGGTGAAGAACGAGCTGGTGAGCGCAGAGATCAGGACCGCGCCCGCCAGCGCCGTGCCGATAGAGAGGCCGAGGTTGGAAGCGGTGTTTTGGACGCCGCCAACCTCGCCGCTCTGCTCGTCGGGCACCGAGGACACCGTGACGGCGCCGAGCTGCGATGCGAGCATGCCGATGCCGAGCCCCGCGAGGAGCATCGGCCACGTAACGATCTCGGGACCGGCGCCGGCGTCGAGCGCGGCCACGAACACGACGAGCGCGACGAACAGCAGGAGGAAGCCGAGCTGCGAGACCCGGCGTGGCGACGCGCGCGGGAACAGCTTCGGGACTCCCACTGCGGCGATCACCAGGGTGATCGACAGAGGCAGGATTCGGAGGCCGGTATCGATCGCCGAGAGCCCGAGCGCTATCGACAAGAACAACGGCACCGCGAAGAACAGGCCGGCCTGGAGCAGGTACTGGAAGAAGAAGGCTGTGACTCCGCTGCGCAAGAGCGGGACCCGCAGGATCGCCGGATCGAGCAGCGCGGCCTGACCGGTGTCGCGGCGGTGCTTCTCCCACGAGAGGAAGGCGTAGAGCACCGCTCCCCCGCCGATGAGCAGATAGATCACCGGTGACAGGCCCAGCCACGTCGGCGCGTCGGCTTTCGGGATAGCGAATCCCCAGGTGCCCGAGCGCAGGATCCCATAGACGATCAGGCCGAGCCCGAGCGCGGAGAGGGAGGTGCCGACGAGGTCGAGGCGGGCCCCTTCTTCCTTCGGCGTATCGGCCGTGCGCCGGTTCAGGAGCAGCACGACCCCGATGATGAGCACCTCGCCCACGAAGACGAAGCGCCACGACCAGTACGTGGTGAAGAGCCCGCCGATCAGCGGGCCGACCGCGACTGCGATCGCGCCGCCCGCCATCACGATCCCATACGCACGCGGCCGTTCGGCGCGACCGAAGTTCGACGCCACCAGCGCCACGACCGCCGGCATCACCAGCGCGGCCCCGACCCCTTCGAGGAACGACCAGCCGAACATCAGCACCGCGAGGTTGGGCGAGACCGCCGTCGTCAGCGAACCGCATCCGTAGATCACACACCCGATCGTGAACGCGCGCTTGCGGCCGAGGATCGCACCCATCTTCCCGCCAGTGATCATGAGCGATGCCATCACCAGCGTGTACATGGTGATCGCGGTCTGGATGCCGGTGACCGTCGTACCTACATCCTTCGCAACGGTCGCGATCGACACGTTCATCACCGACGAGTCCAGGATCATCACGAACTGCGCCGCGGCCAGCGTGACCAGCACGGCCTTCGCCGCCGCGGTGCTGGATTCGGTGGCTTCGGAATTCATCGATTTGGAACCTACTCTGACCCGCGGCAATTTGGCGCGGCGCATCGAACAGACTGGCGGCACGGTCACGTGCCGTCTGGGTTTCGACCGTGCCCACGCCAAGGCACACCCGAGCTGCCAGGTCCCTGCGCTCGAGCGCCGTCGGCACTGCGAACGTCGTCCGCTCCACCTCCAGGTAGTGCAGGGACACGACGCGTTCGAGACCGTTCTGGGCATGCTCCCGATCTCCGTCTCCCTCTTCGTGACGTCCTTGCTCGGACCGGTGCCGGCTCGGCTGCTCGAGCGGCAGATCGACACCTCCTCGTTCAACGTCGCGATGGCGTTCCCGGAGTCGGGATTGGCATGCTCGCGGGCCAGCTCGACGACATCGTGCAGCCGTCCGTCGGCGCGTCCAGAGCGCAGCGAGGCCGGCGGCCTCCAGAACACGGCTGCCCAGCTCAGGTCCGCGTTGGGCACCGCGTTGATGGACGCGGCCGCGGCATTCACGTTCACCCGTCGTCTCCCGGCCGCCGCGCCCGGAGCCCCGGAGACGGCGGACCCGGCGGCCTCTTCACCCTGAGGCGACGCCCCCGCCCGGGAGACCGCGCATGGGTCGAGCGGACTATTGGTTCGCCGCTCCGGCTCTCCTAAGTTTAGAGCAAATGGGCGAAAAGGTACGAGTCCGCCTGCGACGGGCCGCGATCCCGCTGCTGACGACCCTGGCGGTCGTCGCCTCCGCGCTCATCGTGGGGGGCGCCGATCCGGCAGTCTCCGACGTCGCGGTCATGACCCTCATCCCGGTAGCGGACTCGTACGTGCAGGCGACGACACCGACGAAGAACTACGGCACCGATCCCCGGCTCGTCGTCGATGCCTCACCGGAGCGCCTGACCTTCCTCCGATTCAACCTCGGAAGCCTGAACGGTTCGGTTCAGGAGGCCCGGCTGCGGATACACGTGGCCGACGTCACCGACGCGCAGAGCCCGAGCGGAGGCACCGTCGCGGCGGTCGACGACAACACCTGGACCGAGACGGGCATCACCTACGACAACCGGCCGACGGGCTGGGGAAGCACTGCGGCGACGATCGGGGCGGTCAAGCGCGACGCCTGGGTCGACGTTCCCGTTACCAGCGTCATCACCAGCGGTGGAATGGTGACCCTCGGGATCAAGGCCACCGACGACGACGGCGCGTACTACGACAGTCGCGAGAGCACGGCAACCGCGCCGCAGCTCATCGTCACAATCGGAACCACGCCGCCCACGACGACGACGACAACGCTCGCCCCCTTGGCCGACGCATTCGTGAACAGCAACCAACCAACCACGAGCTACGGCGGAGCTCCCCTGCTCAAGGTGGATGCGGTACCGACACAAGATACGTACCTGCGCTTCAACCTCAAGACCCTGAGTGGCACGGTCCAGGACGCTCGGCTGCGACTCCACGTCGCCGACGTCGCTGCCGCGGCGAGCCCGATCGGCGGCACCGTCTTCATCGTCAATGACAACAGCTGGACCGAAGCCGCCATCACCTATGACACCCGGCCCACCCGCTGGGGTACCACCGTGGCCAAGCTCGGCCCGGTCGGGCGGAACACGTGGGTCGAGATCCCGGTCACCGGCGCGGTCACCCCCGGGCGACCGGTCACGTTCGGCATCCGGTCCGCGAACCGGAACGCTGCGTTCTACGACAGCCGCCAGGCCCCGTCGAGCCGACCCGAGCTGGTCGTCACCACCGGCCCGACGCCGACCACGACCACCACCACGACCACCACCACGACGAGACCGCCACCCACGACGACGACCACCACGACCACGACCACGACCACGACCACGACCACCACGAGACCGCCACCCACGACGACCACCACCACGAGACCACCACCGCCGCAGTCCGTCATACGGATCGCCGCGGCCGGGGACACGGCCTGCACGACGGGCAGCAAGGTGACGGGATCCGAGTGCCGGCAGCTCGCGGTCTCGAATCTCGTCGTGAACGATCCGAGCATCCAGCGCTTCCTCGCCCTCGGCGACCTCGCCTACGAGAACGGGAGTGCCGCGGACTTCCAGAACGCGTACGGCCCGAGCTACGGGCGATTCAAGTCGAACACCATGCCGACGATCGGCAACCACGAATACGGCACTTCGGGTGCAACTGCCTACTTCAACTACTTCGGCGCCGCGGCGGGAGACCCCGGGAAGGGCTGGTACAGCTACGACATCGGCAGCTCGTGGCACGTGGTGACCCTCAACTCCAATTGCGGTCCGGTGTCGTGTACCACCAACAGCACGCAGGCCAAATGGCTGCGAGCGGATCTCGCCGCCAACACGAAGCCGTGCGTGCTCGCCACGTGGCACCACCCGCGGTTCTCGTCGGGGGAGGGTGTCGACGAGGACACCGAGGTAGGTCCGTTCTGGGACGCGCTCCAGCAGTACGGCGCCGACATCGCGCTGGCCGGTCACGTGCACAACTACGAGCGGTTCGCGCCCCAACTGCCGGACGGGACGGCGAGCGCCGACGGCATCCGCGAATTCATCGTGGGTACGGGCGGCAGGAGCCTGTTCGGGTTCGGCGAACCGCTGGCCAACAGCAGCGCCCGGATCACGGTGTTCGGCATCCTGAAGCTCGACCTCGCCAGCAACGGCTACTCGTGGAAGTTCGTCGACGAGAACGGCTCCGTTCGGGACAGTGGCACGGGTACCTGCCACTGAAACCCCTCACGACGTGGGAAACAGGTGCTCCGCGATGCGGGCGAGGCCGCTGATGTCGGCAATGTCGGACTCGAACGCCGGCACATCGGCGACGACCTCGGGAACACGGGAGAGCTCGGCCCGCAGCTCGGCTTCGCGCTTGGCGACCACCGCGAAGTTCTGGAACGACTCGCTGATCGTCGTGAGCACGCGCGAGTCCCGTGCCGGATCGGCCAGTGCGGGCGCACCCGAGTCGGCGAGCGCGGCGGCGAGCACGCCCGCTTCCCTCGCGAGCACGTCCGCGGCCCGATCGCCGTCGGGTGAGAGCAGGTAGTGCGGGAGGGTGCGGTTCAGGATCAGCGCACCCAGGTGGTAATCGCGCTTCGTGAGCTGCTCGCAGAAGAACTCGGCCTCGTGCAACGGGGCGGACTCGAGTGTGGTGACGACCGCAAACGTCGTACGACGGTCGTGGAGGAGCCGCTCCACCGCTTCGGCCCGCTCGACGAACCCCTGGTACATGGACTGGAAGTTCAGGAAGAACTCGGAGATGTCCTGGAGGAACTGGCTGCCGAGCAGCCGGTCGGCCATTTGGTAGAACGGCCGGCTCGCGACGTTGATCATCCGCGCGCCGCGCCTGCCGCCAACCCGGTAGGGCATCGTGAGCCAGCGCAACAAGCGACCACCGAAGAACTCGGCCATCCGCTTCGGCGCGTCGAGGAAGTCGAGGGCGTTGCGGGTCGGCGGAGTGTCGATCACGATGAGGTCGAACTTGCCCGTCTCGTGGATCTCGAAGAGACGCTCCATCGCGATGTAGTCGTGGCTCTGCACGAACCGCGCGGTGATGTTGTCGTACATCCGGTTGTCGAGGATGCGGTACGCGGTCTCTTCGTCCGGGGCGTGACGCAGCACGAGGGCATCCCACGACTGCTTCGTATCGAGCATCGCGGCCCAAAGCTCGCCGCGCACCTCGAAGCCGCCCGCCTTGAACGCCTCCTCCGGCACTCGTCGCTCGACGTTGCCGATCCCGTCGAGCCCCAGCGCGTCGGCCAAGCGCTTCGCCGGGTCGATCGTGAGCACGAGCACCTTGCCCCCGAGCCGGCTCGCCGCGCCCAGGGCCGCCGACGCCGCGACCGTCGTCTTGCCCACGCCGCCGGAGCCACAGCAGACCACGATCTCCTTGGCGGCGAGGAGCGACTCAAGGCTGTTCGACGCGGTCACAGCCCGAGCTCCTGGCTCAGCGATTCCGCCACCATCCGCGTCTCGCGCAACCCGTGACGACGAGAGAAGAGGTACGGCACGTAGAGCATCGGGAGGTCGACTTCTTCGACCAGCCGGTTCAGGTGCACGGCACGGGTCCGACGGAGGGAGACGGCGAGACGAGCACCATCGAGAACCGCGGTGACACCCGGTCCGGCGCGGTTGCTCAGGATCTCGGAGGCCCGAGGCTCGTACAACGCGTCAAACGTCTCTTCGTCCGCGCGGGTGAACAGCTCCGGCAGAACGCGGTTCACGATCACGCAGCCGAGCGGCACGTCCAGCTCCTCGCGAGCCCGGCCGACGAGATCGATGGTCTCGCTCACCGGCATCTCTTCGGGCGTCGCGACGATGTTGAGCGCAGTGATCGCGGGATCGTCGAGGATCTCGGTCATCCACTCGGTCTGGGAGCGGACCGGCCCGACCGCCACGAGCTCCCGGATGGCCTGGGGCGCGCCGAGCTGCGCGATGACGTGTCCCGTCGCGGCGGCATCGACGAGCACCAGGTCCCAGCCGGCCCGGCCTTCGATGGACTCGCGCGCCTCCCAGCACGCCTTCCCGATGGTGAGGACCTCCTTCACCCCGGGCGCCGCGGTCGCGACGAAGTCGAGGACGCGGGCCAGCGGGCCCAGCCGCCCGACGATCGGCACCCGGAGATTGAGCTTCAGGTACTCCCTGAGGCTCGACTCGGTGTCCAGCGCGAGCACGAACACTCCGGGATGCACCTCGCGTGGCTCGAAGCCCACCGGCCGCGACTCGAACCGGTCCGTGACGTCGCCCTTCGCGTCGACCTCGATGACGAGCACCCGCTTGCCGTGATCGGCCGCGAGGAGAGCCATCGCCGCGGTGATGGTGCTCTTGCCGACGCCGCCCTTGCCCGTGAAGAACAGGAGGCGCCGCCCGAGAAGATCGGGCGCTCGCATATGTGGCTAGCGGCCGAAGCCGACTCGCCGGGCGTCATCGTCCTGCGCGATCTCGACGTACGCGATCTTGTCGAGTGGCACACCGATGCGCCGACCGTGATCGTCGTGCAGCCAGAGCATGTGCGCGGCCTCGGCGAGCGTCTTCTCGACGAGTGCGACGATCTGCTCGGGCGAGCTGTCGATCTCGACCGTCAGCTCCTTGGGCGAGTAGACGACCCCGATCCTGACTTCCATTCGTGCGCATCCTCCGGTGGCGGGCAGGCGCATCGTACCCGGAGGGGTCGGGATCGGACCCCTCGCGGCCACCGCGCGAACATGCGCCGTGCCCGGCATGGTCGCATCATCGAGCTCGGACGGGTTCTCACTCCCCGTGCTCATCGCCGCGGCGGGGGTCGCGATCGCGTGGGTCGGCGCTGCCGCCGTGGCCTGGATGGTCCGCCGCCCGCCGGACGCCGGCGCCGGCCCCACCACGATGGAGCTCGGTCCCGAACCGCCGGCGATCGCGGCGCTGCTCTGCGGCGGCTACGAGGTCCGGACCGAGACCGCACCGGCGACCCTGCTCGACCTCGCCGCCCGCAACGTCATCGCACTCGATGAGATCCAACCGGGCGAGACCATCTGTCGGGTTGCACCCGATGCTGCGGCGGAGCTGGCTCCGTTCGAGCAGCACGTGCTCGCGGCCTTGCGCGCAAAGGCGATCGAAGGGGTCATTCCCGCGACCGCGCTCACCACGGGGACCGCGGATGTCGCGGCCCGGTGGCACCGCCGCCTCGCCCAGCTCGTCGTCGCGGATGCGCAGCAGCGCGGGTTGACGGTGAACCGGTGGCCGAAGGCGATGGTGCGCGTGGTGGGCTCGGGTGTTCTCGCGGTCGTCGCGCTCCTGCTGCTCTCCGCGCAGATCGGTGGCGACACGGCCGAACGTCCGCTGCTCACGGGCGTGGCCGTGGCAATCGCGGTCGGCGGCGCGGTGCTGCTCGGAGCGATCACGGGCCGGATGAAGCGCTCGCTGGCCCAACGGCCCACGGCCGCAGGCTCGACCGCCGAGTCCGTGTGGCTCGGCGTGCGCGCCCACCTTTCCGAGAACGAGCAGCTGCGCGACCTACCGCCGGCCGCGGTCAAGCTCTACGGCCGCCATCTCGCGTACGCCGCCGGCTTCGGTCTCGCCGACCACGCCGTCACCGCGCTGCCGTTCGGCGAAGAGGACGATCACCTCGCGTGGAGCCCCCAGGGCGGGCGCTGGCGGCGTGTGCGGGTTCGCTACCCGCGGGTCCGGCCTCCCGGTTGGGGCACGCAACCCGTGGCCGCGACAGCGCTCGGCTTGTTCTGGCTCGCGCTCGCCACGTTCCTGATCGTCCGGATCGTCGACGCTGACCTCAACGGATCCCTGGCCGTCATCGCGGTCCTCGCGTTCCCGTGGCTCTGGGCCGTGTGGATCCTCGTCGCCGCGATCCCGGACCTGTTCACGACCCGCACGGTGACCGGGACCGTCTTGCGCTGCCGGGCCCGGGCGCGGCTGCTCTCGTCCCGCAACGAGCCGAAGTTCTGGTACTACGTCGCGCTCGACGACGGCACCAGGCCCCGCATCGCGGCGTACCGCGTCTCGGAGGATCTGTACCGAGCCGTCCGCCAGGGCCAGACCGTGAGCGTGGGCGTCACCCCGAGACTCGGCTACGTCCGCAGCCTCAGGTGAGGCGAAGCTCCTTCTTGTAGATCTTGCGCGGTGCGATCGCCTCGATCTCCTCCGCGATCTTGGCGAAGACCTGCGCGGCTTCCGACTCGGGTTGGGTGACCACGATCGGCGCCCCGATGTCGCCGCCTTCACGAAGCTCGGTCACGAGCGGTACCTGGCCGAGGAGCGGTACGTGCAGGTGATCCGCCAGCTCCTGGCCGCCACCCGACCCGAAGATGTCGTACGCCTTGCCGTCGTCGCCGCGGAACCAGCTCATGTTCTCGATGACGCCGATGAGATCCAGCTCCACCTTCTCCGCCATCGCCGCGGCGCGCTGCGCGACCGACTGGGCCGCGATCTGGGGAGTCGTCACCACGATCACCTCGGCGCGGGGCAGGAACTGCGACATCGAGATGGAGACGTCACCGGTGCCGGGTGGCATGTCGATGAGGAGGTAGTCCGGCTCGCCCCACTTCACGTCCGTGATGAACTGCTCGAGCGCCTTGTGGAGCATCGGGCCGCGCCAGATGACGGCTTGGTCCTCGGGCACGAAGAAGCCCATCGAGATCAAGCGGACCCCATGAGACTCGGGCGGGATGATCGCCTTGTCCTCGTCGAGCTCGGGGGGTGCCTCGATTCCGAGCATCCGGGGCATCGAGAACCCCCACACGTCGGCGTCGAGCGCGGCGACGTCCTTGCCCCGGCGGGCGAGTGCGATCGCGAGGTTCGTCGTGACCGACGACTTCCCCACGCCGCCCTTGCCCGAGGCGATCGCCAGGATCCTCGTGGACGCGTGCAGGAACGGATTCTCTCCGGGCATTGGCCCTCCGGCCTTCCCAGGGCGGCCCCTGGAGGATTTCCACTACGGACGTAGGTAGAATACCGGACATGCCCGAAGAGCCTGTGCTCGACGCCGATGAATTCAGCGCCGCTGTGAGTGCAGTGACCAGCGCTTTCGGGGATCCCACGCGGCGTGACATCTACCTGGCGATCCGCGAGACCCCGGACGGCGTCACCGCGGCAGACGTCGCCGAGCAGTTCGCGCTGCACCCGAACGTCGCCCGGCACCACCTCGAGAAGCTCTCCGCCGGTGGCTACGTGACCGTGGACGTGGGTCGCGTCGAGGGCGCCCGCGCCGCCGGCCGGCCGTCGAAGCGGTACCGCATCTCCGAGCACGACGACACGCTCACGTTCCCGCCGCGGCGCGACGATCTTCTCGCGACGCTGCTCGCGCGTGCACTGGACGTGCTCCCCCCGGACCAGGCCGAGGCGATGGCCGAGCAGGTGGGCTTCGAGTACGGGCGCACACTCGCCGAGCGCATGGCACCGAGCGAAGGGCACCGATCGGTGAAAGCCGCGTTGGCGACCGTCGCCGAGGCGCTCACCGCTCACGGCTTCGCGGCACATTCCGAGTCGAACGGCTCGTCGCTCACGATCGTGTCCGAGCACTGTCCGTTCGGCGAAGCCGCGCAGCAGTACCCACACGTGATCTGCGCGGTGGACCGCGGCCTGATCCGCGGCTTGATGTCCGGCCTGTACGGCGACACGCAACCGATCTTCGAGGCGAGTCGACCCGACGGCGACGACCACTGCGTCGCCCGCGTCTAGTGGCTGCCCGCGCCTATCTCGACCACGCGTCGTCGTCCCCGCTACGGCCGCTCGCGTTCGACGCGATGCTCCCCTACCTCCGGGAGCACCACGGCGACCCGGCCCGGCTGCACGCCGAGGGACGCGCCACCCGTGTCGCGGTCGAAGACGCCCGCGAGCAGGTCGCGGCATTCCTGGGCGCGCGGCCCCGGGAGGTCGTGTTCACCGCGAGCGGGACCGAGGCGGCCAACCACGCGATCTGGGGGGCAGTGCGCCGGGCCGGTCTCGGCGGCGGAATGGTCACGACGGCGGTCGAGCACTCGAGCGTGCTCGACGCGTGCCGGCGCGAGCCCGGCGAGCTCACGGTCATCGGAGTGGACCGGCTGGGCCGGTTCGACGCGGACGAGATCGTGGCGGCGATCAGCGACGACACCGCGCTCGTGTCGGTGCAGCTCGCGAACCACGAGGTCGGCACCCTGCAGCCCGTGGCCGAGGTTTGCGCCGCAGCTCGCGCCCGCGACGTGTTCGTGCACGTCGACGCGTGCGCGGCGGCCGGGCACGTGCCGATCGACTTCGCCGCGCTCGGCGCAGACTTCCTCAGCGTCACGGCGCACAAGCTCGGTGGCCCGAAGGGCGCCGGCGCGCTGCTCATCCGCCGCGGGCTACGGATCCCGCCGCTCATCATCGGGGGCGCGCAGGAACGTGAGCGGCGCGGCGGGTTGGAGAACGTGCCCGCGATCGTGGGCTTCGGCGCCGCGGCCGCCGAGCTCGTGGCCGGCGACCGCCTCGATGCCGAGGCGAGAGCCGCGCGCGGGCTGACCGACGAGATCGTGCGCACCGTGACCGGGACCGTCCCGGGCGTCACGCAGTACGGCGATCCCGACGAACGAGTCCCGCACGTCGTCTGCCTGGGCATTGACGGGGTGGAGGCAGAGCCGATCCTGCTCGCGCTCGACCAGCATGGAGTCGCGGTGCACTCCGGCTCGTCGTGCTCGAGCGAGGCGCTCGAGCCCTCGCCCGTGCTCGAGGCGATGGGGGCCGACGCGGACCGCTCCATGCGGGTGAGCGTCGGGTGGTCGTCAACCGCAGCGGACGTCAGCGCCCTCGCGGACGCGCTGCCGGGTATCGTCGCAACGCTGCGCGCTCTTCGAACCCCGTGAGCGCCCCCCACCTCGAAAGGAACTGATGAGCCAGAACTGGAACGACCTTGCCGGACGGCTGCACGCATCACTCTCGCTGGCGGCCCCACCGATCGCGATCAGCTTCCGGACCGGCCCGGTCGAAGGCATCGCGGCGTTCGACGCGCCCATGCCCGAGCCGCTCCCCGACGGGCGCACCGGTCGCGTTCCCGCCGGCTGCGTGTTCTGGATGCACGCGGCCGAGTCCACCTTCGGAACGGTCGCGGAAGACCACGGGAACTGCAGCGTCGGCAGCCTCACCCACGGCTTCAAGACGCTGGACGAGGTGGCCGGCAACAGCGACGTCGCCGCGCTGCTCGACACGGGTTGGGTGACGATGGACATCGTTCCGCAGATCCCCGTGGTGACCGAGAAGCCCGGCGCGGTCGTCTACGGCCCGCTCGCACAGACCACGATCGACCCGGACGTCGTGCTCCTGCGGCTCAATGCCAAGCAGCTGATGGTCGTGTCCGACGCGGTGCCCGGCCTGCGGATCGAGGGAAAGCCGCAGTGCCACATCGTCGCCATCGCCAAGGAGCAGGGCGAGATCGCGGCGAGCGTCGGCTGCGCGCTCAGCCGGGTCCGCACGGGAATGGCCGCAACCGAGATGACGTGTGCGATCCCGGCGTCCAAGGTCGCCGACGTGATCACCGCGATCGAGAGCAACGCCGTGGCCGACGCGGCCGTCGCGCACTACGCGGCCGACGACGCCACCCGTTTCGTGACGACGCCGTAGCGGGGCGCGAAGGAGCTACTTCTTCGCGGCCTCGTAGTACGGGTTCGAGCCGGACGCGTGGTCGGTGACGTCCACGACCTCGGTGATCTCGGGCACGGAGTCGAGCAGTGCGACCTCGATGCCCTGCGACAACGTGACCGCGGCCATGCCACAGCCCTGGCAGCCGCCGCCCATGCGAAGGTAGGCGATCGGCGCCTCGATCGCGACCAGCTCCGCGTAGCCGCCGTGCGCGGCGATCTGCGGGTTGATCTGGGTGTCGAGCACCTCGACGACCTTGGCGACGACGGGATCCGAGAGATCGAGCTCGGCCGCAGCCGCGCCCGGGAGCTGCGGGGACGGGCTGTTCGGGTTCTGGAGCAGCAGCCCGCCGCCCGACAGGTCCAGCGTGGATCCGCGGATGTTGTCGGCGTGCTCCTCGGGGACGACCAGCGACAGGTCGTCGCCGTGCTGCACGAGGTCCTGCTCGCCGGCCTCGTCGAGGCGCCGGAAGTACATGTCGTAGGTGAAGGCGTTGCCCTGGACCCCGCTGACCTCGAGCCAGAGGGCGAGGGTCTCGGGCTCCGGCTCCCCCGCCCGGACCTCCAGGATGCGCTCCTTGGCCGGTTCGGTGATCGTGAGCAGGGCGGTGAGCTCGGTCATGTGCACCATGATACGCCTATGCCACGGGTACTTCTCCTCGTACCCACCAGCACGTATCGAGCCCCCGACTTCGTGGCCGCGGCTCGCGCGCTCGGTGTTGAGCTCGTCGTGGGCGCGGATGACGTGCCGGTGCTCGGCGACGGTGATCGCACAGTCGCGGTCCCGCTCGCAGACGTCGAAGCCGCGGTGCGCGCCATCGACGAGCTGGATCAGCGGCGAGGGGTCGACGCCGTGGTGGCGGTCGACGACCGCGGCATCGTGGTCGCCGCCGAGGCCGGCGCCCGGCTCGGGTTCCCGCACAGCCCGCCGGACGCCGTCGCCGCCACACGCGACAAGGCGGAGATGCGCCGCCGCCTCGCTGCCGGCGAGGTCCCCCAACCGCGGTTCGGCACCACGAGCGAAGAAGTGGGGTTCCCGTGCGTGGTGAAGCCGACCGGTCTCTCGGGCAGCCAGGGAGTCATCCGGTGCGACACGACGGACGAGCTGGCGGCGGCGCGCGAGCGGATCAGCCGGTTCTGGTCCGGGCCGCTGATCGTCGAGGAGTACGTCCCCGGCGTCGAAGTCGCGCTGGAGGGCCTGCTGCGGGACGGCTCGCTCGAGGTGCTGGCGGTGTTCGACAAGCCCGACGCGCTCGAGGGCCCGTACTTCGAGGAGACGATCTACGTCACGCCGTCAAGGCTCCCCTCCTCGGTGCTGAAGGCCGTGGCCACCGCGAGCGAGCGCGCCGCGCGGGCAATCGGGCTCACCGAGGGGCCGGTGCACGCCGAGCTCCGGGTGACCGGTACCGCGCTCGGTCCAGCTTCGAAAGTACGCGTCGTTGTCATCGAGGTCGCAGCCCGGTCGATCGGCGGCCTGTGCGCACGCACGCTCCGGTTCGGTGCCGGGATCAGCCTCGAGGAGATGATCCTCCGGCATGCACTCGGGATGTCACTCGACGGCCTCGCGCGCGAGCCGACCGCGGCGGGCGTGATGATGCTGCCCATCCCGCGTGCCGGAGTGCTCGAAGCGGTGCACGGGCGCGACGAGGCACTCGCGGTCAAAGGGATCGTGGGACTCGAGATCACCGTTCCGCCCGGGCGGACGATCACGCCGCTCCCCGACGGTGACCGGTATCTCGGCTTCCTGTTCGCTCGCGCGGAGACACCGGCTGCGGTCGAGGCTGCGCTGCGGGCTGCGGCCGCGCGCATCGATATGGTCATCACGTGAAGGTGCTGCTCGTCTCGACCTATGCGCTCGGCCACCAGCCGCTCGCGGTGGCGGGTCCCGCCGGCCGGTTGCGGGCGCGGGGCCACGACGTGCGGTGCCTCGACCTCTCGGTCGATCCATGGGATCCGGCCCTGGCCGCGTGGGCGGACAAGGTCGCGCTCTCGGTGCCGATGCACACCGCCGCGCGTCTTGCCCGGCAGGTCGCGCCGACGATCCCGGGGCCCGTCGCGTGTTACGGCTTGTACGCGGCGATGTGTCGTGACGTCGCCACCGCGCTCGTGAGCCGCGATCCGGACACCGAGGTGGTGCGCTGGATCGAAGCCGGCGCCTCCGTCGAGGTGGACGCCGTCGAGGTGGACGCCCGCACCCTGCCCGCCCGCGACCTCCTCCCGCCGCTGGAGCGGTACACGCACCTCGTCCGGGCCGGGACGGAGCATCTGGTCGCGTCGGTCGAGGCCTCGCGCGGTTGCGCGCACCGGTGCCGGCACTGCCCGGTGCCGGTCGTCTTCGACGGGCGCATCCAGATCAACGACGTTGACGCCGTCGTCGCCGACGTCGCCCAACAAGTCGCGATGGGTGCGCGCCACGTGACCTACGGAGACCCCGACTTCTTCAACGGGCCGCACCACGCCCTGCGCGTCGTGCGCGCCGTGCACGCTCGGTTCCCCGACCTGACGTTCGACTGCACGGTCAAGGTCGAGCACATCCTCCAGCACGCGGCCGTTTGGGGAGAGATGGCGGCGTTGGGCTGCATCTTCGTGGTGTCCGCGTTCGAGTCCGTCAACGACGCGACCCTCGAGCTGCTCGACAAGGGGCACACCGCGGCCGAGGCGGGGAAGGCCGTCGAGCTGTTGCGTGGCCACGGCATCACCATCCGACCGTCGTGGCTGCCGTTCACGCCGTGGGCGACGTTCGGCGACCTGCGCGCGATCCTCGAGTTCGTCGCCGAGCACGAGCTGGTCGGCAACGTGGATCCCGTGCAGTACACGATCCGCCTCCTCGTTCCCGAGGGCTCGTTGCTCCTCGGCCACATCGACGGGCTCGGACCCTGGGACGCGGCCCGGCTCACCTACCCCTGGACCTCGCCGCTCGACGATCTGCAGGTGAGGTTCGCCGCGCTGGTCGAGGCCGCCGGCGACGCGCCGATCCCGGTCGTCTACGACGCGCTGCGGGCCGAGGTCGGACTCGCGCCACTGGGGCTCACCGGCGTGGCCCCGTCGCCGCGGCTCACCGAGCCCTGGTTCTGCTGCGCCGAACCCACCGAGCTCCAGCTCCGCGCCCTCTAACCCCCTCTAACCCCCGTTTTGGCGGGGGGGGGGGGCCCCCCGGGGGGC
>JBBSAM010000010.1:0-139659 GCA_038252255.1 Acidimicrobiia bacterium | reverse complement strand
TCCCGGTGGCCGTCCTCGGCACCGTGCGGGGGGGGGGCGGCCCGGGGGGGGGGGGGGGCGCCCCCCGGGGGGGGGGGGCCGCCGGGGGGGGGGGCCGCCGGGGGGGCGCCCCGGGGGGTGGGGGGCGGGGGGGGGGCGGCCCGCGCCCGGGGGGGGGCCCCGGCGGGGGGGGGGGCGGCCCCCCCACCCCGATGGCGGCGTGACGACCTGGGAGTCGCTGCCGCTCTGGTGCCCGCCGTTCGTATTGCCGGCGTTCGCACCGTTGGACCGCGATTCGGTCTCGGTGCCACTCCCGGTGGCCCCGGCCGTCGGCGTCGGAACGGGTACGACGTCGTCGACGTAGACCGTCCGCGTCTTGGTCCGCGCCGGCTGGGTCGCGTCGATGGGGCTGAGCTTGCCGACCCGGGGGCTGGTGTCGGTTAGGCCGAACAGGCCCATGCTCGAACCCAGTGCGACGAACGCGGCGGAGGCGGTCAACGAGATCGCCCCGACCGTGGCGAGCGTCTTTCGTCGATCCATGATGAGGTTCCTTCGCTCGTGGGTAGGTGTTGCCACCGTAGACAGGCGCGTTCCAAGCGCCGACCGGGGAAGTTCCAAGATTCGGACAAGACCACAGGGGAGGAGTCCCGGCACCGGCGCGAACCTGTGCGAGGGTGTCTCCGTGCGGGTGCTGATGGTCGAGGACGACGACGCGATCGCCGAGCCGCTGGCTCGTGGGTTGGAGCGCGAGGGACTGACGGTCACCCGTGCGGCGACAGGTGAAGCGGCGCTTGCCGCGGCGGACTACGACGTCGTGCTGCTCGACCTCGGGCTTCCGGACGTCGACGGCTTCGAGGTCTGCCGCCGGCTCCGCGCGCGTTCGGAGGTACCGATCATCGTGGTCACGGCGCGCGGCGACGAAGTCGACCGCGTCGTCGGTCTCGAGCTCGGTGCCGACGACTACATCGTCAAGCCGTTCGGCTTCCGCGAGCTGCTCGCGCGCATTCGTGCCGTCACGCGCCGGACGCAGGCGCGATCGGACGAGGTCGCCTCGCTCGCGGTCGGGTCGCTCCAGATCGATCGCCGGACTCATCAGGTGACGATGGCGGGCGAGGCGTTGGCGCTCACGCCGAAGGAGTTCGACCTGCTCGCGCTGCTCGCCGAGGAGCCGGGCACCGTCTTCTCACGCGCGCACATCCTCGAGGAGGTGTGGGACGCGCACTGGTACGGGCCGACCAAGACGCTGGACGTCCACGTCGCCGCGCTGCGCAAGAAGCTCGGTGATCCCGCGTGGGTCGAGACGGTGCGCGGTGTGGGGTTCCGGCTGGTCGAACCGTCGAGCTGAGCAGACGTGCGCCGGCGTCTGCTGCTCAGCTACCTCTCGATCACGGTGTTCGTGCTGCTCGTGCTCGAGATACCGCTCGGCTTCGCGTACGCGCAGTCCGAGCGCCGCCGGTTGACCAGCGCGATCCAGCACGACGCGCTCGCGCTCTCCATTCGCGCCGAGGACGCGTTGGAGAACGGGCACCAGGGTCGCCTCCACCGCGCGGCCGAGGACTACCAGCGCGACACCGGCGGCCGGGTGGTGGTGATCGGGCGTGACGGCGCCCTGATCGCCGACTCGGACCCGCCGCGTGCCGGGCCGCGCAACTTCTCGAGCCGGCCCGAATTTCGCTCGGCGCTGGCCGGCCACGAGACCAGCGGCACCCGCCACTCGGACCTGTTGCATCAGACGCTGCGGTACTTCGCGGTTCCGATCGTGCACTCCAACAAGGTCGTCGGAGCCCTCCGGGTGACGTACCCGACCTCGTTCGTCGATGCGCGCATCCGGCGTACGTGGTTCGTGCTGGCCGGGGTGGGGGCGATCATCCTCGGCATCGTGTTCCTGGTCAGCCTGCGCCTCGCCCGCCAGGTCACGAAACCACTGGACGAGCTCGAACGGGCGGCGGCGCGGCTCGGGCACGGCGAGCTCGAGACGCGAACGCCGGTTCCTACGAGCCCTCCGGAGATCCGCGAGCTCGCGGAGTCCTTCAACCGCACCGCCGAGCGGCTCGAAACGCTCGTCTCCTCGCAGCAGGCATTCGTGGCCGATGCCTCGCACCAGCTGCGAACTCCGCTCGCCGCGCTCCGCCTCCGGTTGGAGAACCTCGAGGGGGAGCTCGGCGGAGCGGGTGACCCGGCGCAAGAGGACGTCGCGGGGGCGCTGGACGAGGTGGGCCGCCTCTCGCGCTTGGTCGACGGCCTGCTCGAGCTCGCGCACGCCGAGAGCGGTGTCACGGAGACCGGCCCGATCGAGCTCGGGCCGGTGGTCGACGGCCGCGTGGGTGCGTGGTCGGCGCTCGCGGCCGAGCGCGGGGTGGACCTCAGCGCCGAGCTCGACCCGGAGCTCGTCGTGCGATCGACTCCCGGTCACCTCGAGCAGGTGCTCGACAACCTCCTCGCCAACGCGCTGGACGTCGCACCGACCTCGACGGCCGTCCACGTCACCGGGCACCGCCGGCCCGAGGGGATCGAGATCGTCGTGGCCGACGCCGGGCCGGGGATGACGGCCGAGCAGCGGGCGCGCGCGTTCGACCGCTTCTGGCGCCCGACCGGCGCGTCGCGTGACGGTGGTTCCGGGCTGGGCCTGGCCATCGTCATGAAGCTCGTCACCGCCGATGGAGGCCGCGTGGAGCTCGACGAGGCGCCGGGCGGTGGACTGGCCGCGCGGGTGGTGCTCCGGCCCGGTTAGCCCGTTCGCGAACGGGTGCCGAGAGCGTTCGTGCCTGCCGCCGATCAGCCCGGGTCGCTCAGCGAGGAGTCCGGGTGGCCGATCCGCGTCCGGGTGACGAGCTCCGCGAGGGTGTAGCCGTCGAGGATCTTGCCCATCTCCTCGGAGACCCCGACCCAGACCTCTTGGAGGATGCAATGACCCTCGCAGTGGTCGTGCTCCCCGAGCAGCGTGGTGAGGGGACCGTCGACCGCCGCGAGGATCTCGGCGACCGTGATCTCGGACGGTGGCCGCGCGAGGACATAGCCCCCGCCCACCCCCCGCTTCGAGCGGACGAGGCCCGCCCCCTTCACCGCCAGCAGGATCTGCTCGAGGTACGGCTGGGGGAGGTTCGTCCGCTCCGCGATCTCCTTGACCGAGGTCGGCCGATCCGATTCGTGCAACGCGAGCGACAGGAGTGCCCGGGCCGCGTAGTCACCCCGGGTCGAGACCTTCACCGCCCCATGGTCGCATACCGCGGCGGGCCGGGCGCGACCGAGTACCTTCCAATGATGGACCCGGCGACCGAAACTGCGGTCGGCGCTGCGGGTGGCGTGGTGACCGAATCCACGACCACCCCGCGGATCGATCCGGTCCGCCCGGCGTACGGCGACGGCTGCCTCGACCAGGTCGTGCCGACGCTGCTCACCGGCCGCGCCGCGTCCTGGTTGCCCGAACCGGTGGCGGGCGCCCGATCGGTGGTGCTGCTCGTGCTCGACGGGCTCGGCTGGGCGAGCCTGGAGGAGCACCGATCGACGCTCCCGGTGCTGGGCTCGATGACCGGCGGCTCGATCACCTCGGTCCTTCCGTCCACCACCGCGAGCGCGCTGACGTCGCTCGCCACCGGGATGGCGCCGTCCCAGCACGGCATCGTCGGGTTCCGCATGCGGATCGACGACTCCGTCCTCAACGTCTTGCGCTGGCAGGTTCCCTACGGCCGCAAGGCGCCGGACCCGTTCACCGTGCAGCGCCACACCGCGTTCCTCGGCCGGCCGGTCCCCGTCGTCACGAAGGGCGAGTTCCGGCGGACCGGGTTCACCGAGGCGCACCTGCGCGGCAGCGTGTTCACGGGTTGGAGCACGGTCTCGGTGCTCGTGGAGCACTGCCGGCGACTCGTGGGACGCGAGGAGCGGCTCGTCTACGCCTATTACCCCGGGGTCGACAGCGTCGCCCACGAGTTCGGTCTGCACGACGAGTACTACCGGGCCGAGCTCCAGTTCGCCGACGAGCTCGTCGGACGGCTGCTCGACGAGCTGCCGTCCCACGCGACGCTCGTCGTCACGGCCGACCACGGCCAGGTGCACGTCGGCGACAACTGGCTCCAGCTCCATCCGCTGCGCGACATGTACCGCTACTGCGCCGGCGAGGGCCGGTTCCGCTATCTCTATGCGGAGCGGGGCGCGGTCCCGGCGCTGCTCGAGGCGGCGGAGGACGAGTTCGGCCGCCAGGCGTGGGTCTTCTCGCGGGACCAGCTCCTCGACGAGGGCTGGCTCGGCCCGGGCCCGGTCATCGCCTCGATCCGGCGGCGGATCGGCGACGTGATCCTGGCGCCCCGGGACCAGGTCGCGTTCGTCGACCCGGACCTGCCGAACGAGGCGAGGCTCGTCGGTGCCCACGGCTCGCTCACCGGCGACGAGATGTACGTCCCCCTCCTCGCGGCCCGAGGCCGCGCCTAGAGAAGGTCGCCCTCCGGAGAACCTCGAGGCGCGGGAGCCCTCTGGCTTGAGCCGGGTGGCTCGTCTACCCTGAGTTACAGCAGTGTGATTTGTCCACAAGTCTGTCCACAGGTGTCCCCAGGGCTGTGAGTAAGTCGTTCGTCCATCTCCATGTGCACACCGAGTACTCGATGCTCGACGGCGCGTCGCGGATCGGCGACGTCGTCGCGGCCGCGGCGCAGGACGGTCAGCCCGCGATCGGCATCACCGACCACGGCAACATGTACGGCGTCCTCGACATGTACCAGGCGGCGCGCGACGTCGGCATGATCCCGATCATCGGCACCGAGCTCTACCAGGCGTTCGAGCACCGCACCGAGCGGCCGGCGCGTCGCAACAGCAAGGTGGACGACTCCGGCGGCGAGGTCGAGGGTGGGCGCAAGGCGTACTACCACCTCACCGCGCTCGCGGAGACGCTGACGGGCTACCGCAACCTCATCCAGCTCTCGAGCCGCGCGTACCTCGAGGGCTACTACCAGAAGCCGAAGGTCGACTGGGAGCTGCTCCAGGACCATCACGAGGGGATCATCGCGACCACGGGATGCCTCGGGGGCCAGGTGCTCCAGGCGCTGCTGAAGGACGACGAGGCCGGCGCGCTGGCGGTCGCGGGGCGGCTCCAGGACATCTTCGGACGCGACAGCCTCTTCGTGGAGCTGCAGGACCACGGCATCGCGGACCAGCACCGCACGAACCCGAAGCTGATGGAGATCGCCCGCTCGCTCGACGCGCCGCTGTTGGCCACGAACGACAGCCACTACACGCACCAGGGCGACGCGATGGCTCACGACGCGCTGCTGTGCGTGCAGACCAACGCGAAGATCCACGAGGAGAACCGCTTCCGGTTCCACGGTGATCAGCACTACCTGAAGTCCGCGGTCGAGATGCGCAGCCTCTTCGGCGAGGTGCCCGAGGCCTGTGACTCCACGCTGTGGATCGCCGAGCGCGCCAACGTCGAGCTCGAGTTCGGCAACCCGGTCCTGCCGAGCTTCCCGGTGCCGGAGGGCCACACCGAGACGAGCTACCTGCGCGAGCTCACCATCGAGGGCGCCAAGGAGCGCTACGGCCCGTCGCCGAGCGCGGTCGTGCTCGAACGCCTGGAGCACGAGCTCTCGGTGATCGAGTCGATGGGCTTCTCCGCGTACTTCCTGATCGTGTGGGACATCGTCCACTACGCGAAGTCGCGGGGGATCCGCGTGGGTCCCGGGCGTGGGAGCGCGGCGGGCTCGTGCGTCGCCTTCTGCCTGCGCATCGTGGACATCGACCCGATCAAGTACGACCTGCTGTTCGAGCGGTTCCTGAACCCGGGCCGCAAGCAGATGCCGGACATCGACATGGACTTCGACTCGCGTTACCGCGGCGAGATGATCAAGTACGTCGCGCAGCGCTACGGCGCGGACCACGTCGCGCAGATCGTGACGTTCTCCACCATCAAGGCGCGGGCCGCGGTGCGCGACGCGGCGCGGGTCCTCGATTATCCCTACGGGCTCGGCGACAAGATCGCCAAGCTCATGCCCCCGCTGATCATGGGCCGTGACACGCCGCTGAACGCGTGCTTCGAGAAGAGCCCGAAGTTCGAGGACGGCTACAAGATGGCCGCCGATCTGCGCGAGTTCTACGAGTCCGACCCGGACGGCAAGCGGGTCATCGACGTCGCCAAGGGGCTCGAAGGGCTGCGCCGTCAGGACGGCATCCACGCCGCGGCCGTCGTGATCACCCGCGAGCCGCTCACCGAGTACCTCCCGGTCCAGCGCAAGCCGGAGCCGGGCGGGACGCTCGAGGACGCGCCGATCGTCACGCAGTACGAGATGCACGGGGTCGAGGATCTCGGCCTGCTGAAGATGGACTTCCTCGGCCTGCGCAACCTGGACGTCATCGAGATCACGCTCGATCTCGTGGAGCAGTCCACCGGGGTCCGCCCGGACATCGACGACATCCCCCTCGACGACGTCGCGACGTTCGACCTGTTGCGGGCCGGCGACACGATCGGTGTGTTCCAGCTCGAAGGCGGCCCGATGCGCGCGCTGATCCGCTCGGTCGCGCCGTCGACGTTCGAAGACGTCTCCGCGGTGATCGCCCTCTACCGCCCGGGGCCGATGGCGCAGAACTGGCACAACGAGTACGCCGACCGGAAGAACGGGCGCAAGCCGATCACGTATCCGCACCCTGCTCTCGAAGAGCTGCTCAGCCCGACGTACGGGCTGATGGTGTACCAGGAGCAGCTGATGCGCGTGTCGCAGCAGCTCGCCGGCTACTCGCTCGAAGACGCGGACAACCTACGCAAGGCCACGGGCAAGAAGATCCGCGAGCTGATCGTGAAGGAGCGCGCGAAGTTCGTCGACGGTTGCGTCGAGCAGGGCCACGAGCGCGCGTTCGGTGAGCAGATGTTCGACACGATCGAGCCATTCGCGGACTACTCGTTCAACAAGTCGCACACCGTCGGCTACGGCCTCGTCACGTACCAGACCGCGTACCTCAAGGCGAACCATCCGCGCGAGTACCTCGCCGCCCTGCTCACGAGCGTCAAGGGGGACAAGGACAAGTCGGCGGTGTACCTGAACGAGTGCCGCCAGATGGAGATCCCGGTGCTCGTCCCGGACGTCAACGAGTCCGACATGGACTTCGTCGTGCGCCGGACAGTGGTCGGCACGGATTCGGAAGGCGCGCCGATCGAGGTCGACGGCATCCGCTTCGGGCTCTCGGCGGTGCGCAACGTCGGGGAGGGCGTGGTCGCGAAGATCCTCGAAGCCCGGGAGGAGGGCGGCCCGTTCGTGGACTTCTACGACCTCTGCGAGCGCGTGGATCCGGCGGTGCTGAACAAGCGGACGATCGAGTCGTTGATCAAGGCCGGTGGCTTCGACTCGCTCGGTCACCTCCGCCAGGGCCTCTTCCTGGTCTACGAGGAGATCGTCGACGTGATCCTCGCCCGCCGGCGCGAGCGCGACGCGGGGATCATGAGCCTGTTCGGCGACGCCACGTCGGGCAACGACGACGTCGCCGCGAGCTTCGACCGCCCGCCGATCCCCGATCAGGAGTTCTCGAAGGGCCAGCGCCTCGCGTTCGAGAAGGAGATGCTCGGCCTCTACGTGTCGGACCACCCGCTCATGGGGGCGGAGAAGGCGTTGCGGCGCTATGCCGATGCGACGCTCACCGAGCTCAAGGAGATGCGCGAAGGCGAGATGCGCACCGTCGGCGGCGTGGTGACGGCACTGTCCCGGAAGTACACCAAGCGCGGCGACCTCATGGCGACGTTCGTGCTCGAGGACCTCGGGGGCGCGGTCGAGGTGATGGTCTTCCCGAAGACGATGGCGAACTTCGGCGAGCTCCTGACCGAAGACGCGATCGTCTGCGTGAAGGCGCGCATCGACCTGCGGGAGGACGTCGCGAAGCTGATCGCGATGGAGATCACGCTGCCCACGCTCGTGATCGACGGGGGGCAACCGGTGTGCATCCGCACGAAGCCCGGCGCGCTCAACGATCCCAAGGTCGCCCGGCTGAAGGAGGTGCTGCTCCAGCACCCCGGGGACAGCCCGGTGTACGTCTACATCGAGGGCGCGGACAAGACGACGGTCGTCTCGCTCGGCGACGACCATCTCGTCAACGACCGCAACGGCCTGCTCGCAGAGCTCCGGGTGCTGCTCGGCGCCGATTGCATCCTGGCGCCGGAAGCGGCTCAGTCGCTGATCACCAGCCGGTAGCCCACGTCGAGGACCGCCTCGTGCCGCAGGCCGGGGTGGCGTGCGTCCCACGCCCCGGACTCGAGATCCGCGGCGAGCTGCGCGATCCGGGCTTCGACGAGCGCCTGGTCGAGCAACGCGCAGCAGGAGATCCCGGCGCGCACGGTCGGGTCGAGGTACGCCTCGGGGCGGGCCCAGAAGGCGGCGAAGAAACCGTCCTCGCAGTCGGCCGGTACGGGCACCGTCTCGACGCGGATCCCGCCGAGCGCGTCGTCGAGGTCGGAGAACGTGACGTCGACGAACTGCTGGTCGGTGAGCGCCTCGGGCAGGTACTCCCGGGTCAGCCAGAAGTGATCCTGGATCGCGGGATCCCAGGTGAGGATGACGACGCGACCGGCCACCCGCTGCACCTCGGCCAGCCCGGCGCGCCAGTCCGACCAGTGGTGGATCGTGAAGATGGCCAGCGCGGCATCGAAGGCACCATCCCGGAACGGCAGGTGCTCGGCCAGCCCCCGGGCCGCGGGTGCGGCTGTCGCCGGTCGCTGAGCGAGCATGACGGGCGACGGTTCGAGCGCCGCGACGACCGGGCCCGCGGCCTCGTAGGAGCCGGTGCCCGCACCGACGTTCAGGACCCGGGTGGCACGGCCGAGCGCCGCGCGGATCTGCGCCTCGACTCGCGGGTCGGCCCGCCGCGTCGCCGTGTAGGTGGCGCCGATGACGTCGTAGCGCGGGCCCATGCACGTCGAACGCTAGGCGGGCTGCGGGCAGGAGCGGCCCGAATACCGCGCACGCGAGCGCCGGGGAGCGAAGTTTCAGGCCCACGGCCCGTCCGTGACAGGATCACGCTCGTGAAGATTGGTGTGTTGGGGGCAACGGGACCGGCGGGCCGGGGCTTGGCGGCCCGTCTCTCCGACGTCGGCTACGACGTGCTGGCCGGGTCGCGCGAGCGGGCCAAGGCCGAGACGGTCGTCGCCGGGCTGCAGGATCACTGGGGTGAACGGGTCGGGCGCATCACGCCCGCGAACAACCAGCAGGCCTGCGACGCCGAGGTCGTGGTGCTCGCGGTGCACGCCGACGCCGCGCTCGCGACCGCGAAGTACTTCGCCGACGCGCTCGCCGGCAAGATCGTCGTGTCGATGGCGAACAACCTCGTCCGCAACGGCACCGAGTTCAATGCGGTGCTCCCGCCCCATGGCTCGCTGGCCAAGGAGATGCAGGCGCTGCTCTGGCGGTCGCAGATCGTCACCGCCTTCCATCTCGTGCCGGCGTCCGAGTTCGAGAACCTCGAGCACAAGATGGAGAGCGACGTGGTCGCGTGCGGCGACGACGACGGAGCCCGTTCCACGCTCATGGAGATCATCGGGAGCATCCCGGACCTGCGCGCGTTCGACGGCGGCTCGCTCGAGAACGCGGTGGGCATGGAGACGTTCGCCGCGGTGCTGCTGACCATCAACATCCGCCACAAGGTCCGAGCCGGCCTCCGGCTCAGCGGGATCTGACCGGGTGATCCACCTCTACGAGACCGCGCGCCGGGAGGTCGTCCCGTTCTCACCCGGACCGGTCGTGCGGATGTACGTGTGCGGGATCACTCCGTACGACTCGACGCACCTGGGCCACGCCGCCACGTACCTGACCTACGACATCCTCACCCGCCGGCTCGAGGAGCTCGGCCACGAGGTGCGCATGGTGCGCAATGTCACGGACGTCGACGACTCCATCCTGCCCAAGGCTCGCGAGCTCGGCATCCCGTACCTGGAGCTGGCCGACGCCGAGCTGGACCGCTTCCACGCGGACATGGACGCGCTGGGTATGCGGCCACCGATCGCCGAGCCGCGGGCGACGGAGACCATCGGCGAGATCGTGTCGATCGTGGAACGGCTCCTCGATTCGGGCCATGCCTATCTCACCAGTGGCACGGCGTACTTCGACGTGTCGACCGCGCCGAGCTTCGGGAAGCTCTCGCAGTATCCGCACGAGCAGATGGTGCGCCTGGCCCGGGCGCGGGGTGGCAATCCCGACGACCCGCACCGGCGCGACCCGCTGGACTTCGTGCTCTGGCAGCCGTCACTGGCGGACGAGCCCGCGTGGCGAGCGCCGTTCGGAGTCGGGCGGCCCGGCTGGCACATCGAGTGCTCCGCCATGTCCATGCAGGAGCTCGGCCCGACCCTGGATCTGCACGGCGGCGGGACCGACCTGATCTTCCCGCACCACGAGTGCGAGGTGGCGCAGAGCGAGGCGCTCACCGGCAAGCCGTTCGTCCGCCACTGGCTTCACTCGGCGATGGTCGCCTACGAGGGCGAGAAGATGAGCAAGTCGCTCGGCAATCTCGTATTCATCAGCGACCTGCTGAAGGTCGCCGACCCGCGCGCGATCCGGCTCGCACTGATGCACCACCACTACCGCTCCGGCTTCGAGTGGCACGACACCGACATCCAGGACGGCAACGCGCTGTTGCACCGGATCGCGGCGGCCTCGCAGCGCGAGACCGGTCCCGACCCGCGCGAGTACGCGACGCGGGTGCGCGCTGCGATCGATCACGACCTCGACGCACCGCGGGCGCTCGAGGCGCTCGGTGAGCTGGCCGACGGCGTCCTCTCCGGCGGCCGCGACGAGACCGCACCTGACGTCCTGCGCGAGCTGAGCGCCCTCCTCGGCATCAACCTCACGGTCCCGGTCTCCAACTACACCGGTTGACCCAACTCCCGGCAGTATCCTCGGCTGCTCATGAGTGAGAACGTGACGATCACGCTGCCGGACGGTTCCGCCAAGGAGCTGCCGAAGGGCTCGACCGGGGCGGACGTCGCGGCGTCGATCGGCAAGGGTCTGGCGAAGGCCGCGGTCGCAGTGGTCGTCGACGGCGCGGAGGTCGATCTCGACCGGCCGATCGAGCACGACGCGAACGTCGCGATCATCACGGCGAACTCGGACGCGGGCCGCGAGGTCCTCCGCCACTCGACCTCGCATCTGATGGCCCAGGCGGTCTTCGACCTGTTCCCGGGCGCGAAGTACGCGATCGGCCCGGCGATCGCGGACGGCTTCTACTACGACTTCGAGCTGCCCGACGGCCAGCACTTCACCGAGTCGGACCTCGAGCGCATCGAGGCGCGGATGCGCGAGATCGTGGCCGAGGACGAGCCGTTCGTGCGCGAGGAGTACGACTTCGACCGTGGCCTCGAGCTCTTCGCGGACCAGCCGTTCAAGCAGGAGATCATCCGCAACGTCAGCTCCGGCGCGGCCGAGGAGGACGATGAGGGCGAGGTCACCGGTGACGGCACGGTCGGTGTTTACAAGAACCTGCGCGGGGACGGCAGCGTCGCGTACGTGGACCTGTGCCGCGGCCCGCACGTCCCGTCCACCGGCAAGCTCGGCGCGTTCAAGCTGACGAAGGTCGCGGGCGCGTACTGGCGGGGTGACGAGAAGCGCCCGATGCTCCAGCGGATCTACGGCACCGCGTGGGAGAACGACAAGGCGCTGAAGGAGTACCTGCACCGGCTCGAGGAGGCCGAGCGCCGGGACCACCGCAAGCTCGGCGCCGAGCTCGACCTCTTCTCGTTCCCGGACGAGATCGGATCCGGCCTCGCGGTCTTCCACCCGAAGGGCGGGACGATCCGCCGGATCATGGAGGAGTACTCGCGCCAGCGTCACGTCGACGCGGGCTACGACTTCGTCAACTCGCCCCACATCACGAAGTCGCACCTCTTCGAGATCTCGGGCCATCTCGACTGGTACGCCGAGGGCATGTACCCGCCGATGGAGCTGGACGGCGGCACGGAGTACTACCTCAAGCCGATGAACTGCCCGTTCCACATCCTGATCTACAAGAGCCATACGCGCTCGTACCGTGATCTCCCGCTGCGGTACTTCGAGTTCGGGAGCGTCTACCGCTACGAGAAGTCGGGCGTCGTCCACGGGTTGACGCGCGTACGGGGGATGACCCAGGACGACGCGCACATCTTCACGACCAAGGAGATGATGGTCGGCGAGATCCAGTCGCTCATCAACTTCGTGCTCGACCTGCTGCGCGACTTCGGGCTCGAGGACTTCTACCTCGAGCTGTCCACCAAGCCGGAGGTCAAGGCGGTCGGCACGGACGAGGAATGGGACGAAGCCACCGAGGCTCTGCGCGCGGCGTCGTCGGAGATCGACCTCGAGCTCGTGATGGACGAGGGCGGCGGCGCGTTCTACGGCCCGAAGATCTCGGTCCAGGCCCGCGACGCGATCGGCCGCACCTGGCAGCTGTCGACGATCCAGCTCGACTTCCAGCTCCCGCAGCGCTTCGACCTGCACTACATCGGCGCCGACAACGAGCGGCACCGGCCGATCATGATCCACCGGGCCCTGTTCGGATCGATCGAGCGCTTCTTCGCCGTCCTGCTCGAGCACTTCGCGGGCGCATTCCCGGCGTGGCTCGCGCCGGTGCAGGTCAGCGTGCTCCCGGTCGCGGACCGCCATCACGCGTACGCGTTCCGCCTGGTCGACCGCCTGCAGACCGAGGGCTTCCGGGCCGAGATGCTCGACGCGCACAACGACACCCTGGGCAACCGGGTGCGGCGGGCGAAGACCGACAAGGTCCCGTACGTGCTCGTGGTCGGCGACGAGGATGCGGAAGACGGCACGGTGGGCGTCAACGCGCGCGGGGGAGAGCAGCCCGAGCGGGGCGTGAAGGTGGACGACTTCTTCGAGCGGCTCAAGGTCGAAGTCGCCGAGCGCGTGTGACGGCCAACCGATGACCGGCCTGGACCACCTGTGGGCCGGGTGGCGGACCGAGTACATCGAAGGTGTGGCCGCGCGTCCCGAGCCCGACGAGTGCTTCTTCTGCGTGTTGCCAGGTCTCGACGACCGCGAAGCGATGATCCTCGAGCGCACGGCCTCGACCTTCACGCTGATGAACGCGTACCCCTACACGTCCGGTCACGTGCTCGTCGCTCCGCTGCGCCACGAGGCGACGCTGGTCGACCTGACCCCGGATGAGGCGACCGACCTCATGCTCGCGATCCAGCGGGCGAGCCGAGCGCTGACCGATGCGTACCAACCCGGCGGCATCAACGTCGGCATGAACGTCGGGCGGGCGGCCGGCGCGGGGGTGCCCCGCCATGTCCATGCGCACGCGCTGCCCCGTTGGGACGGCGACACGAACTTCATGACCTCCGTCGCGGAGACCCGGGTGCTGCCCGAGAGCCTGCGCGCGAGCTACGAGAAGCTGCGGGCCGCTTGGCCGGCGTGACGAGCGGGTCGGTAGGGTTCGCGCCGTGACCGAGACGAGCGCGGGGGAACCGGGCGACGACCAGCCGGCGGAGCCGAAGACCGACGAGCTGCCGGCCGACCTCGACGTCACCGGCTTCGTCGGCCCCACGGTGTTCCCGGACGTGGCCAAGCGCCGCGTCGCCGGCACGATCTACCTCGTGCTCGCGGTCACGTGCCTCGCGCAGTGGACGCAGAGCTCGAACCGGGGGGTCCTCGCGGTCGGCGTGCTGCTCGGCGTGATCGGTGGCTACCACTTCCTCGCGGCCTGGCAGCTCAAGGTCGACGAGACGGAAGCGCTCATCATCGCAACTCGCACGGTCGGCTTCCCGGTCGGTCACGCGTCGGCCCAGCTCGCCTGGTACGGACTGCGCAGCCGCCCCGCGTGGCGGATCCTGCTCTACAGCGCCGACGAGCCGCCGAGCCTGCGCGGCCTCGTCGAGTGTGACGGGGTCGACGGGCACGTGATCGGCGAGTACACCGAGAACAACCCGGAGGACTGGTCGCAGTACGGCCTCGCGACCGACAACGGCGCGACCTAGCCCTGCAGCACGGGAGTCTCCGGCTCCCATCGTCCGGCGAGGCGCGTCGCCCGGGCGATGAGCGGATAGGGAGTCTCGAGCCCCGGCTGCTTCGGTGCGGTCACGCTGTAGAAGACCTCGCCGTGATCGGAGTCGACGAGCCGCACCCCGCTGACCACGACGGTCACGTCCGGCCTGCTCAATCGCGTGAACGCGTCGACCAGCGACGGTTGGGTCTCCGGCAGCTCCCAGCCCGGCGGCGGTTCGATCGCCTGCCCCGGCTGCGGGATGCACGGCGCCCCGCCGAGCAGGGTCAGCGTGCACACCGTGGAGCTCGACACCTTCCACCGACCGTCGACCCGCACTGCGTGGGCGTCGAAGGGCTGGGTGAGCACGGGCGAGGGCGCGCCGCCGTAGTACGTCATGAAGACGAGGTTGGCGTGGTCGGCGTCGAGGAAGCTCACCCGCTGCACCCGGAACTCGACGTTCACGAGCTGGCTGAGGTAGCGCTGGAAGGTGCGGTTACCTTCGGCCCGGACCTCGGGTGACGCGTGGTCTGCACCTTCAACGGCCGCATTGCGTGTCGGCTCGTCCAGGCTGAGCAGGTCGAAGAACGCCCGTTGGATCTCGAGCTCGGCACGCAGCTGCTCGTGGGTACCGAGCTCGCTCGCGGGGACGACCTGGAACCCAGCCGGGAGCGCTGCGGTCACGTCGGTGAGCACTTGCGCGAGATCCGCGCCG
This sequence comes from Acidimicrobiia bacterium, assembly GCA_038252255.1. Classification (GTDB taxonomy): domain Bacteria; phylum Actinomycetota; class Acidimicrobiia; order IMCC26256; family JAENVU01; genus Chersky-806. The sequence goes on along the minus strand of JBBSAM010000010.1, from coordinate 125,039 downwards.
TCGGCCGCGATGAGGTCGGCACGATCGAAGCCGGGCTGCGTAGCGTGCGAGATCCCGAGCAGTGTGTTCGCGTCGAAGGCGGTGAGCGCGACACCGGGCACCCCGGCATCGCCGCCGGCGACGGCGAATGCACCGACGATCTTCGCCGGCTCTCCCTCGCCGCCACCGTACGAGTAGACCTTCGTGCCGTCCGGGTTCAGCTGGTAGCTCGCGCCCCCGCCGTAGCGGTCCACCCCCACCTCGTCGCCAACTCCCAAGCCGTGCTCGGCCAGGGTGCCGACGTCGATCGCGACCTCGCCGGTCTGCTTCGGCGGCCGGCCCTCTCGGAGCTCGAGCCCGTCGGTGCCGTTCCACGAGAGCGCGATCGTCGACTGGCCGTGCCCGAGCGTCTTCCCGTTCATATCGTGCATCGCGACATTGCTCCGCAGCACACCCTCGGCCGCTTTGACCCCGGGAACGTCTCCGAGGGTGGTGACCAACGACGGGGGGACGAGATTGCGTGCGCCCTGGGGGTCGAACGTGGTGGCGAGCACCACGAGGTTCGCGTCGCCGACGGTCACGTCGGGGGCGAAGGTGTTGACCGCCTCGGTGCCCGGGTCGTCGTCGTTCGCCGCTACCGCCACGGCGATGCCGCCGGCGATGAGCACCGCGGCCCCGATCAGCGCGCCGACGATCTGTCCGCGGGGTCGCCGTCGCCGACCGGACCCGCGCGTGACGGTCGGGTCGACGAGGTCGACTGTCTCGGGTTGCTCCGGTGTCCCCGAACCGGGCGTGCTGCCCATACCTGCCTCCGCTCTGGGCGGAAGCCTACGCGCCGGTCAGACGCCGGCCGCCGCGACGATCCGGTCGGCGACGTGGCCGGGCACCGGGTCGTAGTGGGAGTGCGTGACCGAGAACCGCCCGCGCCCGTGGGTCATCGAGCGCAGGTCGATGGCATAGCGGAGGATCTCGGACGTCGGCACCATCGCGACGATCTCGACCTCACCGTCGCCGACCGAGGCGCTGCCCTGGATACGGCCGCGCTTCGAATTGAGGTCGCCCATGATGTCGCCCTGGCTGGCCTCCGGGACCGTGACCACGAGCTCGCTGATCGGCTCGAGCAGGATCGGGCCCGCTTTCGCCAGGGCCTCCTTGAAGCCATGTGACGCGGCGGTCTTGAACGCCATCTCCGAGCTGTCCACCGGGTGATGCTTGCCGTCGAAGCACGTGACCGACACGTCCACCACCGGGTAGCCGAGCGCGCCCCCGCGTTCGATCGTCTCGTGGATGCCCTTCTCCACCGCCGGGATGTACTGGCGTGGGATCACCCCGCCGACGATCGCGTCGTGGAACTCGAAGCCCGCGCCGCGCTCGGTGGGCTCCACCCGTAGCCACGCGATCGCGAACTGGCCGTGGCCGCCGGTCTGCTTCTTGAGCTTGCCCTCGGCTTCCGCGGTCCCGCTGATCGTCTCGCGGTAGGGGACCTTCACGTCCTCCGTCTCGACCTCGACGCCGAACTTGCGGGCGAGCCGCTCGAGCGCGATCGAGAGATGGGTCTCGCCCATGCCCGAGAGCAGCGTCTGATGCGTCTCGGCGTTGCGGTCGAGCTGCAGCACAGGGTCCTCGTCCTCGAGCCGGTGCAGCGCGTTGGCGAGCTTGTCCTCGTCGCCCTTCGACTTCGCGTGGATCGCGGTGGACAGCACGGGTGTCGGGAGGACGAACGGCTCGACCTCGATCTGCGTGCCGCGCACCGCGAGCACATCGCCCGTGGTCGTGTCGCCGAGCTTGGCGACGGCTGCGATGTCGCCGGCCGGCACCTCGCTCGTCGGCTCCTGCTCCTTGCCACGGATCGTGGTGACCTGATGCAGCCGCTCCTCGGTCATCGTCCGGCCGTTGAGCAGGCTCGCGTCGGCTTTCACGGCGCCCTGCAGCACCTTGAACAGGTTCACGCGCCCGACGTAGGGGTCGACCAGCGTCTTGAAGACGAACGCGGCCGGCGCACCGTCCTCGTTGTGCACGTGCGGGGCGGGTCCCTCCTCGACGATGAACCGGGCGAGCCGGTCGACGCCGATGAGCCGGGCCGCGCTCCCGCAGAGGACCGGGAACACCGTCGCGTCGTCGATGCCCTTGGCCAGCGCGTGCGCGAGCTCCTTGGGCTCGATCGCCTCGTCGGCGAGATAGCGCTCGGTGAGGTCGTCGTCGGCGACGACGATGCCTTCGATCAGCGCGTCGTGGGTCGAGTGCTCCTCTGCTTCCATGTCCGCCGGTACCGGGCCCTGGGTGCCCTCGGGCGAGGAGCCGTCGTACATCATCGCGGTGTCGGTCAGAAGATCGACGACTCCGCGGAACTCGGCCTCCTCTCCGATCGGGAGCTCGAGGGGGGCGACCCCCGCGCCGAAGCGGTCCTTCAGCTGGTCGAGCGTGCGTTGGAACGACGCGCGTTCGCGGTCGAGCTTGTTGATGAAGATGACGCGCGGGATGCCGCGCTCCTCGGCCATCTTCCAGGTGACCTCGGTCTGCACCTCGACGCCTTCGACCGCCGAGACGACACACACGACGAGGTCGACCGCGCGGAGTGCGGCGGCGACGTCACCGACGAAGTCCGCGTAGCCCGGCGTGTCGATCAGGTTGACCTTGTGCCCGTCCACCTCGAACGGGGCGAGCGCGAGGGAGACCGAGATGCGCCGGCGCGCTTCCTCCGGGTCGAAGTCGCAGACGGTGTTCCCGTCCTCGACCCGGCCGGTGCGGGGGATGGCTCCGGCTGCGAACAGGAGCGCTTCGGCGAGCGTCGTCTTGCCGGCTCCGCCGTGGCCCACCAGCGCCACGTTGCGGATTCTCGCGGTCGGAAACGTCTTCACTCACGACCCCCGCTCTTCGGCCGATCACGCTGGCCTCCCAGCCCGTCGGAGCCGCGATTGTACGCAGCGAACGCGCCGCGAACACCAGGTGGATCCGGCCGGGAGCCTCGGAACCGGGGTTGAGATGTCCGGGAACAGGAAAGGCTGCGTGGTACGTTTGTTCAACAGTCGCGAGCGCGCGAACGGTTGGCAGCAAGCAGCCGGCGGACAGCCGGAACGCAGCAACCCCGCCCGAGCCCGCCCGCACGATCGCACGCCAGCACCGGACGAAAGGGAGCGAGCGAGGCATGCTCGACGGACGTCTGCGGACCCGGGTCTCCCAGGGTCTCGCCCCCATCGGTCGGGGCCTGGAGCGCGCCGGGATCAGCGCCAACGCCCTCACGGTCATCGGTCTGGTCTTCTCGGTGGTCACCGCCTTCCTCATCGGGGTGGGCGAGCTGCGCTGGGCCGTGCTCGGTCTCATCGCCAGCGGGTTCGTCGATCTGCTCGACGGCGCGGTCGCGCGGCGCAGCGGTCAGGCGAGCCCGCGCGGCGCGTTCTTCGACTCCGTCACGGACCGGGTCTCCGACGCGGTCGTCCTCGGCGGTGTCGCCTGGTACCTCGCCGGTGAGAGCCCCCACCTGGCGCTCCTCGCCTTTGCCGCGGTCGCGCTCTCGATGCTCGTGTCGTACGAGCGGGCCCGCGCCGAGGGGCTGGGCTACGACGCTCGCGGCGGCCTGATGGAACGGGCCGAGCGGATGGTGCTGCTCGGCATCGGCCTCTGCTTCCACATCCTCGTCCCGGTCCTCTGGGTGATGGTCGTCCTGACCGCGATCACCGCGGTGCAGCGGTTCGTGAAGGTGTGGCGTCAGGCGTCCGACCTCCCGGCCCGGCCGCGGCTCTTCGAGGCGCGCCACCGTCGACTCACCGGGATGAGCGGCGCCACCGACGACCGCCTGCCGATGCTGGCTCGCTGGCGGGAGCAGCGCCGGCCCGACGCGCGCCGGGAAGCTCGACGCCAGGCCCGCGCCGCACGACGTAGCCGGCCCTGACCTCCGCTTCCGTCTCGCGACCGGTGATGGCCGATCGCGCGTCGTACCTCGCCTATCGCGGCGCGGCGATCGTCGCGAACTCGATACCCGAGCGGATCGGTACGCCGTTGGCCGAAGGCATCGCCCGCGGCATCGCTCCTCTCCTCGGCGGGCGCCGCGAGCTCGTGGCCCGCAACCTGCAGCGCGCGACAGGCGGCCGGCTGCAGGGGCGAGCGCTGGACCGCGCGGTCTCGGACACGTTCGCGTCGTACGGCCGTTACTGGCTCGAGCTGTTCCGGCTTCCGCGCGACGCCCGGGAGTCGGTCGAGTCCCGCTTCGAGGCGGCGGGCTGGGAGCACATCGAGACCGGCCTCGCGGCCGGGTCGGGTGTCATCCTCGCCCTGCCGCACCTGGGTGGCTTCGACTTCGCGGCAACGTGGCTGGCCGGGCGCGGCGTCGCGCCGACGGTGGTGGTCGAGCCGGTGGAGCCGATCGAGCTCTTCGAGTGGTTCGCGAGCGTGCGCGAGGCGATCGGCATGGAGGTGGTCCCGCTCGGGCCGGATGCCGGCGCGGCGGTGCTGCGCGCGCTCAAGGCCAACCGGATCGTCTGCCTGCTCTGCGACCGTGACCTGGCGGGCGACGGGGTCGCGGTCGACTTCTTCGGGGAGGGCACGACGCTGCCGGGTGGGCCGGCGACGCTCGCGATCCGGACGGGAGCGCCGCTCATCCCGGCCGGCGTCTACTTCCGGCCCCGGGGTGGGCACTATGCGAAGATCGGCCCACCGGTGGTCGTGGAGCGCGAGGGCCGCCTGCGCGACGATGTCGGTCGGATCACCCAGGACCTCGCCCGCCGTTTCGAGGAGCTCATCCGCATGGCCCCCGAGCAGTGGCACTTGATGCAGCCGAACTGGCCGTCGGACGCGCCGGGCGACCTCGCACCATGAAGGTCTCGATCGTCTCGCCGTACTCACTGTCGGCGCCGGGTGGGGTGCAGGGCCAAGTGCTGGGGCTCGCCCGCGCCCTGCGCCTGATCGGCGTCGACGCCCGGGTCATCGGACCGTGCGACGGTCCGCCGCCCGAGCCGGGGGTGACCACGGTCGGCCCGAGCGTCCGGTTCGTGAGCAACGGCTCGATCTCGCCGATGGCGAGGGCGCAGAAGCTGGCGTCGGAGCGGACGCTCGAGGCGCTGCGCACCTTCCAGCCCGACGTCATGCACCTGCACGAGCCGCTCGTCCCCGGACCCACGAGCGCCGCGCTCCTCGGCGCGGCCGGGGCGAAGGTCGGAACGTTCCACGCCGCCGGCGAAGACGGCCACCCGGCGTACCGAGCCCTGAAGAAGGTGGCGGTGAGCGCGGCGCGCCAGCTCACGATCCGGACCGCGGTCTCGGCCGACGCGCGCCGGATGGCCGAAGAGGCACTCGGCGGCTCGTACATCGTGTTGCCGAACGGAGTGGACCTCGATCGCTTCCAGAAGGCGGATCCGGTGCCGACCACGCGGCCCGCGGTGCTGTTCCTCGGTCGTCACGAGCCGCGCAAGGGCCTCGGTGTGCTGCTCGACGCGTGGGCGGGCCTCGACCGCGATGCGGTGCTCTGGGTCGCGAGCGACGGACCGGACACGCAGGCCCTGCGCGAGCGCCGCACGCCGAACGTCGTGTGGCTCGGCCGCATCACCGATGACGAGAAGGCGGCACGACTCAAGGCGGCCACCATCTTCTGTGCCCCCTCGCTCGGCCAGGAGTCGTTCGGGATCGTCCTGCTCGAGGCGATGGCCGCGGGGACCGCGGTGCTCGCGTCCGACATCCCCGGCTATGCCAACGTCGCCCGTCCCGACCGCGAAGCGCTGCTCGTGCCGCCGGGTGACCCCGAGGCCCTGCGCGCCGGGCTCCGCCGGCTCCTGGACGCCGACGGGCTGCGCGGCGAGCTGATCGAGGCGGGCGACCAGCGGGTCCCCGACTTCTCGCTCGCCCGGCTCGCCGAGCGGTACGTCCCCGTGTACGAGACCGCGATCGCCGTTGCGACCTAGTGCCGTGTCAGGTGACGTTCGGCACTAGCCGGTCAGCGACCGGGCGCTAGTGCATCCCCACGAGCTGGCCGTCGCCGTCGCGGCGCGGGTCCACGACGCCGTCGCGCCGCACCTCGGCACCGCGGAGGCGCGGGTCAAGGTGGGTGAGGCACCGGGCGGTGATGCAACGCTGGCGATCGACGAGATCGCGGAGACGGTCGTCGAGCAGGAGCTCGCCGCCGAGGGCGACATCGCCTTCTATTCGGAGGACCGTGGTCTGGTGCGGTACGGGAACCCGCGCGCCATCCTCGTGATCGACCCGGTGGACGGCACGCGCCCCGCGGCGGCCGGGCTCGAGTCCTGTTGCGTCTCGATCGGGGTCGTGCCTCCCGACGAGCATGCGACTCTGGGGGCGGTCTCATTCGGCATCGTGCACGAGCTGAAGACCGGCCAACGATTCCTGGCGGAGCGCGGCGCAGGCATGCAAGCCCTCGCGCCGGACGGCGCGCCCCTTCCGGTCGCGCTCTCTGTGAACACCGATCTCGACGCGCTGTTCTGGACCGCCGGGCTCCGGGGCCGGCCGTCGCTGCCGATGGGTGTGGTGCTCGAGGAGCTGGTGGACCGGTCGGGGATGCGCGGCGGGTACTTCGACCTCGGGTCGGCCGCGTTCAACATCACCCGGATCGTCACCGGCCAGCTCGACGCCTACGTCGACGTGGGGCGCCGCATCCTGGACGAGAACCCCCAGACCGAGGCCGCGTTCCTCGCGGTCGGCGACGGTTCGGTGTGCACGAACTTCCCCTATGACATCGCGGCCGCCGCGTTGATCCTCCAGGAGGCCGGCGGGGTCATCACGCTCGCCGACGGCGGGCCGCTCGACGACCGTCCGGCGGTCGGATCCAGCCGGGCCGAAGGGCTCGCGGTCCTGGCCTCGGCCTCGCTCGAGCTGCACCACGCGCTGCTGAGCGCCATCGACCGCGGCATGGCGCATCTCCGGTCGTGGCTGGGCGCCGGAAGCCAGGGCTGACTCGGCCCCAACTGCCTGCGGGCGTACGATGGTCACGAGATCTCCCTATCAGGAGCCCCGTCGTGACCATCGCAATCATCATCGTCGCCGTTGTCGTCGTCCTCCTCGCCCTGTACGTGGTCCTCACCTACAACCGGCTCGTCCGGACGCGGAACCGCATCGACAACGCCTATTCGCAGATCGACGTCCAGCTCAAGCGTCGCTATGACCTCATCCCGAACCTCGTGGAGACGGTGAAGGGCTACGCCGCGCACGAGAAGTCAACCTTCGAGGCGGTGACCGCCGCCCGGGCCAACGCCATCTCGGCTCAGCAGGGTGGCTCGCCCGCCCAGCAGGCCCAGGCCGAGAACGCGCTGAGCGGCACGCTGAAGTCGTTGTTCGCCGTGGCCGAGCAGTACCCGGACCTCAAGGCCAACCAGAACTTCCTGAACCTCCAGGAGGAGCTGACCTCGACCGAGGACCGGATCGCGTACGCGCGGCAGTTCTACAACGACAGCGTGCTGGGCTACAACAACAGCATCCAGTCCTTCCCCGGCAACATGCTCGCGGGTGCGTTCAACTTCACGCACCGCGAGTACTTCGAAGGCGACCCCGAGGCAACAGGCCCGGTCAAGGTCCAGTTCTAGGGCCCCGCGGGGTCCGTAGAGCGCTGTCATGGGGATGTACGAGCAGATCGCGCGCAACAAGCGCCGCACGTTCGTGATGCTGGCTGCCTTCGTGCTGCTCATCGCGCTCGTGGCGATCGCGCTCGGGATCCTCTTCCAGGCGGGCGTCGCGATCGTCCCGATCGCCATCGTGATCGCGATCGCGCTGGCGTGGACGTCGTACTTCTACTCGGACAAGGTGGCGCTGGCGGCGAGCCGCGCGAAGCCCGCCGACGGTCCCGAGTACCGGCGCTACCACAACCTGGTCGAGGGCCTGTGCATCGCCGCGGGCCTGCCGAAGCCGCGGCTCTACGTGGTGGACGATCCGGCCCCGAACGCGTTCGCCACCGGGCGGAACCCGAAGCACGCGGCGCTCGCGGTCACCACGGGCCTGCTCGAGAAGATGAACCGCGTCGAGCTCGAAGGGGTGCTCGCACACGAGCTCAGCCACGTGAAGAACTACGACATCCTCGTGTCGACGGTCGCGGTCACCGCGGTCGGCGCGGTCGCGCTGATGGCGGACCTCGGGCTGCGGTTCATGTGGTTCGGTGGCCGGTCGGGCCGCCGGGACAACAACGACTCGGGTCCGATCGGCCTCATCCTCGTCATCCTCGCGTTCGCCTTGCTCATCCTCGCTCCCTTCGCCGCCCAGCTGATGCAGTTCGCGATGAGCCGTCGGCGCGAGCTGCTCGCCGACGCCTCGGGTGTCCAGCTCACGCGTTACCCGCCCGGGCTCATCTCCGCGCTGGAGAAGCTGCAGGACGACCAGGCCGTCGTTCACCACGCCACCCGGGCCACGGCCCAGATGTGGATCGAGTCGCCACTCGATCGCGACCAGGACCAAGAGGGAAAGAAGGGCTCGTGGCTCAACCGCGCGTTCGACACGCATCCTCCGCTCGCGGAACGGATCGCTGCCCTCAAGGCCATGTGAGTCGGTTCTCCCGCGCGGTGCCTGCCGCGCTGGTCGTGCTGGTGCTGGTCGCCGCGGCCTGCAGCGGGGGCAACGACAACAACGCGAAGCGCCACGGCAAGGGGACGAGCACGACGGCGGCGCCGCCGCCGGTCGCACCGCTCACCGGGCTGCCCGACCCGACGGGCGTCGCGCAGACCCGGCCGGTGCTCAGCGTCAAGGTCGAGAACACCCCGCAGGTCCGACCGCAGGCCGGCATCGAGGCCGCGGACATCGTATGGAACGAGGTGGTCGAGAGCGGCATCACCCGCTTCCTCGCCATGTTCCAGTCCGAGTCCGCGGACGTCGTGGGGCCCATCCGCTCGGTCCGGCTCACCGACCCGTCCATCGTCTGGCCGGTCGGTGGGATCTTCGCCTACTCCGGCGGCGCGCCGAACGCGGTGCAGGCGATCGGGCAGGCCCCGGTCACGCTCGTCGACGAGAACAAGGCCGGCGACGCGATGTTCCGGGACCGGTCGCGTGCCGCGCCGCACAACCTCTTCGGGCGGCCGGCGCGGCTCTGGGCGTTCGGCGGCAAGCCGGTTCCGCCCCCGCCACTGTTCTCGTACGCGGCGCCGGGGAAGAACCACGCGGCCGCAACGCCGGCGACGGCGGTTTCGATCGGGTACAGCCGCGGCTACGCGGTGAGCTACGCCTGGGACGCCGGTCAGGGGGTGTGGCTGCGCTCGACCGACGGCCGGCCGTTCGTGAGCCGTACGGGCGGCCAGATCGCGACGCAGAACGTCGTGATCCTTCCCGTCGTCTACAAGGGCGGCGTGGGTCAGGAAGGCGCGCAGGCACAGCTCGTCGGGCGGGGGAGCGTGATCGTGCTGCGCGACGGCACGTCCACGCCCGGGACCTGGGAGCGTCCCGACGTGACCGAGCCCATGACGCTGCGTGGCGCGAACGGGGACCCGATCAAGCTCGTCCCCGGGCACACGTGGGTCGAGCTGCCCGATGTGTCCTACACGGTCGATGTCCAGAAGCCGGTGACTCCGCCGACTTCGTAAACGCTTCGGGTGCTCCCAGGCCCGCCCGGTAGACTGGGTGCATGTCGGACACCCGTGACACCGGAACTGCCCGCGTCAAGCGGGGACTGGCCGAGATGCTGCGCGGCGGCGTGATCATGGACGTCGTGAACGCCCAGCAGGCGCGCATCGCCGAGGATGCCGGAGCCGTCGCGGTGATGGCGTTGGAGCGGGTTCCGGCGGACATCCGCCGCGACGGCGGGGTCGCCCGGATGTCGGACCCGGCCATGATCGAGGAGATCCAGGCCACCGTCACGATCCCGGTGATGGCCAAGTGCCGGATCGGCCACTTCGCCGAGGCTCAGGTGCTCGAGTCGCTCGGCGTCGACTACATCGACGAGTCCGAGGTGCTGACGCCGGCCGACGAAGCCCACCACGTCGACAAGTGGTCGTTCACGTCACCGTTCGTCTGCGGAGCCACGAACCTCGGCGAGGCACTGCGGCGCATCTCCGAAGGTGCGTGCATGATCCGGTCCAAGGGCGAGGCCGGCACCGGCAACATCGTCGAGGCCGTCCGCCACCTCCGCGCGATCTTCGGCGACATCAAGAAGCTGACGGTCGCCGAGGATGAAGAGCTCTACACCTGGGCCAAGGAGCTTTCCGCTCCGGCTGATCTCGTCCAGGAAGTCGCCGAGCGCGGCGAGCTTCCCGTCCCGTTGTTCTGCGCCGGCGGGATCGCCACGCCGGCCGACGCGTCACTCGTGATGCAGCTCGGCGCCCAGGCGGTCTTCGTCGGGTCCGGGATCTTCAAGAGCGACGAGCCCGCGACGCGCGCCAAGGCCATCGTCGAAGCGACGACGCACTACGCCGACGCGGAGATCGTCGCCAAGGTCTCTCGCGGCCTCGGCCCCGCGATGAAGGGCGAGGGCATCGAGACGCTCGACGTGAAGCTCGCTGCGCGCGGCTGGTAACGCATGCGCAGCAGGCCTCCAGGTGCCACCGGATTTCGTCATGCGATCGCGGTCTACCGTTCGCCCTCCGGGGGTCTTCTGGGTGCCGCCGGAGGGCGTCATGCGATCGCGGTCTACCGTTCGCCCTCCGGGGGTCTTCTGGGTGCCGCCGGAGGGCGTCATGCGATCGCGGTCTACCGTTCGCCCTCCGGGGGTCTTCTGAATGAAAGCCGGTGTGCTCGCCCTGCAGGGGGCGTTCCGGGAGCATCGTGAGGTGCTCGACGCGCTCGGCGTCGAAGTGGTGGAGGTCCGCACCCCGGAGCACCTGAGCGGGATCGACGCGTTGTTCCTCCCCGGCGGGGAGTCGACCACGATCACCCGGCTCCTGCAGACCTCGGGCCTCCAGGCGCCGCTCGGCGCGGCACTCCGCGACGGTCTCGCCGTCTTCGGAACGTGTGCCGGGCTGATCGTGCTGGCCAACGACGTGCGCGACCAGCACGGTGCCGCGGCGCCGCCGGTGTTCGGGATGCTGGAGTGCACCGTGGCGCGCAACGGGTACGGCACCCAGCTCCAGTCGTTCGAGGCGCCGCTGCGCATCGACGGGATCGAGGGTACGTTCCCCGGTGTGTTCATCCGCGCGCCGTTGATCGAATCCGTGCAGCCGTCGGTCGAGGTGCTCGCCACCCACGACGGAAACGCAGTGCTCGTACGCCACGGCCCTGTGTGGGCGGCAACCTTCCATCCCGAGCTGTCGGGCGACCTGCGACTGCATCAACGCTTCCTCCAGGAGGTGACATCGTGAGTGGACACTCCAAGTGGCATTCGATCAAGCACGCCAAGGGCGCGGCCGACGCCGCCCGCGGCAAGCTGTTCGCCCGGCTGGCCCGCCAGATCGAGGTTGCGGCGCGTCAGGGCGGCGGTGACATCGAGGGCAACCCGACCTTGCGCACGATGGTCCAGAAGGCACGCGACGGCTCGATGCCGAAGGACAACATCGAACGTGCGATCAAGCGGGGGACCGGTGAGCTCGAGGGGGTCACCTACGAGCAGGTCAACTACGAGGGCTACGCGCCCCACGGGGTCGCGGTGTACGTCGAGACGCTCACGGACAACCGCAACCGAACCGGTTCCGAGGTGAAGAACGCGTTCACGCGCAACGGTGGCTCGCTGGCCGAACCCGGCGCGGTGAGCTGGCAGTTCGAGCGCAAGGGCGTGATCCTGCTGGACAAGGACGCGGCATCCGAGGACGACCTGATGCTCGCTGCGCTCGAGGCCGGTGCGGAGGACATCGAGGACCAGGGCGACTCCTGGCAGATCACGACCCCGCCCACCGAGCTCCACGCGGTGCGGGGCGCGCTGGAGAGCAGCGGGATCGCGTTCACGAGCACCGATCTCACGATGCTGCCGTCCCAGACGGTCCCACTCACCGATTCCGGCGCCGCGAAGTCCGTGCTGCGGGTCATCGACGCGCTCGAGGAGCACGACGACGTGCAGAACGTCTACGCCAACTTCGACATCCCCGACGACGTCCTCGCGACCGTGGTCGCATGAGCGCGAAAGGCGTGGAGGTCGGAGACGAAGCGCCGGACTTCACGCTGCCGGGCGTTCAGGGAACCGAGCGACGCGACTACACGCTCTCGGAGTACCGCGGCCGCAAGGTCGTGCTCGCGTTCTACCCGGGCGACTTCACTCCCGGCTGTACGAAGCAGATGTGCCAGTACCGCGACAACTTCAACGAGTTCGAGGGCGTCGAAGCGGTGCTGCTCGGCATCTCGCCCCAGGACGTCGATTCACACGAGCGCTGGATCGAGAAGCGCCAGCTCCCGTTCCCGCTCCTGGCCGACACGGAGAAGAAGGTGATCGACGCCTACGGTGTGCGCGGCTTCGGGCCGATCGCGGTGAAGCGCTCGACGTTCGTGATCGACGCGACCGGGATCATCCGGCACAAGCGGGTCGCTTCCATCGGCGTCACGTGGGACAAGCCGGGAGCGCTGGCCCAGGTCGTCGCGGGGATCTGAGATGGACGTCGCAACCGCGCTCGACTTCGTCAGGGGGCACCACCACGCAGTGCTCGCCACGACGCGCAAGGACGGTCGGCCGCAGATGTCGCCGATCGCCGCGGCGGTCGACGCGGACGGCCTCGTCGCGATCAGCAGCCGGGAGACCGCGATCAAGGTGAAGAACCTCCGCCGGGATCCGCGGGCGAGCCTGTGCGTGTTCGACGACGGCTTCTTCGGTGACTGGGTGCAGCTCGACGGGACGGGGGAGATCCTCTCGCTGCCGGACGCCATGGAACCGCTCGTCGAGTACTACCGCGCCCTGTCCGGCGAGCACCCGGACTGGGACGAGTACCGCGCGGCGATGGAGCGCGATCGAAGGCTCTTGATACGCATTCGGGTCGACCGGGCGGGCCCAAATGTCGCCGGATAGCCGCCCAGTGCCCCTCGCGCGCCGTTGAGGGCTATGCTTGTTCGCAGCAACAGACCGCCCCCGTGCCCGCTGGATGACGGGAACGCACCGCCATCAGCCGTGCCGCTGCCACACAGGAGCCGGCCCCGACCACCTCTCTTCAAGATTTGCGCGCCGTGCCTCGTGTGCCGCGCCCCAAGCCGCGCCAGGAACGGCACGGAAATACAGCAACACTCACAAGGAGCACATCGTGACAACCGGCACCGTCAAGTGGTTCAACGCCGACAAGGGTTTCGGCTTCATTTCGCGTGAAGGTGGCGACGACGTGTTCGTCCACTTCTCCGCGATTCAGGGCGACGGCTACCGCTCGCTCGAAGAGGGTCAGCGCGTCGAGTTCGACGTTGCCCCCGGTCGCAAGGGAGAAGAGGCGCAGAACGTCCGCGCAATCTGAGAACTCTCGGTAAGACGGGCGGCCCGGGTTCTGAACCCGGGCCGTCCGTCGACCGGACTCTCTCCCGACCGGCCACCCGACCGACCTGAAGGAACCTGATGGCGAAGAAGCGCCGCACCACCTTCCTCAAGACCCAGAAAGAGCGAGCCCGGCTCGAGAAGCAGGCCGAGAAGCGGGCTCGTCGCCAGAACCGTGAGACCGACGTCCCCGGAGACCCCTCCTTCGCGGGCCCGCAGCCGCTCACCGAGACGCTGCCCGAGGTCGCGCCACCGCCCGTCTGAGACCGCCGCGGCGAGCACCTCGTGCCGCCGACGATGCTCCTCTGACAAGATGCGGGCGATGCGCGTGGAAATGACGGTCAACGGCTCCGGCCGGGACCACGACGTCGAACCCCGGACCCTGCTCGTGCAGTACCTGCGCGAGGCGTGCGGGCTGACCGGCACCAAGGTCGGCTGTGACACGTCGAGCTGCGGCGCGTGCACCGTTCTCGTCGACGGCGAGTCCGTGAAGTCCTGCACGATGCTCGCGGCCCAGGCCGACGGAGCGTCGATCACCACGATCGAAGGCCTCGCTCGAAACGGGGAGCAGCATCCGGTGCAGCGCGCGTTTCACGAGCAGCACGGACTGCAGTGCGGTTTCTGCACCGCGGGCATGGTGCTTGCCGCGGTCTCGTTCCTCGAAGAGAACTCGAACCCGACCGAGCGTGAGGTGCGCCTCGGGCTCGAGGGGAACCTCTGCCGATGCACCGGCTACCACAACATCGTGCAGGCGGTGCTTGCCGCGGCGGGCTCGAGCGAGGGCGGCGCGTGATCCCCGCCGCGTTCGACTACGAACGGGCCGACTCCGCGGACGCGGCGGTGGCGCTGCTGGCCGAGCACGGTGACGAGGCCAAGCTGCTCGCGGGTGGGATGTCGCTGCTGCCGCTCATGAAGTTGCGCTTGTCGGTGCCGAGCGTCATCGTCGACGTTGGCCGGCTGCGCGATCTTCAGTACGTGCGCGACGCCGGCGACCACATCGCCATCGGCGCGCTCACCCGTCACCGTGAGCTCGAGACGAACGCGCTGCTCCGCGACGAGTGCGGGATGCTGCGGGCCGTGGCCGCGGAGGTGGGCGACAACCAGGTCCGTCACCGCGGGACGATCGGCGGTTCGGTCGCGCACGGGGACGCAGCGTCCGACCTTCCGGCCGCGCTGCTCGCGCTCGAAGCCACGTTCGTGGCCCGTGGCCCCGGCGGTGAGCGCGAGCTCGCCGCGGGCGAGTTCTTCACCGGCTTCCTCGAGACGGCTCTCGCGCCGGACGAGCTGCTCACCGAGATCCGGGTGCCCAAGACCGGCGCCAACGGGTTCTCGTACCAGAAGTTCAACCGGCGGGCCCAGGACTGGGCGATCGTCGGCGCGCTCGCGGTGCAGGTGGGCGGCTCGACCCGGGTCGCCTTGGTCAACATGGGTGCGACCCCGCTGCGGGCACGCGGGGTCGAGGAAGCCCTGGCCGCGGGTGCGCCGGTGGCCGACGCGTCGGCGCGTGCGGCCGAAGGCACCGATCCCCCCGAAGATCTCAACGCCGACGTCGAGTACCGCGAGCACCTGGCCCGCGTCTTGACCCGACGCGCGCTCGAGGCCGCAGGCGCTTGACCGCGACCGCGGTAGCCGTCCTCGCGGCGGGCCGCGGCTCGCGGCTGGGTCCCGAGAACGACACACCCAAGCCGTTGCTCGAGCTGGCCGGAAGGCCGCTCGTCAGCTGGGCGCTCGCGGCCGCGATGGACTCGGGACTGCGACCGGCCGTGCTCGTCGTCGGTCACCGGGCGCGGGCGGTCGAACGCGCCGTCCCGCAGGGTGTCACCGTCGTGCGCGCCCGCGGCTGGCGCGACGGCATCGCCCGGAGCCTCCGAGCCGCGCTCGTCGCGCTGGACGGGTGGGCCCAGGTTGGCGCGGTCTGCATCGGGCTCGCCGATCAGCCTTGCGTCGGTGCCGAGGCGTACCGCAGGCTCGCCGCGGCCCATGACGACGGCGCGACACTCGCGGTCGCAACGTACGCGGGCGCGCGAGGCAACCCCGTGCTCCTGGCCCGCAGCCTCTGGCCGGAGGCCCGCCGGCTCGAGGGTGACGAGGGGGCCCGGGCGCTGATGCGCACCCATCCGGTGACCGAGGTCGCCTGCGACGGCACCGGACGGCCGGACGATGTCGACACGATCGAGGACCTGCAGCGGATCGAACAGCTGGGGCAACGGGAGATGGAGACCTAGATGGAGATCGAGAACTCGTTCCGGGTGGATGTACCGGTCGAAGAGGCCTGGCGCGTGCTGCTGGACCTCGAGCGCATCGCGCCGTGCATGCCGGGCGCGCAGCTGCAGGAGGTCGAGGGCGACGAGTACCGGGGCATCGTCAAGGTGAAGGTCGGCCCGATCACCGCGCAGTACAAAGGCACCGCGAGGATCGAGACCGTGGACGACGCGACGCACACCGCGGTCGTCGCCGCCACCGGCCGGGACACGCGCGGCCAGGGCAACGCGTCCGCGTCGATCAAGCTCGTGCTCCTCCCCGACGGGGACGGGACGCGCGTCGACGTGGAGACCGACCTCTCGATCACCGGCAAAGTCGCGCAGTTCGGGCGGGGAGTGATCGGTGACGTCTCGAACAAGCTCCTCGCCCAGTTCGTCGAGAACCTCGAACGCGACGTCCTGACCGCGGACTTGGTCGATCTGACCGCGGGGGAGTCGGACGAGCGCGCCGAGCACCCGGCGGACGGCGAAGCCGAGGACGAGGAAGCCGACGAGCTCGTGGCGGAGACCGTTGCCGCCCGTGCGCAGCCGGCCGCCGAGCCGTCCGGCAATGGTGCCGCCGTCCGCAAGATCGACAGCCCGGAAGCAGAGCCGGTGGACCTGCTCGAGGTGAGTGGGTCGTCACTCGGGCGCCGGCTGGCCCCGCTGGCCGGCGCCGTCGTGCTCGTGCTCCTGATCCGCTGGCTCATCCGGAGCAGGAGCAGGCGCCGCCGCGGGCACAGCTGAGCGGAGCGCGGGAGCGGGCACGCAGTGCGGACGCGGAGCGACCCTGCGGCAGGCGCGCCGGCGGTAGCTACCCGGAAGGGTCTGCGTCCCGGAGAGGCAAACCGCGGTCGGGCGAGACGGAGGAGTTAACATCGAACCCATGTTCGATCCGTCGGGGCCGGTGCTCGGGATCGACCCGGGTCTCTCGCGTTGCGGTTACGGCGCGGTCACGGGTCGAGGGTCGGACTGTCGTGCCGTCGCGTACGGGGTGATCCGCACCGGCGCCGAGCTCGCCCTCCCGGAGCGGCTGGGCCGGCTGCAGGCCGAGCTCGAGGACCTGGTGGCCGAGCTGGCGCCCTCGGCCGTCGCGGTGGAGCGGGTCCTGTTCCAGGTGAACGTGCGGACGGCGATGTCGGTGGGCCAGGCCAGTGGCCTCGCGCTCGCGCTGGCGGCCCGGGCCGGAATCCCAGTCGTGCAGTACAGCCCGAACGAGGTGAAGCTCGCCGTGGCGGGATACGGCGGCGCGGAGAAGGACGCGGTGCAGGCGATGGTGGTCCGGTTGCTGAACCTCGCCGAGCCGCCGCGCCCGCCCGACGCGGCCGACGCGCTCGCGCTCGCGCTCTGCCACCTGTGGGGCGCGAAGGTGCGCGTGACGCGAGAGACCGCGAAGTCGCCGGCGCCCGGGTACGCGGATGCGGTGGCGGCGGCGCTGGCCAAGGAGGGGAGCCGATGATCGGCTCGGTGCGCGGAACCGTCCTGGAGCGCAGCCCGAGCGGTGAAGCGCTGGTCGAGGTCGGCGGGGTCGGGTACCGGTGTCTCGTGCCGCTCGGCGCGATGACCGCGCTCACCCCCGGCGCGCCGACGTTCCTCTTCACCCACCTCCACGTACGTGAGGATGCGATGACGTTGTACGGGTTCCCGACCCGCGACGAGCGCGACACGTTCGAGGTCCTCATCGGCGCGAGCGGGGTCGGACCGAAGCTCGCGCTGGCCATGCTCTCGGTGCACGGCCCGGGGGCGTTGCGACGGTGCCTGGCGGACGGCGACCTGGACACCCTGTGCCTCGTGCCCGGCGTGGGGAAGCGCACGGCCCAGAAGCTGATGGTCGAGCTGAAGGAGCGCCTCGGGGTCCCGGACCTGGATCTCGCCGAGCCGGGCGGCAACGGTGCGCCGAGCGCGCGGGCCGAGGTCCGGGCGGCGCTCACCGAGCTCGGCTACGGGCCCGAGGAGGTGCGCGACGCGCTCACCGACCTGCCGACGGACGGCGCGATCGAGGATCTGCTGCGCACCGCGCTCAAGCGTCTGGCGGCCCGAGTATGAACCCCCGGCACCGAAGCGAGCCAGAGCGATGAGGGAAGAGCTGTTGCGGGCGAGCGCCGATCCGGTGGAGGCGGCCGAGGAGACGACGCTGCGCCCCCGGCGACTGAGCGAGTTCGTCGGCCAGCCCCGGCTGAAGGAGCATCTCGACATCCTGCTGGGCGCGGCCCAAAAACGCGGTCAAGCGGTGGACCACCTGCTCTTCGCGGGCCCGCCCGGTACCGGCAAGACGAGCCTCGCGGGGATCGTGGCCGCCGAGATGGAGGTCGCGTTGCGCGTCACGAGTGGCCCGGCGCTCGAGCGGGCGGGGGACCTCGCGGCGATCCTCACGAACCTCGACGACGGCGACGTGCTGTTCGTCGACGAGATCCACCGCCTGCCGCGTACGGTCGAAGAGGTGCTCTATCCCGCGATGGAGGACTTCCAGCTCGACATCGTGATCGGCAAGGGTCCGTCGGCCCGCTCGATCCGCCTGGACCTTCCACGCTTCACGCTCGTCGGCGCCACCACGCGCACCGGGCTGATCACCGGCCCGCTGCGGGATCGCTTCGGCTTCGTCGCCCGCCTGGACTACTACGAGGCGGTGGATCTCGAGGCGATCCTCGTACGCGCCGCCCGCATCCTCGGGGTCCCCCTGGAGCCGGACGGCGCCCGCGAGATCGCGGGCCGGGCTCGCGGCACGCCGCGGATCGCCAACCGGCTGCTGAAGCGGGTGCGGGACTACGCGGAGATGCGCGGCGACGGCTCGGTCGACGGTGACATCGCCCGCGCCGCGCTGGCGCTGTTCGAGGTCGACGAGCGCGGGCTCGACAAGGTGGACCGTGCCCTCCTGCACGCGCTGTGCGTGACCTTCGCGGGCCAGGCGGTCGGCCTGTCCACGCTGGCTGTGGCCGTGGGGGAGGAACCGGACACGGTCGAAGAGGTCTACGAGCCCTTCCTGCTCAAGCAGGGTCTCCTGATGCGCACCCCGCGGGGCCGGGTGGCCACCGCGGCCGGATTCGGGCACCTCGATCTGGTGGCGCCGGCGGCCGAGACGGCCTCACCCGGGCTGTTCGACGGGCGCGAGTGACCCGGTTCCGCAGGGCCCTCGCGCTACAGTCCTCCGTCGGTTCCTACCCGAATCGTTGCCCCTCATGGCCATCATCTTCCTCTACCTCGCGCTGCTCGCCGGCGCCTTCTTCGTGCTCATCGTGCGGCCGCAGCGCCGCCAGGTGGCCGCTCGCCGAGCGCTGATCGCGAGCCTCGAGGTCGGCGACGAGGTCATCACCGCCGGTGGGATCTACGGCACGGTGCGCGAGCTCACGGACACGACCCTGCTCGTCGAGGTCGCGCCGGGCGTGACGCTCACCCTCGCCCGCGAAGCCGTCAGTGGCCGCCCCCCGGCCCCGCCCGAGATCGACCTCGCAGACGCCGACGACGAAGCCACGCTCGACCCGGGCCCGGAGACGGCGATCGAGAATTCCGCCGAGAGAGATCGTAGAGAGAAGTGAAGCGCAACGCCTGGTACCTGAGCGTGACGCTCGTGCTGATCCTCGGTACGTTCGTCGCCACGCTGCTCTCCGGCAACAAGCCGATCCTGGGTCTCGACCTGCAGGGTGGCATCTCGGTCGTGCTCGCGCCGGTGGGCAAGGTCAAGAACGAGGCCTCGCTGAACAAAGCCGTCGACATCATCCGCAACCGGGTCGATGCTCTCGGCGTGGCCGAGCCCGAGATCAGCCGGCAGGGCCACACGGTCATCATCGACCTCCCCGGCGTGAAGGACCGCGACAAGGCCCGCCGCCTCGTCGGCAAGACCGCCGAGCTGCGTTTCCGACCCGTCCTCGCGATCCTCCCGCCGGACACCGCGCCGAGCACGACGACCACCACCAAGAAGGACACGTCGCAGACCACGGCCGTGGCCGGCGCCACCTCCTCGAGCACGGCCGCCACCACCACGACGACGACCGCGAACAGCCAGAAGACGTCGACCGCGGCCGAGGACACGGCCAAGGCGACCGTCATCCTCCCGGGTCGTGCGACGGGGAAGAGCGCGGTGCGCTACCAGCTCGGCCCGGCCGCGTTGGTCGGCAAGGATGTCAGCGGCGCGAAGGCGGTGTACCAGGCCGGCCAGGGCTGGACCGTGGACCTCTCGCTCAAGAGCAGCGGCCAGACCCTCTTCAACCAGCTCGCGAGGGTCTCGTATCCGAAGTCGCCACCGCAGAACGCGGTGGCGATCGTGCTCGACGGGGTCGTGCAGTCTGCACCCGCGTTCCAGACCGACAGCTTCAACGGCGACGTCTCGATCTCGGGGAACTTCAGTGAGGGCGACGCCAAGGACCTCGCGACCGTGCTGCAGTACGGCGCGCTGCCGGTCCAGCTCAAGGAGCTCACGACCGAGAGCGTCTCGCCGACCCTCGGCACCGATCAGCTCCATGCCGGCATCGCCGCCGGTCTGATCGGGCTCGCGCTCGTCGCGCTCTACATGTTGCTCTTCTACCGGCTGCTCGCGCTGGTCGTGATCAGCGGTCTGATGCTCGCGGGGATGGCGATCTACTCGCTGATCTCGTACCTCGGTTCCGCGATCGGATTGACCCTGACCCTCGCCGGAGTGACGGGTCTGATCGTCTCCGTCGGTGTCACCGTGGACTCGTATGTCGTGTACTTCGAGAAGCTGAAGGACGAGGTGCGCACCGGTCGCACGGTGCGCTCATCGGTCGACCGCGCGTTCGAGAAGTCGTTCCGCACCATCCTGGCCGCCGACTTCGTATCGCTCATCGGCGCGGTCGTCCTCTACGCGCTCGCGATCGGATCCGTCCGAGGATTCGCGTTCTTCCTCGGGATCTCGGTCGTCCTCGACCTGTTGATCTCCTACTTCTTCATGCACCCGATCGTGTACTTCATGGTGCAGCGCAGCGAGCTGGTGCGCGCGAAGAAGGTCGGCATCGCCGCCGGGCTCGACGCGGTGGGGGTGACGGCCTGATGCGGGCCGACGGCAAGCACCACACCCTCAAGGACCTCTACCACGAGAGAACCAATTTCGACTTCCTGCACCGGAAGTGGCGCTGGGCCCTGCTCTCGGGAATCGTGCTGGTCGCGGGCCTGGCCGGGTTCGTCGTCAACGGCCTCAACCTCGGCATCGACTTCACCGGTGGGACGGTGTGGGAGCTGACGACCCACCAGACCCCGTCGACCGCGGATCTCCGATCGACGGTCGAGGGGCTCGGGGTGAAGGACCCGAAGATCGTGGTGGTCGGCAGCAACGGCGTGCGCGTCCAGGGCCAGAACCTGCCGCGCGCCAAGACGGACGGGATCACCGCGGCTCTGGCCAAGTACGGCGGGGTGAAGGCGGCCGACGTGAGCGTCAGCGACGTCGGCCCGACTTGGGGCGATCAGGTCAGCAGCAAGGCGCTGCGCGCCCTCGTGATCTTCTTCTTCGTGATCGCCCTCTACCTGTCGATGCGGTTCACGATCAAGATGGCGATCGCGGCGATCATCGCGGTGATCCACGACATCGCGATCACCATCGGTGTCTACGCGATCACGGGCTTCGAGGTCACGCCCGCGACCGTCATCGCGTTCTTGACGATTCTCGGCTTCTCGCTCTACGACACCGTCGTCGTGTTCGACAAGATCAGGGAGAACGAGCCGAAGATCGGCACGGTCAAGGGCCTCACCTACACCGAGATGGCGAACCGTTCGCTGAACGAAGTGCTGATGCGGTCGCTGAACACCTCGTTCGTGGCGCTGCTCCCGGTGGCCTCACTGCTCGTCGTCGGCGTCTGGATCTACGGCGCGCTCGCGTTGCGGGACTTCGGGCTCGCGCTGTTCGTCGGTCTCCTCACCGGTGCCTACTCGTCGATCTTCGTCGCCACGCCGATCCTCGCCTGGCTGAAGGAGCGCGAGCCGAAGCACCGGGCGGTCGCGTCCCGGGCCGAGACCCGTGCGCAGCGGGCCGCGGCCCCGGAGTACCAGGGTGAGTCGCTCGACGAGCCGGTCCCGGCGGGAGCGGCGAAGCAGGCCACGCCGGCCTCGGCCACCGCCACGTCGCCCGCGCCGACTCGGACGAAGGCGGCGACCGACGCCGCCGTGATCACGCCGCGGCCGCGCCAGCAGAAGGGTCGCAAGCGCAAGTAGGTACGGGGCTCGTACACCGCGTGCGCGACAATGGGCTCAGGAATGAGCATCACCGAGCCCCCCCGTACCGAGACCCGGGCCGTCGACCGGCGGTCGGTCCTGCCCTGGCGGCGCCATTACGTGGACGTGGCGGTCGCCCCGCTCATCGACACGTACCTGGAGCGGCACCGCAAGGCCGACACGGACCTCATCGAGCGGGCCTACCGGGTCGCCTGGAACGCCCACGCGGAGCAGGTCCGCCGTTCGGGTGAGCCGTACATCTCCCACCCGGTCGGGGTCGCAATGATCCTCGCCGATCTCGGTCTCGACGACGTCACCATCGCCGCCGCCCTCCTGCACGACGCGGTCGAGGACACGACAACGACCCACGACGACATCGAGCGGGACTTCGGCCGCGACGTCGCCGCGATCGTCGACGGGGTCACCAAGCTGGACCGGCTCCAGTTCAACTCGAAGGAAGCGCAACAGGCCGCCACCCTGCGCAAGATGCTCGTGGCGATGGCCAAGGACATCCGCGTGCTGCTGATCAAGCTCGCCGACCGCCTGCACAACATGCGCACGATTGCATCACTGCCCGAGGCGAAGCAGCTCCGCATCGCCCAGGAGACACTCGATATCTACGCCCCGCTCGCGCACCGGCTCGGCATCGGCGACGTGAAGTGGCAGCTCGAGGACCTCGCGTTCGCGGTCGTGCACCCGAAGCGGTACGCGGAGATCGAGCAGCTCGTCTACACCCAGGCGCCCGAGCGCCAGGACTACCTCGACGGCCTGCTCGCCGAGCTCAACGAGCGGCTCGCCGAGCTGCGCATCGAAGCCGAGGTGCGCGGCCGGCCGAAGCACTACTGGTCCATCTACGAGAAGATGGTCGTCAAGAACAAGGAGTTCGACGAGGTCCAGGATCTCGTCGGGCTGCGCGTCGTCGTCGAGACGGTGAAGGACTGCTACGCCGCGCTCGGCTCGATCCACGCCTGGTGGCGTCCGGTGCAGGGGCGCTTCAAGGACTACATCGCGATGCCGAAGTTCAACCTCTACCAGGCGTTGCACACGACGGTGATCGGTCCCGGCGGCCGGCTGGTCGAGGTGCAGATCCGGACCCAGGAGATGCACCGGCGGGCGGAGTACGGCATCGCCGCGCACTGGGGGTACAAGGAAGGCGAGACCACCAACAAGGCCGACGACCTCGTCTGGCTCCAGCGCCTCGTGGACTGGCAGCAGGAGACCGAGGACCCGGCCGAGTTCATGCAGTCGCTGAAGATCGACCTCGAGCAGGACGAGGTCTTCGTCTTCACCCCGAAGGGCAAGGTCGTCACGATGCCGACCGGGGCGAACCCGGTGGACTTCGCGTACACGATCCACACCGAGGTCGGTCACCGCTGCATCGGCGCGCGGGTGAACGGTCGTCTCGTCCCACTCGACTCGACGCTCGCGTCGGGGGACACGGTCGAGATCTTCACGAGCAAGGTCGAGGGCGCGGGCCCGAGCCGGGACTGGCTGCAGTTCGCGCAGACGCCGCGGGCCCGGGCGAAGATCCGTCAATGGTTCTCGCGGGAGCGGCGCGAGGACGCGATCGACACCGGCCGCGACGAGCTGGTCAAGGCACTGCGCAAGGAGAGCCTCCCGGTCCAGACCGCGTCGAAGCTGCTCCGCGACATCGCCGAGTCACTGCACTACGCCGACGTCGAAGCCCTCCAGGCTGCGATCGGTGAGGGTCATGTCTCGGGCAAGGCCGTTGCCCAGCGGCTCCGCCGGGAGATGGCCGGCGGCGAGGAGCAGATCCCCGTCACCGCCCGCCGGCCGGCGCGCAGCAACGCGCGGCGCCGTTCGGCCGGCGTCCATGTCGAAGGCCTGGACGACGTGCTCGTGCGGCTCTCCCGCTGCTGCACTCCCGTGCCCGGCGACGAGATCATCGGGTTCGTCACCCGGGGGCGCGGCGTGTCGGTGCACCGGTCGGACTGTGCGAACGCCGGCGGGCTGGCCACCCAGGCCGAGCGGCTGATCGAGGTCGAGTGGGACCACGACGCGCCGGCGACCTACGTGGTCTCCGTCGAGGTCGAGGGGCTGGACCGCTCCCGCCTGCTCCGCGACGTCGCCAACACCCTGGCCGACCACCACGTGAACATCCTGGCGTGCACCAGCCAGACCTCGGCCGACCGGGTGGCCCGGTTCCGGTTCGACTTCGAGCTCGCCGACCCCGGCCACCTCGACTCGATCATCACCGCGATCAAGCGGGTCGACTCGATCTACGAGGTCGCCCGGGTCCTGCCCGGCCACGCCCGCGTGTAGGCGAATTCCCGGGTCCCTGCCCTAAGGGAACGCGCCCTCGCTGCCGATATTGGCGGCAGCGAGGGAGAAACGTCCGAAATGACCGCGCGAGAGGGATCCGGAGGCGGAGCCGGCGTCAGTGCCGGGGCGGGCGAGCGCGGGTTCTCGCTGATCGAGCTGGTCGTCGCGGTGGCCGTGTTCGCCATCCTGAGCGCCGGCCTCGCGCTCACGATCGAGGGCGGGCTGAACCTCGCCCGCAACAACCGCAACCGCAGCATCGCCGCCAACCTGGCCAGCCAGGAGATGGACGACGTCCGCTCGACCACCTTCACGGCGCTGCCGCTCGGGCTCGTCGACCGGTCCGAGTCCGTCGACGGCGTCCCGTACACGGTGCGGCGCGAGACGGAATGGACGGACAACGCCTCCACGACCGGACCGTGCGACTCGACCAACGCGACGCCACGGGTCCTGCGCGTCTCGGTCAGCGTCTTCTGGGCCGACATG
Source organism: Acidimicrobiia bacterium (assembly GCA_038252255.1). Classification (GTDB taxonomy): domain Bacteria; phylum Actinomycetota; class Acidimicrobiia; order IMCC26256; family JAENVU01; genus Chersky-806. Next base: position 100,613 of record JBBSAM010000010.1, on the reverse strand, counting down.
CGCGGTGTGGCTCCGGCGAAGTCGTCGACGATCCTCAGCCCACCGGTCGGCTCGTTCGACCCGCTGAACGGCCACATCGCGGTGAAGGTGCTCGGCAGCACCGCGGATCCGCTGGCCGGGGTGCCGGTGACCGTGACGTCGGGCAGCTTCGTGCGCAACCTCACCACGACCTCGTCCGGCTGTGCGTTCTTCGCGTTCGTCGCGCCAGCGACCTACACGGTGTCGCTCGGTGCAGTCGGCTACGTCGACCGTCAGGGAAGCCCTACCGCTTCACAGATCACCGGGGTCACATCCGGCGCGACCAGCTCCGTCGCCTTCGACTACGACCGGGCCGCATCACTCTCGCTGAGCCTGACGACCTCCGCCGGGGGTTCCTTCCCGTCGAGCGTGCCGATCTCCGTAGGGAACACCGGCCTGATCCCCACCGGCTCGAAGGCATACGCAGGGACCGGCGCGCTGCGCACCATCGGCAACCTCTTCCCCTACGCCGACGGGTACGCGGCGTGGGCCGGTGACTGCGCCGACGCCGACCCCGAGGGCCAGGACGGCAGTGGGGTGGCGTTCTGGGACGGCGCGAGCCGCGCGACCGCGTTCGAGACCTCGCCGGCCGGGGCCGTGAGCGGCACGGTCACCGTGCCGACGGTCGAGGTCCACTACGGCGACGTCTCGTGGTCGAGCGGGACCCAAGACATCGTCGCGGTGCACGACGCGGACAACGGTTGTCCAACCGGCCGGCAGTACACGGTGGCGACGGTGTCCGGTCCGGGGACGGTCCTCGTGGCGATCCCGTACGGCACCTGGACCTTCGAGATCCCCACGGCATCCCCCTACGGCGGGAGCTGGTCGACCGTCACCGTCGACCCGCGCGTGAGCGGCACCACCACCGTGAACGTGGATTCCCTGTGACCCGGCGGGCATCGGGGCGGCAGGGCCGGCGGGCGTCCGGGGAGCACGGCCAGACGATGTTCGAGCTCGTGGCCGTCACGCTCATGCTCGGCCTGGTGCTGATGGTCGTCTACCAGGGCGTCGACTCGGTGACCCATGCGATCGGCGGTACCGAGCGGCGGCTCGAGAACCTCGACGAAGCGCGGGTCCTCATGGCCGTGGCGACCAAGGACATTCGGACGGCCACCCGACTCCAGGCGGGCACGTCGCCGTTCGTGCTCGCGGACAAGCGCGAGGTCGTCTTCTACGCCAACCTCAACAACGACGGCACGAGCGGCTCCGTGGTCGAGAACGGCCCGCGTCGGGTCCGGATCTACGTCGACACGAACAGCGAGCTGGTCGAGGAGGTCACGAAGCCCGATGCCAGCTCCGTGCCACCGACCTACACCTACAACGGCGCGGCGTCGCGGCGCTTCGTGGGGCGGTACGTCGCCAACACGGCGAGCGTGCCGATCTTCCGGTACTACGACCTGAACGGGACCGAGCTCACCGCGACGCCACTCTCGGCGACGGACCGCCTCTCGGCCGGCTCCGTCCGCATCACGCTCTCGATCCGGCGCGCGACCGGGTTCCCGGTGGCCAACACCACGCTCGTGAACACCGTGCGCCTCCCGAACGTCGACTACCAGCAGCTGTTGGGCGGATGACATGACGAAGCCGAGGATGAACGTGGTCTCCGCCGCACGGCGCCCGATCGATCAGCGGGAGCCGGGGGAGCAGGGCATGGCCCTCATCACGGTGCTGCTCGCGCTGATGGCGATGCTGGCCCTGTCGGCGACGGCCGTGGCGTACGGAGTCGGCTCCCAGACGCTGTCCCGCCGCGATCAGGACTGGAACGCCGCGCTGGCCGCGGCGGAAGCCGGTGTCGACGATTTCGTGTTCCGGCTCAACGAGAACTCGAACTACTACCAGTTCAGCGCGACGAACACGCCGCCCGACGGGAACGGCGCGTTCACGCAGTACGTATCCGTCCCGGGTGGCGACACGATCTCGCAGTTCCGCTACGTCACCGACACCTCGAAGCTCGCCGTCGACGGGACGATTCTGATCACCTCGACCGGCCGGGTCGGCAACACCCGCCGGACGGTGCAGTCGACGCTGCGCCGCCGGACGTTCCTCGACTACCTCTATTACACGGACTACGAGACCCTCGATCCCGCGCTGTACACCGGCCCGCTCTTCACCGGTGACACGACGTACACGCCGACCCAGGCGAGCTCGAGCTGCACGACGTACGCGTACGCGACGCCGGGCCGCGGCAGCGGGTGCGTGGAGATCAACTTCATCACCGCCGACCAGGTGAACGGGCCGCTGCACAGCAACGACTCGTTCCTCGTGTGCGGAACGCCGCACTTCAACGGGAACACGTCCACCAGCTGGAACAAGTCGACGCAACCCCGCTACCGGACCAACTCGGGTTGCCCGGGTAACAACCCGGTCTTTGCCAACCCGGGTGATCCCAACTACCTCCCGACTCTCGCGATGCCACCGAGCAACTCGTCGATCAAGGCCGAGACCTCGGCCGGGAAAGGTGGGTGCCTGTTCACCGGCCCGACCAACATCGTCCTGAACTCGAGCGGCACGATGACGGTCACGAGCCCGTTCTCGAAGCAGGTGTACGGGGCCTGCCTGCCGAACGGCACGGGTGCGCTGCCGGCGAACGGCGTCGTCTACGTGCAGAGCGTTCCGTCGGCCACGTCGGACCCGAACTACACGGCCGGGTGCCCGTACAGCAACCCGGCGTACCCCCTCCCCACGAGCATCGTGACCAACGACACCAACCAGTACTCGTGCCGGGACGGCGACGTGTTCGTACAGGGCCAGCTGAAGGGCCAGCTCACGGTCGCCGCTGCGAACAACATCCTCATCACCGGGAACCTCACCTACAACGGCGGCACGAGTGGGACGTCGTTGCTCGGCCTCGTGGCGAACAACTTCGTCCACGTGCGCCACCCGGTGCAGCTCCAGACCACGACGTACAACCCCGTGCAGTCGAGCCAACCGGCGGCCTGCACATCGCCGTGGGACCGCACGGACTACATCACGAACTCGTCGGGAAAGTACGTGCAGCGCATCTGCTCGGACAACCTGACCGGCGCGCAGAGCAACCCGACCATCAACGCGGCGATCCTCGCGGTGAACCACAGCTTCGAGGTGCAGTATTGGAACCGTGGCAGCGCGCTCGGCACGCTCGCCGTGACCGGCGCGATCGCCCAACGTTTCCGCGGACCGGTCGGCACGAACTCGGGCGGTACCGTCATCAGCGGGTACGCGAAGAACTACGTCTACGACCAGCGACTCAAGTACCTGTCACCACCGAAGTTCCTCGACCCGGTGGCCTCGGCCTGGGGCGTCGCCGTCTGGCGGGAGGTCAAGGTCCCGCCCGGCGTGTAACCACCCGGTCGGCGCGGGGCCGGCCGGTAGCATCGGCCGGATGCCCCGAGTGCCTACCGACGTCTTTCGCGCCCCGAAGGGGGTGCACGACGTCCTGCCGCCGATCTCCGGTGTCTGGGCTGACGTGGTGGGCCGCTTCGCGGATCGGGCGATGCGATTCGGCTACGGCCTCGTCATCAGCCCCGTCTTCGAGCACCTCGAGGTCTTCCAGCGGGTCGGCGAGCACACGGACGTGGTCAGCAAGGAGATGTACGAGCTGACCGACAAGGGTGGTCGCCGGCTCGCGCTGCGACCGGAGGGCACCGCGTCGGTCGTGCGCGCCTACGTGGAGCACCACCCGGTACCGCCGTGGAAGGTCTGGTACGTCGCGCCGAACTTCCGCTACGAGCGGGCCCAGAAGGGCCGCTACCGCCAGCACTGGCAGCTCGGGGCCGAGGTGCTGGGCGCGGACGACCCGGCAGTGGACGTCGAGGTGATCGCGTTGCTCCACGGCTTCTACCGTGACCTCGGCCTCTCGGACGTGACGTTGGCGCTCAACTCGATGGGCGACGCGGCGAGCCGGCCCGCGTACCTCGACGCGCTCCGCACCTATCTCCTGGGCCACGCCGAGGCCCTCGGACCGGAGTTCCGGGAGCGGGTCGAGGCGAACCCGATGCGCATGCTCGACACGAAGGTGCCGGACTGGCAGGACGTCGTCGAGCGGGCGCCCCAGCTCCCCGAGTACCTGTCCGGTCCGGCCCGCGAGCACTTCGAGCAGGTCCAGGAAGGCCTGCAGGCCCTCGGGATCGCGTACGAGCTCGCGCCCCGGCTCGTGCGCGGGTTCGACTACTACACGCGTACGACGTTCGAGTTCCAGAGCGACGCGCTCGACGCGGCGCAGAACGCGCTGGGCGGTGGTGGGCGCTACGACGGCCTGGCCGAGGAGATGGGCGGGAAGCCGACGCCGGGGATCGGGTTCGGCGCGGGCATCGAGCGGCTCATGATCGCGTTGAACGCCGCCCACCTGGCGGAGTCGACACGCCGGCTCGACGCGTTCGTGATCAACGGTCTCGGCGAGGACGGCAGCACGCGGGCGACCGTGCTCGTGAGCGAGCTGCGTGAAGAGGGACTCGGCGCCGACCGGGCGTACGGGGGCAAAGGGGTGCCCGCGCAATGGAAGGCCGCCGACCGGTCGGGGGCGCGCTTCGGCGTGATGCTCGGGCGCGACGAAGCCGCGCGTGACGCGGTCGCAGTGAAGGATCTCGCAACGGGAGAGCAGGTGGAGGTGCCGGAGAAGAGCCTGGCTTCGTGGTTGGCCGATCGGCGCGACCTCGGAACGGAGACGGTCCGATGATGCGGTCGCAGATGGTCGGGACCTTGCGCGTGGACGACGTCGGGGAGCAGGTCGCGTTGTGCGGTTGGGTCGCGGCGCGACGGGACCACGGCGGCGTGGTGTTCATGGACCTTCGTGACGCGTCGGGCATCGTCCAGATCGTCGCCGACCCGTCGACGGTCGGCGAAGCGGTGCACCGAGTCGGGCGCGAGTGGGTCCTGCGCATCGAGGGCGAGGTACGGGCACGGCCGGACGGCACGGTCAACGCCGACCTTCGGACGGGTGCGGTCGAGGTGAGCGCGGCCACGCTCGAGGTGCTGAACGAAGCCGAGTCGCCGCCGTTCCCGCTCGCCGAGCGGGCCGACGACGTGGACGAGGTCCTGCGACTCCGGTACCGGTACCTGGACCTGCGCCGGCCTCACATGCAGCGCAACCTGCGGCTGCGGGCGACGGTCAACGCGGCGTTGCGCACGTCGATGGCCGGCCAGGGCTTCGTCGAGATCGAGACGCCGATGCTCATCGCGTCGACGCCCGAGGGCGCGCGTGACTTCGTGGTTCCCTCGCGGTTGCAGCCCGGTGCCTTCTACGCGCTGCCGCAGAGCCCCCAGCTGTTCAAGCAGCTGCTGATGGTCGGCGGGCTCGACCGTTACTTCCAGATCGCGCGCTGCCTGCGGGACGAGGATCTCCGCGCCGACCGGCAGTTCGAGTTCATGCAGTACGACGCGGAGATGTCCTTCGCGGACCAGGAAGACGTCATGGCCGTCGTCACGGAGGCGGTGGGTGCGGCGATCGAAGCGGTCACCGGGTCGCGGCCGGGCGACGTCCCGCGCATGACGTGGCACGAGGCGATGGAGCGGTTCGGCACGGACAAGCCCGACATCCGGTTCGGGATGGAGCTCGTCGACCTCGGTGAGGTGTTCGCCGAGACCGGCTTCCGCGCGTTCCAGGCGGCCGCGGTCAAGGGCATCTGCGTGCGCGGGTTGGGCGAGGTCAGCCGCTCGACGGTCGACGGCCTCGTGGACCGGGCCAAGCTGCTCGGCGCGGCCGGGCTCGTCTGGATGCGGGTGAAGGAGGGCGGCGAGCTCGACGCGCCGATCCTCAAGTTCCTGGACGAGAAGGAGCAGCGCGGCATCGTCGAGACCCTCGGCGCGGAGCCGGGCGACCTCGTGCTCATCGTGGCCGGTGCCCGCCGGATGACGAACCACGTGCTTGGCATCCTGCGCCTGGACCTGGGTCGCCCGCCCGTGAACGAGGGCGGGCTCCAGCTGCTCTGGGTCGTCGACTTCCCGCTGTTCGAGGGGCTCGACGCGGAGGGCCGACCGATTCCCGCCCACCACCCGTTCACGATGCCGCACCCCGAGGACCTCGAGCTGCTCGACTCGGCGGCGGGCGAGGATCTGCTGAACGTGCGCTCGCAGGCCTACGACATGGTGCTGAACGGTTGGGAGCTCGGCTCCGGCAGCGTCCGGATCCACTCCCCGGTGGTGCAGCAGAAGATCTTCTCCTTCCTGGGCATCGAGCCCGAGGAGGCCCAGGCCCGCTTCGGGTTCCTGCTCGACGCGTTCCGCTTCGGCGCCCCGCCGCACGCGGGGTTCGCGTTCGGGGTGGACCGGCTCGTCGCGTTGCTCGCCGGCGAGGAGAACATCCGTGAGGTCATCGCGTTCCCGAAGACCCAGAAGGGTGCGGATCCGCTGACCGGCGCGCCGAGCCCGCTCGACGCCGCGCAGCTGACCGAGCTCGGGCTCGTGGTGAAGCCGAAGGTCCCGCCGAAGCCCTGACCGGATCGCGCCCGCCCGCATGGATCTCGACGCGATCGACCTGACCGACCTGGATCGGTTCGCGGACGGCTTCCCGCACGACCTGTTCTCGCAGCTGCGGCGCGAGGCGCCGGTGTGGTGGCAGGAGCCCACGGGGAACACGCCCGGCGGCGAAGGGTTCTGGGCCGTCAGCAGCCACGCCGAGCTGCTGCGTGTCGTGCGTGATCCCGCGACGTTCTCCTCGGAGACCGGGCCGGGCCGCGCCGGCGCGGGCGGCACGATCCTCGAAGACCTCGCGCCCGGAATCGGTCCGGGCGTGATGCTCAACATGTGCGACCCGCCCACGCACACGCGGATCCGGGGCCTGGTGAGCCGCGACTTCACGCCGAAGGCCGTGGAGAAGCTGGTCCCGGTTCTCCACGCTCGCACCGCCCGCATCCTCGACCGGGTCGCCGGGACGGGGACGTGCGACTTCCTCGTCGATGTCGCGGCCGAGCTCCCGCTGCAGACGATCGCGCAGATCCTGGGGGTACCGGAGGCGGACTCGCACCAGCTGTTCGGCTGGACCTCGACGATCCTCGACTATCGCGACCGCGATCTCGAGGGAACGAGCGACGCGCTCGCCGAAGCCGCGCTCGGGCTGGTGGTCTACGGAGGTGAGCTCATCGACGAGAAGCGCCGGGTGCCCACGGACGACATGCTCGCCGCGGTCGTCCACGCCACTCGTGAGGGTGAGGACGGCACGGTCGAGGCACTGAGCCCCGCGGAGCTGTCGGCGTTCTTCAGCCTGTTGTTCGTGGCCGGCAGCGAGACGACGCGCAACTCGATCGCGGGAGGGTTGCTGGCACTCGTCGAGTTCCCCGACCAGCTGGTCGCGTTGCGTTCGGATCGCTCGCTCATCCCGAGCGCAGTCGAGGAGATCCTGCGGTGGACGAGCGCGACGGCGTACAACCGCCGCACCGCCACCCGAGACGTCGAGCTCGGCGGGCAGCTGATCCGGGCGGGGGAGAAGACGACTCACTGGTACCCGTCGGCGAACCGGGACGAGACGGTGTTCGCGGACCCGTTCCGCTTCGACGTGGCCCGTGACCCCAACCCGCACGTGGCGTTCGGCGGCGGGCTGCACCACTGCCTCGGCGCCGCGCTCGCGCGGATCGAGGTGCGCGTGATGCTCGAGGAGCTGCTCGACCGCTTCTCCGGCTTCGAGCTCGCCGGCCCGGTCGAGTGGGGCCGGAGCAACAAGCACACGAGCATCCGCCACCTCCCGATCTCGTTTTGGCGTCAGTTGGGACCCCCAAAGGGTCCCTACTGACGCCAAAATCGGGGGAGGGGCGTAGGGTCGAGCGCATGGCAGCGGATCTGTTTGCGGCGGCGGCGGAGGAGCGGTTGGCCTCCCGCGCACCACTCGCGGCCCGTTTGCGCCCGCGCACTCTCGACGAGGTCGTCGGCCAGCGCGATCTCCTCGCGCCCGGCCGGCCGCTGCGAGCGCTCATCGAGGGTGACCGCCTCTCGTCGGTGATCCTCTGGGGCCCGCCGGGCACGGGCAAGACCACCATCGCCCGGCTCATCGCGGGTGCCACCGACAAGGCGTTCGAGCCGATGAGCGCGGTCAACGCGGGCGTCAAGGACGTCCGCGAGGTGGTCGAGCGGGCCAAGAACCGGCTCGGGGAGCGTGGCCAGGGGACCATCCTCTTCCTCGACGAGGTCCACCGCTTCAACAAGACACAACAGGACGCGTTGCTCCCGCACGTCGAGGACGGACTGCTCATCCTGGTGGGTGCGACCACCGAGAACCCCTACTTCTCGCTGACCTCGGCCCTGCTCAGCCGCTCCACGCTCTTCCGGCTGGAACCGCTCGAGCCCGGGGATCTCCGCGAGCTCATGCAGCGCGCGCTCGCGGACAAGACGCGGGGCCTGGGCGGCGACGGGCTCGAGATCGACGACGAAGCCCTCGACCACATCGCGGACCGTTCGGAGGGCGACGCCCGGCACGCGCTCACCAGCCTCGAGGTTGCCGGCGCGCTGGCGGCCGAAGCCGGCGCGCCCACGATCACGCTCGAGTGGACCGAGGCGGCGCTGGCGATGCGGGCGCTGCGCTACGGCGACGACGAGCACTACGACGTCGTGTCCGCCTTCATCAAGAGCATCCGCGGCTCGGACGTCGACTCCTCGCTCTACTGGCTCGCCCGGATGCTGGAAGCCGGTGAGGACGCCCGGTTCATCGCTCGCCGCCTCGTCATCCTGGCTTCCGAGGACGTCGGCATGGCCGACCCGAACGCGCTGCCGCTGGCCACCGCGGCGGCGCACGCGGTCGAGTACGTGGGGCTCCCGGAAGCTCAGCTCAACCTGGCCCACGCGGTGACGTACCTCGCCACCGCCCCGAAGTCGAACAGCAGCACGGTGGCGCTCGGCGCCGCGATGGCGGACGTGCGCGAGCGCCCGACGGGTCCCGTTCCGGCGCATCTGCGCGATTCGCACTACGCCGGTGCCGCTCACCTTGGGCACGGCGAGGGGTACGTCTATCCTCACGACACTCCCGCGGGCTGGGTGCCCCAGGAGTACCGGCCGGCCGAGCTCGCCGAGCAGGTGTACTACCGGCCGACCGGTCGCGGTGCAGACGTCGATCGTCGACCCGGGGCCGGAACGCCGGACGTGACGAGCGGGGGAGATGCCGATGAGCGCGGGTGACTGGCTGGCGGCGACCGGCGCGGTGCTGCTCGCCGTGCTGCTCGGCGGCCTGCTCTTCGCGCTCGGCTCGGTCGTCGTGACCCTGCGGGACCTCCGCAGCACGGTCCGCGCCCTCCAGGACGAGAGCATCGCGCTGGCCGACGAGATGCGCGTGGCCCTCCACGACGCGGAGAACGAGGTCGATCGCGTCGGCGCGCTGATCACCGCGGCCGAGACCGTCGGCGACCACATCGACACCGCGTCCCGGATCGTGTCGAAGACCGTGACGAATCCGGTCGTCAAGGTGCTCGCGCTGGGCACGGGTACGAAGCGGGCCGTCCGCCGCATGCGGTCCGGCGACCAACTCAAGCGATGATCCCGAAGCGCGTGTTCTGGCTCACCGTGGGCTACACCGCCGGCATCGGCTCGTCGTTCTACGCGGCGCGCAAGGCGAAGGCCGTGGCCCGCCGCTACACGCCGGAGGGTCTGAGCGGTCGAGTCACCGACACTGTCACCGGCATCTCCCGAGACGTGAAGGCGGCCGTGACCGAAGGCCGCAGTGCGATGCGAGAACGCGAAGCCGAGCTACGCCGGCCCCGCGCCGCCAGCCCCCGCAGCTGAACCGCCGTCGGCCGCCCGCCCACGTGATGTCGGTTGGTCGGCCGATGGAGATCGTGGGAGTGAACCGCCGTCGGCCGACCACAGAATGTCGGTTCGGCCGGGTACCCCGGTTCGGTAGCCTGGCAGTCCCCATGGCCTTCATGACCGCTGACCAGCTGCGTGCCGCGTTCCTCGACTTCTTCGTCGCGCGCGGCCACACCCTGGTCCCGAGCGCCAGCCTCATCCCGCACGACAAGACGGTGCTGTTCACGGTGGCCGGGATGGTGCCGTTCAAGCCGTACTTCACCGGTGAGGAGCCCGCGCCCTACCCGAGGGTCACGTCGAGCCAGAAGTGCGTCCGGGCCGGGGGCAAGCAGAACGACCTCGACGACGTCGGCCGCACGAACCGCCACTTCTCGTTCTTCGAGATGCTGGGCAACTTCTCCTTCGGGGACTACTTCAAGGACGAGGCCATCCCGATGGCCTGGGAGCTCTACACCGAGGTGCTCGGGCTCGATCCCGAGCGCCTCTGGGTGACGGTCCACGAGACCGACGACGAGGCCGAGGCCATCTGGCGCGACACCGTCGGGCTCCCGGCGAACCGCATCCAGCGGCTCGGCGACGACAACTTCTGGCGCATGGGCGACACCGGCCCCTGCGGTCCGAGCTCGGAGATCTTCTGGGACCTCGGCCCTGGGTTCGGCGCCGACGGCGGCCCCAAGGACGGGGGCGAGGACCGCTACATCGAGATCTGGAACCTCGTGTTCATGCAGTTCGACGCCCAGCCCGACGGGACGCTCGTGCCGCTGCCCAAGCGCTGCGTGGACACGGGCGCCGGGCTCGAGCGCAACCTCCTCGTGCTCCAGGGCGTCGAGTCGATCTGGGACATCGACGTGCTCCGCCCGCTGATCGAAGCGGCCGAGCGGGCGACCGGCGTGACGTACCAGGGCTTCCCGGGCGGCGACTCGGATGTGTCGCTGCGCATCCTGGCCGAGCACGCCCGCACCATGACCTTCCTCGTCGCTGACGGTGTCGTGCCGAGCAACGAGGAGCGCGGCTACGTGCTGCGCCGCATCATCCGGCGAGCGGTGCGGCACGGCTACCGGCTCGGCGCGCGTGACCTCGTCACCCCCGGGTTGATCGACGCGACCGTCGCCGTGATGGGTGGCGCGTACCCCGACCTCGTGAAGAGCCACGAGCTGATCACCAACGTCATCCGGCGCGAGGAGGAGCGCTTCCGGGCGACGCTGCAACGCGGCGAGGACCTCCTCGACGAGCTGCTCGCGCAGGGCGACCTCCCGGGCGAGCGCGCGTTCTTCCTCCACGACACGCTCGGCTACCCGATCGAGCTCACCGAGGAGGTGGCGTCGGAGCGCGGCCGCTCCGTCGATATCGAGGGCTTCCGCACCGCGATGACCGAGCAGCGAAACCGGGCGCGCGAAGCGCACAAGGCGGCGGGCGGGGCGGCCGCGGCACCCATCGAGCTCTACCGCGAGATCCTCGACGATCACGGTGCGACCGACTTCACCGGCCGCCAGGAGTACCTCACCGAGGGTGCGAAGGTGCTGGCGATCGTCGCCCGCGGCGAGCGCCTCGGGCGTGCGGAAGCAGGCGACGAGATCGACGTGTTCCTGGACCGCACGCCCTTCTATGCGGAGTCCGGCGGCCAGGTCGGCGACACGGGCACGATCACCACCGCGGACGGCGAGACCGTCGTGCGGGTGCTCGACACGCAGTACGCGATCCCCGGCGCGCTGAGCGCCCATCGCGGTCGGGTCGAGCAGGGGGTGCTGGCCGAAAGCGACGAGGTCGTGGCCGCGATCGACGGCCCGCGTCGCGACGCGATCCGCCGGAACCACACCGCGACCCACGTCCTTCATTGGGCGCTGCGCGAGGTCCTCGGCTCCCATGTGAAGCAGGCCGGGTCGTACGTCGGGCCGGACCGGTTGCGTTTCGACTTCAGCCACTTCGAGGCGGTGAGCCAGGACGAGCTCGACCGGATCGAGGCGCTCGCCAATCGGGAGATCATCTCGGACGCGAAGGTCCGCCACTACGAGACGTCCAAGGCGCACGCCGAGAGCATCGGCGCGATCGCGTTCTTCGGCGACAAGTACGGCGACATCGTGCGCGTGCTCGAAGCCGGGGATCACTCGATCGAGCTGTGCGGCGGGACGCACGTGCACGCGCTCGGGTTCATCGGTCCGATCAAGATCGTGAGCGAGGGTTCGATCGGGTCCAACCTGCGTCGCATCGAAGCGGTGACCGGCGAGGGCGCGCTCGACCGCGTCCACGAGGAAGAGGTGCGGCTGCGAGACGCGGCCGGCCTGCTGAACGTCGGCCCGGCCGAGGTGCCGGAACGGATCGAGCGCCTGCTCGCGCAGGTGAAGGCGTTGGGCGACGAGCGCGACGCGCTGCGGGCGAAGCAGGCCGTCGCGGACGCCGGCGACCTGGTGTCGGAGGCGGTCAACGGGGTGATCGCGGTCCGGCGCGACGGGGTGGCGGGCGACGACCTGCGCCGGATCACGCTCGCGGCCCGCGATGCCCTCGGCTCCGGTGTGGTCGCGATCGTCGGGGCCTCGCCCGACGGTGCGAAAGCCGCGATCGCCGTCGCGGTGAGCAAGGACCTGGTGGAGAAGGGGGTCTCGGCCGCCGCGATCGGCGGCCCGGTGGCCAAGCTCCTCGGGGGCGGAACCGGCAAGAACCCGGACTTCGTGCAGGGTGGCGGCCAGAACGTCGCGGCCCTCGACGACGCGCTGGCCCTGGCTCGGGAAACGGCCGAAGGGGCCATAGAGTCGTAGGTACCCGTGACCCGCATCCTCGGGGTCGACCTCGGTTCTCGCCGGATCGGCCTCGCCCTCTCCGACGTATCCGGCACGCTCGCGTCGCCCTACGCCGTCCTCACGCGTTCGGGTGACCGGGCCCGGGAGCACGACGCGATCCTCGAGGCGGCGCGGGAGAACGAGGCCGACCGGATCGTCGTCGGCCTGCCGCGCGGGCTCTCGGGGAAGGCGGGCCCGGCCGAGCTCGCGGCGATCGAGGAGATCGAGGAGCTGCGCGCCGCGGCGGGCGACACGATCCTGATCGAGGGCTACGACGAGCGGTTCACCACGGTCATCGCGGAGCGGAGCCTCGTCCAGGCCGGGATGCGGCGCGACGCGCGCAAGAAGGTCGTCGACAAGGTCGCGGCCGCGGTGATGCTCCAGTCCTACCTGGAGGCCCAATCGTGATCACCGGCTCGGACGTCGACACCGCCGAGACCCCGACGCGGCCACCCGGGCCGCCGCGACGCGGTGGATCGGGTCACCGCCGGCGCGGGCCGATCCTCCTGATCGTCCTCGTCATCGTGCTGATCCCGTTGCTGATCGCCGCGGGGTGGCTCTGGTACCAGGTCAGCCCGCCCGGAGGTCAGGGGCGGGCCGTCGAGGTCGAGGTGCAGAAGGGTTGGGGCGTCTCGCGCATCGCCGACCAGCTCGAGCAGCAGGGGGTGGTCGATTCCGCGCTCGGATTCCAGCTGTACGCGCGGTTCGCCGGCGCGGGGCCGTTCCAGGCCGGGACCTACCGCCTGCACCAGGACATGGGCGCGAGCGCGGCGGCATCCGTGCTCGAAGCTCCGCCCGCGCTGCAGTACCGCAAGCTCGCGCTCATCCCGGGCCTCACGCTCGACATGATCGCGGACCGCGTGGGCCAGATCCCGGGCCTCAGCCGGGACCGGTTCCTCGAGGTCGCGCGGTCGAACACCATCCGCTCGCGGTACGAGCCCGCGAGCGTCACGTCACTCGAGGGTCTCACGTGGCCCGACACGTACTACGTGAGCAAGGCCGACACCGAGACGACCGTGTTGCGCACGCTGGTCTCCGAGTTCGACCAGAAGGCCACGCAGGCGGGGCTGGCCGGTTCGGCCGATCCGTACCGCACGGTGATCGTCGCGTCGCTGATCCAGACCGAGGCCAAGCTCGACGTGGACCGGCCGAAGATCGCCGCGGTGGTGGAGAACCGTCTGCGCGACGGCATGCCGCTGCAGATCGACGCCACGCTCCTGTACGCCCGCGGCAGCCGGGTCGGTCCGATCACCGACGCCGACTACAACCGCGACTCGCCGTACAACACCTACCGCAACAAGGGCCTGCCCCCGACCCCCATCTCGACGGTGACCCGCACCTCGCTCGAGGCCGCGCTGCACCCGGCGGACGTGCCGTACAAGTACTACGTGCTGAGCGACGCGAACGGCGCCCACGCCTTCGCGACGACGTACGCCGAGCACCTGAAGAACGTGGAAGCCGCGCGGCGCAAGGGCCTGCTCGGCTAGCAATGACGATGACGGGGGAGACGCGGCTCGCGGCGGTGATCGGTGATCCGGTGCGGCACTCCCGGTCGCCCGCGATTCACAACGCGGGCTACGAAGCGGCCGGCTTGGACTGGGTTTTCGTCGCCCTCCCGGTGCCGGCCGGCCGTGGTGCGGACGCGGTCGCGGCGATGCCGGTGCTCGGCATCGCCGGTTTCAGCGTCACGATGCCGCACAAGGCCGACGCGGCCCGCGCGTGCGACGCCCTCAGCGCCGACGCCACGACGCTCGCGGTGGTGAACACCGTGGTGCTCCGCGAGGACGGCTCGCTGTGGGGTGACTCCACCGACGGCGAGGGACTCGTGCGCAGCCTCGTCGACGCCGGGCTCGACGTGGCCGGGCGGCGGGTGCTGGTGGTCGGGGCCGGTGGCGCGGCGCGGGCGTCGGTCCTCGCGCTCGGCCGGGCGGGCGCGACCGTGACGGTGACCGCGCGGCGGCCGGAGGCGGCCGCAGCGGCCGCGAGCCTTGCTCCGGGCGCGGCGGTGGCCGCGCTCGACGAGGGCCTCGGCGAGCAGTTCGACGTCGTGGTCAACGCGACCCCTGTCGGCATGGCCGGCGAGTCGCTGCCGATCGCGCCTCCGGGGCCGGGCCGGTGGGCGGTGGACCTGATCTACCACCCGGCGGAGACGCCGTTCCTGGCCGCGGCGGCGGCCCGGGGTGCCCGGGTCGTGGGCGGGCTGGGGATGCTCGTGCACCAGGCCGCGCTCGGATTCGAGGCGATGACGGGCCACCCGGCCCCGCTCGTCGCGATGCGGGCCGCGGCGGGGATGCCGCCACCCGAACGCCACCCGGCGGCTCAATGATTCCGTGATCGGTGCCGACAACCTGTGGGTACGCACGTCTGGACCGGGGGCATCGTGGGTCTCCAGGGCACGCTCGACACGTTTTCGCTGGCCGAGATCCTCGGCCTGATCGAGCGCGCCCGGCACACGGGGGCGCTCGGGGTGGAGGGCCCGGACGGTCACGGCACGCTCTACGTCACGGCCGGGCGGTTCTGCGCCGGTGAGGCGGCGGACTACTCGGGACCGGTCGAGGACCGCCACGCCCTGGACGTCCGGCTCATCGACGTGTGCTTCCACCTGCTCCGCTTCGAGAGCGGCTCCTTCGAGTTCATCGTCGACGAGGCGCCGCCCTGGCCGGCCGACCGGGCCACGGACATCGCCCCGATCATCGAGACGGTCGAGCACATCGTGCGCGCGTGGCCGGCGGTCGAGGCCGTGCTCCCGAGCTTCGACGTCCGCCCCGAGCTCGCCGAGGAGCTCCCCGAGGACTCGCTCACGCTGAGCCGGAGCGGGTTCAAGATCTTCACGATGATCGACGGCGAGCGGACCGTCCGCCAGATCGCCCGGGAGGCCGGGCGCAGCGTGGTGGAGGTCGGCCCCGTGCTGAAGGACCTCATCGAGCAGGGTGCGGTGCGCATCGCGAAGGGGGAGCGGTCGGCCGCGGCCGGGGCCGAGACCTCGCTGGCCGGCATCGTACTGGCGTCCGGCGGTCTCCATGCCGTCCGTGAGTCGGAGCCGGAGGACGGGGGAGCGCCCATCGAGATCGTGACGAGCGTGCCCGACGAGTCGGTCCCGCTCCAGGGCGAGGCGCTCGAACGGGAGCGGGCATCGCTCGCCGCCCGGGCCGGCCTCGACGACCCGGGCCCCGCACCGGAACGGGATTCCGACGGGGAGCCCGAGGCCCCGACCGAGGCGTCCGGCGAGGGGGATGCGAGCCGAACGGACATCACGAGCGACCGGGGTGCCCTGTTGCGCCTCTTCAGCGGGCTCCGCGACCAGAGCTGAGCGGTTGGCCAACCGGGACCGGAGCTCTACAGGCGACGCCGGAAGACGCCGATAGCCAACCGCGAGGGCGTCTATCCGATCGCCCCGTCGTGTCCGGAGGACCCGTGTCGGACGGCACCCAGCTCGGCACGCTGCTCTGTCAGCAGGGCCTGATCACCCAGGCCCAGCTCGACGCGGCTCTCGCCGAGCAGGAGGCCAGCGGGAAGCCCCTCGGCCGGGTGCTCATCGAGCTCGGGAACGTCTCCGAGGCGGATCTCGTCCGCACGCTCGCCAAGCAGGTCGGGCTCGAGTTCGTCGACCTCTCCGAGCGCGCCATCGACGCGTCCGTCGCCGGCCTCATCCCGGAGAACCTCGCCCGCAAGTACCAGGCGCTCCCGATCGGGTGGGACGACGACGGCCGGCTCGTCGTCGCCATGGGCGACCCGTCGAACGTGTTCGCGGTCGACGACATCCGCGCGCTCACCGGTGCGGACATCTTCACCGTCGTCGCCACCGCGGGCCAGCTGCAGGACGCCATCGACCGCTTCCACCGGCTCGACGGCGAGGTCGACACGATGGCCCAGGAGGCCGCGGACGAGCTCTCCGACGGTGACGACCTCGCGAACGTCAGCGAGATCATCGAGGACGCGCCGATCGTCAAGTTCGTGAACCTGCTCATCACGCAGGCCGTGGCCGACCGCGCGTCGGACATCCACGTCGAGCCGGCCGAGAAGGACCTGCGCATCCGGTTCCGCATCGACGGTGTGCTCCACGAGGTCATGCACTCGCCGAAGTCCATCCAGGCGGGGGTGATCAGCCGGCTGAAGGTGATGTCGGACGTCAACATCGCCGAGCGCCGCCTGCCCCAGGACGGCCGCATGTCCCTGACCGTGGGGGGCAAGCCCGTCGACCTGCGCGTCGCGACCCTGCCGACGGTGTTCGGCGAGAAGGTCGTGATGCGGATCCTGGACAAGGGCCAGGCGCTGCTGAGCATGGACGACCAGGGCTTCCTCCCCGACGTGCTCGAGCGGTACGCGAGCTCCTACCGCAAGCCCTACGGGACCATCCTCGTGACCGGGCCGACCGGGTCGGGGAAGTCGACCACCCTGTACGCGACGCTCAACATCCTGAACGACCCGTCCCGGAACATCATCACGATCGAGGACCCGGTGGAGTACCGGCTCCCCGGCATCAACCAGATGCAGATCAACTCGAAGGCCGGGCTCTCGTTCACCTCCGCGCTGCGGTCGATCCTGCGGGCCGACCCGGACGTGCTGCTCGTCGGTGAGATCCGGGACCGGGACACCGCGACCATCGCGGTCGAGGCATCCCTCACCGGTCACCTCGTGCTCACCACCCTCCACACGAACGACGCCGCCTCGACACCGTTGCGGCTCGTCGAGATGGGCGTCGAGCCGTTCCTCGTGACGAGCGCCCTGGACTGCGTGCTGGCCCAGCGCCTCGCCCGCAAGCTCTGCGACCGCTGCAAGGAGCCCTACCAGCCGTCGGAGGCCGAGCTCATCGAGGCCGGCTGGCCCATGGAGCAGATCGACGGGACCGACTGGCCCGTCCTCTACCGCCACGTCGGGTGCGGCGGCTGTGGCAAGACCGGCTACCGGGGCCGGTTCGCCCTCCACGAGGTGATGCTCGTGACCGAGGAGCTCGAGAAGCTCATCATCGAGCGGCGCTCCACCGACGACATCAGGAAGGTGGCGATCATGGAGGGGATGGTCCCGCTGCGCTCGGACGGCCTGCGCAAGGTCGCGCTCGGGATGACCGGCCTCGAAGAGGTCTTCCGCGTCGTCACCTGATCTCCGAGCCGGCCCCCGCTGCGACTTTTCCTCCAGCGAAGCCATGCAGCCGCCGATAAGGGGCGGAAGGGAGGGGGCTCATGCTCTCGAGTCAGGCCCGGATCCTCGGGGAGTTCTTGATCGATCGTCACGTCTTGTCCCGCGACGATCTGGCGATCGCAATGGCGGAGTCGCGCCGTACCGGTGACCCGCTCCCCGCAGTGCTGCACCGCAACGGGCTGGTGAGCGAGAAGGACCTCAGCGCGGCCATCGCCGAGACCGTCGGCTTGCGCTTCGTGGACTTCACCGAGCATCCCCTCCACCCCGACGCAGCTTCCACCATCCCCGAGCCCGTCGCGCGTGAGCGCGTCGCGATCGGCGTGGACTTCGAAGGCCCGAAGCTCGTCGTCGCCTTCGCCGACCCGGGAGACGACGCCGCGGTGCAAGCCGTCGGGATCGCGACGGGTTACGAGATCATCCCGGCCGCGGCGGGGCGCTACGAGATCCAGCACGCGATCGACTCGGTATTCGGCGTCGACCGAGCGGACGCGCCGTCACTCGACGAGCCGGAGTCCTTCGGCATCGCGGACGAGCCGGAGGGGATCCACATCAACGAGCTGCTCTCGGTGCTGCTCGACTGGAAGGGATCGGACCTCCACCTCACGGCCGGGAGCCCGCCGGTCATCCGGGTCAACGGTGAGCTGCGGGTCATGCCGGACATCGAGGCGATCAACGGCTCGCAGATCCGGGAGATGATCTACGCGATCCTCACGCAGCGGCAGCGGGAGAAGTTCGAGAACGACCTCGAGCTCGACTGCTCGTACACCCTGCCCGGCAAGAGTCGCTTCCGCATGAACGTCTTTCTGCAACGGGACTCCGTCGGCGCGGTGATGCGGGCGATCCCCTACGAGATCGTGGACTTCGACCTGCTGGGGCTGCCTGCGTCGGTGAAGACGTTCGCGGAGCTGCCGCGCGGGCTCGTGCTCGTGACCGGCCCGACGGGTTCGGGCAAGAGCACGACGCTCGCCTCGCTCGTGGACATCGTGAACCGCACCAAGGCGCTGCACATCATGACCGTCGAGGACCCCATCGAGTTCCTCCACAACCACAAGCGGGCGGTCGTGAACCAGCGCGAGGTCGGTGAGGACACGCACTCCTTCGCCGAGGCGTTGCGGCACGTGCTGCGCCAGGACCCGGACGTGATCCTCGTCGGGGAGATGCGTGACCTGGAGACGATCCAGACCGCGCTCACTGCGGCCGAGACGGGCCACCTCGTGTTCGCGACGCTGCACACCCAGGATGCGCCGCAGTCGATCGACCGCATCATCGACGTGTTCCCGGCGCACCAGCAACAGCAGATCCGGGTGCAGCTCGCCGCGTCGCTCCAGGGCATCTGCACGCAACAGCTGCTGCGCACCGCGGACGGGTCCAGCCGCGCCGTGGCAGCCGAGGTGCTCGTCGCCACTCCCGCGGTCCGCAACCTCATCCGGGAGGGGAAGATCTACCAGATCTACTCGCTCATGCAGGCGGGCGGGAAGTTCGGCATGGTCACGATGGATCAGACGCTCGCCGCGCTCGTACGCGCCGGCAAGGTGACGCTCGACGTCGCGCTCGAGCGGTGCACGAACGAGGACGACCTGCGGCGGCTGGTGCAGCAGCCGAGCTGGGCGGCCTGATGCCGACGACCTTCGCGTACAAGGTCCGCGACCAGGGCGGCAACGTCGTCGAAGGGTCGCTCGAAGCGGACGACGAGAGCCTCGTCGTCGGGAAGCTCCGCCAGATGGGCTACACGCCCATCGCGATCGAGCAGAAGTCGTCGAAGTCGCTCACGAGCGAGGTGTCGATCCCCGGCCTGAGCGGCCGGATCAAGCTGAAGGACACCGCGGTGTTCTCGCGGCAGTTCGCCACGATGATCAACTCCGGGCTCTCGCTGATCCGGGCCCTCGCGATCCTCACCGAGCAGACCGAGAACCAGCAGCTGGCCAAGGTCGCAGGTGACGTCCGGCTCGACGTCGAGCGCGGCTCGTCACTCTCCGCCGCGATGTCGAAGCACCCGAAGGTCTTCAACCACCTCTACATCGCGATGGTGAAGTCCGGTGAAGCCGGGGGAGTGCTCGACTCGGTGCTCACCCGGCTCGCCGACACCATCGAGAAGCAGGTCGAGCTGCGGCGCAAGATCCGCTCGGCGATGACGTACCCGATCGTCGTGCTCGCCATCTGCTCGGTGATCGCGACCGCGATGCTCTTGCTGATCGTGCCGCAGTTCAAGTCGATCTACGCCGACCTCGGCGGCACGCTGCCCCTGCCGACGCGCGTCCTCATCTCGGTCTCGGACCTGCTGAAGAAGTTCTTCCTCGTCGTCATCGTCCTCGGCGTCGCGGCGGGGTATGGGTTCCGGAAGTGGATCAAGACGCCGCAGGGCCGCCCGAAGTGGGACGCGTTCAAGCTGCGCGTCCCCGTCGGTGGAACGCTCGTGCGCAAGGCCGCGCTGGCCCGCTTCTCCCGCACGCTCGCCGCGCTCACCCGTTCCGGCGTCGGCATCCTCGAGGCGCTCGACATCGTCGCCGAGACGTCCGGCAACGAGGTGGTGTCCACCGCGGTGCGCGAGACGCAGAACGCGGTGAAGCGTGGCGACACGCTCGCCCGGCCGCTGGCCGAGCACGAGGTCTTCCCGCCGATGGTCGTGCAGATGATCTCGGTGGGGGAGGAGACCGGCGCTCTGGACGAGATGCTCGACAAGATCGCCGACTTCTACGACCAGGAGGTCAGCGCGACCGTCGATGCGCTGACGTCACTGATCGAGCCGCTCCTCATCTGCATCATGGGCGTGATCGTCGGCGGCATGATCATCAGCCTCTACCTGCCGATGTTCAACATCATCAAGCTCATCAAGTAGGCGAACGGCGCGGCTGCTGGGACGCGGCACGGTGGTTCCGCGCGCCGCGGCGCGAGCGGGCCGAGAACGACGACCCGCCGTCGTAGCTACGGGCGGTGCTTGCGCTTCATGATGCGCTTGCGCACCGAGGCGACGCTGTCCGCGAAGGCGGCCTTGCGGGGCTCGGTGGAGCCGTCGGCGCGGCGGTCCCAGAACTCGCGGTAGTCGGCCTCGCGCTCGGCGGCGGGCCGCGGCGAGGGGGAAGTTCGAGGTGTCGGCATGGCCGCAGTCTGCCGCTTCCCTCCGGGAATGGCACATCGCGCGGCTGCGGAGGGTGGCCCCGTGACCGCGGTCACTCACCCAAACGTCACGCGACGGTCGTCGTCCCGTCGCCTCGGGGCGACCGCCCGGCAACCCGGCCGCACCAGGATTGGGGGCGTACCGAACCCGAGGAGGATTCGATGGCGCAGCACACGTTCGTCCTCTCCCGCCGGGTCCGGCGGGCGCCCGAGCAGGCGGAGCGGGCCCTGGGCAGCCTGGCTCCGGGCGAGTACGCCGGCCTGAGATTGCTGGGCCCGTTCGAGCGGCGCTCGATCACCGGGCCGTGGGGCAGCGGCCCGCCGGACCGCCAGGCCCCGGCCGAGCTGGTGACCGGTCCTCGCCGCTCGGAGCGGGTCGAGGTCGAGCTCGCGGCCTGGGCCCGCGACGCGGTCGAGATCCGGGTCCGGCCGGTGAGCCGGCGGCCGCAGCGGTGGAGCGGCCGGCGCCAGATCCGCTACTTCGACCGGGCCCACACAGCCGTCGACGCCCTCGCCCGCGCCCTCGAGCACGAGACCCCGGCCTCTCCGATGAGCCGCCCGGCAACGCGCACGGCTTGAGCAGGAGCGGAAGCCGGAGCGGGCACGAAGTGTGGAGGCGGGAGCGACCCAGAAGGTGGGCGCCGGGAGACGCAGGGTCCCCGGGGCAGGGGGCGGGTCCTGCGCCTCGACCGACGCCGACGCTGGCCTGGGCAGACCAGCTATCTCTCAAACGGTGAGTCGCTCGCGAATGTTCCCGGTGCCCGAGAGTCAGACGGGTGCGAGGCGAGCCGCGGCTTCGCGCCGGTAGCGGCTCGTCGAGTGCTCCGGGTCGCGGTCGAACTCGGGGATCACCGCGTTGCCGAACAGCTCGATCGTGTGCGCCATGACCTCGTGGGGGTAGGTGCTCCCGGACGGGCCCATGATCAGCTGGTCCACGCCGATCGCGTCCCACTTGCGGAGCGACTCGGCGCAGTCCTCGGGGGTGCCGACGATGCTCGCGCCCATCTCCTGGCCCGCGATCACCTGGTCCCGGGTCGGGTCCGGGATCTCGGTCGGCCACTCCGGCACCCACGGCGGCTTCGGGAACGTGTCCAGGTACTTGAACAGCAGCGTCTGCTGGTACCCGTTGCCCGAGCGCGTCACCCAGTCGATCGCTTCGTCGCGGTCTTCGAGGCACATGAAGCTCGTCGTGATCGCGACGTTGTCGTTCACGTACTCGCCGACGGGCTCGGCCTCCTTGATCGCGTTCTTGTAGATCTCGACGAGCGGCGCCATCTTCTCCGGCGCGCCACCGGTGAAGCAGAGGACGCCGAGGCCCATCTTTCCGGCCTTCTCGAACGTCCCCGGGTTGCCCGCCGCGACCCACATCGGCGGGTGCGGCTTGATGTACGGCTTCGGCAGCACGTTGCGCTCGGGGAGCGAGAAGAAGCGGCCGTCGTGCGAGTACGTGCCGGGTGCCCACATGTGCTTGAACTCGACGATCGCCTCGTCGAACATCTCCTTGGTGAGGTCCGGGTCGTTGATGCCGAACCCGGCCTGCTCGGTGGTCGACGAGCCACGACCGGTGCCGAACTCGAAGCGGCCCTCGGAGAGGTGGTCGAGCATCGCGACGCGCTCGGCGACACGCGCCGGGTGGTTCACCGGGGGAGTGATGTTGATGATCCCGGACCCGATGTGCATCTGGTTCGTACGCGCGGCGACGAAGGGCATGATCACCTCGTTCGACGAGATGTGGGAGTACTCCCAGAGGAAGTGGTGCTCGGTCCACCACGAGTACTTCCAGTTGGTCCGGTCGCCGACCTCGGCCAGTGCCACTTCGCTCATCAGCCGCGTGTGCTCGGCGTTCGGGTCGGTGGCCATCTGGTCCTTGTGGACGAAGCCCCCCATGAACAGCCCGAATTCCATTGCGCGCCCCTCCGCTCTCGTGTGACTGGCCGGAACCGCGCGAGTACCCCCGCGCGTGAAAATGAAACCTGTTCCATTTTCACACGGTCACCCCGATCTGTCCAGATCTTCGGAAAGCCGCCGGAGGGCGTCCGGCGACCGCGGTCCAGCGGTCGCCCTCCGGAGATCCTCGCAAAGCAAGTCCCGAAGATCCCTTCGAGGCACGGTTAGCCTGAACGCACACCATGATCGAGATCGGCACGATGGGATTTCCCTACCGCGTCGCGGCCATCGCCACGGGGGCCGCGATGCTGGCCGAGGCCGAGGGTGTCGACGCGCTCTGGTACCCGGATCACCTGATGGGGTGGCACCCGCGGGAGCTCTGGCGCGAGGCCGGAGGTGTCCTGGCCGAGGTCGTGGACGACCCTCACGCCTACGCCGACCCGTTCGTCGCGGCGACGGCCACGCTGATGGCCACCCGGCGGCCCCGGGTCGGGATCGCCGTCACCGACACCTACCGCCGCCATCCGGCCACGATTGCTCAGGCCGCGGCCACGCTCGGCGAGCTCGCACCGGGACGTTTCGTCCTCGGGCTCGGATCGGGGGAGGGCCTCAACACCGCGCCGCTCGGCATCGAGCGGGTCCGACCGGTCGGCCGGCTGGGCGAGGGGCTGGAGATCATCACCAGACTGCTCGTAACGGACGGCCCCGTCTCGTTCTCGGGCGAGCACTTCACCATCGACCGCCTGCCCGGGATGGCGAGCTCCGGGGCCGGCGGGCCGCCGGTCGAGATCGTGCTCGGGGGCCACTCGGACGCGTTGCTCGATCTCGTCGGCCGGTACGGCACCGGCTGGTTGCCCGTGCTGCCCACCACTGCGGAGCGGTACGCGGAGCAGCTCGCGGTCGCGCGCAGCGCCGCGGAACGGGCGGGGCGGGATCCCGCGGCGATCGTGCCCGGGCTCTACCTGTACGCGGTGATCCACGAAGATCACGAGGTCGCCGTGAAGGCGCTCGAAGGCGTGCTGCTGCGCACGCAGGCGCTCGCCGGCAACGCCGCGCTCTTCGCCCGCAGCGGCATGGAGCACCCGCTGGGTCCGGGATTCTCCGGCCTGCGGGACTTCGTCCCCGAGTGGGTTCCGTCCGCGACGTTGCGCGACGCCGCCAACGACCTCCCGATCGACGCGGCGCGGAACTTCGTGACGTACGGGACGCCGGCCGAGATCGTGGCGCAGCTCCAGCCGTTCGTTGAAGCCGGCGTGCGCCGCGTCGTCCTCGACAATTTGCTGCCACTCGGCATCCCCGAGGAGCTCGAAGGTGCCAACCGCGCGACGCGCGCCGCGATTCGCGCCGCGCGGCTCACGTTCCGGAGCGCGCCATGACGACGATGATCGAACAGCTCCAGCGCGACCTCTTCTGGAAGGTGCGGGCGGATCCGCGCCTCGCCGACGTCGCGCTCTCCACCCGGGCTCATGCGTTCCCGTACTTCGTGCCCATCGGGTCAGCGCTCGGCCGCGAGGTGATGGTCGGCGGCGAGCGCAAGCTCATGTTCGGCTCCAACAACTACCTCGGCCTGGCCGACGACCCGCGGGTGGCCGAGGCGGCCAAGCTCGCCGTCGATCGGTACGGGACCGGCTGCACCGGGTCCCGGCTGATGAACGGCACGCTCGACCTGCACCTCGAGCTCGAGGCCGATCTCGCGGACTGGATGCAGCGCGAAGCCGCGCTCGTCTTCACCGCGGGATACCTCGCCAACCTGGCGACGATCGCGACGCTGTGCGGCCCGGACGACGTGATCGTCACCGATGCCAAGAACCACGCGTCGATCGAGGACGGTGCCCAGCTCTCCGGCGCGAAGGTGGTGCGCGTCCGTCACAACGACCTGGACCAGCTGGAGGCGAAGCTCGCCCGGATCGCGCAGGACGGGCGCGCCACCCTCGTCGTCTGGGACTCGGTGTTCTCGATGGAGGGCGACCTCGTGGACCTACCCCGGCTGCTCGAGATCAGCCGCGCGGCCGGCGCGCGCACGCTCGTCGACGAGGCACACTCGCTCGGGCTCTTCGGGCCGGACGGTGGCGGGTCGTGCATCGGGCTCGACCCGGGCGCGGACCTCGTCATGGGGACCTTCAGCAAGTCGCTCGCGTCGTGCGGCGGTGTGATCGCGGGCGACGCAGACGTGATCGAGCACCTCCGGATCCACGCCCGCCCGTTCGTGTTCACCGCGTCTGCCGTACCGGCGGCGATCGGTGCGGCGAGGGAAGCGGTGCGGATCTGCCGCGGCGAGCCGTGGCGCCGGGAGCAGACCATCGCGCTCGCCACGCGTCTCGCGGATGGGCTCGGCGCGCTCGGTCACGACGTGTCGTTCGGTGGGAGCGCGATCGTCGCCGTGCGCATGCGTGACGAGTGGCACGCGACGCTCGCCTGGCGCGCGCTGTTCGAAGCGGGCGTCTACGTGAACGTCGGCGTCTATCCCGCGGTCCCGCGGGGTGAAGCGCTCCTGCGGCTCAGCACGACGTCCACGCACGAGCCGGCTGATGTGGACCGGTGCCTCGAGACGTTCGCGCTGGCGGTGCCGTGAGCGAGACCGCTGTGACCGGTCGCGCCGTCCGACTCGCGGCCGTTCGACGTAGGGAGCAGAGATCTTGAGCCCGACGGTGGCCGCGTTCATGCGGCCCCGGTTGGCGACGGCACTCGGTGTCGCGCCCGAGCTCGTGACCGACGATCTCGAGCTCGCGACCCTGGGTCTCTCGTCGCTCGAGATCATGGAGATCGTCTACGACGCCGAGGACGAGCTGGGCATCGTCTTCCCCGAGGAGTCGCTCGAGTCCGCCACCACCGTGGGCCGGCTGATCGCGGCCCTGGACGCGGAGGCGCAGTCCGCCGCGGCCGAGGGTGCATCGTGAGCGAGCCGGCGAGCATCGTCGAGCTCATGGACGAGCGGGCCGGCCGGCTCGGCGGTGTCGTGCTGTACGACTACATCGCCACGGGGGAGCGGTGGACGTTCGGTGAGCTTCCCGCCCGGGCCGCGAGAGTCGCGGGCCAGCTGGCCGGGGCGGGCGTCGCGCCGGGGGAGCGGGTCGGGATCCTCACCGACGACCGGGCCGCGTTCTGCGACGCGTTCTACGGCCTGAGCCATCTCGGCGCGGTCCCGGTGCCGCTCGGTCTCGCCGGCCGGGCCGGATCCGAGGCGTGGTGCACCCTGCTCTCCGACCGGGTCGAGCGGTTCGGACTCGTCGCCGTGGCGACCGACGGCGCCACGGCCGCGGAGCTCGCGGCCGCGATGCCGGCGCTTCGCGCGGTCAGGGTCGACGGCTCTCGCGGCAACCCGGTCCCGGCGGGGCCGGTGAACCGCGTCGCGTTGATCCAGCCGTCGTCGGGCACGACCGGGGACCAGAAGGGGATCGTCATCTCGCAGGCCGCTGTCCTGGCGAACCTGCGGGGCATCCGGGAGCAGTGGGATCTCACCGAGCGTGACAGCGGGTTCTCCTGGCTGCCGCTGTTCCACGACATGGGCCTCATCGGGACCGTCATCAACGCGCTGCACACCGGCGGGACGCTGTTCCAATGGCCGACCGAGAGCTTCCTGCGCAGCCCGGGCCGCTGGGTCACGCTCGTGGGCGAGCTGGGGGCGACCGTGGCGATCGCACCGCCGTTCGCGCTCGAGCTCGTCACCCGCCGGTGGCGGCGGCGCGGCGGCGAGGCCGACCTGTCGCGGCTGCGGCATCTCCTCGTCGGCGCGGAGCAGATCCGCCCCGAGGTGATCGAGGGCTTCGGTGAGGTGTTCGAGCCGTTCGGATTGCGGCCCGACGCGCTGTGCCCCACGTACGGGCTCGCCGAGTGCACGCTGGCGGTGAGCGCCAAGCCGCTCGACACGAAGCTGCGGACGGTCGACGACGGCCGGCACCGCTGGGTCTCGTGCGGCCCGCCGATCCCGGGTGTCAGCGTACGGCTGGACCCCGGCACCGGTGAGCTGCTCGTGCGCTCACCGGGTGTGATGGACGGCTACCTCGACGACCCGGTGGCGACGGCAGCCGCGTTCGACGGCGACTGGTTGCGCACCGGCGACGTGGCGCAGCTCGCGGGTGACGAGGTCGTGATCGTCGGCCGGCTCAAGGAGATCATCAACCGCAACGGGCAACGCAACGCCGCGTCGGACTTCGAGCTCGCGGTCCAGGGGACCGAGGGCGTGCTGCCCGACCGGGTCGTGGCGTTCGGCGATGTCGGTCCCGACGGTGAACGCGTCGTGCTGCTGGCCGAATCGCGCTACCGCAGCGCCCGGGCCGGCCAGGTCGTGCTCGCGCTCCGGGCCCGGCTCGCGGACGCGGGGTTGCCCGCCGACGTGGTGCAGCTGGTCCCGGCGGGATTCATCCCGCGGACCACGAGCGGCAAGCTGCGGCGCGGTGCCGCCCGCGAGGCCTGGAAGGCCTCAGCCGTGGATCGCGGCGAAGCGCTCCTCCCACGCGAGGTGCCGGCGCTTGGCGTCGTGGATGAACGGTGACCACGCGATCGCGCTGATCACGAGCCAGTTCACGAAGCTCATGGGGAACCGGAGCGGCCGCACCACGTCGAGGAAGAGGACGACTCGCTCGTCGTCGGTGTCGTTCCACACCTCGTGCTCGTAGGTGTCGTCGAAGATCAGGCTCCGGCCTTCTTCCCACGTCGCGATCTCGTCGCCGACCCGGATGCGGCACCGTTCCCGCGGCTCCGGGACCTTCAACCCGAGGTGGTACCGAACGACGCCTTTGTACGGACCGCAGTGGTCGGGGATGTGCTTGTGCGGCGCGAGGATCGAGAACATCGCCGTCTTCATGCCGGGCACTGACTCGACGAGGCGCGCGGTGTTCGGGCAGAGGTTGCAGTTCGTCTCGGAGCGGAAGCCGAAGCCGTAGAGGAAGAAGGTCTTCCACCGGTCGTCGTCGGTGATCGTCGCCTGGTCGGTGGAGATGTCCTGGAAGTTCGGGAGCGCGTCGCGGTGCAACAGCACCTCGTCGAGCTCCTTGCGGATCGCGCCCCAGTTGGCCTCGAGCCCGTAGCTCCAGAGGAAGTCGTCGGGGGAGAAGAACGCGCCGGTGCCGATCTTGGAGCCCCGCGCGACCAGCCGGTCGAGCCGGTCCAGGAGCCACTCCCCGATGACGATGGTGAGGTCGACGATGCGCTGGCGCACGGCCCCAGTCTTGCCCGCCACGAGCCGTGAGCACAGTCCGGATTCTGTGCCGCGTTCCTGCTCAAGTTGCCACGGAGCGTGGTCGATATGGGCAGCAGTCGGTTCTTCTCAAAAGGGACCGGCGATATTGACAGCCAACGAACCAAAGGGGAATGCAGTGCTCAACATCATTGCCAAGCTGCGCACCCGGCGGGACGGGGATGAGAGTGGATTCACCCTCATCGAGCTGATGGTGGTCGTGCTCATCATTGCGATCTTGATTGCCATCGCCATCCCGACCTTCCTGGGCGCCCGCGACCGGGCCAACGACAAGGCGGCTGAGTCGAGCCTCCGCAACGGCCTCACCGCGGCGAAGACCATCTACACCGACGGTGAGAACTACGGCGACGTGGTGCCGGGAGTGGGGAACACCGCGCTCCAGGACACCGAGCCGAGCCTCACGTTCCAGACTGCGGCGTCGGACGGCCCGAAGGTGGTTGCCGTGGACAGCACGGCGGCAAACCTGGTGGAGATGGCGTCGCTGTCCAAGTCCGGGACGTGCTTCTACATCCGGGACAACACCCAAGGCCCCGGTACCGAGTTCGCAAGCTCCAAGACGGATGCTTGCGACGGAACGGTTGTTACGCCGGGTAACGGCTGGAGCGGCGACGGCTGGTAGGCCGTCACTCGCTCTCAGAGACGATGGTCCGGGGCGGGGTTTCCCCGCCCCGGACCCGTCTCAGAGGTCCTGCCCATGGGCTCACCGACGAACGAATCACGCGATGACGAGGGCTTCACCCTGATCGAGCTGCTCATGGTGGTGGCGATCATCGGCATCCTGCTCGCAATCGCGATCCCGACCTTTCTCGGGACCCGCAAGAGCGCGAACGACCGGGCTGCGCAGACGCTGGTCCGCAACCTGCTCGTCAGTGCGCGCTCGGCCGCCATCGGAAACGGCGGGTCAGATCCGGCGAAGATCCAGGCCGACGAGCCGACGTTGCACGTCGAGCCCGGCAACGTCGAAGGGAGTGCGACCAGCAATGAGGTCTCGGTTCGGGTCGACCAGGTCGCCGGGCAGTCGTTCGTGATCCTCGCCTCGCGTTCGAGCTCGGGGGCGTGCTTCGCGGTGCTCGAGCCCGAAGACGGGGCCACGCGCTACCAACGGCTCGACGCGGGCGATTGCACGGCCGATTCCTTCGACCCCGGGCCGGGCTGGTCCGACCAATGGCCCTAGCCCCGGGGTCCACAGGATCACGGACCGGTGGCCGTAGCCTCACTCGACATGACCGGGCTGCTCGTCGTCGGCTGCGGCGCGCTCGGCCTGATCATCGGCTCGTTCCTCAATGTCGTGATCTGGCGGGTGCCGCGCGACGAGTCGATCGTGCGGCCGCCGTCGCACTGCCCGCATTGCGACACGGAGATCAGGCCCTACGACAACATCCCGGTGATCTCCTGGGTCCTGCTGAGGGGTCGTTGCCGCGCGTGCCGTGCCGGGATCTCGGTCCGGTACCCGCTCGTCGAGCTGGCCTGCGGGCTCCTTTGGGTCGCGATGGCACTCCGGTTCGGCGCGACCTGGGCGCTTCCGGCCTATCTCGTGCTCGTGTCGGCGCTGCTGGCGCTGTCCCTCATCGACTTCGACACGTTCCTGCTCCCGAACAAGATCGTCTACCCGCTCGGCGGCTCCCTCGTCGTCCTGTTCGGCTTGGCCGCACTGCTCGACGACGCCGGCGGGGACTACGTGCGGGCCCTGCTCGGCGGCCTTGCCGCGTATGCCTTCTTCTTGACCGTTCACCTCATCGCGCCCCGGGGCATGGGCTTCGGCGACGTGAAGCTGAGCTTCTCCCTGGGCGTCGCGCTCGGCTGGATCTCCTGGGGCTCGGTGTTCCTCGGTCTCTTCCTCGGGTTCCTCCTCGGTGCGGTGATCGGCGTGATCCTCATCGCGACCAAGGTGCGCAGCCGGCGCGACCACGTGCCCTTCGGACCCTTCCTCGCGGCCGGCACCGTGCTGGCGATCCTGTTCGGCGCGCCCCTGCTCGACCTCTACCTGGGGAAGTAGCCCGCGGCCTCGGCGCGCCTCGCGGTCACGATCTTTCCGCCGCGCTCAACATTGTTGCTCGTGTTGACGATTGTTGAGACTGAGACTTACTGTGGCCGATTCAGTCGAGCGGAGCTAGGTGTGGTGTCGGCAGTCCCCCATGACCTTCTGACTCCCCGTGAGGTCGCAGAGGTCATGCGAGTCTCCACGATGACGGTGTACCGCCTCATCAAATCGGGAGAGCTTCCGGCAATGCGGGTGGGGAAGCACCTTCGTATTCGCGGTCATGACGTGGCCGAGTTCCTCGACGCGCGCATCGTGCACATCCCCGACGAGCCGGGTTCGGATACGAACCCGGTGAAGGGCAGTCCATGGCCCGCCGCTTGATCGGTCTCGACATCGGGACCAACGCGGTACGCGTGGTCGAGCTCGAGCCGGGTGACATACCGAGGGTCACGTCGTTCGGTCAGGTCGCGCTTCCCCTCGACGCGATGCGCGAGGGCGAGGTCGTGGACCGTGCCGCGGTCACCGCGGCGATCCAGCGGCTCTGGAAGGAGCTCAGCCTCCGCAAGGGCGAGGTGCGCGTCGGCGTCGCGAGCCCGCGCGTGCTCGTGCGCACGCTCGACCTCCCCGTCATGTCGGAGCCGGACCTCGCCGGCGCGCTCCGCTTCCAGGCCCAGGAGCTCATCCCGATCCCGTACGACGAAGCCGTCCTGGACTTCCAGGTGCTCGAGCTGCTGCCGATGCCCGAGGCCGGGATCGACGGAACCCAGCCGCAGCAGATGCAGCGGATCCTGCTCGCGGCCGCACACCGGGAGATGGTGGCCAACCTGGTCGGCGCGGTGCAGGCCGCCGGGCTCACCGTCAGCGCAGTCGACCTCGTCCCCCTCGCGCTCATCCGGGCCATCGGGCGGCGGGTCTCGGACAACGGGAACGGCGCCGAGGCCATCGTGAGCATCGGCGGCGGCGTCACGGTCGTGGTCGTCCACGAGGCAGGCCTCCCGCGCTTCGTGCGCGTGCTCGGTCTGGCCGGGCGCTCCGTCACCGACGCGATCTCGCGCGATCTGGAGATCCCGTTCGAGTCCGCGGAGGCGCTCAAGCGCCAGACGGGCCAAGTTCCCGACGAGGTCGCTGATCGCGCCCGGGTCGCGATGGCCCGTCCGATCAGCGATCTGGTCGAGCAGGTCCGCGGATCACTCGACTACTACCGCGGGCAGCCCGGCGCGACGCGGCTGCTCCAGGTCACGCTCACCGGCGGCGGGTCGCTGCTACCCGAGATCGCACCGCAGCTGCGCGATCTCGTCGGCTTGCCGGTGGAGCCCGCGATGCCGCGCGAGCAGCTCTCCATCGGCGACATCGGGTTCCCGGCCGATCGGATCGAGGACATCGACCCGTACCTGCCCACGCCGACGGGGCTCGCGCTCGGTGGTCTCGCGACCGGCCGCCGCATCAATCTCGTGGGACCGGAAGGCCGTGCCGCCGGCGATCGTCGCCGCGCGCTCATGATCGCGGCGGTCGTCGCCGCGCTCCTGATCGTCGGGTTGGGTGCGATCTGGCTGGTGCGCAAGAGCGCGCTCGACTCCGAGCGCGACCGGCTCAGGCAGGCGCAGCAGCAGAACGCGCAGCTGGAGAACGAGAAGCAGAGCCTCTCGGCCGCCGAAGACGCGCAGACCCAGATCGACCTGCTGCGCAGCCAGGTCGAGAGCCAGCTCACCACCGACATCTCATGGGCTCGGATGCTGCAGGAGATCGCGCGCACGATCCCGAACGACACCTGGCTCACCGCGTTCCAGGGCACGTCCTCGGCCGCGAGCACGTCGTCGTCGGGGAGCTCCAAGTTCGGCTCGTTCGCCGGTCAGTCCCCCGCCGGGTCCACCGGGTCCTCCGGCAGCGCCACGACCACCACGACGGGTGCGACCGCGGGCGGCACCACACCGACGACCGCGACCACCGCGCCGTCCACGTCCGGTCCCGCCGCCGCGGGCACGGTCTCCTTCACCGTCGTCGGTCTCGACTTCCCGTCGGTCTCCGCGTGGCTGCAGCGGATCGGCACTCAGATCCCGTCGTTCTCGGACCTCTGGGTGGCTAGTGCGAACCGCGGGGGCGCGAGTGACGCGTCGACGAGCGGCCGGGACTTCGTGAACTTCACCTCAACCGCCGGCATCACCAGCGCCGCGCGCTCGGACCGGCTCGAACGGGCCCAGAAGGGCACGCGATGAAGCGCGGCATGATCGTTGCGATCGCAGCGGGTGGCGTCGTGCTGATCCTCCTCTGGTACTTCTTCCTGTTCTCGCCGACGTCGAACGACCTCAACGACACGCGCCAGCAGGTCTCCGAGGCGCAGCGTCAGAAGCAACAGCTGGAGAACACGGTCCGCCACCTGAAGGAGCTGAGCAACAACCGCATTCAGCAGCAAGCGGACCTCCTCGCGCTGCGCAAGGCGGTCCCCGAGCAGCCGGACCTCGGCGAGTTCATCCTGCAGGCGAACGACATCGCGACGGCTTCCGGGGTCGACTGGCTCGCGATCTCTCCCTCCCCGCCCGTCGCGAGCACCCAAGGTCCGAAGAGCACGATCGCGCTCTCGATGCAGATCGACGGCGGGTTCTTCCAGGTGCTCGACTACCTGAACCGGCTCGAGGATCTCGACCGGTTGGTGATCGTCGACTCCGTCAGCATCTCCGCGGGCGGCGCCGGGTCCGGGTCCGGCACGGGAAGCACGGGCGCCAGCAGCAGCAGCGGCAGCAGCAGTGCCGCGGGCAGCTCGAACCCGTCTGACCCCACGTTGAGCGTCACGCTGACCGGCCGCATGTTCACGAACGCCGCGGCGGCCCCGATCGCCGGCTCCACCGGCGGGACGACGAGCGGTGGGACCACCACACCGACGACACCCACCACCTCCACGTCCTCGTCGTCCTCGTCCGGAGGGAACTCCTGATGGCCGCGGCGAAGTCGAACAACCGGCGGGTCACGATCATCCTGGTCGTGGGTGGCGTGCTCGTCGTGCTGCTCGTCGCGTTCAACCTCATGAGCAACGGCGGTGGCGGTGGGAGCAACCGGCCGAGCACCGTCTCGCCGCCGGTGACGACGGCCGAGGCCGCCGGCGGCGCGGCCGCGGGCACAACCCCCACGACGGCACCCGGCGAGCCGACGTTGCCGAACGGCCAGTTCGACGTCTTCGCGACGCGCAATCCGTTCGAGCCCGCGGTCCAGGTCACCGACGAGAGCCTGACGCCGAGCACCGACACCGGCACCGGCACCGGCACCGGCGGGTCCGACGCGGGGACCAACGGCTCGTCGACCGGCACCGTCACGCCGTCACCGTCGGACGCGACGCCGCCCACGACCGGCTCGCCGAACCCGTCGGCCGGCACGACCGTCGCGCTGATCGACGTCTTCGACCAGGCCGGGGTGACGATGGCGCGGGTCCAGGTCGGATCGACGGTGTTCACGGTCGCCGCGGGCCAGACCTTCGCCACGAGCTACAAGGTCGTGTCGCTCTCCGGCACCTGCGGCCAGTTCCTGTACGGCGACTCGCCCTTCAGCCTCTGCGAGGGCGAGCAGGTGATCAAATAATCCGAAGGTCTCCCTCGGCCGAACGGTGGACCGTCGACGCTCTGGTGGCCGAGGGCGGTCATTCCTCAAGTAACCGCTGGCTTGGCAGGTGTGCCCGGTAGTCTGGGCCGATAATGCTGCGCTTTCTGACTGCCGGGGAGTCGCACGGCCCCGCACTGGTGGTGGTGCTCGAGGGACTCCCGGCCGGGCTCCCGATCACCATCGACGAGGTCGGCGCGGAGCTCGCGCGCCGGCGGCTCGGCTTCGGCCGTGGCCCCCGGATGCGCTTCGAGCGCGACGACGTCGAGTTCCTCGGGGGCGTGCGGCACGGCTCCACCCTGGGGTCGCCCGTCTCGATCGTGATCCACAACACCGAGTGGCCGAAGTGGCAGGAAGAGATGTCGCCCGGCCCGGGGGTGACCGAGAAGCCCCTGACCCAGCCACGGCCGGGTCACGCCGACCTCGTGGGCATGCAGAAGTACGGCTTCCACGACGCCCGCAACGTGCTGGAACGGGCTTCGGCCCGGGAGACCGCGGCCCGGGTCGCCGCCGGGACCCTCGCCAAGGCGCTGCTCTCGCATCTCGGCGCGTCGGTGGTGAGCCACGTGGTGCAGATGGGTGCCGCGACCGTCTCCGCCGATGCTCCCCGCCCGACTCCCGTGGACCTCGAGCGGGTGGACGAGTCCTCCGTGCGCTGCTTCGATCCCGGCGCGGAGGCGGCGATGATCGCCGAGATCGAAGGCGCGGCGAAGGCCGGCGACTCGCTCGGTGGCGTGATCGAGGTGCTCGGCTACGGCGTCCCGCCCGGTCTCGGCTCGCACGTGCACTGGGACCGGCGCATCGACGGCCTGATCGCGCAGGCGTTGATGAGCATCCAGGCGATGAAGGCGGTCGAGCTCGGAGAGGGCCTGTCGACCGCGAGCCGCCGGGGCAGCGACGCGCACGACGAGATCCTCTGGGACGCCGAGACCGGCTCGTACACGCGCGGCTCGCACCGCGCCGGTGGTACCGAGGGCGGCATGACGACCGGCGACCTGCTCGTGGCCCGCGTCTCGATGAAGCCGCTCGCGACGCTCAACCGGCCGGTGCTGAAGACCGTGGACGTCGAGACCAAGGAAGAGACCGTCTCGTTCAAGGAGCGCACCGACGTCACCGCCGTGCCCGCCGCGGGCGTCGTCGGCGAGACGATGGTCGCGCTCGTTCTCGCCAACGAGGCACTGCGCAAGTTCGGGGGCGACTCGCTCGAAGAGCTCGTGAGGAACCACACCTCGTACCTCGCCTCCTTGTCGTGAGCTGCGGTCGTGGGTGAACGACACCTCGTGCTCGTCGGCCTGATGGGCGCGGGCAAGACCTCGGTGGGGCGCCGGTGTGCCGAGCGGTTGGCGCGCCCGTTCGTGGACACCGACGAGCTCGTCGAGACCGCGACCGGCATGCGCGTGGCCGAGGTCTTCGAGACCCGGGGCGAGGAAGCATTTCGCGCCGCCGAACGCACCGCGGTCGCCGATGCGGCCGCGTCGCCCGAGCCACTCGTGATCGCGTGCGGTGGGGGTGCGATCCTCGACCCCGAGAGCCGCCGGGCCATGCGCGCGAGCGGGTTCGTCGTCTGGCTGCGGGCCTCGCCGGAGGTTCTGAGCGCCCGGGTGGAACGCCAGCCGGAGACCCGGCCGCTACTGCGCGGGGCCCAGCCTGCGGCAACGCTCGAGCGGCTCGCGATCCTGCGGGCCGACGCGTACGAAGCCGCGGCGCACGCCGTGGTCGACACCGACCACGAGACCCAGGACGCGGTCGCCGACGCCGTGCTCGAGGTGTTCGCGGGAGCGCCCTCATGAGTGTCGTCACCGTCGGGGTCACGCCGCCGTACGACGTGCTGATCGCGCCGGGGGCGTTGTCCGAGGCGGGCAACGCGCTGCGCCGCTTCCGCCGCGTCGCGGTCGTGAGCCAGCCGGAGGTCGCGGACCGGTACGCGGAGACCGTGCGGGCGAGCATCGACGCCGAGTCCGAGCTGTTCCTCATGGGTGACGGCGAGGAAGCCAAGACCCTGTCCACCGTCGAAGATCTCTGCCGTCGCTTCGCCGCGTGGGGTCTCCTGCGGGGCGACGCGGTGATCGCGCTCGGCGGCGGCGTCGTCGGCGACACCGCCGGGTTCGTGGCCGCGACCTATCACCGAGGCGTCGCGGTGCTCCAGGTGCCGACGACGTTGCTGGCGATGGTCGACGCGGCGATCGG
This sequence comes from Acidimicrobiia bacterium, assembly GCA_038252255.1. Lineage (GTDB taxonomy): Bacteria > Actinomycetota > Acidimicrobiia > IMCC26256 > JAENVU01 > Chersky-806. The sequence goes on along the minus strand of JBBSAM010000010.1, from coordinate 65,029 downwards.
CGGCAAGACCGCGGTGAACCTGCCGGAAGGCAAGAACCTGGTCGGCGCGTTCCACCAGCCGGTGGGGGTGGTCGCGGACATCGACACCCTCGCCACGCTGCCCGAGGGCGAGTACCGCTCGGGGCTCGGCGAGGTGGCGAAGTACGCGCTCCTGGGCGACGTCGTGGCGGATCCGAGCGGGCTGGTCGAGCTGCTGCGCCTCGAGACGGCGGCGGTGCTGGCGCGGGACCCGGCGGTGCTCGGCGATCTCGTCACCCGCTGCGTGAGGATCAAGGCCGAGGTCGTGGCGAGCGACCCGGAGGAACGCACCGGGTTGCGGGCGACCCTGAACCTCGGCCACACGTTCGCGCATGCGCTCGAGACCGCGGGCGGCTACGGCCTGACGCACGGCGAGGCGGTTGCGATCGGCCTGGTCTTCGCGGGTGCGTTGGCCGGCGGGTGTGAACGGGTCGGGCCGGATGTCGTCGATCGCTACCAGGCGGTCCCCGCGACACTCGGGCTCGTCACCGAGGTGCCCGGTGGTGAAGCGCTCGATCCGGAGGAGCTGCTCGCGCTCATGCGGCGGGACAAGAAGGCGAGTGGTGGTCTCACCTTCGTCCTGCCGGGACCGAACGGCATCGAGCGGGTCGACGATCCGCCCGAGCACGCACTGCGATACGCGTTCGCGTCCGTAGGAATCGGAGACTAGAGACGATGACGACGATCCTGCTCCTCTCGGGGCCGAACTTGAACCTGCTGGGGGAGCGAGAGCCCGAGATCTACGGGACGGACACGCTCGAGGAGTGTGTCGCCGACGCTCGCGCCGCGGCCGAAGCCGCCGGCCACACCATCGAGCACCTCCAGTCGAACCACGAAGGCGAGCTCATCGACGCGATCCAGGCGGCCCGCGGGCGCTGCGGCGCGATCGTGTTCAACCCGGGCGCGTTCACCCACTCCTCGTACGCGCTCGCCGACGCGCTGGCCGCGTTCGAGGGGGTCAAGGTCGAGCTCCACCTCTCGAATCCGTCGGCGCGCGAGGAATGGCGCCGCAAGTCTGTCGTCGCGCCGTACGTCACCGGCACCGTGGCCGGCTTCGGTCGCACCGGGTACCGACTCGCGGTGGAAGCCGCGATCTCGAAGCTTTGAGCCGAGCGCAGGAGAAGGGATGCTGATGACGAGCACACTCCCGCCGATGGACGTCGCGGGACGGCTCCCGCGGCTCCGCGAGCGCTTCGACGGCGCAGGGATCACCGCACTGCTGGTCACGCGTCTCCCGAACGTGCGCTACCTCACCGGGTTCACCGGTTCGGCCGGCATGGTGCTCGTGACGCCGAGCGACGCGGTCCTCGTCACCGACGGTCGCTACAAGGACCAGGCGGGGGAGCAGGTGGCCGCGGTGGGCGCGGCCGTGCGGGTCGACGTCGGTACCACCCAGGCGCGCCAGCGCGAGATCCTGCAGGCGCTCGCGGGTGAGATCGGGCACCTCGGCCTCGAGGCCCACGCGGTGAGCTGGTCGCAACAGCGCGCGTTCGCGACCGAGTGGTTCCCGGGCGCCGAGCTCATCGCGACCGAGCACCTCGTCGAGGACTTCCGGATGGTGAAGGACTCCGGTGAGGTGGCCCGGGTGCGCGCCGCGTGCGCGATCGCGGACGACGCGCTGGCCGACGTCCTCCCGAGCCTGCGCGAGGCGCCGACCGAGCGCGACTTCGCGCTCCGGCTCGAGTTCGCCATGCGGGAGCGCGGCGCGAGCGCCGTGAGCTTCGACCCGATCGTGGCGTCGGGACCGAACGGAGCGAAGCCGCACGCACGCCCGTCCGACCGCCGGATCGCCCCGAACGAGCTCGTCGTCATCGACTTCGGCTGCATCGTGGACGGCTACTGCTCGGACATGACCCGCACCGTCAGCGTCGGGGACCCCGGCGCCGACGCCCGGCGATTGTGGGACACCGTGCTGCTCTCGCAGCGCGCGGGGCGTGACGCAGTGGCCGTGGGCGTCGAGTGCGCCGCGGTCGACCGGGCCTGCCGGGACGTCATCGACGACGCGGGCTGGGGTGACGCGTTCGTGCACGGGACCGGTCACGGCGTCGGGCTCGAGATCCACGAGGACCCGCGGGTCGCGGCAACCTCGGGTGGTACCCTCGCTGCCGGCCACGTGGTGACCGTCGAACCCGGGGTGTACCTCCCGGGCGTCGGCGGAGTGCGCATCGAAGACACCCTGGTCGTCACCCCCGACGGGCCCGTCGCCCTCACCGAATTCCCGAAGGATCTCGTGCTGTGAGCATCTCCACCAACGCGTTGAAGAACGGCATGGCTCTCAACCTGCCGGAAGGCCTCATGCAGGTCGTCGAGTTCCAGCACGTCAAGCCGGGCAAGGGTGGGGCGTTCGTGCGCACGAAGCTGAAGAACGTTCGCACCGGCGCGGTGATCGACAAGACGTTCCGCGCCGACGAGAAGGTCGAGCACGCGGTCATCGACAAGCGGGAGATGCAGTACCTCTATCGCGAGGGCAGTGACTACGTCTTCATGGACAACGAGTCCTACGAGCAGCTGCACGTGCCCACCACCAGTCTCGGCGACTCCGTCAACTACCTGAAGGAGGGTGACGCCGCGGTGCTGCCGATGCACGACGGTGAGGTGCTCGGCGTGGACCTTCCCGCCTCGGTCGAGCTCGTCGTCAGGGACACCGAGCCGGGGGTGCAGGGTGACCGCGTCTCCGGCGCGCGCAAGTCCGCCACGATGGAGACCGGTCTCGTGATCCAGGTGCCGCTGTTCATCGAGGTCGGCGAGAAGCTGAAGGTCGACACCCGCACCGGCGACTACCTCACGCGCGCGTAGCAAGAGCACTGTGGCGCCTCGACGAGAGTCCCGCGAACGAGCACTGGGACTCTGCTACGAGCTCGAGGTGCGTCACATCACCGTGACCGAGCTGCTCGACGACCTCCCCATCGAGCCCGACGACTACGCGGTGGACCTCGTGCGCGGCGTGGAGGAGCACCAGGTCGAGCTGGACGAGCTGTTGCGGGAGTACTCGGAGCACTGGGCCGTCGAACGGATGCCCGCCGTCGACCGCGCGGTGCTGCGGCTCGGTTGCTACGAGCTCGCCCACGAGCCCGGCGTGCCGACCGCGGTCGTGATCAGCGAGGCCGTGGACCTGGCGAAGCAGTATTCCACCAAGGACTCGGGCCGGTTCGTGAACGGGTTGCTCGCGAAGATCGCCGAGCAGGTGCGCGCGCCGTCCCCGTCTGCGTGAGCGGTCGAGGATAAGCGTGGCGGAGACCATCGAAGCGCCGATCGTCGTCGACGAGACCGACCTCGAGCAGCTGGTCGGGACGGACCGGCCGTGGCTCGTGATCGTGTGGAACGACCCGGTCAACTTGATGACGTACGTCGTGTACGTGTTCCAGAAGCTGTTCGGGTACTCCCGGGAGAAGGCGACGAAGCTGATGCTCGAGGTGCACCGCGACGGGAAGTCGGTGGTGTCGCACGGGACGCGGGAGAAGGCCGAGGTCGACGTCGCCCGCCTGCACGCCCACGGCCTCTGGGCGACGATGGAGCGCGACACGCCGTAGCTCGGCGCCGCGAGCCGGATCACCCTGAGCGAGGCGACACCTCGGCGGGTCCTTGCCAGTGCCCCGCGGGGCACTTGCCTGAACATCTTCTGACGTGAGGTGGCTGTCCCACGCTCTTGCTAGGATGCGAACATACGTTCGTCTCCACGGAGGGAGCCTCATGGCAGTCACGGAGCTCGAGCCCAAGTCCAGTGACGTTGCGGGTCGTCCAATGGAGTGGCTGGAGGCGGAGATCTGCACGTTGGCAGGCCACATCGCGGCGGCGACGTGCCGGTTCTTGTTGCTCGTGGGTGAGATGGATCGGCGCGGCGGCTGGGTGACGTGGGAGTGCTCGAGCTGCGCGCACTGGCTCAGTTGGAGGTGCGGCATGAGTCTGAGAACGGCTCGAGACCACGTGCGAGTCGCGCGCGCCCTCGAGCATCTGCCGGTGATGACCGCCGCGTTCGGAGCGGGTCAGCTGTCGTACTCGAAGGTGCGGGCGATGACCCGAGTAGCGACGCCCAAGAGTGAGACCGATCTCGTTGCGGTGGCGCGGCACGGGACCGCGTCGCACATCGACCGGATCGTGGCCGGGTACCGGCAGGTAGAGCGCAACATGGATCCCGATCGGGCGCGGGCTCAGCTCCGGGGCCGCGGCGTCTGGTACGAGAGCAACGACGACGGGTCGGTCACGATCACCATCCGCGGCGGTCCCGATGCGATCGCGCGGATCAAAGAGGCCATCGCGGCCGCCATGCCGGAAGTCCCGAAGCTGGTCGACGAGCCCGGCGCACCGCACGCGGCCCGTCGCTTCGACGCGTTCGAACACGTAGCCCGGGTGTATCTCGAACCCGACGAGCACGCCGCGCCCCGCACCGAGACGGTGATCCACGCCGACCTCGAGACCCTGACCGAAGACCAACCGGGACGGGCCGAGCTCGACGACGGCACCAGTCTCACCCGCGACGTGCTGCAGCGCCTGACCTGTGACAGTGGGCTGCGCCTCGCCCACGACCGGCGCGGCCAGACCCTCGACATCGGCCGCCGGTCCCGCACCATCCCACCCGCCCTGCGCCGGGCCATCCTCGACCGCGACCGGGGCACCTGCCGGTTTCCCGGCTGCACCCATCGGGGGCGGCTCCAGATCCACCACGCCAAGCATTGGTCCCGCAACGGCCACACCAAGCAGGCGAACCTGATCCTCGTCTGCCTCTACCACCACAAGGTCCTGCACGAAGGCGGCTGGCACGTGACCGGTGACGCCGACGGGGCGCTCACGTTCACGGATCCCAATGGTCGCCCGATGCGCGAAGTCTCACTCCCACCACCCCGAACCGACGCGACCGCAATCCGGAAGGAGCACGCGCGCGCGGGCACCCACATCAGTGCTCACACCATCACGGCGCAGTGGGCCGGCGAACGCCTCGACCTCGACCACGCCGTCGGCGCCCTCTGGCACCTCGACCCACCCGCGTACAACTGACCGGATCACGGTGTCCTTGTCCGCACCCCGGCCCGGTGCTGTAGTGGCGATGACGCCGAGGTGACGGGCAGGAGCGCAGCGTGTCTTGGGGGAGTCGGGCTCGGTGGTCGGCCGGTGTGATCGCCGTCGCTGTGCTCGTGGCCCCGGCGATGGTTCCCGGGAGCTGACCCGGGAACCAGATCGGCGCGTCGCGCCGTCCAACGAGGTGTGTTTCGACTTCGCGTGCTGCTCCTGGTTCTTGGCCTCGCCGTGATCGCCGGTTGTACGGGCGCTGGTCACGAAGCGCGGCTGGCGCAGTCGTCGACCATCTCCACGTCGACGAGCACGCGGCCGGCACCGGCGGAGCACGCAGTTCTCCGGGCGCAGTACACCTGCGGGCCCGGCGACGGTCCGTACATCGCGGTGAGTGCCCGGACCGGGCGGACGATGACCGTGATCTCGGAGCTCGTCGTCGCCGGCGTGGTGCGAGGGCAGTCGGCGCGGGTGGCCGCGCCGGCGGGTGTCGAGACGCCGGTGAACATCGATCCCCTGCTCATGCGCTTCGATTTAGTCACCGGCTTTGGGACGGTCCGTCTGTACCGGGTTGACGCGCGGGGTGGGACCCAGCGCCACCTGACCTCCGAGCCGGTCGTGCTGCGCCTGCCGTCCGGGAGCGGGTGCGGGTAAGTCGCTGTCCCAGCCTCGTGCCATCATCGGCTCGTGCCCGAACGCATCCGAAAGTCGCGGGGCCGGCTCGTCGTCACGCTGTACGCACCGGAGGTCGAGGTGCTGCGCGATCTGGCGGGCCAGCTCGAGTCGCTCTTCGAGGGCGGGGTCCCCGAGCGTGGGGGAGACCCGACCCGGGACCGGCTCTTCCCCCGCGCCTACCTGGACCCGACCGAGGACGAGGCGGAGACGCAGTGGCAGCGCGTGGTGCACGGCGATCTGGTGCGGGAGAAGAGCGCGACCCTCGCCGCGCTGGTGGAGTCGCTCGACGACGGGAAGGTCAAGCGCAACGAGACGGTCGAGATCACGTTGGCGCCCGAGGTGGTCGAGCAGTGGGTCGGTGCGCTGAACGACGTCCGGCTCGCGCTGGGAGTCGTGCTCGAGGTCACCGAGGACGAGCCGGTCGTCGCTCCCGACGATCCGCGCGCGCAGGGTTTCGAGCTCTACCACTGGCTCACGTGGCTCCAGGGCTCGCTCGTCGAGGTCCTGTTGGAGAGTGAGCCCGAGGCAGGTCGAGAGGCCGAAGGCGAGAGTGAGGAGTGAGGTGACGATGATCGAAGCGCCACGACCGGGACCGGTGCGCACGAGCGACGGCTACGGGATCGGCGACGCGCCGGCGGACGGCAGCGCGTTGCCGTGGTCGCGGGTCGTCGACTGGCTCACGGCGGCGCGCAACTTCTGGGTGTGCACCACCCGTGCCGACGGTCGCCCGCACGCCATGCCGGTGTGGGGACTCTGGCTCGACGGCACCGTGTGGTTCTCGACCGACCCGACCTCGCTCAAGGGCCGCAACCTCGAGGCCCGCTCGGAGGTGGTCGTGCACCTGGAGAGTGGCGACGAGGTGTGCGTGCTCGAAGGCACCGCGGAACGGGTCCGGGACGCCGGGCCGCTCCAACGCTTCGACGACGTCTACATGGAGAAGTACGACGTCCGTCCGAGCGACATGGGGGACTCCGCCGGGGTGTACCGGCTCCGCCCGGCCGTCGCGCTCGCCTGGTCCGAGGCGGACTTCGCGACGAGCGCCACCCGTTTCGCGTTCTGAGCCCCGGCTCCTGGTACTCTCGCTCGACACCGTCAAGGGGCTCCTGTGAGAGTCCCACGGAGGAGCAAGCGTGGCCGAGAGCCCGGCGCCCGGCGCCGTACCCGAATCTGACGCGCCGACCCCCTCGCCAGGGGGTCGTTCCGTGTCCGGGGGCATCTCGGGGTTCGTCTTCCGGACGCGCGTCTTCGACGCCACCGACCTCCGGCGGGCCCACACCCGGATCGCGCACGAGATCGTCGAGCGCAACCACGGGGCCGAGAACCTCGTGCTCATCGGCCTGCACACGCGCGGCCCCGCCATCGCGCACCGGCTCGCCGCCGCGATCGCGTCGTTCGAGGACACGCCGGTGCCGGTCGGGACGCTCGACGTCGCCTTCTATCGCGACGACATCGGGCTGCGCCCGGTCCAACCGCTCGGGCCGACCGAGGTGCCGGTCGACGTCACCGGTCGGGTGGTCGTGCTCGTCGACGACGTGCTCTTCACCGGCCGCACCATCCGGGCCGCGCTCGACGCGGTCACCGAGCTCGGACGGCCCGAGGCGATCCAGCTCGCGGTGCTGGTCGACCGCGGTCACCGGGAGCTCCCGATCCGGGCGGACTTCGTCGGCAAGAACCTGCCGACCGGGGTGGGCGAGGACGTGCGGGTCCGGCTGGCCGAGACCGACAACGTGGACGAGGACGCGATCGAGCTGTGGGCGCCCGAGGCGAGCACGCGAGGGGTGAGTGGATGAAGCACCTGCTCTCCATCTCGGATCTGGACCGGGCGGGCGTCGAGGAGCTGCTCGAGCAGTCGGACGCGTTCCTCGACGTGCTCGGCCGGGAGATCCCGAAGGTCCCCGCGCTCCGGGGCAAGACGATCGTCTCGCTCTTCTACGAGGAGTCCACCCGCACCCGCCTCTCCTTCGAGACCGCGGCCAAGCGGCTCTCGGCCGACGTCATGTCGTTCGCGGTCGGGTCGTCGTCGGTGAAGAAGGGCGAGAGCCTGCTCGACACGGTGAAGACCATCGAGGCGATGGGCATCGACGCGATGGTCGTGCGGCACAGCGCGGCCGGCGCGCCGCATCGAATCGCCGGTTGGATCGACGCGTCGGTGGTGAATGCGGGCGACGGCCGTCACGAGCACCCGACTCAGGCCCTGCTCGACGCGTTCACCCTGCGCCGCCACCGCGGCCCGTCGCTCGACGGCTGCCGCATCGCGATCATCGGCGACGTGAGCCACTCGCGCGTCGCGCGCAGCAACATGCTCTGCTTCACCCGGCTCGGTGCGCAGGTCACGTTCGTGGGGCCGCCGACGCTCATGCCGGAGTGGATCGACGGCTGGCCGGTCACCGTGGCCACCGACCTCGACGACGTGCTCGGCGAGATCGATGTGGCGTACGTGCTGCGGGTCCAGCAGGAGCGCCTCGGTCAGGCACTGCTCCCGAGCCTGCGCGAGTACTACGCGCGCTACGGGCTCACCGCGGCGCGCGCCGCCCGCATGAAGCCGGACACGCTCGTCATGCATCCCGGGCCCATGATCCGGGGCCCGGAGATCGCGACCGAGGTGGTCGACGGCCCCCGCTCGCTCGTTCGGGAGCAGGTCACCAACGGCGTCGCCGTGCGGATGGCCGTGCTCTGGTCGCTCATCGGGTCGGGAGGCCAGGTTGCCTGACGATCTGATCATCAGGGGCGGTCGCGTCATCGACGAGACCGGTGAGCGGGTGGCGGACGTGCTCGTGCGCGAAGGGAGCATCGCCGAGGTCGGGCCCGGGATCGACGCGCCGAAGGGCGCGACCGTGCTGCCGGCCGACGGATGCGTCGTCGCGCCCGGTCTCGTGGACATCCAGGTCCACTTCCGCGAGCCCGGACGCGAAGAGGCCGAGACCATCGAGACCGGGGCCCGCGGCGCCGCGCTCGGCGGCTTCACCGCCGTGGTCGCGATGCCGAACACGACGCCGCCGCTCGACGACGCCAAGGTGGTTGCCGCGATGCTCGACCGCGGGCGCGAGGTCGCGTGCCTCGTCACCGTCGCCGGGTGCATCACCCAGGGCCGAGCGGGACGCGAGCTGGCCCCGCTCGGTGAGCTGTACGACCTCGGCGTGCGTGTCTTCACCGATGACGGCGACTGTGTCGCCGACGCCAACGTGATGCGGCGGGCGTTCGAGTACGCGACAGCGCTTCCGGGCGCGGTGATCGCGCAGCACGCCGAGGATCCCGACCTGGTGGCCGGCGGGCACATGCACGAGGGGGAGTGGTCGGCGAAGCTCGGGATCCCGGGCCGGCCGGGCGAGGCCGAGTCCACGATCGTGGCCCGCGACCTGGCGCTGGCCAAGCTCACCGGCGGCCGGTATCACGTGCTGCACCTCTCGACCGCGGCCGCGACCGAGCTCGTCCGCACGGCCAAGGCCGAGGGCATCCGGGTGACGTGCGAGGTCTCGCCGCAGCACTTCTCGCTGACCGACGCCGCGTGCGCGTCCTTCGACCCGGTCTTCAAGATGAACCCGCCCCTTCGCTCCGATGCCGATGTCGCGGCCGTCACCGCCGGCCTCGCGGACGGCACGATCGACGCGATCGCCACCGACCACGCGCCGCACGCTCCGGAGACGAAGGAGCGCACGTTCGAGGAGGCACCCCCCGGGATGCTCGGGGTCGAGACCGCGCTGGCCGTCGCGATCACGAAGCTGGTCGAGACCGACGTCATGCCGCTCCGCGAGGTGTTGGGCGCGTTGTCCTGGCGGCCGGCGCGCATCGCGGGGCTGGACGCGCTCGGGCACGGGCTCGCGGTCGCCCCCGGCAACCCGGCCAACCTCTGCGTGCTCGATCCCGCGGCACAGTGGGTCGTGGATCCGGACCGCCTGGCCAGCCGCTCGCGCAACACACCGTTCGCGGGCTGGAAGCTCACCGGTCGGGTCCGCCACACCGTCCTGCGCGGCGAACCCACCGTCATCGACCACGAGGCGCAACGATGAGGCCGGCGGTGCTCGTGCTGCGCGACGGTGAGACGTTCGAGGGTGAGGCGGTCGGCGCGCTCGGCGACGAGGTGGTCGCGACCGGCGAGGTCGTGTTCAACACCGCACTCTCGGGCTACCAGGAGATCGTCACCGACCCGAGCTACGCGGGCCAGGTCATCGCGTTCACGTACCCTCACATCGGCAACTACGGCACGAACCCGGAGGACGACGAGAGTCGCCGCCCGCTCTGCAACGGCGTCATCGTCCGCGACCTGGCGCGCCGCCCGAGCAACTGGCGTTCGACGGAGTCGCTCCCGGACTTCCTGGCTCGCCATGGCGTGCCGGGCATCACCGGCATCGACACCCGCCGGCTCACGCGCCACCTGCGTGACGCGGGCGCGGTACCGGGCGCGTTCGGCACGGACGAAGCCGCGGTGCGCGTGGCGGCCGCGGCGGCGCCCGCTACGGATGGGCTCGATCTCGTCGCGACCGTCACCACCGACGCGCCGTACACCGCGGGTGATCCCGACGCGCCGTTCCACGTGATCGCATACGACCTCGGGATCAAGCGCACGATCCTGCGCCACCTCAACGGCAGCGGGTGCTTCGTCGAGGTCGTTCCGGCATCCACCCCGGCGGAGAGTGTGCTGGAGCGCCGGCCCGACGGTGTGTTCCTGTCGAACGGCCCGGGCGATCCGGCCGCGGTCGGGTACGCGACGCAGGCGGTGCGCGCGCTCGTCGGGAGCGGCATCCCGGTGTTCGGGATCTGCCTCGGACACCAGATCCTCGGGCTCGCGCTCGGCGGCCGGACGGTGAAGCTGCCGTTCGGGCATCACGGCGCGAACCATCCCGTCCGCCACGAGGCCACGGGACGGGTCGAGATCACGAGCCAGAACCACAACTACGCGGTCGATCCCGACTCGCTCACCGGTGACATCGAGATCACCCATGTCAACCTGAACGACGGCGTCTGCGAAGGCCTGCGGCTCCGCGGCGAACCGGTGTTCTCGGTGCAGCACCACCCGGAGGCGGGCCCCGGCCCGCACGACGCCGCGTACCTGTTCGACGAGTTCACCGCGGTCATGGCGGGGGGGCGCTGACGATGCCGCGCCGCACCGACCTCGAGTCCATCCTCATCATCGGGAGTGGGCCGATCGTCATCGGTCAGGCCTGCGAGTTCGACTACTCGGGGACCCAGGCGTGCCGGGTCCTGCGGGAAGAGGGCTACCGGGTCATCCTCGTCAACTCGAACCCGGCGACGATCATGACCGACCCCGAGTTCGCCGACGCGACGTACGTCGAGCCGCTCGACGTCGACAGCCTGCGCCGCATCATCGAGCGCGAGCGCCCGGACGCGGTGCTGCCGACGCTCGGCGGCCAGACCGCGCTCAACCTGGCGATCGAGCTGCACGAGGCGGGAGTCATCGACGAGTTCGAGACCGAGCTGATCGGTGCGAGCGTCGAGGCGATCCACACCGCGGAGGACCGCTCCAAGTTCAAGACCGCGATGCAGGAGATCGGGCTCGGTGTGCCGCGCTCGGGCCTCGCGTACAACCTCGAGGAAGCGGTGGTCGTCGCGGCCGAGGTCGGCTTCCCCGTGATCTGCCGTCCCAGCTTCATCCTCGGCGGTGGCGGGACGGGCATCGCGCACGACGCCGACGAGCTGCGGCACGTCGCGGCCCGCGGTCTGGCCGCGAGCCCGGTCTCGGAGATCCTGCTCGAGCAGTCCGTCGTCGGTTGGAAGGAGTTCGAGCTCGAGGTGATGCGCGACCACGCGGACAACGTGGTGGTCATCTGCTCGATCGAGAACGTGGACCCGATGGGGGTGCACACCGGGGACTCGATCACGGTCGCGCCCGCACAGACGCTCACCGACGTGGACTACCAGCGCATGCGGGACGCCGCGTTCGCCTGCATCCGGCGCATCGGTGTGGACACCGGCGGATCGAACGTGCAGTTCGCGGTCAACCCGGTCGACGGCGAGATGGTCATCATCGAGATGAACCCGCGGGTCTCGCGCTCCAGTGCCTTGGCGAGCAAGGCAACCGGTTTCCCGATCGCGAAGATCGCCGCGAAGCTCGCGGTCGGCTACCGGCTCGACGAGGTGACGAACGACATCACGCGCGTCACGCCGGCGAGCTTCGAGCCGACGATCGACTATGTCGTGACCAAGATCCCGCGCTGGGCCTTCGAGAAGCTGCCCGGCGCGTCGCCGGTGCTCGGCACGATGATGCAGTCGGTCGGGGAGGCGATGGCCATCGGCCGCACCTTCCCGGAGTCACTGCAGAAGTGCCTGCGCTCGCTCGAGACGGGCTACCCGGGCCTGACCCCGGATCTCGCGAGCCTCGGCGCGGTGGGAGCGCCGCTCGCGGGCATCGAGACCGAGGAGCTGGTGCGCCGGTCGGCGGTACCGACCCCCGAGCGGCTGTTCGTCGTCGCGGCGGCGCTCGACCGCGGCGTGACGGTGGAGCGGCTGCACGAGATCACCGGGATCGATCCCTGGTTCCTCGATCAGATGCAGATGATCCTGGAGGAGCGCACCCGGCTCCAGGCGCTCGCGGGGCCCGCCGCGCTCACCCGCACCGATTGGCGCCGGGCCAAGCGGCTCGGCTTCGGTGACGCGCAGCTCGCCGCACTCTGGGACGCCGACGCGGACGCCGTGCGCGCCGCCCGCATCGACGCCGGTGTGGTCGTCACCTACAAGACCGTGGACACCTGCGCGGCCGAGTTCGCCGCGCAGACGCCGTACCACTACGGCACGTACGAGGACGACGACGAGGTGGCGCCCACCACCCGGCCCACGGTCGTGATCCTGGGGAGCGGCCCGAACCGGATCGGCCAGGGTGTCGAGTTCGACTACTGCTGCGTGCACGCCGCCTTCGCCCTCTCGGATGCCGGCTACGAGACCGTGATGGTCAACTGCAACCCGGAGACGGTCTCGACGGACTACGACACGAGCGACCGGCTCTTCTTCGAGCCCCTCACGGCCGAAGGGGTTCGCAACGTCTGCGACTCGCTCACCCACAACGCGGTCGGCGAGGGTGAGCTGACGGGAGTGGTCGTCGCGCTCGGTGGCCAGACCCCGCTGAAGCTCGCGCACACGCTCGAGCAGGCCGGCATCCCGGTGCTCGGGACCAGCCCGGACTCGATCGACCTGGCGGAGGACCGCGACCGCTTCAACGCACTGTGCGAGCGGCTGGCGATCCCGCAGCCCGAGGGTGGCACCGCGGGCGGGATCGAGGACGCGCAGAAGATCGCGAACGACATCACGTACCCGGTCCTGGTGCGCCCGTCTTACGTGTTGGGCGGGCGGGCGATGCAGATCGTCTACGACGACGAGGGTCTCGCGGCCGCGATGGAGGAGCTGGCCGCGCACGGCACGCTCGGACGCGAAGGCGGGCTCTCCGCGGAGCGCCCGGCCCTGATCGACCGCTTCATCGAAGATGCCATCGAGGTCGACGTCGACGCGCTGCGTGACTGCGACGGCGAGGTGCTCATCGGTGGCGTGATGGAGCACATCGAAGCCGCGGGTGTGCACTCGGGAGACTCGGCTTGCGCCATCCCGCCCCCGACGCTCAGCGCTGCGACCATCGCGACCATCGAGGAGTACACGGGCCGGCTCGCCGACGCGCTCGACGTCTGCGGGTTGCTGAACGTGCAGTACGCGGTGAAGGACGGCAACGTCTATGTGATCGAGGCGAACCCGCGCGCCAGCCGCACGGTGCCCTTCGTGAGCAAGGCGACCGGCGTGCCGCTCGCGAAGGTCGCCGCGCGCGTCATGGTCGGCTCGACGTTGGCGGCGCTGCGCGACGAGGGCTTCTTGCGCCCGCCGGCCGAGGGCGGCCACGTCGCGGTGAAGGAAGCGGTGCTCCCGTTCAACAAGTTCCCGGAGGTGGACACGATCCTCGGGCCGGAGATGCGCTCCACCGGCGAGGTGATGGGCATCGACCGGTCGTTCGGCCTTGCGTTCGCGAAGAGCCAGGCGGCGGCGGGCAACCGGCTGCCCGAGCACGGCACCGTCTTCCTGTCACTCGCGGACCGGGACAAGCAGCACGGGCTCGCCGCGGCGCGGCGCTTCGCCGACCTCGGGTTCGGGATCGTGGCGACCGAGGGCACCGCGGCCGCGTGTGAGGCGGCGGGCATCCCGATCGAGGCCGTCGTGGCCAAGATCGGCGAGGAGCACGGGATGGATGCGGTGGACCTCATCTCCTCGGGGAAGGTCGATCTCGTCGTGAACACCCCCCGCGGCCGGGGGCCCCGGGCGGACGGCAACCACATCCGGCGGGCGGCCGTGGCCCACCAGGTCCCTGCGCTCACCACTGCGGCCGCCGCGCTCGCCGCCGCGGCCGGGATCGCCGAGTTCACGAGCCGCGAGGCGACGGTGCGTTCCCTGCAGGAGTACCACGCCGACGGCCAGCTCCGGCTCGAGGTGTGAGGTGAGCCACCGGCGCCGGGCCGACCTCGAACCGGTCGATCTCACAGTGACAGTGGGCGATCTCGTGCTTCCCAACCCGGTCGTCGCCGCCTCGGGGACCTTCGGGCACGGCGACGAGGTCGCCCGCCTCTGCCCGCCGGATCAGCTCGGCGCGGTGACCGTGAAGTCGCTCGCCGCGTACGAGTGGTCCGGGAACCCCGCGCCCCGTCTCGCGCCGACGTCGGGTGGCGGCATGTTGAACTCGGTCGGGTTGCAGGGTCCCGGGATCGAGCACTGGATCGAGCACGAGCTCCCGGACCTGCGCAAGCTCGGCGCCCGCATCATCGCGTCGGTGTGGGGACGCACGGTCGACGACTTCGCGGTCGCGGCGAAGATGCTCGAACCGGCGGTGACCACCCTGGTCGCGGTCGAGGTCAATGTGAGCTGCCCGAACCTCGAGGACCGGTCGCGCATGTTCGCCCACTCACCCGACAGCACCGCGGCGGTGGTGCGCGCGGTGCTCGATGCCGGCCTCGACCTTCCGCTCTTCGCGAAGCTGTCGCCGAACACGTTCGAGGTGGTCGATGTCGCACGCGCCGCGCTCGGCGCGGGCGCCCGCGGGCTGACGCTCGTGAACACGCTGCTCGGTCTCGGCATCGATGCCGAGACGCGCCACCTGAAGCTCGGCGGCGGCGGAGGCGGGCTCTCCGGTCCGCCGCTCAAGCCGGTTGCACTGCGCGTCGTGCACGACGTCGCGCAGGCGCTCCCGGGAACCGCGATCATCGGGACCGGCGGCGTGTCGAACGGCTCGGACGTCGTCGAGATGATGCTCGCGGGTGCGAGCGCGGTCGGCGTCGGTACCGCGACGTTCCGCGAGCCACGAGCGATGCTTCGCATCCTCGACGAGCTCGAAGCCTGGTGTCGTGCCCATCACGTGACTCGCGTCGCAGAGCTCACGGCCGCGCTGAAGGAGAACAACGGATGATGACCACCGAAGTCCCGGCCGAAGTGCGCGACCGGATGGTGTTGGGCCTTGACGTGGGTGGGCTCGCCGAAGCCGAGGCGATCGCGAAGCTCGTCGCGCCGTGGTTCGACGTGGCCAAGATCGGTCACGAGCTCTATGCCGAAGCGGGTCCGGCCGCGTTCGACCGGCTGCACGAGATGGGCTTCCGGGTGTTCTGTGACCTCAAGCTGCACGACATCCCGAACACGGTGGAGCGCGCGGCGCGCGCCCACGCCCGTCACGGCGTCGACTTCATGAACGCGCATGCCGCGGGTGGCGAGGCCATGCTGCGGGCGTTCGTCGAGGGCGCGCACGCCGGCGCCGCGGACATCGGTGCACCGCCCCCGGTGACGCTCGCCGTCACGGTGCTGACGTCGGAGCCGGATGCGAGCGCGTTTCCCGAACGGCTCGCAATTGCCCGCGCGGCTGGTTGTGACGGTGTTGTGTGCAGTGCGCACGAAGCCTCGCGGGCGGTGGTCGCGGGACTGCGCACGATGGTTCCCGGGGTTCGGCTGCGCGGCGACGATGCGAACGACCAGGCTCGCGTCGCCACGCCTGGAGGCGCCGTTTCAGCCGGTGCCGATTGGATCGTGCTCGCTCGGACGATCACCGCGGCCCCCGATCCGCAAGCCGCAGCCGCGTCCGCGGCGAACGAAGTCGCGGTCGCGCTCGCCGCGGACCAGGGATAAGGACGCTCCGGCCCGACCGGCGGCGGGAGCGCCTGCCTATACTCGGCGCTCGTTCTCGTCTACCTCGCGTCCGGCGCGTCCGGACGCCCTCGGAGGTTGCCCCACAATGCCGCTCCCGCCGACGCTCACCACCGAGCAGCGCCAGGCTGCGCTCCAGAAAGCTGCGGAAGCGCGCCGGGTGCGGGCGGAGGTCAAGGCCAGGCTCAAGCTCAACCGGCTCAGCCTGCGCGACCTCTTCGATCAGAGTGACGCCGACGAGATGCTGGCGAAGCTGAAGGTCGTCAGCGTCCTCGAGTCCCTGCCCGGTGTCGGCAAGGTCCGCGCCCGGCGCATCATGTCGGATCTCGACATCAGCGAGAGCCGGCGGCTGCGCGGCCTGGGCACCAAGCAGCGCGCTGCGCTGCTCGAGGCGTTCCCGAAGCAATAGGTGGAGCACGAGCCCAGGCCGGCGCGGGCACGAAGTGCAGAGGCCGGAGCGACCCGGAACGCCGGGATCCTGCTCGTCCTGGCCGGACCCTCGGGGGTGGGCAAGGGGACGATCGGGAAGCAGCTCCTGGATCGCGACCCGGAGCTCACATGGTCCGTCTCGGCCACCACCCGCGACCCGCGTCCGGGTGAGGTCGACGGCATCGACTACCGCTTCATCGATCGCGACGAGTTTCTGGCCCGGCGCGATTCCGGTGGGTTCCTCGAGTCGTTCGAGGTCTACGGCCAGCTGAAGGGCACACCCCGCGAGCCGGTCGAGGCGGCCCTCGCGGCGGGCCGGGACGTCCTCATGGAGGTCGATGTCCAGGGGGCGATGGCGATCCGGGAGCAGATCCCGGACGCGCTGCTCGTGTTCCTGCAGGCCCCGTCGCGTGCGGTGCAGCGCGAGCGGCTCGTCACCCGCGATTCGGACGACGAGGAGCAGCTGGCCCGTCGCATCGCCCAGGCGGAGGCGGAAGAGGCCCTGGCGGACCGGTTCGACGCGATCGTGGTCAACGACGACGTGGATGCAGCGGTTGACCAGGTCGCTGCTATCCTGGCTGGTCGCCGCCGCTCAGGATCAGGGTCCTGACGCGAGAGCGCCGCCACCTCGACGACCGGGAGCACAGCACCGCATGGCCGAACGACGCGCATCGCTCATGGAGCCTCGCATCGAGAGGTTGCTCAGTCGCGAGAACTCCCGGTTCACGCTGGTGACCCTGGCCGCGCGCCGGGCGCGCGAGATCAACGACTACTACAACCAGCTCGGCGAGGGGCTCGGCAAGATCGTGCCGCCCCAGGTCACGTCGGTGTCGCGCAAGCCCCTCTCGATCGCGCTCGAGGAGATCGAGGTCGGCAAGATCGTGAAGGCGGAGCCCGTCGAAGAGGCCGAGGCCGACGGCGAGACGTCCGCCGACACCCCGGCTGACGACGCCGGCTAGGAGCAACGTGCCGTCTGCCGAGCTCGCGGCGCTCCGGGGCCGGCGAGTGGTGCTCGGGGTGGCCGGCGGGATCGCGGCCTACAAGGCGGTCGAGGTCTGCCGCCGCCTGGTCGACGGGGGAGCCCACGTCAGCCCGGTCCTCACCGAGGACGCAACCCGCTTCATCGGCGCGGTGACGTTCTCCGCGCTGGCGTCCGAGCCGGCCCGCACCTCCTTGTTCGACGGTCCCGACCCGATTCCCCACACCCGGCTCGGCCAGTCGGCGGACCTGGTCATCGTGGCCCCGGCGACCGCGAAGCTGCTCGGGAAGTACGCGGCCGGGATCTCCGACGATCTGCTCACGGCCACGATCCTGGCCACCCGGGCCCCCGTGCTCGTCGCCCCGGCGATGCACACCGAGATGTGGGAGCACCCGGCGGTGCAGGAGAACCTCGCGACCCTGCGGCGCCGCGGCGTCTTCGTGGTCGATCCCGAGTCGGGCCGCCTGGCCGGCGGCGACGTCGGCGCCGGGCGGCTGGCCGACCCGGCCCGGATCGTGGCGGCCGCCGCCGGGGTGTTGAGCCGCGGGCGCGACCTGGCCGGCGTGCGGGTCCTGGTGACTGCGGGCGGCACCCGCGAGGCGATCGATCCGGTGCGGTTCGTCGGCAACCGGTCGTCCGGGAAGATGGGCTTCGCGATCGCCGAGGTCGCCGCCACCCGGGGCGCCGCGGTGACGCTCGTGAGCACGCAGGTCCCGCCCGGGTCCGACGCCGGCGATGCCGGCGCGATGGAGATCGTGAGGGTCGAATCGGCCGAGGACATGCACCGCGAGGTGCTGGCCCGGTTCCCGGAATCGGATGTCGTCGTGATGGCGGCCGCGGTGGCCGACTTCCGGCCCAAGGCGATCGCGCCCGAGAAGCTCAAGAAGCGTGACGGGATCCCCGAGATCGTGCTCGAGCCGACGCCCGATATCCTCGGCGCGCTCGGCGCGGGCAAGACGTCGCAGCTGCTCGTCGGGTTCGCGGCCGAGACGGAGCGGCTGCGCGAGCACGCGGCCGAGAAGCTGGCCGCGAAGCGGCTGGATCTGATCGTGGCGAACGACGTGAGCGCGCCGGATGCCGGCTTCGAAGTCGACACGAACCGGGCCGTGCTGCTTGACTCCTCGGGCTCCGTCGAGGAGACACCGCTGCTGAGCAAGGCGGCGCTCGCCGGGGTGATCCTGGACCGGGTGGCATCCCGGCTCGGTCGTGACACCAGAGATCTCGGACCGCTGGAGGGCGCCAAGTGACAACCGCCGATCATCCGCCCTCCAGGGATCGTGGAAGCCAGAACATCAACATGAGGGAGCGCTCGTGAGCTCGTATCCGTTCACCTCGGAATCGGTCACCGAGGGTCATCCGGACAAGATGTGCGACCAGATCTCCGATTCGGTCCTCGACGCGATCTTCGCCGAGGACCCGAACAGCCGGGTTGCGTGCGAGACCCTGGTCACGACCGGCCTGGTCGTGGTCGCGGGCGAGATCAGCACCCAGGCGTACGTGGACATCCCGCGGGTCGTGCGGGACACGGTCAACGCCATCGGCTACGACCGTGAGTCGTTCGGCTTCGACGGCCACACCTGCGGCGTGATCACCTCGATCGACGAGCAGTCGCCGGACATCGCGATGGGTGTCGACAAGGCGGTCGAGCAGCGGGCCGGGACGGGTGACCACTACGACGAGGTGGGCGCCGGGGATCAGGGAATGATGTTCGGCTACGCCTGCGACGACACCGAAGACCTGATGCCAATGCCGATCTGGCTCGCGCACCGCTTGGCGAAGAAGCTCTCCGAGGTCCGTAAGGCCGGTGTGCTCCCGTACCTGCGGCCCGACGGCAAGACCCAGGTCACGGTCGAGTACGTCGACGGCCGGCCCGAGCGGCTGCGCGGCGTCCTGATCTCGACCCAGCACGCGCCCGGGATCGACATCGACGGGATGATCAAGCCCGACCTCATCGAGCACGTCATCCGGCCGATGCTCCCGGCACGGTTCGCCGACGACGACTTCGAGGTGCTCTGCAACCCGACCGGCAGCTTCGAGCTCGGCGGGCCCCACGCCGACTGTGGCCTGACCGGCCGCAAGATCATCGTCGACACCTACGGGGGCATGGCCCGTCACGGTGGTGGAGCGTTCAGCGGCAAGGACCCGACGAAGGTGGACCGCTCCGCCGCGTACGCGGTGCGCCACGTGGCGAAGAACGTCGTGGCGTCCGGCGTGGCGAAGCGGTGCGAGGTGCAGGTCGCGTACGCGATCGGCGTCGCGCACCCGGTGTCGGTGATGGTTGAGACCTTCGGCACCTCGGAGATCGACCCGCTGAAGCTCTCGGCCCTCGTCCAGGAGCACTTCGACCTGCGCCCGGCCGCGATCATCGAGCGGCTCGACCTGCGGCGGCCGATCTACCAGAAGACGGCGGCGTACGGTCACTTCGGCCGGCCGGACCCCGACTTCACCTGGGAGCGCACCGACCACGCGGACAGCTTTCGCAAGGCCGCCGAAGCACAGGCCTGACACGGAACCCACCCTTCTCGGCACGCTGAAGCCGGGCTGGGCGGCTTGAACGTGCCGAGAACGTTGGTGGCGACGCGGGTCTGCCGGGTCCGCCCGGACGTCCCGGCCCTGGATCGCACGTTCGACTACCTCGTGCCCGAGGCGATGGCCGGCGCGGTCACGGTCGGCACGCTCGTGCGCGTGCCGCTCGCCGGTCGCCGGGTCCGGGGGTGGGTGGTGGCGGACGGCGTCGAACCGGAGACCGCCTCCGAGCGCCTGCTGCCGTTGGCCAAGGTGGTCGGCGCGGGGCCGCCCGCCGACGTCATGGACCTCTGCGAATGGGCGGCGTGGCGGTGGGCGGGGCCGCTCGCCCACCTGCTCCGGGCGGCGTCGCCGCCGAACGCGGTCCGGTCTCCCGGGTCGCTCCAACCTCCGCGCTTCGTGCCCGCCGCGGCTCCCGCTCCGGAGCTGTTGGCGTGGCCGCCCGCGGGGGATCGACGCGACCTCGTCGCCGATCGGGTCGCGGCGACGGGCTCGACGCTCGTGATCGTGTCCGAGGCCGCGCGGCTCGGCGCGCTGCGGAAGCGGCTCGAGCGCGACGGGCATCGCATGCTCGAGCTGCACGGGAGCGAGACGGATGCGCAGCGCTCCCGCGCCTGGGCCGAGGCCCGCGCCGGGCGGTGTGTCGTGGTCGGGGGCCGGACCGCGGTGTGGGCGCCGGTGCCGGACCTTGCCGCGGTGGTCGTGCTGGACGAGGGGGACGAGGCACTCCAGGAAGAGCGGACCCCGACCTGGAACGGGCGCGACGTCGCGGTCGAACGGGCACGGCGGGCGGGGGCGGCCCTGACGCTCGTGAGCGCGGCACCCACCCTGGAGGCGCGGGCCATCGGGGGTTTGCCGATCCGGCCCGAGCGGTCGGTCGAGCGCGCCGGCTGGCCGATCGTCGAAGTCGTCGATCCCCGCGACGATCCTCCGGGCACGGGGCTGCTCACCCAGGCCCTGGCCACCGCACTGCACCAGGTGATCGACCGCGGCGAGCGCGCGGCCTGCCTGCTCAACCGGCGCGGGCGCGCCCGGCTCCTCGCGTGTGTCACGTGCAACGAGCTGGCCCGATGCGAACGGTGCGGTGCGTTCGTCAGTGAGACCGAGGCGCACCAGCTGCAATGCGCCGGCTGCGGGCTCGAACGGCCCATGGTCTGCCTGCATTGCCATGCGACCCGCATGAAGGCACTCCGGCCGGGCGTCGCGCGGGTGCGCGACGACATGGCGGCGCTGCTGCCGCGGGCGGAGGTCGTGGAGGTCGACGCGTCGACGGAAGTGCCCGCTGCGGGTCAGGTGTTCGTCGGTACCGAAGCCGTGCTGTACCGGCTCCCTCCGGGTCCGCGGCTCGGGCTCGTCGCGTTCCTCGACTTCGACCAGGAGCTGCTCGCGCCGCGGTATCGGGCGGCGGAGCAAGCGCTCGGGCTGCTGGTGCGCGCGGCGCGCCGGCTCGGACCGCGCGCGGCGGGCGGGCGGTTGCTCGTGCAGACGCGCCTACCGGACCACGAGGTCCTGGAAGCGGCGCGGCGGGCGGACCCGACCGTGGTGGCCGACGCGGAGCTGCCGCGCCGCGAGGCGCTCGGCTACCCGCCGTTCGGTGCGCTGGCCGAGGTGCGGGGCGTGGACACCGCGGTCACCACGCTGCTCGAGGGCATCCGCGCCTTCCCGGCGATCGACGTCTTCGGGCCGACCGGTGCCGCGACCGGGCTCCAGGCGCTCCTGCGCGCGCCCGATGTCGACGTGCTCTGCACGGCATTGGCCGCGACCGCGCCGCCCGCCCGGGCCGAGGGCCGGCTGCGGATCGCGGTGGACCCACTGCGCGTCTGAGGATCTGCTAGGCAGCACGGGATGACGCGCACCTATCCGGGATTCGAAGGTCACGTGGGTCGTACGTTCGCAGGGTCGCAGGGTGCGTGGCCGGCGCGTCCGGAGCCACCGCCCGGCGCGCCGAACGTCGTCGTGATGCTCGCAGACGACCTGGGGTTCGCGGACCTCGGGTGCTACGGCTCCGAGATCGACACCCCGAATCTCGATGCACTCGCGGCGCGCGGCATCCGGAGCACGAACTTCCACACCGCGCCGATGTGCTCGCCGACGCGCGCGTCGTTGCTCACCGGGCTCGAACCGCACCGCGCCGGGTTCGGCACGGTCGCGCACCTCGACCCGGGCTTCCCCGGGTACGCGATGGAGCTCGGCCCGGACGCGGCCACGATCGCGGAGATCCTGCGCGACCAGGCCGGCTACGCCACGATGATGGTGGGGAAGTGGCATCTGGCCAAGGACTCGGACTGCTCCGCCGCGGGCCCGCAGCACTCGTGGCCGTGCCAACGCGGCTTCGAGCACTTCTACGGGATCCTCGACGCGTTCACGAACCTGCATCAGCCGCATCGCATCGTCGAGGACAACCACCTCGTCGAGGTCGACCGCTACCCGGACGACTACTACTTCACCGACGATCTCACCGACCACGCGATCTCGATGATCCGCGAGCGCAAGGCGAGCAATCCCGAGCAGCCGTTCTTCTGCTACTTCGCCCACGGGGCGGTGCACGCCCCGCTCCACGCCCGACCGGAGGACATCGCGAAGTACCGGGGCCGGTACGACGGCGGCTGGGACCAGCTGCGCGACGAGCGGTTCGCCCGCCAGCGCGAGCTGGGGATCGTCCCCGACGGGCTCGAGCTGCCGCCGCGGAACACCGAGGCGAACCACGACGTCCGGCCCTGGGAGGAGCTCGACGCGCGGGAGCGGGAGCTCTTCGCCCGCCACATGGAGGTCTACGCGGCGATGGTCGACCGCATCGACCAGAACCTCGGCCGGTTGGTCGGCGCGCTCGAAGAGCTGGGTGAGCTCGACAACACGATCATCGTATTCCTCTCCGACAACGGTGCCTCCCGCGAGGGCGAGGTCACGGGTACGACCGCGTACTACGTGCACCTGCTCCAGGGTGACGATCTCGACGCGGACTATGCCCGTCTCGACGACATCGGTGGCCCACGCACGACACCGCACTACCCCCGCGGCTGGGCCATGGCCTCGGGCACCCCGTTCCGGCTCTACAAGATCAACACGCATCAGGGTGGCCACTCGGTGCCGTTCTGCTTCTCCTGGCCCGCGGGGCTGGCGGAGCGCGGCGCGATCCGTACGCAGTACGCGCACGTCACGGATCTGTTGCCGACCCTGCTCGAGCTCATCGGTGTCGAGCGGCCGGCGGAGCGCAACGGGGTTCTGCTCGCCGAGATCGATGGCACCAGCTTCGCGGCGACGCTGCGCGATGCGGATGCACCGAGCGCGCACCGGGAGCAGATCTCCGAGTGCAACGGGCACCGCGGCTTGTATCGCGACGGCTGGGAGCTGGTCACGCTGCACCAGCCGCTCACCCCGTTCACGGACGAGGAATGGGAGCTCTACCACCTGGCTGAGGACCCGACGGAGCTGCGCAACCTCGCGGCCACCGAACCCGAGCGCGTGCGCGAGCTCGCGGCGGCGTGGGAGGAGGGGGCCTGGGCCGATCACCTCTACCCCCTCGACGAGGGCAGCAGCATCAAGTACCTGCAACGTCCCGAGCGCAGCGCGGTCTACGGCGAGCCGGTGACCATCTGGCGCGGCACCCCGACGCTCGAGCGGTGGCGGTCCGTGCAGCTGCTCTGGTTCCGGTCGGTGACGATCACCGTGGACCTCGACCATCACTCGGCCGACCAGGGGATGCTCGTCGCCCACGGCGATCAGGGGGCGGGCTACGCGCTGTACGTCCTCGACGGCGAGCTGTTCTTCGTCCACAACAACGGGCGCGGCGGGATGCTGACGGTCTCGGGCGGGCCGATGCCGGACGGGGTGGAGAAGGTGGAGGCCGACCTGCGCGCGACGGGTGGGCAGCAGTGGGAGCTCACCCTGCGGGTCGACGGTGAGGATCGGGCGACCCGGGCCGGGGTCCCGATGCTGTTCGGGATGGCGCCCTTCGAGGGCATCGACGTGGGAATCGACCGTCGCTCTCCGGTGTCGTGGGAGATCTACGAGCGCTTCGGCACGTTCCCGTACACGGGCGCGCTGCGCTCGGTGACGTACACGCCGGGGGAGCCGGGCCCGGACGCGCCGGCGCGCATGATGGACATGCTCCGAGAGATGGGCGCCGCCTTCGAGTAGCGCGCGTCGGTCCCGGGCTCAGCAATTGCGGCTGGTATCCTTCGTTCGTGGCTACGTACGAGATCCGCCAATTCGGCGACCCGGTGCTGAAGCAGCGCTCGAAGGACGTCGAGAATGTCGACGGGGGCTTCGCGCGCTCGGTCGAGGCGATGTACGAGACCATGTACGACGCCGAGGGCGGTGGCCTCGCGGCTCCGCAAGTCGGCATCGGCCGCCGGTTCTTCGTGTACAAGACCGACGACGGCCCGCAGGTGGCGATCAACCCCGAGATCGTGGAGTCCGCCGGCGAGGTCGAGTGGACCGAAGGGTGCCTCTCGATTCCGGGCATCGGCTTCGAGATCGTGCGGCCCGAGCTCGTCACGCTGCGGGCGGTCGACCTCGACGGCAACGAGCTGGTCATCGAGGCGGACGACTACCTCGGGCGCATGTTCCAGCACGAGATCGACCATCTCGACGGCATCCTCGCGATCGACCGGCTGGATCCGGACAAGCGCAAGAAGGCCATCCGGGCCCTGCGCGAGCGGGAGCTCGACCTCGCCATGGATGGTGCCCCCGCCCACCGCCTCGGCTGATCGCGACCCTGGCGCCATGCGCGTCGTCTTTCTCGGGACGCCCGCCGACGCGGTGCCGACGCTCGAGGCGCTCCACGCCGGCGGGCACGACGTCGCGCTCGTGGTCACCCAGCCGGATCGCAAGCGGGGTCGCGGCGGTGCGCTCGTCCCGAGCCCGGTGAAGATCGCGGCGACCGGCCTCGGCCTTCCCGTCGTCACGCCGGAGCGCTCGCGCGAGATCGTGGGGGAGGTGCGTGACACGGCCGCGGAGCTCGGTGTGGTCGTCGCCTTCGGTCAGCTCCTCCCGACGGCGTTGCTGGATGCGCTGCCGCACGGATTCGTCAACGTGCACTTCTCGCTGCTGCCGCGTTGGCGGGGCGCCGCGCCGGTGGAGCGTGCGATTCTCGCTGGCGACGCCGAGACCGGTGTCTGCGTGATGCAGCTCGAGGCTGGTCTGGACACGGGACCGGTCTACGCGCGCGAGAGCACCCCGATCGACGACACGGAGACAGCCGGCGAGCTGCGGGCGCGCCTCGTGCGGATCGGGACGGAGATGCTCCTGCGCACGCTGCCCGGCATCCCGAGCACCGAGCCCACACCGCAGTCCGGTGAGCCCACCTACGCGGACAAGCTCACCGTCGACGAGTTCCGGCTCGACCCGGGCGCGCCTGTCACGGAGCTGGCGCGCCGGGTACGCGCCGGCAACCCGCGGCCCGGGGCGTGGATCGAAGTGGACGGGAAGCGGCTGAAGGTGTGGCGCGGCCACGTGGAGAACGATCCCGAGGGGAGCGCGCGCTTCGTCCCCGACGAGGTCCAGCCGGAGGGGAAGCGGGCCATGCCGTACCCGGCGTGGACCGCCGGCCATCGCGGCGCGCACCCGTTCGCGTGACGGCCGCGACGCCGCGGGACGTGGCTCTCGACGCGCTGGTCAAGGTCGATGACGGAGCCTTCGCGAACGTGCTGCTCCCGACGTTGCTGCGGGCGACCGGGCTGGAGCCGCGCGAGCGGGCCCAGACGACGGATCTCGTCTACGGCACGTTGCGGCGACGCCGGTCACTCGACGCGTTGCTGGAGCCGCACCTGGACCGCGATCTCGACGACCTCGACGCGCCCGTACGAGCCGCGCTGCGGCTCGGCGCCTACCAGCTCGTCGACGGAGTGCCCGCGCACGCCGCGGTGAGCGAGACGGTGGGCGCCGTGGCCCGCGTCGCACCCCGGGCCAAGGGCTATGCCAACGCGGTGCTTCGGCGGCTCTCCGAGGTGGGGCCGCCCTGGCCATGGCCCGAAGGCGACGGCGTCACCGCCGTCGGCATCCGAACGTCGATGCCGGACTGGATCGTGGCCCGGTTGTTCGCCGACCTCGGGCCGCCCGACGCGATCGCCGCGCTCGAGCTGGCGAGCGAGCCCGCCGCGCTCACCCTCCGGGTGAATCCCCGGCGCGCGACACCTGAGGCGGTCGCGGCCGAGCTCGAGGCGTCCGGCGCGCGCGTCGAGCGCGGCGAGCTGCTCCCCGGTGCGCTCATCGTGCGCGGGGCCGGCGACACCGGCGAGCTCGCGGCGGTCACCGACGGGCGGGCGACGCCACAGGACCAGGGGAGCCAGGCCGTCGCCGTGTTGGTGCAGGCCGCCGCCGGAGAGCGAGTCCTCGAAGTCGGTGCCGCGCCGGGTGGGAAGGTCACCGCACTTGCGGAGGCGATGGACGACCGCGGGCTCGTCGTTGCGGTCGACGTGCGCCGAAACCGGCTGGCGCTCGTCGAGCGCGCCGCGGCTCGGCTCGGTCTGACGACGGTGGACCCGGTCGTGGCGGACGGCCGCGCGCTGCCGTTCCCGCGAGCGTCGTTCGACCGGCTGCTGGTGGACGCGCCGTGCTCGGGCCTCGGTGTCCTGCGTCGCCGGCCCGAGGCGCGCTGGCGGATCCAGGCCGCGGCCGTCGACGAGCTCGCCGCGCTACAGCGCGAGCTGGTTGCCGCGGCCGCCGAGCTCGTGCGGCCCGGCGGGCGACTCGTCTACTCCGTGTGCACCCTGACCGCGGCCGAGACGACCGGTGTCGACGAGTGGGCGCGCACCGCGCTCCCCGAGCTCACGGCAGAGGCGCCGCCGGGTGCACCGTGGCGGGCATGGGGCCGGGGCGCGCTCCTCCTCCCGCAGGCTGCCGGGACCGACGGGATGTATGTCCTCACCTTGACCCGCCCGTCAGACGTCCACCACTAGGGTCGTGGCATGGGAAAGATCGCACCGTCGATCCTCGCCGCGGACTTCTCGGAGCTCGCCGCGGAGGTGAACCGGATCCGCCCGCAGGCCGACCTGCTGCACGTCGACGTGATGGACGGCCACTTCGTCCCGAACCTCTCCATCGGTGCACCCGTGGTGAAGTGCCTGCGCCCGCGCACCGACCTCTACCTCGACTGCCACCTCATGATCGACAACCCGGCCGATCTGCTCGACGACTTCGCGAAGGCCGGCGCCGACTCGTGCACGGTGCACGTGGAGCTCGGTGACCCACGCCCGCTGTTCGACCGGATGCGGGCGCTCGACATGCGCGTCGGGCTCGTGCTCAACCCCGAGACCCCGCTCGACGCCGTGCTGCCGTACCTCGACGAGATCGACCTCCTCTTGTTCATGAGCGTGCACCCGGGCTTCGGCGGCCAGGCGTTCATTCCCGAGGTGCTGGACAAGGTGCGCGCCGCGCGCGAGATCGTCGACGAGCGCGGACTCGCGGTCGAGCTCGAGATCGACGGAGGCATCAACCTCGAGACGGCACCCCTCGCGGCGGCGGCCGGCGCGGACATCCTCGTCTCGGGCAGTGCGATCTTCCACGCGCCCGATCCGGTCGCGGCCGCGTGCGCGATCCGGGCCGCGGCGTGGCCCGGGCTCATACCGACCTGACCGCGATGGCGCTCGCGAAGGTTCTCACCGTCTCGGACGGCGTGGCCGGGGGAGTCCGGGAGGACAAGTCCGGCCAGGCACTCGTCGCCCGCCTGCGCGGCGCGGAGTTCGGGATCGCCGAGCACCGGGTGACCGAGGACGGGATCGACTCCGTCGCCGCAGCGTTGCGGGAGATGACCGACGGCTTCGCCGGCCTCGTCGTCACAACCGGCGGTACCGGATTCGGGCCGCGCGATCTCACCCCCGAGGGGACCCGCGCGGTGATCGACCGGGAGGCGCCGGGCCTGGCCGAGGCGATACGCCGGGCCAGCGACTCGGGCGACCGGGGATTCGGGATGCTGTCTCGCGCCGTCTGCGGCACTCGCGGCCAGGCCTTGATCTGCAACACCCCGGGCTCGGCGAGCGGCGCCGTCGAGGCGCTCGAGGTCATCCTCCCGGCCGTTCCCCACGCGCTCGACCTCCTCGCCGGTGGCCATCCCCACTGAGCCGGCGTGACCGACGCCGGGTGTGACACATCCGGACCCGGCCGGGGTCTCGTCAGGTAGCGATGACCTCCGACCGGGAGGCCCAACCCGTTGGGCAGGAGTGCAACGTGGCGATCGAAGAGATCGCTGTGCGCGTGCGCCGTGCCCTCGTGGCCGCGTACGGGGTCGAGGTCGGGAGTGAGGCCGCGGCCGACGCGGTCGCCTGGGCCTGGGAGCATCGGGAGGCAATCGGAGCGATGCAGAATCCGGGGGGCTACCTCTACCGGGTCGGCCAGTCCGCGGCCCGCCGGTACCGGGATCGGCCGATCCGCCTGCCGGAGGTTCCGGCTTCGACCGTCGACGACGTGCTGATCGACCCGCGCCTCCCGGTCGCGCTCGAAGGTCTCTCGGCCCGGCAGCGCAGCGCGGTGATCCTCGTGCATGCGCACGGATACGGGCTCACCGAGGCGGCCGGGGTGCTCGGCATCTCGGTATCCGCGCTCCGGAACCATCTCGGACGCGGGCTCCGTCACCTGCGCGTCGCGTTGGGGGAGGATGACGATGGCTGACGACCGCGGCACGGGGATGCTCGATCAGCTGGCGAGCTACGGGACGGTGCTCGATGCCGCGACGGACGCGCAGCCGGTGAACGAGACACCCCTGCGCGAGATCATCGACCTGGAGCCGGTTCGGCGACCGCGCCGGGTCTGGCCGCTCGTCGGCGTCGCGGCTGCGGTCTTGCTCGTCCTGGTGGGCGTCGTGGTCTTCATGCGCGATTCCAACCCGGACTCGTCCCAGCCCGCCGGCGTGAACCACGTGCGGAGTGACGTCGACGTGCTGGCCCGCTTCTCCCTCCAGTGGGCCGGACCCTGGGGAATCGCGTACGACGGCCGGGATGTCTGGACCGGCGAGGAGGCGATCGTGACGGACCCGGACGGCAGCAGCCGGCCGGTCATCCAGGTGGTCCGCCGCAACGCGACCACGGGCGCGCCGATCCAGACGATCCCGGTGCCGCAGGAGAGCATCAACGCGATCGCGTCGGACGGCTACGGCGCGATCTACGTGGCCGGTGGCGGCGACGGAGGCGTCCCCGAGACAACCGTGAGCAGGATCGACGCCGCGAGTGGCACGGTCACGTTCACGACGAGGCTCACGTCGCCGTGCTCGTGCCAGCTCGCCGCCGGCCTCGGCGGGGTCTGGCTCGGAGGGAACGGCTCCGACCACGCGTACCGCCTCGACGGGACCGGAAAGATCGCCGCGGAGGTCGCGCTCCACCAGCGCGCGACCTCCCTCGCGGTCGTCGGTCCGCTCCTCGAGGTTGGCCTGGTCGACTCTCGCGTCGCGGTGGTCGACCCGAGCTCGAGCGATGTCGTCCGCACGATCGACCTCGTCCGGCCCGGCGAAGGCCCGGCGGGTGGCGACCGGCCCGTGGTGGCGATCACGCCGGTGGTGGGGCCGGACAAAGGCCAGAGCTGGGCGACCCGCGTCGACGGGACGTCGTTCCTCGTCGACGCCGGCGGCATCGTTACCCGCTTCCTGCGCTTCAATCCGCCGGTGGACTCGGTCGCCCGGCTCGGCGACGACCTCTACGCCATGTTCGGGCCGGCCGGGTTCGACATCTCGGTCCGGTCGACGGTCGACGCGAGCCGGGCCCGGATCCGGGTGGCCCGGCGGGCGGGGGAGCTCTCGAGCGGCCGCCCGGGCTCGCTCGTGGCGACGGCCCACAACCTCTGGGCCACCGACGCCGACCCCGGCCGGACCACGATCGTCGTCCGCCCCCGCCGGCCAAAATAGAAACGTGTTCCAATTCCGCTCGGGCGGTGGTACCTTGACCAGGTAGTCAAGTGAGCCAGGCCGGTCCGGAGGGGCCGGGTCAACCCAACTGAAGACGTCCTCGGGGTGCGGGTGAAAGTCCCGACCGGCGGTAACCCCCACGGGGGGAGCCCGCGAACCTCCGGCAACCAGCCGGGGGCCGACCGAGTGAGATTCTCGGGCCGACGGTCACAGTCCGGATGGGAGAGGGCGACCACGAGCCCGGTGTGCTGCGCGCCCGCCGGTCCCGCTGTTCGCTGCCCCCCGTGGTCGGAGGTGTCGATGCGGACAGGTTCGGAGGTGGAGTTGATGGCGACGGCCACGGAGCTCGCCGAATCCGCGCGCTCGTCGACCCCGCCGAACCCGTGGGTCGGGTGCGTCCTCGTGCGCGACGGGGAGATCGTCGGCGCCGGTGCGACCGGTGCGTACCCGGGTGGCCCGCACGCGGAGGTCGCCGCCCTCACCGCCGCGGGTGACCGGGCCCGCGGCTCCACCGCGTTCGTGACCCTCGAGCCGTGCGACCACCACGGGAACACGCCGCCGTGCAGCGAGGCGCTCATCGCCGCGGGGGTCGCCGGGGTGACGATCGCGCTGGAGGATCCAGATTCGAGGGTGCGGGGGAGCGGCGCGGCGCGGCTCGTCGCCGCGGGCATCCCGGTGACGATCGGTGTCGGGGCGGACGCGGTCGCCGCGTCGCTCGCGCCCTATCTGCACCAGCGGCGGACGGGGCGCGCGTTCGCGCTGCTGAAGACCGCGATGAGCCTCGACGGGCGCACCGCCGCCGCCGACGGCAGCTCCCAGTGGATCACCGGTGTCGAAGCCCGCGCCGACGCGCACCGCTTGCGGGCCGAATCCCAGGCGGTGGTGGTGGGACCGGGGACGGCCCGCGCCGACCGGCCGCGGCTGACCGTCCGCAACGAGGACCAGCCCGACGAGGTCCAGCCCGACGAGGTCCAGCCCGACGAGGTCCGGCCCGACGAGGTCCGGGCTTCCGTGCGCCAGCCACTCCGGGTCCTGCTCGACGCGCACGGCCGGGTGCCCGCGGCCGGCCCGCTGTTCGACCCGACCCTGGCGCCGACGTTGGTGATCACGACCCCCCCGACCCCGGAATCCGTTCGTGACGCGTGGCAGGCCGCCGGCGCGAAGGTCGAGGTGCTCGGCGCCGGGACCGAAGACCGGGGAGTGGACCTGGCCGGGGTGCTGACCCTGCTGGCGGAGCGGTACGGGGTGCTCCAGGCGATGATCGAGGGTGGCGCTCGCCTGCACGGGGCGTTCGTGGCCGAAGGGCTGGCGGACCGCCTGGTGGCGTACGTCGCGCCGGTGCTGCTCGGCGAGCGTGGCCTGCCCGTGGTCGGGTTCCCCGGTCCGGATTCCCTCGCCGGTGCGGCCCGCTGGCAGCTGCAGGACGTCACCCGCTTCGGCGCGGACGTGCGGATCGTCCTGGATCCACCGGCGCGCGAGGTCGGCTGATGTTCACCGGGATCGTGGAGGAGCTGGGTCAGGTCCGGGCGGTGAGTCCGCGCGAGGGCGGTGCGCGAGTCGAGATCGAAGCGAGCACGGTGCTCGACGACGCGGTCATCGGCGCGTCCATCGCGGTGAACGGCTGCTGCTTGACCGTCGTCGAGCTCGGCACGGGCTGGTGGGCGGCGGACGCGGTGACCGAGACGCTGGGCCGCACGAGCCTCGGCGCGTTGCGCCCGGGTGATCCCGTGAACCTCGAACGGCCGGTGCGACTGGAAGACCGGCTCGGCGGTCATCTCGTGCAGGGTCACGTCGACGGTGTGGGCGCGCTCGTGGAGCGGGCGCCGCGGCCCGACGGTTCGACCCGGATGCGCTTCCGGATCCCGGATTCCCTGTCGCGCTACATCGTGGAGAAGGGCTCGATCACGGTCGACGGGATCAGTCTCACGGTGGCCGGCCTCGACGACGACGGCTTCGAGATCGCGGTGATCCCGCACACCCTCGCCGTCACCACGCTCGGCGCCAAGCAGCCGGGCGACCCGGTCAACCTGGAAGTCGACGTGCTCGCGAAGTACGTCGAGCGACTACTGGACCAGAGAGCGAGCAGGCCATGACGTTCGATCACATCGAGAACGCGATCGCCGCGATCGGCCGGGGTGAGGTCGTGATCGTCGTCGACGACGAGGACCGCGAGAACGAAGGCGACCTCATCGTCGCGGCGGAGAAGATCACGCCCGAGACCATGGGCTTCATGGTCCGCCACACGAGCGGCGTCATCTGCATGCCGATGATGGGCGAGCGGCTCGACGAGCTGCAGATCCCGCTGATGGTGTCGAACAACACGGAGTCGCAGCGCACTGCGTTCACCGTGTCGGTCGACGCCCGCAGCGGGACGACCACGGGCATCTCCGCGGTCGACCGTGCGACCACGGTCCGCACGCTCGTGGACCAGGCCGCGCGTTCGGACGACTTCGTGCGGCCGGGCCACATCTTCCCGTTGCGCTACCGGGAGGGCGGGGTGCTGAAGCGAGCCGGCCACACCGAGGCGGCCGTCGATCTGGCTCGCCTCTCGGGCCTGGCCCCGGCGGGCGTGCTCGCGGAGGTCGTGAACGACGATGGCACGATGGCCCGGCTGCCCCAGCTCCAAGCCTTCGCGGCCGAGCACGGCCTGCAGCTGATCACGATCGCCGACCTCATCCGCTTCCGCCGGCACCGCGAGAAGCTGGTTCGGCGCGTGTCCGAGGCCCGCATCCCCACGAAGTACGGCGACTTCACCGCGTACGTGTTCGAGAGCCTGCTCGACGGGGTCGAACACATGGCCTTCGTGCGGGGCGAGGTGTCCGGCCAGCCGAACGTGCTCGTCCGCGTGCACTCCGAGTGCCTCACCGGCGACGTCTTCGGGTCGCTGCGCTGCGACTGCGGGCTCCAGCTCGACCGCGCCCTCGAGCAGGTCGCCAACGAGGGCCAGGGCGTCGTCGTCTACCTCCGCGGGCACGAAGGACGCGGGATCGGCCTCGGCCACAAGCTGCGGGCCTACACGCTCCAGGACCAGGGCCGCGACACCGTCGAGGCGAACGAGGACCTTGGCTTCCCGGCCGACTCCCGTGAGTACGGCATCGGCTCGCAGATCCTCGTGGACCTCGGCATCACGACCATGCGCCTGATGACGAACAACCCGGCCAAGTACGGCGGGCTCGAGGGCTTCGGCCTCGAGATCGTCGAGCGGGTCCCCGTGGCGATTCCCCCGACCCGCGAGAACATCGCGTACCTGCGCACCAAGCAGGACAAGATGGGGCACCTCCTCGACATCGAGGACGAGGGGCTCGGGGGGAGCTGAGCGGTGCCGGCACCGGACACCTTCTCGACCGCGCGGCTCGTGGCGCGGCGGATCGAGCTCGCGGACGACGCGTTCCTCACGACGATGTTTCGCGACCCGGCCGTGAACGCGACGCTGGGAGGACCGCGTGACGCCGATGCGGTCGCGCAGCTGCGGGACCGCATGCTCGACCACTGGGACCGGCGAGGTTTCGGGACGTGGATCCTGCACGACCGGGCAACCGGCGATCCGGTCGGCTGGGTCGGGCTGCACGAGACCGACACCGGTGGCCGTGGGGGAGTCGAGCTGCTCTACGCGATCGCGCCGGCGCGGTGGCGTGAGGGTCTCGCGACCGAAGCAGGTCGTGGAGCCGTGCGGATCGCCCAAGAGATGGGGCTCGACGAGCTCGTGTGCTTCACGCTCGTGAGCAACGTCGCCTCGCAGCGCACCATGGAGGGTCTCGGGTTCACGGGTTCGGAGCCGGTCGAGCACGCCGGGGTGCCGCATGTCCTGCAGCGACTCGCGCTGGCGGGCGCGCGCCAGAGCCAGGAGGTTTCGGAACGTGGGTGAGTACTCAGCCGTGGCCCACGACGTCGACGGCCGCGGAATGCGGGTCGCGATCGTCGTCAGCCGGTTCAACCAGCACATCACCGGCGAGCTGCTCGCGGGAGCCGGGCGAGCGCTGCGCGACGCGGGAGTGGCCGACGAGGACGTCAGCGTGGCGTGGGTACCGGGCGCGTTCGAGCTGCCGCTCGTCGCCAAGCACCTCGCGCACTCCGGCTGGTGCGACAGCGTCGTGTGCCTCGGCGCGGTGATCCGGGGCGATACGCCGCACTTCGACTTCGTCGCCGGCGAGGCGGCTCGAGGCCTGCAGGAGGTCGCGCTCACGACCGGGATCCCGATCGTGTTCGGCGTGCTGACGACCGACACCCTGCAGCAGGCGCTCGACCGGATCGGCGGCAGCGAGGGGCACAAGGGGGAGGAAGCGGCGAACACGGCGCTCGAGATGATCGAATTGCTGCGCCAGCTCGCCAAACTCGGGGACCCGAGCGCCTCCGGCGACTAGAAACGCTTCTCACATGTTGCGAATCGTCCTCCCCAAGGGCTCGCTCGAGCGAGCCACGTTGCAGCTCTTCGAAGACGCCGACCTCGCCGTCGTGCGCCATTCGGACGTCGACTACCGCGGATCGATCGACGACCCCCGGGTCATCGACGTCACCGTGCTCCGCCCCCAGGAGATCCCGCGCTACGTCGCTTCGGGCCTGTTCGACGTGGGGGTGACCGGTCGTGACTGGATCGAGGAGACGTCCGCGGACGTCGTGACGCTCTCGGAGCTGCACTACTCGAAGGCCACCGCGCGGCCGATCCGGATGGTCCTCGCGGTCGCGGGGGACTCCGACGTCGCGTCCGTCGTGGATCTCCCCGCGGGCGTGAGGGTCCACACCGAGTATCCCGAGCTCACGAGTCGCTTCTTCACCAAGGCGGGTGTCGACGCCGAGATCACCCTCTCGTACGGCGCGACCGAGGCGAAGATCCCCGAGATCGCAGACGCGGTCGTGGAGATCACCGAGACCGGCCGTGCGCTCCGGGCCGCCGGGCTCAAGATCCTCGACACCATCCTGGTCTCCTACACCGAGCTCATCGCGAACCGTGACGCGTACGAAGACCCGGCCAAGCGCAAGGCCATGGAGCAGATCCGCACCTTGCTGACGGGCGCGCTCGAAGCGCGTGGCCGCGTGCTCGTGAAGCTGAACGTCGAGGAGCGCTCGCTCCCGTCCGTCATCGCGCTGCTCCCCGCGTTGAAGTCGCCGACGGTGTCGAAGCTCTTCGGCGAGGACGGGTTCGCGGTCGAGACCGTGGTCGCGAAGTCCGAGATCAACGTCCTCATCCCGGCATTGAAGGACGCGGGGGCCACGGACATCATCGAGCTCCCGATCGCCAAGATCGTCCACTGAGCCGATGACCGGTCGGGTGGTGGCGTTCGACGAGCGGCGGGGCCTGGGCGAGATCGAGAGCGTGGACGGCGGGCGGTACGCGTTCCACTGCACCCGGATCGCGGACGGCTCGCGCACCATCGGGGTGAACGTCGCGGTCGAGTTCGCGGTCGTCCCGGGCCAGCTCGGCCGCTGGGAAGCCGCCGCCATCGCCCCCACCACCTAGACCCCTTTCGGGGCGCGACCGCGTCGCCAGGGCGACGCGTACGCGCCCCGAAACGTCAGCTCGAGTCGGCGACGAAGGCCCGGAGACCTTCGAGGTACGCGCGGGTCACGCGACGCTGGACCAGACGGGTCACCGGCGACCCGATGCGGGCCAGTGGGTCGGCCGGCTTGGAGACTGCCGTGATCCGGAAGCGGACCGCATCACCGTCGCGCTCGACGACGAAGGCCTCCTCACCTCGCTCGGGATGACCGGCGACGGTCCCGTACGCGAACCCGAACCGGCTCCCCTCGCGCACGACGGCCACGATCCGGCAGGCGGCCAGCGCGTGCACGCCGACGAGGGGTAACGCCAGAGCGACCGTCGTTCCGGTCGTCAGTGGCGCGTCATGGGGATACACGAGCACCCCTGCGGCCCGGTGCGGACGCCACTCGACGAGTCCCTGCACAGCTCGGCGGTACGACGCGTCGCCGTCGCCGAGCCGCATCACGTACGAGTCGTGGCGGTAACCGATCGGGAGAGTGCCGAGTGACGAGCCGACCTCGGGGTAGGAAAGTGGCGCATCGAGCCGAGACGAGAGGAACTCGTGGAGCCGATCGGGATCGACGCGGCGGGTGAGGTGCACCGGGTCAGACTAGGGAGCAATGGACGGCGACGGGGCGAGACCGAGCGCGGATCTGGAGGCGGTGGACCGCGCGTTCGTGCTGGTCACGGGGGCGGTCGACGGGCTGACCGAGGCCGACGCCCGCGGTCCGACCCGGCTCCCCGGTTGGTCGCGGGGACACGTCCTCACCCATCTCGCGCGCAACGCGGACGGGCAGCGCCGGATGGTCGAGGGAGTGCTGCGAGACGAGGTGGTGGATCAGTACCCGGGCGGGAGCGAGCAACGGGCCGCCGACATCGATGCCGGTGCGGACCGCCCGATCGACGTGCTGATCGCCGACCTGCACGACAGCCAGGTCGCGCTGGTGGCTGCCTGGGCACTCGTGCCCGACGGCGCGTGGAACCGCCTCACGCGTGCTCGCGCCGGGGTCCGGGCCGTGCGCGACGGCGTGATGTCGCGCTGGCGCGAGCTCCTCGTTCACGTCGTGGACCTCGACGTCGGCATCACGCCGAGCGAGCTCCCGGCGGAGTACCGCACCCGCGACGCCGACTGGCTCGCGGAGCACCGCACCCGCACCGTCTGGCCCGACGCGCCCTGGTAGGTCGGTAGGGGCCGGCCGGCACGGTCGTACACTCCATGGCACGCAGGGGGTGACGATGGGGCAGACGGCAACACCGCCGGGTTGGTATCACGACGGCTCGGCGATGCGGTACTGGGACGGCTCCGCGTGGGGACCGTACGCGCCGGTCATGCCCCGCGATCCCGTGGCGGAGGGCAAGGCGGGCGCCGTCCTCGCGCACTTCGGCTTCTTCGCCTGCTGGTTCGTCCTGCCGCTCGTCATCCGGCTGACCGCGGGACGCGACAACGAGTACGTCCGGCACCACTCGACCGAAGCCCTCAACTTCATGATCACGACGAGCATCTTGTACGCGATCGGCATGGGCGTCTGGTTCGCCGGCATCGCGATGACCATCGGCAGCGACGACGGAGGCTCTCCGGCCTTCTTCGCGTTCATGCCTCTGCTCTGGGCGGTGCAGGCCGCGGTGCTGGGCTTCTCGATCACGGGCGCCGTGCGTGCTCGCAAGGCGTGTGGTGGCGCTACCCGATCTCCATCCGCTTCGTCCGCGGCGCCCGCCCGCGCGCCTAAGCGGTCTCGCGCAGGACGCAGAACTCGTTCCCTTCGGGGTCCGCGAGCACTACCCAGCTGACGTTGCCCTGCCCGATGTCGATCAGCTGCGCGCCGAGCCCGATGATCCGCCCGACCTCGGCCCGCTGATCCTCGGTCGGTCGCACGTCGAGGTGGATGCGGTTCTTGACGACCTTCGCCTCCGGAACCGGCTCGAACAGCAACGTCGGTCCACCACCTCCGCCCGGGCCGATCTCGACCGAGCCCTCGTCCCGGTCGACGACCTTCCAGCCGAGGACCGCACACCAGAACGTGGCCAGCGCCTCGGGCTCGGCACAATCGATCACGATCTCGGTCAGCTTGACGGGCACCGTGGCTCCTTTCGGTTCACATCAGCAGGCCGGACTCGCCGGGTCGCACCGGCCCGACCTGCGAGAGGTGCGCGGCGGTGTTGACGAGCGAGACGTGCGTGAACGCCTGCGGGAAGTTGCCGAGCTGGCGGCCCCCGCTGGTCCCGCGTCCGTCGTACTCCTCGGCCAGCAGCCCGACGTCGTTGGCCAGACCGAGGAGACGCTCGAACAGCGCGACCGCGTCGTCGTGGCGGCCGATGAGAGCGAGGTTGTCGGCCATCCAGAACGAGCACGGCAGGAAGGAGCCTTCGCCGGCCGGAAGCCCGTCGACCTCCCCGTTGGGACTCGTCTGGTACCGCGAGACGAACCCGTCCTTGATCAGGTGGCGCTCGATCGCGTTGACGGTACCGATCACCCGTTCATCGGTCCCGGGGAGGAACCCGATCATCGGCATCATGAGCACCGCGGCGTCGAGCTGCTTCGATCCGTACGCCTGGGTGAACGCGCCCATCTCGGCGTCGAATCCCTCGTTGCAGATCTGACGGTGGATCTCGTCGCGCGTCGTTCGCCACCGTTCGACGGGCCCCTCGAGGTCGAACTCGTCGGCTCCCTTCACCGCCCGGTCGAACGCGAGCCACGCCATCATCTTGGAGTGGGTGAAGTGCTGGCGCGGGCCACGCACCTCCCAGATGCCCTCGTCCGGGCGACGCCAGAAGTTCTCGAGGGTGCCGAGGAGCGCGATCTCGAGGCCCCACGAGTCGCGGTGGCCCTCGCCGCCCGGAATCAGCTTGCGGGTCTGGTGCAGCGTCGCGAGCACCTCGCCGTACACGTCCAGCTGGAACTGCTCACTGGCCGCGTTGCCGACTCGGACCGGCGCCGATCGCTCGTAGCCGTCCAGCCAGTCGACGGTGTACTCGGTCAGGCGTCGCTCGCCCGCCGGGCCGTACATGATCTGCAGATCCTCGGGATCTCCCGCGGCCGCCCGGAGCAGCCAGTCCCGCCAGGCCAACGCCTCTTCGTGGTACCCGCCGACGGTGAGCGCCATCAGCGTGAGGCTCGCGTCGCGCAACCAGCAGAACCGGTAGTCCCAGTTGCGCACGCTGCCGATCCACTCGGGGAGTGATGTCGTCGGCGCGGCGACGATCCCGCCGGTGGGCGCGTACGTGAGCGCCTTGAGAGTGATGAGCGAACGCATCACCGCGTCCTTCCACTCACCCTCGTACGTGCACTGCTTCGCCCAGCGCCGCCACCAGCGCGCGGTCTCCTTGACCGCGCGCTCCGCGTCTACGAACCGGGGTGCAGGTTCGTGCGACGGGTGGTACGCGAGCACGAACGGCAGCTTCTCGCCCGCCTCCACGACGAAGTCCGCCACCGTGGCCTTCCCGGCGCCGTGCGTGTGCACGGGGGAGCGCAGGCAGATCGCGTCGGGGCCCGCGACCGCGGAGAGGATCCCGTCTCCACTCCGTCCGACCCACGGGACGATCGATCCGTAATCGAACCGGATCGTCAGGTCCATGTGCATCGGGACCCGCCCCGAGACACCTTCGACGAGCCGGACGACGTCGACGGTGCGACCGCGGATCGGCATGCAGTCCGTGACCCGCACCACACCGTCGTCGGTGTGGAACGTCGTTTCGAGCACGAGCGTGTTGTCGAGGTAGCGGCGTTCGGTACGCCGGAGCCCACCGGCCGGACAGATCTGCCACCGTCCGTTGTCGCGGTCGCCGAGGAGCGCGGCGAAGACGGCACCCGAATCGAAGCGCGGGACGCACAGCCAGTCGATCGAGCCGTTCTTTCCCACCAGCGCCGCGGTCTGCGTGTCGCCGATGAGGGCGTAGTCCTCGATGCGTAGGCCCATGTGTGTCAGGACTTACGGGGTGGCCGCGTCGCCCTTGCCGATCTCCCCGGCCACCTCGACGAATCCCAAGCGGAGTGCGGCGACGGCCTGGCGGAGCGGCTCGGCGTTCGGCCCGAGGCGGTCGCCGAGCGCGTCGACGAGCCCACCCATCGCGTCCAGTGCCATGGCCGCGCTCGCGAGCGACTCGGGTCGCTCCGATGCGAGGCCGAGGTGCAGGACCGCGATCTCCTGCAGCTCGACCGCGAATTGGGTCACGATCGCCTCGACCGGCGTCGCGGCGAGGCGGGCGAGCATCTCGCGCATCTGCTCGGGATCGAGCTCCTGGCCCTGATCGTCGCCGGGAGCACCCGGTCCGCCACCGGTTCCGCCGGGCGAGGGCGTGGTCGTCCCGGATGTTTGGTCTGAGGCGGGGGGTACGGGGTCCTCGCCGTAAGGTGTCCACAGGCTGCTCACCCTGGTATCCTCCCACGACAATCAAGTTGGGAAGTGGGACGCTCGATCCGCGCACATGCGCCGGTGGTAGTGGCCCCACCCGGCCGGGGCAAGTGTCCGAAGTGCCGCAAGAGTCGCTTCAGATGCGAAGTCACCGAGTCCGGGTCGTCCATCCTTCGACCGGCCCACGGTCGCGCGGCGGACGCTTCCTTTGAGGTGACCGCCGCCTGCGAGGCGCAGGCGGGCGCCGATCGAGGAAGGTGTTGCCAGCATCGCAGCCGCCGAAGAAGCAAGGATCAACGACCGCATCCGAGCACGAGAAGTGCTGCTGATCGCCGCTGACGGCGAACAGCTCGGAAAGGTCCCGCTGCCACAGGCTCTCGCTACAGCCCGTGAGCAGGAGCTCGATCTCGTCGAGGTCGCACCGAACGCCGATCCGCCGGTCTGTCGGATCATGGATTACCGGCGGTGGCAGTACGAGCAGCAGCAGCGGCGCAAGGAGTCGCGCAAGAAGGCCACGAACGTCGTCATCAAGGAGATGAAGTTCCGGCCGAAGATCGACGGCCACGACTACACGACCAAGATGAAGCACGTCCAGCGGTTCCTGGGCGAGGGCAACAAGGTCAAGCTCACGATCATGTTCCGTGGTCGGGAGATGGCCCACCCCGAGCTCGGGCTGAAGATCTTGAACAAGATCGCCGAGGACGTCGCCGAGATGGCGATCGTGGAGTCGTCGCCCCGCCAGGACGGTCGCAACATGACGATGGTCCTGCACCCGACCAAGAAGCCCAAGACCAACACCAAGAAGGTCACCGACGGGGCACACGCACCGGAGCCCGCACCAGCGTCGGAGCCGACCCCCACCCAGGGAGCCTGAGAGATGCCGAAGGTCAAGACACACCGGGGCGCCGCGAAGCGCTTCAAGGTCACCGGTACCGGCAAGGTCCGGCGCCGCAAGGCTTTCCGGTCGCACCTGCTCGAAAAGAAGTCCAGCCGGCGCACCCGCCGGCTCGGCCGCGGCGCCGAGGTCACCGGCGGCGACAAGAAGCACGTCGAGCGCATGTTGGGACGCGCCTGATCGGCGGTCCGCACCCGACGAAGACGAGGGAAAGGGAGTCATGGCACGCGTCAAGCGCGCAGTCCAGGGCAAGAAGCACCGCCGGGCGGTGCTGGAGAAGGCCGAGGGGTACTCCGGCTCGCGGAGCCGGCACTTCCGCAAGGCCAACGAGCAGGTCATGCACTCGGGCAACTACGCCTTCCGTGACCGGCGCGCCCGCAAGGGCGACTTCCGCAAGCTCTGGATCGTGCGGATCAACGCGGCCTGCCGCCAGGAGGGCATCAGCTACTCCCGCTTCATCGCCGGCCTGAAGGCGGCCGAGGTCGAGGTGGACCGCAAGGTGCTCGCCGACCTCGCGGTGCGCGATTCCGAGGCGTTCGGCGCGCTGGTGAGCACGGCTCGCGAGGCCCTCGAAGCGGCGTGACCCGCAGCGGGCCGGAAGCGCTGGGCCCGAGGCACAACGAGATCAAGCGACTGCGGATGCTGCTGCGCGACCCGTCGGCGCGCGCGGCGGAGTCCGCATTCGTGCTGGAAGGTCCGAAGCTCGTAGCCGACGCGTTGCGCCGCGGCGCGACCTTTGACGCGATCTTTCTCGGTCCCGGCGCACGTGCGTCGTTCCACGCGTTGCTCGACCTGCCGCGAGACGACGACGTCGCGCTCTTCGATCTGAAGGAGGGTGTGCTCGAGAAGCTCGGCTCGACGCGCACGCCCCAGCCGGTGCTCGCGGTCGCGGTGATCCCGCGCCGGCCCGCGATCGGCGACTTGAGCGGCGACGGGCCGGTGCTCGTGGCCGTGGGCATCGCCGATCCGGGCAACCTGGG
The DNA here is from genome assembly GCA_038252255.1 of Acidimicrobiia bacterium. Lineage (GTDB taxonomy): Bacteria > Actinomycetota > Acidimicrobiia > IMCC26256 > JAENVU01 > Chersky-806. Next base: position 23,753 of record JBBSAM010000010.1, on the reverse strand, counting down.
GACGCTGCTGCGGAGCGCGGAGGCCTCCGGCGCGGCAGGGGTCGTCTGTTGCGGTGAGTCCGTCGACGTCTACAACCCGAAGGTGGTGCGGGCGTCGGGCGGCTCCGTGCTGGGAATCCCGATCGTCGAGCGGCGCGGGACGGGGGGAGCAGGGGAACCCGGCGATCCGGTGCCCGTGCTCGCCGAGCTCGCCGCGCAGGGGAGGAAGCGCTACGGCGCGACCGCCGGCGGCACCTCCCTGTTCACCCTCGACCTCACCGGGCCGACCGCATTCGTGCTCGGCAACGAGGCCCACGGTCTCTCCGAGCGGGTCCTCGAGCACGTCGACGGCCAGGTCTCGATCCCGATGGCCGGTGCAGTCGAGAGCCTCAACGTCGCGATGGCCGGGACGGTGCTCACCTTCGAAGCGGCTCGCCAGCGCACCACTGCGAGATGATCTCGGGCCGGCCGGACGAATCAACCGGGGAGCGGGGGAGTCGCTCTCTAGACTGCCGAATTCATGCCTGCTGATCCGTCCGCCGAGCTCGATCTCGACGCGGCGCGGGCGGCCGTTGCCGGGGCCGGCTCGCTCGACGAGCTGGACGGCGTCCGGCGTGCGCTCACCGGCAAGAGCTCGGCCGCGGCACGGGTCAAGCAGTCGATCAAGGAGCTGCCTGCGGACCAGAAGCCGATCGTCGGCAAGGCGGTCTCGGAGTTCACCGCCGCAGTCGCCGAGGCGATCGACGCGCGCCGGGGTGAGCTCGCCCCGGCCGGATCCGACGAGCCGCCGCTCGACCTGACGCTCGGCGGTCACGGACGGGCCCGCGGTCACCTCCATCTCGTCACGCAGTGCCAGCGCGAGCTCGAGGACGTGTTCGTGAGCCTCGGGTACAAGGTGGAGGAGGGCCCCGAGGTCGAGGACGACTGGCACAACTTCCAGGCGTTGAACTTCCCGCCCGGCCACCCCGCCCGGGCGATGCAGGACACGATCTACGTCAACCTGGGGGAGCCGGAGCAGGTGCTGCTGCGCACGCACACCTCGCCGGTGCAGATCCGGGTGATGGAGACCCAGAAGCCGCCGATCTACTCCGTGATGCCGGGCCGCACCTACCGCAACGAGACGCTCGACGCGCGCCACTCACCCGTGTTCCACCAGATCGAGGGGCTGGCGGTCGATCGGGGCATCACGTTCGGCGATCTGGCGGGCACCCTCGAGGCGTTCACGAGCGCGTACTTCGGCAAGAAGCTGAAGTCGCGGCTCATCCCTTCCTACTTCCCGTTCACCGAACCGTCGGCGGAGTTCGCGATCACCTGCGTGTTCTGCGACGGCGCGGGGTGCCGCGTCTGCTCGAAGACCGGGTGGATCGAGCTCGGTGGTTGCGGGATGGTGGACCCGAACGTGTTCGAAGCGGTCGGCATCGATCCCGAGGAGTTCACCGGGTTCGCCTTCGGGTTCGGGCTCGAGCGGATGCCGATGCTGCGGTACGGCGTCGAGCCCATCAAGACGTTCTTCGACAACGACATCCGCTTCCTCACCCGGTACTGAGAGCTGTCTGTGCGCGCGCCCCTGTCCTGGATCCGTGAGCTCACGCCGGTCGAGGCCGATCCCCTCGCGATCGCCGAGGCGCTCGACCGGCTCGGGCTCGAGGTGGAGGAGCTCGACGCGCCCGGACGCGAGATCAACGGCGTCAAGGCGGCCAAGGCGCTCGACGTGCGCAAGCATCCCGACGCCGACAAGCTCCAGCTCGTCGACGTCGACTTCGGATCGGGTACCACCACGGTCGTCTGCGGCGCGCCGAACGTCGTCACCGGGATGGTGATGCCCTACGCGCCGTCGGGAGCGACGTTGCCGGGCGGCTTCACCCTCGAACGGCGCAAGATCCGCGGCGTCGTCTCGGACGGCATGCTCTGCTCGCCGAAGGAGCTCGGCCTCGGCGACGATCACTCGGGGATACTCGGCCTCGACCCCGATACCGAGCTCGGCACGGACATCCGCGACATCCTCGGCCTCAACGACGTGGTGTTCGATCTCGCGATCACACCGAACCGGCCCGACGCCATGTCCATCGTCGGCGTGGCGCGCGATCTGGCCGCGCACTTCGGCCTTCCCTTGAACGTGCCCGAACCGGTCGTGCACGAGTCCGGCGCGCCGACGGCTTCCGACATCACCGTTGTCGTCGACGACGGCGAACGTTGCCCGCGCTTCACGGCCCGAAGGGTCGCGGTGACGATGGGCGACTCGCCCGCCTGGATGGTGCGCCGGCTCACGCTGGCCGGGATGCGACCGATCTCGAACGTCGTCGACGTCACCAATTACGTGTTGCTCGAGCGGGGCCAACCGCTCCACGCGTTCGACCTCGACCGCCTGCCCGGCCGGGGCATCGTGGTGCGCCTGGCAGAGGCGGGCGAGAAGATGACGACCCTCGACGGGGTCGAGCGGACGCTGACCGCCGAGGACCTCCTGGTCTGCGGTGCCGACCGCCGGCCGCAGGCCATCGCGGGGATCATGGGCGGCGCCGAGGCGGAGGTGCACGACGGCACGAAGGAGATCCTCCTGGAGGCGGCGTACTTCCAGCCGATGGGGATCTCGCGCTCGTCGAAGCGACTCGGGCTGCGCTCCGAGTCGAGCGCGCGGTTCGAGCGTGGTGTGGATCCGAACGGCGTGCTGGCCGGCTCCGCCCGAGCGGCCGAGCTGTTGCAGCAGGTCGCGTCCGGGCGTGTCGCTCCCGATCCCATCGACCAGTATCCGGTCCCCGTCGTGCCGGCACGCATCTCGGTGCGGACCGCGCGGGTCGAAGCGGTGCTCGGACTCGAGCTCGGCGCGGCACGGGTCAAGGACGCTCTACGTCCGCTCGCGATCGGGATCGAGGGTGACGCGGAGGACTTCGTGGCGATCGCGCCGACTTTCCGTCCCGACCTCTCCCGCGAGATCGACATCGTGGAGGAGGTGGCGCGTCGGGTCGGTCTCAACGAGATCCCGCGCACGCTTCCCCACACGACCGGCGCCGGTGGCGGGGGCCTCACGGTGCGCCAGCGGGAACGCCGGCTGATCGCCGACGTGCTCGTCGGTGCCGGCGCGGCCGAGGCGTTGACCGTTCCGCTCATCGCCCCCGCGGACCTGGAGCGATTCGGTCTTCCGCTCGATGCCACGGTCGAGGTGACGAACGCGCTCCGGGCCGAAGAGCCGCTCCTGCGCCCCGCCATCCTTCCGGGTCTCTTGAAGGCGGCCGGGTTCAACGCCGGCCAGGCTCTCGTCGACCTCACGCTCTTCGAGCTGGGCCATGTCTTCGCCGCCCCACCGAAGCGACAGCTGCTGCCCGATGAGCGCGACCACCTCGCGCTGCTGCTGACGGGCACGGTGCTGCGCTCCCCGATCGAGCCCGATCGGCCCGTCGACGTGTACGACGCGGTCGATGTGCTCGAGGCCCTCGCGGAGGCGCTCGAGCTCGTCGATCTTCGGCTCGTGGCGGGGCCGGCTCCGGGATTCGATGCGGCCCGGGCCGCGGTGATCACCGTGGACGGCACCGCGATCGGCCATGTCGGCGCGCTCGCGCCGAGCGTCCCGGATGCCTTCGGTGTCCCGGCCGGCGCGGTGGCGTTCGAGCTCGACATCGACGGCCTCCTGCACGGGAAGCGACGCGACCGGACGTTCCACTCGCTTTCCAGGTTTCCGGCGTCCAACATCGATCTCGCGTTCGTGCTGGAGGACACCGTGCCCGCGGCGGATGTCGAGCAGACGTTGCGCACGACGCTGGGTGACGTGCTCGAAGCCGTCCGGGCCTTCGACGAGTTCCGATCGGATTCGCTCGGCGCTCGTCGCCGCAGCCTGGCGATTGCGCTCCGGCTCCGGGCCGCGGACCACACGCTCACCGACGTCGAGATCGGCGAGCTGCGGCAATCCGCGATCGACGCGGTGACCCGCGCCCACCGGGCCGAGCTGCGCGGATGACGGATTGAGCGCGCCGTTCGTTCACCGGATCCGACCGCGCTACGCCGAGGTCGATCAGCAGGGCGTCGTGTTCAATGCGCACTGGCTCACCTACTTCGACGATGCGTGCACACGCTTCTTCGAATGGCTCGGATACACACCGAAGGAAGCGTTCTTCGGCGAGTTCGACGTGATGATCGTGAAGGCAGTCCTCGAGTGGGAGGGCCCGGCCGGTTTCGACGACGTCGTGGAGATCGTCACGGAGCCCGTGCGGCTGGGCACGAAGTCCTTCGATGTTCGCTATCGGGCGAGGGTGGAAGACCGGGCCGTGTGCACCGGAGTCATCACCTACGTGAACGTGAAGCCCTCGACCCATGAGTCGGCGCCGATCCCGACCGAGGTCCGCGCGCGGCTCGAAGGAGTGCTCGCCCGCTCGTGATCAGGTCGCGCGCACGCGCTCGACGCGGTGGCGCCGAGAGAACCAGATCGACGCTCCGAGCCCCAGGGGAAGCGGCAGCCAGTACGAGAAGAGGCGGTAGAGCAGCGTGGCGAGCACGGCCTCGTCCGGTGACGCGCCCGCGAGGGCGAGCACACCGGCGAGACCGGCTTCCACGAAGCCCAGGCCACCGGGTGTGATCGGGATCATGGACAGCGTGGCTGCCGCGACGTAGGCGAGCAGCACGAGCAGGGGATCCACCGACGCGCCGACCGCGAGCAGGCTCGCTTCGAGGGCCAGGAAGTCGAAGAGCTGGTTGGCCGCCGCCGCCGGTACCGCGCGCTTCCACGAATACCGCAGGGCGCGGCGAATCGTGTTCCGTGACTCGACGACCCGCTCGCCCAGGTCCGAGCCGTCACCGATGTGGAACTTGGCCGCGACCCAACCGACGGTTCGACCCACCGTGGCGACGGCGCGGTCGGAGCGGATCATCCAGGCGGAGAACGCGAACAACACGAAGAACAGGAACACGGCGAGGAGCGCGCCCTCGACGAGCTGCTGATTGATCGCGACGAAGGGGACGGCCGGGAGCGCCAGCACCGGGAGCGCGAAGAGGATGGCGGTCGAGAGGAGACCCGAGGCGGCGAGCGCGGTGGTCGCGGTAGGGATGTCGAACCCGGCTTGGGCGAGCATCTTCAGCTGCAGCGCGCCGCCGGCTGCAACCCCACCCGGCACCGCCCGGCCGACGGCGTTGCCGGCCGTGTGCGAGCACGCGACGTCAAACCAACCGGTCGCGCCGAGCGCGATGCGTTGCAGCTCCCAGATCGACATGAAGCTCCCCGCTTCGAGGAACAGCACCACGACGAACCAGGCCGGGTAGACGTCCCGGAGCCGGGGGAGGGCGTCGAACGTCGCGAGCAGGCCGGGCAGCACGAAGTAGAACGCGATGAGCGTGACCACCATGAACACCGCGCGCCCGACCAGGCGTCGCCGCGCCTTCGCATGCGCGCTTGCGTCCATCGCCACCGAACGAGGTTACGCGCCGTACGTGGCGGTCCATCACCAATCGCCTCGCGGCCCTACGTCACGGCGCCGGGCAGAGACCGTTCGGGCACTGGTTGTCGAGCGCACCGAGCCAGGTGTTCCCGGTGATCGACGTGTTGGTCGATCCCTCGAGGTCGACCGCGGTGAGGTCCCGCTCCGGGCGCAGGCGGTCGACGTTGTGGTCGATCGTCACGTCGTCCCAGTAGGCGACCCGGACGAGGTGCTTGTAGATCAGGCTCTTCGTGTACTCGTCGGGCCCGAGGTTGCGGTTGCCCGAGAACACGAAGCACCGGCGGAGATCCAGCTTGCGCCCGCCGACCTTGACCCTGAAGTTGCCGTTCGTGATCGTGTTCCCCACGATGCTGAGGTCTGACGCCGTGGCCCGGTTCGGCCCGGAGAACTGGAAGTAGCCCCAGTGGCTCGCGTTCCCGGTGTTCTCCGAGATGCTCACGCCCTCGAATCCCTGCCCCGCCTTCGGCTCCGAGTCGAAGTTGACGTGCGCGGTGTTCCGGATGTCGTTGTGCCGGATCACGAGGTTGGTTCCCCCGTTCAGGACGATGCCCTGCCGGCCGGCGACCGTCATCTGGTTGTCCTCGATGAGCACGTCCGCGACCGTCTCGGCCGTCGACGTGCCGGCCGAGATGTTGACGAAGTCCCCGAACACGTTTCGGATGCTGACGTTGTGGATCCAGATCGCCCGGACTGGTACGCCGTCGTTCCGCTGGCTGCTGAGCTTGATCCCGGCCCACTCCTCGAACGCCGGTTGGTACCGCGCAGTCGCACTCGCACCCTTGAGGGTGCCGTTCGTGATCTCCACTCCGGTGGCGCCACCCGTCATCAGGATCGGGTCACCCCAGCGCTTGCGCTTGTCGTAGACCACCTTGCCCTTGGCGAAGGGCTGGGTAGTGCGCTGCTCGAGCGTCGAGCCGTTCAGGTCGATCTTGACGTTGTCCCGCGCGAACTTCGGGAGATCGTGCCAGACCGCGCCTGGTACGCCGCCGCTCTGCTTGCGCAGGGTGATCGTGTAGTCGACCCAGTAACGGCCACCAGGCTGGAAGCGGATGAGGTTCGGTCGGTCGGGCGTTCCCGATCGCACTGCGTTCACGAGCCAGCTCTGGAGCTCGGTGGAGACTTCGCGCGTGCCGGTCGGATCGATGGAGGTGGGCACGTCGTAGACCGTGCCGACGACGCTCGGGGACAGGCCGTGGCCGATCGTCGGCGCGGCGGTCGTGCACGCGGCCGGGCTGGCGGCGGCACCACTCGCAGCCCCAGTGAACGCCGTGGTTGCCAGCGCTATCGGCAGCACGATGACGGCGATGCGTCCCGAGCGCCGATGATTCATTCGAATTGATGTCGTCACTCGCATCGTTCCCCCGGTTCGCGGCCCGCGTTTGGACTCCTCTCCACGGTGCGCTCCCGCGCGGCTGTTCGACAGGGACGGAATACCCTCCCGCGTCCAGCACCACGCACCGCGCGAACGATCGGTGCGCGAAGGGTCGTTAACGCGCGCTTTCCGGCAGTCCCGCGTCGCTAGCCGACGGCGGCGACGACGAGGTTGGCCATTCGCGTCTGCCCGGCCTCGTTCAGGTGCACGCCGTCCCAGATCCGCCAACGAGGATCGAAGGTCGCGCCGCCGAACGACGTCCACGCGTCGATGAGCCCGGCCTTTCCTTGCGCGACGTCGCGGTAGATCGCGTTGAGCGCGGCGGTGTTGCTGGCCGGAACCGTCTGTGGATTGAGGATCCAGAGAAACCGCGCCGGCGCTTTGAACGCTCGTTGGTTGAGGCCCGCCGCCTTCTTCCACTTCCGGAAGAACGCGGTCGACCCCGGCGTGAGCGGCGGGGCGCACGGTGGGATCCCTCCGCCCGTCAGCAACCCGTAGGTACCGATCGCCTGGTACACGACGACGTCCGGGTGGAAGGACTTCGCCCAGTAGTGCGCCTCGCTCGCCCTGCACATGTTGAGGTCGAGCAGGCTGCGGCCGGGGAAGCCCGCCAACAGCACCTGGTACCCCTTCGCACGGAGGAGTGCCGCCGCTTGGTCCTGGTACGAGACGGTGATCGAATCCCCGACGAGCAGCACGCGTCGCGGCCCGGGTTCTCTGTGGCAGCCGCGGAGCCGACGATCATCTCACCCGATCGGCGGGCTGCCGCCGACCAGCACCGGGAATTGGCGTCGGGGATCATCCTGCGCGATTCGAGCGGTCGGCCGGCCCTCCGCGGGATCGCCATGGAGGGCGACTGCGCCGTCGGGGGCGAACTGCACGATGTAGGCCTTGCGCACGGCTTCGGTGGTGTTGTGTCCCGTCGCGTGCGGGGTGAGCGACGAGAAGACGACGATGTCGCCGGCCTTCACGGGGACCGCGACTGCGCCGTCCGGATCCTCACAGCACTGGTAGCCGATCGGGGTGTTGACGTGCGCGAGCGTCCCCTCCCGGTGCACGCCGGGCAGGACCCGGATACAGCCGTTGTCGAGCGTCGCGTCAGTCAGCGCGACCCAGCAGGTGAGGTATGCCTGCGGCTCGACGTAGGTGTAGCCGTTGTCCTGGTGCCACAACACCGGCTCCGCGCCGTGGGGCTGCTTGTAGACGGCCTGCTCCCAGTAGAGCCGGGCATCGGGCCCGATCAGGTCGTGGCAGAGGTCGGCGAACAGGGAAGAGGCGCAGAAGTCGCGCAGCACCGGCGAGCGGTTCACGAGATGGATGGCGATCGAGACGGTGTCCACGCCCGCGATGTGGAAGCGGCCCTCCGGCTGGGAGTGAAGGAACTCGAGCACCTCGCGGTCGAACGGCTCGATCTCGCGGTCGAGCGCGGTGAGTGTCGCCGCGTCGACCTCGCCTTCGAGCACGAAGAACCCCTGGGTGTCGTATGCCTGGGCTTGCTCCGGCGTGACCCGGCGGAACGGACCCGGGTGGCCCGGCCAGGTGAAGTCGGTGTTCCAGGGGTGGCGATCGAGCATGGTCATGATGTCCCGGACCGCGTGGCCCGGCCGACCACCGCGGTCCGTCCGCTCGTGACGTTCTCGACGGCAAGCGTCGCGTCGTCGGTGCTCACGTCGACCGCCGCTTCGACCGTCTCACCGTCTGTGCACCGCGCGATGAACGTCAGCTCGATCGTGCCGTGCGCGAGGAACTCCTCGCCCCACGCGTCGAGCAGCAGCCCGTACGCCGGTCCGGCCACCTGCATCCCTTGCGCGACGAGGCGGTCGTAGCCGAGCGCAGCCGCGGCGTCAGGATCGGAATGGAAGTTGCCGCGCCGCGAGTACGCGCGCAGCAAGTCGGGGGTGAGCTCGAGGACACGCTTCATCGCTCTATGCCCCGGCTTCGCAGAATGTTGCGACGGATGTCCACAGCGGCTCGCCGTCGGGCAGTGTCACCTCCGCGGTCACCACCGCGTACTCGCGCCCGCGCTTCTCGTACCGTTCCGTCACCGTCCCGGCCACCGTGAGCTCGACGCCCGCGGCGGCCTGGCGGTGGCAGACGATCCGCTGCGCGGTGTGCAGCAGGGCTCGGGGCAGGATGGTCTGGCTGGCGAGGACGGTGAGGTTCGCGGCGATCGGCGGGTAGAGGGCGCCGGCCGCCAACGAAGGGTGGTCGACGCCTGCTGAGGCCCAGTAACGCTGGTTCGCGGCGCGGGATATGGCCAGGGTGAGCGGCCCGACCGGGGTGCCGACCACCGCCCCGGCGAAGGCCGGACCCGACGGGCTATTCACAACTCTGTATACTATGCGTCATGGCGTATCAGGCCGGTGTCGTCGGCGGTTCAGGGTACACGGGGGCCGAGCTGCTCCGGCTGCTCGCGGTGCACCCGGACATCGACGTGGTGCACATGACCGCGAGCTCCAACGTTGGCACCTCCGTCGGCGCGCTCTACCCGTCGCTCGGTGCCGCGTACGCCGGGTTCGAGTTCGTGCCGTTCGACCCGGTGGCGCTCGGTGAGCTGGATCTCGCGTTCCTCGCGCTGCCGCACGGCGAGTCACAGCAGCTGGCGCCCGAGCTCGTGGACAAGGTCCCGCATCTCGTGGACCTCGGCGCGGACTTCCGATTGCCGGCTGCGGACCACGAGCGGTGGTACGGCGCGGTGCACCGCGCCCCGGAGCTGTTGGAGCGCTTCGCGTTCGGGATGCCCGAGCTGTTCCGCGACACGATCACGAGCCATGCGCACGTCGCGTCTGCGGGCTGCTATCCGACTGCCGCCGCGCTCGCTCTCGCGCCACTCGTCGCCGAAGGACTGGTCGAACCGACGGGGGTTGTCGTCGATGCGATGTCCGGTGTCTCCGGTGCGGGCCGCGCGCTCAAGCACACGAGTCACTTCTCCGAGGTCGACGAGAGCGTCAGCGCATACGGCGTCCTCACGCATCGTCATACCGTCGAGATGGAGCTGGCGTTGACCCACGTCGCCAACACTGCGGTGCAGGTGCTGTTCACCCCGCACCTGGTGCCGATGGTGCGCGGCATTCACGCAACCTGCCATGCGCGTCCTGCGGTGCAGGGGCTCAGCACGGCATCGCTCCTCTCCACGTACCGCGAGTTCTACGCGGACGAGCCCTTCGTGCACGTCGTCGACGAGCCTCCGCCGACGAAGGCCGCCACCGGCGGCAACGGATGCCTGCTCACGGTCCGCTTCGACGAGCGCACCGGCTCGGTGCTCGCCATCGGGGTGCTCGACAACCTCGGCAAAGGCGCTTCGGGCCAGGCCGTCCAGAACGCGAACCTGCTCCTGGGCCTGCCCGAGACCGCCGGCCTCTCTTCGACCGGCATGTGGCCATGAGCCGGGAGCGGACCCCATGAGCGTCACTGCGGCTTCGGGGTTCGAAGCGGGTGGGCTGGGCGCCGGGATCAAGCCGGACGGTCGAGCCGACCTCGCGATCGTGACGACGGCCGACCGCCGCGCGGTCCCGGCGGCCGGCGTGTTCACGTCCAACCTCGCGTGCGCGGCACCGGTGCAGGTGAGCCGGGCGCACCTGGCGGACGGGCGGGCCGCCGCCGTCGTTCTCAGCTCCGGCAACGCGAACGCGGCCACCGGAGATCAGGGTCGAGCAGACGCGTTGCGCATGGCTGAGCTCACCGGCGCCGGTCTCCGGTGTGACGGAGCCGATGTGCTCGTGTGCTCGACCGGGCTCATCGGCTACTTCCTGCCGATGGCTGCGCTCGAGTCCGGCGTCCCCCGGCTCACCGCGTCACTCAACGGGGCGGACGCCGCGGCCGACGCGATCCTCACCACGGACACGGTGCGCAAGGTGGCGGTTGCCGGGGTTGGGGGGAGCTCGGCAGTCGTCGGGGGGATGGCCAAGGGTGCCGCGATGCTCGCACCGGCGATGGCCACGATGCTCGCCGTCGTCACCACCGACGCGGCCATCGAATCCGGCCCACTGCAGACGGCCCTCAGGCAGGCGGTCGACGCCACCTTCAACCAGCTGTGTGTCGACGCGTGCACGAGCACGAACGACACCGTGCTTGTGCTCGCGAACGGTGCCTCCGGCTCCGAAGCGGCGAGCGTCGGTGAGCTCGCGGCCTTCACCGATGCGCTCACTGAGGTGTGCGGGTCGCTGGCCGAGCAGATGGCGAGAGACGCCGAAGGTGCGACCAAGCTCGCCCGGATCACGGTGCGGGGCGCGGACTCGCGCGAGGACGCCCAGCTCGCGGCCCGGGCGGTTGCGGCGTCGCAGCTGGTGCAGTGCTCGTTGAACGGTGAGGACCCGTACTGGGGGCGAGTGCTCTCGGATGTGGGCGCGAGCGGTGCGACGTTCGATCCCGAGCAGGTCGAGATCTCCTACAACGGCGTGCTGGCGTGCCGTAACGGGATCGCGGCGGGCGACACCGCGGCGCTCGTGGCGACCATGAAGGGCTACGAGATCCACATCGAGTGCGATCTGCACGCCGGTCACGAGCAGGCGACGATGCTGTTCACCGACCTGTCGCACGCGTACATCGACGAGAACCGCGGGACGTCATGACCGACATGCGGTTGGCGACGGCGCACGACAAGGCTGCGATCCTGGCCGAGGCGCTCCCGTACATCCGGGAGTTCAGCGGCCGGACCGTCGTGATCAAGTACGGCGGCCACGCGATGGACGATCCCGCGCTGGCGGATCTGTTCGCGCAGGACGTCGTGCTCATGCGGCTCGTAGGGATGAACCCGGTCGTGGTGCACGGCGGCGGCCCGCAGATCAGCGACCTGATGCGCCGGCTCGGCAAGGAGCCCGAGTTCCTCGACGGGCTCCGGGTCACCGACGCGGAGACGGTCGACATCGCGCGCATGGCCCTCGTGGGGAAGGTCAACCGCGACGTCGTGGCGTCGTTGAACCAACACGGCTCCTACGCCGTCGGCCTCTCCGGCGAGGACGCGGGGCTGATCCAGGTCGAGGCACGCGACGAGCGGCTCGGCTTCGTGGGCGACATCAGCCGCATCGACCCGTCCATCCTCGAGCGGCTCATCCGCGAGGAGCTCATTCCCGTGATCGCAACCATCGGGATGGGTGCCGAGGGCCAGGCGTACAACGTCAATGCCGACACGGTCGCCGGTGCGATCGCCGCTGCACTCGACGCGGAGAAGCTCGTGTACCTCACGGACGTCGCGGGGGTCTACGGCGACTACCCGGACGAGAGCACGCTCATCTCCCGCATCGACGCGGGCGGGCTCGAGGCGCTGGTGGAAGGTGGGAAGGCCGCCGAGGGCATGATCCCGAAGCTCGTGTCGTGCGTCGAGGCGCTGCGCAACGGCGTGACCCGCGCGCACGTCCTGGACGGCCGCATCCCGCATGCCTTGCTGCTCGAGTTCTTCACCGTCGAGGGCATCGGCACCATGGTGAACCCATGAGCGCAGGGACCCGGCTCGAAGCGCTCCAGGCGCTCGACGCGGAGCACGGGATGCAGACGTACGCGCGGTTGCCGATCGCGTTCGTGCGGGGCGAGGGATCGCGCCTGTGGGACAGCGAGGGCAAGGAGTACCTGGACTTCCTCGGTGGTCTTGCGGTCACGTCGCTCGGCCACGCGCATCCCGAGGTCGCCGCGGCGATCGCGGAGCAGGCAAGCACGCTGCTGCACGTCTCGAACCTGTACTACAACGACCTGCAGCCGCGGCTGGCCGAGCGGCTCGACCTGCTCCTCACGTCGGCCACCGGCACGCCGGGCGCGGTGTTCTTCACCAACTCGGGGGCGGAAGCCAACGAGTGCGCGATCAAGCTGGCGCGCCGCTACGGCCAGCAGCACGGCGGCCCCGGACGATTCCACGTGCTGTCGGCCTACAACTCGTTCCACGGCCGCACGCTCACGACGCTGGCGGCGACGGGCCAGCCTCAGAAGCAGGAGACCTTCGAGCCGCTGCCGGAGGGGTTCCGCCAGGTCGAGTTCGCCGATCTCGGCGCGCTGGCGGCCGCCATGGACGAGCGGGTCGCTGCCGTCCTGCTCGAAGCGGTGCAGGGCGAGGGTGGGGTGCAGCCCGCGCCACCGGGTTACCTCGAAGCCGTGCGCAAGCTGTGCGACGAGCGCGAGGCGCTGCTCATCATCGACGAGGTGCAGACCGGGCTCGGCCGCACCGGGCGCTGGTTCGGGTTCGAGCACGGCGGCGACGTCCGTCCGGACATCGTGACGCTGGCCAAGGCCCTCGGCAACGGTGTGCCGATCGGCGCGTGCTGGGCCCGGAACGATGTCGCGACCGCGTTCCGTCCGGGGGATCACGCCACCACCTTCGGCGGCCAGCCGCTCGCGGCCCGCGCCGCGCTTGCTGTTCTCGACGTGATGGAACGCGAGGACGTGCCCCGGCGGTCGATGCAGGCCGGGGAGCGGCTCACCAAGGCACTGCTGGCCATTCCCGCGGTGCGCGACATCCGCGGCACCGGGCTCCTCCTCGCCGTCGAGCTGAACCTGACCGAGACGCAGACCGCGGCCGCGGTCGCGTTGGCGCTGCTCGAGCGCGGTCTCGTCGTGAATGCGGTCACGCCCACCGCGCTGCGGCTCGCGCCCTCGCTGCTCGTGAACGACTCGGAGCTCGATGCTGCCGTCGCGATCCTCGAAGAGGTGCTCACGTCATGACCCGTCATTTCCTCGAGGTCGACGACCTCAGCCCGGCGGAGCTCGCCGGCGTGCTCGAGCAGGCCGCCGTGGGGAAGGCCGATCCGGCGACGATCGCTCCGGTCCTGGCCGGCCGCGGCGTCGCGCTCGTGTTCGAGAAGCCGTCGGCCCGGACGCGGGTCTCGAGCGACATGGCGGTGCTGGCGCTCGGCGGTCACCCGGTATCCATTCGCCCGGACGAGGTCGGCATCGACACCCGGGAGAGCGCGGAGGACGTGGCCCGCACCCTCGCGGGCTACTGCAGCCTGATCGCGGCGCGGGTCTTCGACCACGGCGTGCTCGAGCGCATGGCCGGCGTCGTCGACGTACCGATCGTGAACCTCCTGTCCGACCGGGCCCATCCGTGCCAGGCGCTCGCCGACCTGCTGACCCTCCGGGAGCTGTTCGGCACGCTCGAAGGCCGTCGGGTCGCGTACGTCGGTGACGGGAACAACGTCGCGGCGTCGCTCGCGTTCGGCGCCGCGCTCACCGGGCTGGAGCTCATCCTGGCGTCGCCCCCCGGATACGAGCTCGACGACGGGCTGGTCGACCGGGCGCGGAACCTCGGTGGTGTGATCGAGCTCGTCACCGGTCCTCACGAAGCCGTGAAGGGCGCGGACGCGGTGTACACGGATGTGTGGACCTCGATGGGTGAGGAGCACGAGGCGTCGGTGCGGCGCGAGGCGTTCGCCGGCTACATGGTCGACGCCGAGCTCATGGCGGGCGCGGGGCCCGACGCGTACTTCCTGCACTGCCTGCCCGCCCACCGTGGCGAAGAGGTCAGCGACGAGGTCCTCGAAGGACCTGCGAGCGTCGTCTGGCAGCAGGCCGAGAACCGGATGCACGCGGCGCGGGCACTGTTCGCCTTCGTGATGACGGCGGGCACGTGATGGCGACGCTCGGCAAGCCGCAGCGCCAGCACCGCCTGGCCCGCCTCCTCGAGGAGCAGGTGATCTCGAGCCAGGCCCAGATCGTGGAGCTGCTCGGCGCCGAAGGTGTGCTCGCGACGCAGGCGACCGTGAGCCGGGATCTCGAGGAGCTCGGAGCGGTCAAGGTGCGGATCCCGGGTGGGGCGATGGCGTACGCGGTGCCGGAGCACTCGAAGGACCGGTTGCCGACCGAAGACCATCTCCGGCGGGTCATGGGGGAGTTCGTGGTCGAGGTGTCGCACTCGGGCAACCTCGCGGTGCTCCGGACCCCGCCGGGCTCGGCGCACGTCATCGGCTCCGCGCTCGACCGGGCCGGATTCCCCGATGTGCTCGGCAACGTATCCGGCGACGACACGATCATCGTCGTGTGCGCCGAGACCGCCGGAGGCGCGCAGGTAGCGGCGCGACTCGCCGAGCTCGCCGGGCTGTAACGAACGTGGCCGGCCGAGCGCAGGTGGGCGCACACGCCGTGTGCGGACGCCGGAGCGACCCAAGGTGGAGGAGGAAGCAGTGGGAGAAGGTGTGAACGCCAAGCGGGTGGTTCTCGCGTATTCGGGTGGGCTTGACACGTCGGTCGCGGTGCGCTGGATCCAGGAGGAGTGGGGCGCGGAGGTGATCGCGATGGCCGTCGACGTGGGCCAGGTGCCGGACGCGGACGCGGCCTACTGGGAGGTGATCCGCCAACGGGCGTTCGCCGCCGGTGCGATCGAAGCGCGGGTCGTGGACGCGCGCGCCGAGTACGGCAGTGAGTACGTCGCCCGGGCGATCAAGGCCAATGCCTTGTACGAGGGCAAGTACCCCCTGGTGTCGGCGCTCTCCCGACCCGTCATCTCCCGCCACCTCGTCGCGGCGGCGCGTGAGTTCGGCGCCGACGCCGTCGCCCATGGCTGCACGGGCAAGGGGAACGACCAGGTGCGCTTCGAGGTGAGCGTGCGGGCCCTGGCGCCGGATCTCGAGGTTCTCGCTCCCGTGCGGGTCTGGGGCTTCACGCGTCACGACTCGATCGAGTACGCCGCGCGTCACGACATCCCGATCACCGTCAGCGAGGACAAGCCGTACTCGATCGACGAGAACATCGTCGGCCGGGCGATCGAGTGCGGCGTCCTCGAAGATCCGTGGGTCGCGCCGCCGGAAGAGATCTTCGCGTTGACCCGCGCGGTCCGGGACGCGCCCCGGGAGCCGCGCGAGTTCGTGCTCCGGTTCGACCGGGGAGTGCCGGTCGCGCTCGACGGCGCGGCGCTCCCGTTGCACGAGATCCTGAACGAGCTCAACCCGATCGTCGGGGAGTACGGGTTCGGCCGGCTCGACATGGTCGAGAACCGCCGGGTCGGCATCAAGAGTCGCGAGACCTACGAGTGCCCGGGAATGCTCGCGCTCATCGCGGCCCACGCCGATCTGGAGTCCATCACCCTCGAGCGGGACGTCGCGCGGGAGAAGTCGCGCCTCGAGCCGCGCTACTCGGAGCTCGTCTACGACGGTCTCTGGTTCTCGCCGCTGCGTGAGGCGTTCGACGCGTTCATCGACTCGACGCAACGTCACGTGACCGGCGAGGTGCGCCTGCGGCTCGAGCCGGGTCGCTGCTTCGCCGTGGGACGCCGGGCCGAGCGGGGTCTCTACGACTACGCGCTCGCCACCTACGAGGCCGACGATGCGTTCCGGCACGAGGACGCGGCCGGGTTCGTGCGGCTGTGGGGACTGTCGGTGGAGACGTGGTCTCGCCGGCAGCGGACGGAGGAGCCGTACGTGGCCCCGGACGACGGATCGGGATCCCCCCGATGACGGCGTCGCCGCCCAGCCCGCCCGGGGGCGGGGGAGAGGCCCGGCCGCTCTGGCACGGGCGCTTCGGCGAGGGGCCGGCCGACGCGCTGATGGCGCTCAGCGTCAGCCTGCCGTTCGACCAGCGCCTCGCGCACGACGACCTGGTCGGATCCCGCGCGCACGTCGACATGCTCGCGTCGGTCGGGTTGCTCACCGAGGAAGAGCGATTCGCGATCGCCGACGCGCTCGATCAGGTCGGGAGCGAGCTCAACGACGGCACGTTCGAGTTCGCACCGTCGGACGAGGACATCCACACGGCGGTCGAGCGGCGGGTGACGGAGATCGCCGGTCCCACCGGCGCGAAGCTCCACACCGGTCGCAGCCGCAACGACCAGGTCGCATTGGACCTGCGGCTCTGGGTCCGCCGCGAGGCGACGGGGGTCATCCGCCGGATCCACGATCTGCAGACCGTCCTGTGGCGCCGGGCGGACGAGTGCGACGACGACGCGTACCTCCCCGGCTACACCCATCTCCAGCGGGCCCAGCCCGTGCTCCTCGCCCATCACCTGCTGGCGCACCTGTGGGCGTTGACCCGAGACGTCGAGCGTTGGCAGGGGGTCGTCACCCGGGCCGACGTGTCACCGCTCGGTGCCGGCGCGCTCGCGGGGTCCAGCCTCCCGCTCGACCCCGATCACGTCGCGAACAGCCTGGGGTTCGCGCACCGGTTCGAGAACTCGCTCGATGCCGTCTCCGACCGCGACTTCGTGGCGGAGGCGCTGTTCGCCGCCGCGCTGACCCAGGTGCATCTCTCGCGGATCGGGGAGGAGGTCGTCCTCTGGTCCAGCGAGGAGTTCGGCTTCATCCACCTGCCGGACGCGTTCGCAACGGGTTCGTCGATGCTGCCGCAGAAGAAGAACCCCGATATCGCGGAGCTCGCGCGCGGGAAGGCGGGTCGGCTGATCGGGCATCTCACCGGCATGCTCGCGACGCTCAAGGGCCTCCCGCTCGCATACAACCGTGACCTCCAGGAGGACAAGGAGCCGCTCTTCGACGCGGTGGAGACGTTGAGCCTCACGCTGCTGGCGCTCAGCGGGCTCATCGACGCGGTCACGTTCGACCACGACCGCATGCGCGCGGCCGCCGACGTCGCCGCATCCTCGGCCACGGACCTCGCCGAGTACCTCGTGCGGGGCGGGATGCCGTTCCGGGAGGCACACGCCGTCGTCGGTTCGTTGGTGCGCCAGGCGGTCGAGCGCCACATCCCGCTCGAGGAGCTCGTGGCCGCGGAGCCACACCTCGGGGCCGACGCGTTGCCGCTCTTCGAGCCCGGGAGCGCGGTCCGGCGCCGGACGACCCCGGGGGGCGCCGGGCCCGAGCCGGTCGCGGTGCAGCTCCAGGCGGCGAGCGAGCGCCTACGGCGCCAGCAGCAGTGGCTCGACGCCTGACCCGCGCGTTCTACGCGCGCGGCTCGCTCGAGCTCGCGCCCCTTCTGCTGAACAAGCTGCTCGTGCACGACGGGCCGGAAGGTCGCGTCGTGGTCCGGCTCGTGGAGGTGGAGGCGTATCGCGGTGCGACGGACCCTGGCAGCCACGCGTTCCGCGGCCTGACCCCGCGCACCACGACCATGTTCGGCCCCCCGGGGAGGCTCTACGTGTACTTCACCTACGGCATGCACTGGTGCGCGAACGTCGTGGCGGCCGCGCCGGCGGACGACGCGAGCGCGGTGCTCCTCCGGGCGGCCGAGCCCCTTGCGGGCGTGGAGCTGATGCGGAGCCGGCGCCCGGCCGCGCGTCGCGAGCGCGATCTGTGCGCCGGTCCGGCGCGGCTCACCCAGGCGCTCGGGCTCGGCCCGGCCGACGACGGCGCGACGCTGCTGCGCGGGCCGATCGGGATCTTCGACGACGGTGTCGCACCCCCGGCGCGCCCGGGCCGCTCGGCCCGCATCGGGCTCGCGCCCGGCAAGGGTGATCGCACGCGTTGGCGCTGGTTCGTCCGCGACAGCGAGTACCTGAGTCGAGGACCGAAGGGGACGTAACCGCCGGAGGGCGCCAAGCCGACCTCGGTCTCGCGTTCGCCCTCCGGAGATCTTCGGAGGATCAAGGGTTGACCGTGACCGTGACGGTCGACCCTTCGTCGGTGAGCTCGGTGCTGATCGGGGCCTGGCGCCACACCTTGCCGGCCCGGTCCGGGTTCCCGGGCGGGGGCTCCTGCCGGACCAGCACCGACACGTCGAAGCCCGCGCCGCGCAGGGTCGCCGCGGCCTGGTCCGCGTACTGACCGAGCACGTTCGGAACGGGCTTCAAGGTCGGTGGCCCGTCGGCGGCGGTCATGGTCACGGTCGAGCCGAGCCGGGTGGGCCGGCCCGCGGGCGGATCCTGGGCGAAGACCATGCCGGGCGGGTAGCTCCGGCTCTTCCGGTAGCGCAGCCGGGCCTTGAACCCGGCATCGCGAATCGCTCGCGTCGCCTCGGCGACGGACAGACCGGCGACGGAGACGAGGGGTGGGCGGTTCGCATCCGCCGCCGACGCTCTCGTCGTGCTGGTCGTCGCCGATTCGGGAGGCGTGAAGCCGGTGACGGGGGTCTCCGCGAGCGCGGCCCCCTCGAACGACTGCCAGATCTGCGCCGGCCACGATCCGCCGGTGACCGTGATCCGCGTCGTGGGCGGTCGCATCGTCCGCTCCGCGTCGGGGAAGCCCACCCACACCGCGGTGACGAGCTCGGGTGTGTACCCGACGAACCACGCGTCGGCCCACTCGTCGCTGGTTCCGGTCTTGCCGGCGACCGGCCGGCCGATGCGGGCGTTGATGCCGGTCCCGCGGTTCACCACTTCCTGCAGCACGCCGGTGATGGTGCGGGCGATGGTCTCCGGCATCACCCGGGTCCGCTTCGCCGGGGCCTCGTAGAGCACGGTGCCGTCGCGGCTCGTGACGCGCGTGACGAACACGGGATCGGTGTGGATGCCGTCACCGGCCAGCGTGTCGTACGCCGACGCCATGTCGAGCACGGTCGCGCCGTTGCTGCCGAGTGCGGCTGACGGGACCGCGGCTTGCGGTGAGCGCACCCCCATCTTGTGGGCCAGGTCGACGACCGGCTGGACGCCGATGTCCATCACGAGCTGCGCGTACACGGTGTTGACGGAGTTGACGGTGGCCTCGGTGAGGTTCATCCGGCCGCGGCCCTCGCCGTCGTAGTTGTTGACCAACCATGGCGGTTGGCCGCCGGGCTGCGGGATCGTGAGCGTCGCCGGCGCGTTGTAGGTCCGGGTGAGCGGGACCCCGGCCTCGAGCGCGGCCCCGAGCACGAAGGGCTTGAACGTGCTCCCGGCCTGGCGGCAGCCCTTGCCACTCTCGTAGCAGTCGATGTCGGCGAGGTCGACCTTGGCCCACGGCGCCGGACCCCAGTAGTCCGAGCCGCCGACGTAGGCCTTGACCTCACCGGTCGTCGGCTCGATCGAGACGAGCGCCGCCGCGGGGTCCGTCGCGGGCTGGGAGATCACCCGCGCCGCGGACTGCTCGGCCAGTGCCTGCAGCCTCGGGTCGAGCGTCGTGTGGATCCGCAGGCCGCCTTCGAGGAGCAAGCGCCGGCGCTGGTCCTGGGTCACGCCGAACGCCTTGTTGGCCAGGATGAAGCGGGTGACCTGCTCGACGAAGTACGGCGCGGGGTAGCGGTTGTCCGTCGTCCGCGCGGCGAGCCCGAGCGGCTCGGCGCGAGCGGCCGCGACCGCGCGCTTCGACGAGCGGTGCAGGTGCTCGAGCCGGTCCAGGACCTCGTTGCGCCGGGCCAGCGCGCGCTCGGGCGCCACGTAGGGGTTGTAGGTCTCCGGCGCGCGGATGATCGCGGCCAGCAGCGCGCTCTGGGCGAGGTCGAGGTTGGCGGCGTCCCGGCCGAAGTAGCGCCGGGCCGCCGCTTGCACCCCGTACGCGCCGTTGCCGAAGTAGATGGTGTTGAGGTAGCGGTCGAGGATGGTCCGCTTCGAGTAGCGGTGCTCCAGCTGGATGGCCATCACCGCCTCGCGCAGCTTCCGCTCGAGGTCCTTCTCGGGCCCGAGCATCACTGAGCGCACGTACTGCTGGGTGATCGTGGACCCGCCCTGGTCCAGGTTCCCGGCCTCCACGTCCCGGGTGAGTGCGCGCACCACGCCGCGGGCGTCGACCCCGTCGTGGTCGAAGAAGCGCTGGTCCTCGATGGCCACCACCGCCTTGGGCAGGCTGGGCGACATCTGGGCGAGCGACACCGGCTCCCGGTCCTCCTGCGCGTGGAGCGTGGTCAGCAGGCTCCCGTCCGACCAGAGCACCTGCGAGGAGACCGCCTGGTCGTCGGGCAGGCGGAGGTCCGAGGTGTAGCGGCAGCCGGCGGCGACGAGCGTGACGGCGATCATCACGCACAGCACGACCGGACGTCTCACGGGCCACATTGTTGTCGAGGCGCTGCCCGCTCCGGCCTCGAGGTGCACCTCACGAGGGTCGCCCGGTCCTCGCGAAGCGCGCTGGTAGCGTGCGCCGGTGGCCTCCGTGGAGCACCAGCTGCGGGTCCTCACCGCGGGCGCGGTGGACTGCATCACCGAGGCGGAGCTCGCCGCCAGGCTCGGAGCCGGTCGGCCCCTCAGGGTGAAGCTCGGCATCGACCCGACCGCGTCGGACATCCACCTCGGCTTCGCCGTCGTGTTGCGCAAGCTGCGGCAATTCCAGGATCTCGGCCACGTGGCCGTGCTCATCCTCGGGGACTTCACGGCGCGCGTGGGCGACCCTTCGGGGCGGTCGGCCACCCGGCCGCCGCTCACCCCCGAGCAGGTCGACGCCCATGCGACCACCTACGTCGACCAGGTCCAGGGGATCCTTGACTTCACCCCGGGCCGGATCGAGGTCGTGCGCAACTCCTCGTGGCTGGCCACGATGGACATGGCGGACGTGCTGCGGCTCACCGCCCGGACCACGGTGGCCCGGATCATGGAGCGGGACGACTTCGCCACCCGGTTCGCCGACGGGTCGCCGATCGCCCTCTCGGAGCTCCTGTACCCGCTGCTCCAGGCCAGCGACTCCGTCGAGGTGCGGGCGGACGTCGAGCTCGGCGGGACCGACCAGCTCTTCAACATCCTGATGGGCCGCCATCTCCAGGCCGTGGCCGGCCAGGATCCGCAGGTGGTGCTCACGACGCCCCTGCTCGAGGGGCTCGACGGGGTGCAGAAGATGTCGAAGTCCCTCGGCAACTACATCGGGATCGCCGAGCCGCCGGGGGAGCAGTTCGGCAAGCTGATGAGCATCCCGGACGCGCTCATGCCCCGGTACTTCCAGCTGACCACCGGCTGGCTGCCGGACCAGGTCGAAGCGACGCTCGACGACCTGGCGACCGGCAAGCTCCTGCCCGTCGCGGCCAAGCGGCTGCTCGGCCGGACGGTCGTGGGCCTCTACCACGGGGAGGGTGCGGGGGAGCGGGCCGAGGCGGAGTTCGACCGGGTGTTCAAGGATCACGCGGTCCCGACCGACGTCGAGGAGCGCATGATCGCCGGCGCGGACCTTCCGACCGAGTGGTACCGGTTCTTGGCCCTCACCGGGCTCGCGACGTCGAACAAGGACGCCCGCCGCAAGATCGAGCAGGGCGCGGTCCGGCTCGATCAGGAGAAGGTGGCCGACCCCGACGGGGAGGTCACGGCCGGCGACGTCGACGGCCGGCTGCTCTCGGTGGGCAAGCGCGCCTGGGCGAGGGTGCGGGTGCGGGACTGAGCGCTCAGCTCAGCGAGACGGTCAAGATCACGAGCGCGAGGATCGCGGCGACGAGCAGGAGCGCCCCGATGATCCAGACGGCGCTCTTCGCGCCCTTGCCGGCCCCGCCCAGGCCCATCGTGTCCATGATGGCGCCGTGCTCCTCGTGCATCAGGCGTTGCTGGTCGGTCTTGGTGCCCGCCTTCGGGAGGTGCTGGGAGTGACTGGGTTTCCTGGCCTTCTTGCCTTTGCTTCCCACGGGGAGGCAGGGTAGTCCCGGCCCGGGCCGCCCCGGCTCCGCCGCGGTGTGACGGACCGTCCTTTCTCTCGAAGCTCCTCCGACAACCCGCCGGGCCGGCTTGACGGTGCCCGCTCCAGTACGTAGTCTTGCCCTCCGCCCACGGGTGCCTCTCATGGCTTCGCGCGGCGGATTGACACGGACGCCCCCCGCTCCATCGAGCCGCTCGCGGCTCGATTCGGCCGCTTCGGCGGCCCCGGAGCCCGGAAATCGGGATCCACCAGCAGGGGATGAGTGTCAGCTCGACTCGCCCTCGACCGCGACGGTCGGGAAGCTGCGAGCTTGAGCAGCGGCTCCTTGAAAACGGAACAGTGATGCACAAAAGTCAGTGCGGGCGTGACGCATTTGGCTCTGGTCCCTCGCGGGGCCGGCGCTGATGTGGACACGTTCAAACGTCAATACCGGTAGGCATGCAACATGGTGTCTACCGAGTCAGTTGCCGGAACGGGCTCAGTTCCCGGACCGGCAGCTCTTCACACACGGATTGAAAACCCGTCCTGCCCTTCGGGGCCGGATAGGTCGATATCTTGACGGAGAGTTTGATCCTGGCTCAGGACGAACGCTGGCGGCGCGCTTAACACATGCAAGTCGAACGTGAAGCCCGGGCTTGCCCGGGTGGAAAGTGGCGAACGGGTGCGTAACACGTGAGCAACCTGCCCCGAAGACCGGGATAACACCGGGAAACCGGTGCTAATACCGGATGCCCTCATCACGTCGCATGGCGAGATGAGGAAATGGATTCCGCTTCGGGATGGGCTCGCGGCCTATCAGCTTGTTGGTGGGGTAACGGCTCACCAAGGCAACGACGGGTAGCTGGTCTGAGAGGATGTCCAGCCACACTGGGACTGAGACACGGCCCAGACTCCTACGGGAGGCAGCAGTGGGGAATCTTGCACAATGGGCGAAAGCCTGATGCAGCGACGCCGCGTGCGGGATGACGGCCTTCGGGTTGTAAACCGCTTTCAGCAGGGACGATAATGACGGTACCTGCAGAAGAAGCCCCGGCCAACTACGTGCCAGCAGCCGCGGTAATACGTAGGGGGCAAGCGTTGTCCGGATTTATTGGGCGTAAAGAGCTCGTAGGCGGTTTGGTAAGTCTGGTGTGAAATCTCCACGCTCAACGTGGAGGGGCCACCCGATACTGCCATGACTGGAGTCCGGTAGAGGAGTGTGGAATTCCCGGTGTAGCGGTGAAATGCGCAGATATCGGGAGGAACACCCGTAGCGAAGGCGGCACTCTGGGCCGGTACTGACGCTGAGGAGCGAAAGCGTGGGGAGCAAACAGGATTAGATACCCTGGTAGTCCACGCCGTAAACGTTGGGCACTAGGTGTGGGGCTCTATCGACGGGTTCCGTGCCGAAGCTAACGCATTAAGCGCCCCGCCTGGGGAGTACGGCCGCAAGGCTAAAACTCAAAGGAATTGACGGGGGCCCGCACAAGCGGCGGAGCATGCGGATTAATTCGATGCAACGCGAAGAACCTTACCAAGGCTTGACATATAGAGGAAACGTCTGGAAACAGTCGCCCCGCAAGGTCTCTATACAGGTGGTGCATGGTTGTCGTCAGCTCGTGTCGTGAGATGTTGGGTTAAGTCCCGCAACGAGCGCAACCCTCGTCCTATGTTGCCAGC
>JBBSAM010000009.1:0-144655 GCA_038252255.1 Acidimicrobiia bacterium | reverse complement strand
CGAGGAGACCATCCGCGGTTCGCAGTTTCCGGACCACCTGCTCGGGAGTGTGCCGTCGTCGTTTCATCGTGAAGTCCATTCTGCCCATCATGGGCAATCGGACTCTCACAACGCGTGGACCACCCCACCGGGGTCAGGCCAACTGGCCCGTGGGTAGGCGACCAAAAGACCAAGCCCCCGATGACCAAGGTGGCCCAAGGAAAAGAGAGGTGCTGGTAATGACCGACACATCAAGGTACGCACAGGACGAGAATGGCGAGGTAGTGGACTTGGTGCAAGCCAAGGCCGAACTACAGGAAGCCATTGTCCAAGAGCGGGCGGCTAACGCCCAAGCGAAGTATGAGGCTGGGGACTCAAGGAACCTAGTGGATGAGGTTGCCTCTAACGTCACTGTGGATGATGACCCTTGGAAGCGGGAGGAAGGTAGCTTCGACGGATTGGCCCCGCCCCCGGCCACGGTTGTCAAACCGGACTACAAGGCTCCTGAGGACACTAGGGCTATCTCATGCCCAACGCTCCCGGAGCGTTGGCAGGCATTCTTCGCAGCCAACGCTGAGGCGGTGGAGTAATGGTAGGGCAGAACCGAGACACGACCTCAACTATCACCGGGCTTGCGGTGACCGACAATGAGGACGGGACCTTTACCATCACGAAGGATGGCACGGCCTCAAGTCAGGTGTTCGCCAAGTGGTTAGCAACACAGGGGGAAGAAGTCCACAAACTCTGCCGTGACCTTGTGGAAGGTAGGCGTGGCAAGGCGTACCCCGGTGAGGAAGCGCCATATCGCCCGGTCACGGTGAACTCCATCCGTTTCCGACCGGAGACGTTGGTGGCTGCCCGAGTCTGGATTGGCCCCCACGACGGAGGTTCGCCGCAACTCAACTCCGACTGGTCTTAGCGACACAGAGTTTGCGTTGCCCTACCGGCTTGACCCCCGGATGCAGTTGATGGCTTGGTCTCCTTACTGCAAAGGGCATCGCATGAGTGGAGCGGGGGATGTGTGCTCCCGCTCCACTCCAGACCGAAGCAACCCACACATTCCGAACACACATGGGCGAGAGCCCCACACATAAGGAGCAGCAACATGACTACAAGAGACATAGCAACCCTCGCAGTTGACTTCGTGCGGCAGTTTGACGACGTGCCCGCCGATGGCGCTGCGTATGACTTCCTGCGCTGCGCTGAGCAGGCGGGGTTCCCTCCCGATGACGCGCTCATCGCGTGGGACTGCGCGATGCGTTCCCGATTCTCAGACGATGAGGACGACTACACGACGGAAGTGGAGGAGTGGCAACGGCTACTCGACTCTTTCGTTGACTGGAACACGTTCGGGGTCACTACCGAAGCTCCGACGTTCCTCATCGCTCCACTGTTCGTGAAGGGCGGCGTGAACGTCATCTACTCCGAGGCGGGCATGGGCAAGTCGCTACTGGTTCAGTATGCGATGGCAGCCCTGGCCAGCGGCAAGCCCTTCCTTGGCTACGACGGTGGCGAGCCAGTGTCGGTGCTCTACATCGACCAGGAGATGTCAGATGGTCTCTTGCTCGACCGGCTGGAGGACGCGGCCTACCACGTTCGCTATGACGACCCCGAGCGCGACCCCGTACTCGGAGCGCACTTCCACTACGCCAACATGCCACCGCTTCCCATGCTCAACACCCCCGAGGGTGGCGAAGCCATGCGGAAGCTGGCCGAACACTTTGAGGCCCAAGTTGTCGTCATCGACACAACGACGGACTCGGTAGAAGGTGACGAGAACGACAACACGCCGTTCAAGTTGCTGTGGCGCTACTGCGTGCGCCCGCTCAAGGAGCGCGGTTGCACGGTCATTCTGCTTTCGCACGCGGGCAAGGACCCCGACAGCGGCATTCGTGGTGGCTCCGCGCAGCAAGGCAACCCGGAGACCATCTGGCGCTTGCAAGGCCAGCGCGGTTCCTCGGTGCGCAAGCTGCTCAATCAGAAGAAGCGCGTGAAGTGGGTTCCGTCGTCCGTGGAGGTGCAGTTGGTCAGCGACCCGCACGACTACTACGTGTGGAAGGACCGGCCCGACCCGCGAGCGGTTGAGGTTGCCGGATGGCTCGACGCCATCGACGCGCCTTCCTTCGTGAGCCGAGACGATGCGGCAGGTCTCTTGCGTGACGCGGGGTTCAGCGTGAAGAACGACCACGTTGGCCCTGCCATCAAGTTCCGACAGACCCAAGGGCGCTAACTGATGCGCCAGACCAACACAGACAAGGGAGACAGCATGAGCACGACCACACTGGAAGCACCCGGCTCCGTTCAGGGGTTCGGAGACGTTGGCTACTTCACGTTGGAGGATGGCAAGGTGCGCGTTGCCACTCCGGATGAAGTGGTCGAGATGAGGGCGCGTCTGCGAGCCGCCATGTTCGCGATGGGCTTGGACGCGACCGAGGCGCGGAGCATTGCCAAGCAAGTGCTCTCCCCACCCCCGAGTCGAGAGGTCGAGGAGATGGCCGACCTGTTGGACCGAGATATCAAGGCGAGGCAGTAGTCATGCCTCGCAACGTAGGCACTCGTCGGCGGAAGGCGAGACAGGGCAAGAGCAGCAAGGGAAGCGGCGGCACCCTTCGACCCGAGAACTGCTCTCGTCCGTATCGCGAGTACGTGAAGTGGCTACAGGAAACCGAGGAGGTGAGAGGGCAACATGGCGGCAAGAACGCGGTGTAAAACCGAGCGATGCCAGCGACTGGCCACGTACTCCGGTCTCGGCCTTTGCCGGAAGTGCTACCAGCGAGAGCGACTGGCCTGGCTCCGAGCAGTCGAGGACGCCCGGCCCGGAGCGCCCAAGCGGAGGGGTCGAGGCCGTCCCCGCGTAGCGACTCTGACTCAAGCCGGTAGCCGGGACAGGGCATGCTCTGGCGAGCGCACCGTTTTCGGCTTGAGTGACTGCCGGTAGGTGGCACGGCGTGACGAGACCCCGGCCAGCGAACCGGCCGGGGTCTCTGTGACTTGGGTGAGCCAGCCTTAGGTCAAGCGGCTATGCACCTCCTGCCGAGGCTGCCGAAGGTGACCGTGAAGTTCGCATTGCTGGTCTTGGTCGTCCAAGGGCAAACGGTGTTCGTCTTCCACTTCGCTGGGGTGCCGCCGCAACCGATGTGCAGTCGGTACTTCTTACCGGAAGCAACGTCCCGTGACCACCACGTCTGCGCAGCGGAGGTGTTGTTGCTCCAACTGGCCCACCCAGAGGTAGCCCCCGAGACCTCTACCCATATGCCGACGACGTTCTGGTAGTCGCCATAGCAGTATGCGTTTCCTTTCCGAACCGACGCCCCCGCTGGCAACGCCGTGGCGGCAATCACGCCTGTCGCCAAAAGCGTGCCTGCCAATAGAACTCCAAGTTTGCGAAACACCGTGCTCCTTCATTCGGTGGCACGACGTCAAGCCGCACCTGCCCTCTAGGTCGCGTGTTTCTCGCACACTCATTGTCACTTGTCAACGATTGCGCCCTACCCAAGGCAACCTCTGGCGGACAGTAAGCCTGACCTACTCGGTTTCTCCTGCGGCTTCCGGCGTCCGGGTCATGCGGTGCGATGGTCGCGCTTCACGCATGGGCGAGCGCCCTAACACCGTCAAGCCGTGCGGTGTTAGTCTTTCTTCGGACGTTCCATTCGGAGCGTTTTCTTGGCGATGATGTTCTTCTGGATCTCCGTCGCGCCGGCGCCGATCGAGGTGTAGCGCTGCCACGAGTAGTTGCGGGTCCAGGTGCCGCCGTCGATCGCATCCGGGCCACCCTTCGCGAGCACGCCGGAGGCACCGAGCAGGTCGACTGCGAGCTCCGCGAGCGTCTGGCTGATCTTGGACCACTGCAGCTTGGCGAGTGGAACCTCGGGCCAGTTGGGTTGGCCCCTGATGATCTTCGTGAGCGCGCGGTAGTTGAGCAGCCGGGTCAGCTCGATGTCGGTGAACGCGCGGGCGATCCGCTCGCGTAGCTCGGGATCCTCCAACGCGTCCGGGTTCACCGCGTGCGCCGCCGAGATCATCGACTTCAAGTCGGACGCCATCGTGATCGAGAGGCCGGCGGTCCCGACGCGCTCGTGACCGAGCGTGCTCATGGCGACCTGCCAGCCCTCGCCCTCGCCACCGAGGCGGCAGTCGGCCGGGATCTGCGCGTCGGTGAACCACACCTCGTTGAGCATCGTGTCGCCGGTGATGTCGCGGATGGGCCGGCACTCGATGCCCGGCGTCTCCATGTCGATGATGAACGCGGTGATGCCTTCGTGCTTCGCGCCGCGCTCGAACGCGGTCGGGTCGGTGCGCAACAGGAAGAGTCCCCAGCGGGCGAGGTGCGCGGAGGAGATCCACGTCTTCTGGCCGTTGACGACGTAGTAGTCGCCGTCCCGGATCGCCATCGTGCGCATGTTCGCGAGGTCCGAGCCGGCTTCGGGCTCACTGAACCCCTGGCACCAGTGCTCTTCTGCGTTGAGGATGCACGGCAGCCACCGTTGCTGCTGCTCGGGGGTGCCCCACTTGATGATCATCGGGCCGATCTGCCAGATGCCGTTCGTGTTGTAGATGCCGGGCGCGCGCACGCGCGCCATCTCCTCGGCGTACAGCGCGTTCTGCACTGGCGTGGCCTCGCGGCCGTTCCATTCCTTCGGCCAGTTGATCGCCGCCCACCGGCCTTCGTTGAGCCGGCGTTGCCAGTCCTTGCGGCGCTCCTGCGTGCGGTCGAAGCCGGAGACCTGACCACCGCCCGGGTCGTCGTCGGCGTCCCAGCTCTCGAGGAACTTGGTGAGGTTCACGTCGAGCCAGGAGCGCAGCTCGTCGCGGAACGCCTCGTCCTCGGGCGTGAAGGAGAAGTCCATAACGGGGGCGAAGGCTAACACGCGTGTCAGGTTTCTCCGATAGGCTCCGGCCCCGTGGATTTCACGTTTTCTGCCGATCAGGATGCCCTCCGCGAGTCCGTTCGCGCGTTCCTGGCGGACCGCTCGCCGAGCACCTACGTGCGGGCGATGGGCGACGACGAGCGCGGCTTCGAGGACGGCATCTGGAGCCAGATCGTCGACCTCGGCTGGACCGGCATCCTCATCCCCGAGGAGCAGGGTGGGCTCGGCCTGGACCTGGTCGACGCGGTGGTCGTGCTCGAGGAGATGGGCCGCGTGCCGTTCCCCGGCCCGTACTTCTCCTCGGCGATCGAAGCGACGATCGCGGCCCGGCGGCTCGGTGCGTTCGACCTGCTCGAAGGCCTCGCGGCCGGTTCGAAGCGCGGCACGATCGCGCTCGACGAGCTCGGCCACGGCGATCCGGTCGACCGCATCCGCACCCGGGCCCGGCGCAAGGGCGCGGACTGGGTGCTCAGCGGTCTCAAGCCGCTCGTGCTCGACGGTCACACCGCCGACTGGGTGATCGTCGCGGCGCGCACGCAGGAAGGGATCGGGTCGTTCCTCATCGAGTCGCCGGCCGCGGAGTTCGTGCCGACGATGGATCCCACGCGCAAGGCGGCCCGCCTCGAGCTCCGCGAGACCCCTGGGATCCCGCTCGGGCCACTCGGTGACCATCAAGCGATCTGGCGCCGCATCGCCGACGACTCATCCGTCGGTCTCGCGGCCGAGCTCGTCGGCGTGTGCGAGGCCGCGCTGGAGATGGCGGTCGAGTACTCGAAGGTGCGCGTGCAGTTCGACAAGCCGATCGCGACCCATCAGGTCATCCAGCACAAGATCGTGGACATGCTGCACCGGCTCGAGCTCGGCCGCGTCGGCGTGCACTTCGCCGCATGGTCCTCGGACGTGGAGGACGAGAACCGCTCGCGTGCCGCGGCGATCGCGAAGAGCTCTATGGCCGAGGGCGCGGTCTTCGTCACCGCCGAGAACATCCAGGTGCACGGCGCGGTGGGCTTCACCTGGGACAGCGACGCGCAGTTCTTCTACAAGCGGGCGAAGCAGAACGACACCCTGCTCGGCTACCAGGGCTGGCAGCGCCAGCGCGTCGCCGATCTCGTCCTCGACGCCACCTAACCGCCCCGACCGATACGTTCTCGGCACGATGAGACGGGCTCAGGCGGCATGAGGGTGCCGAGAACGATGACCGTCGCGGATGCGGTCGCCGAGCACGTGCAGGCCGGTGACGCTCTGCACCTCATGGTCGGTCACACGCGCTGGAGCGCCGCGGCGCGCGAAGTCGTGAGGCAGTGGTGGGGGAGAGACCCGCACTTCACGCTCGTGATGCTGAGCCTGTCGAGTCTCGGCGCGCTCTTCTTCCGCGGCGGGCTCGTGGACCGCGTGATCACCGGCTACTCCGGCGACACGTTCCCGAACTTCACCCCCAACCCGTGGTTCCAACGGGGGTACCAGTCCGGCGCGGTGCAGGTGGAGCACTGGTCGTTCCTCGCGTTCACGCAACGGCTCGAAGCGGCGGCCAAGGGGCTCCCGGCGATCACGACGCGCTCGCTCGCCGCGTCGTCCATGGAGCACAACGACGCGTACAGGCAGGTCGACACCCCGTTCGGAACGGTCGGGCTGCTCGCGCCGCTCGTGCCCGACGTCGCGATCCTCCACGCTCCGGTCGCGGACGCCGACGGCAACATCGCGATCGCGCCACCCCTGCTCGAGGGCGTGTGGGGTGCGCTCGCGGCCCGGCGCGGGGCGATCGTCACGGTGGAGAAGATCGTGGACTCGCTCGCCGATCACTCGGATCTCGTGCGCATCCCGGCCCACCGGGTGCTGGCAGTGTGCGAGGTCCCGATGGGCGCGCATCCGGGCGGGTTGTTCGCCCGCGGGTTGCCGGTCCAGGGCTACGGCGAGGACTACGAGTTCTGGGTCGAGGCCCGTGCCGCGACACGCCGCGACGACTACGACGACTGGATCCGGCGCTGGGTCCTCGAACCCGGGACACAGGACGAGTACCTCGAGCGGCTCGGGTCGGCGCGCATCACCGCGCTCCGCGCCAAGGCCCGTCAAGACTCGTGGCGGATCGACGCGCAGGCCTACCCGCCGGACCTCGACGCGCCGGTGAACGCGTGGGAGACCGCGGCAACCTTTGGTGCGCGCCATCTCGCGGATCGTGTCGCCGCATTGGGCGCGCACGCGGTGCTCGCCGGCGCGGGCGTGGCGAACCTTGCTGCCTGGCTCGGCGTGGATCTGGCCCGGGCGCGGGGTGAGAACGTCCAGCTCACCGCGGAGATCGGGTTGTGGGGCTACGAACCGACCCCGGCCGATCCGTTCGTGCTCAACCACCGCAACTTCGGTTCGGCCACGATGCTGGGCGACGCGGCGATGGTGCTCGAGACGATCGTCGGCGGGCCGGGCACCGTCACGATCGGGTGCCTCGGCGGCGCGCAGGTGGACCGGCACGGGAACGTGAACTCCACCCTGATTCCCGACGGCCCGTTCCTCGTCGGCTCGGGTGGGGGCAACGACGTGGCGAGCGTGGCGGCGGAGGTCGTGGTCGTCGCGACGCTGACGCGCCAACGCACACCGTTCGAGTGCGGGTACGTGACGTCACCCGGGCGAGCCGTGCGTGCGCTCGTCACCGATCTGGGGCGGCTCGAGAAGCGCACGCCCGACGGGGAGCTCGAGCTGTGCGCGGTGCCGACCGGCCCGGAGCCGCTCACCGAGCGGGTCGAGCGCGCCCGGGCCGCCTGCGGCTGGCCGCTGGCGGTCTCGGCGAACGTCGAGGAGCTGCCCGGGCCGGCGGCCGCGGAGATCGCCGCGCTGCGCGGCTGGGATCCCCGGGGCTGGTTCCTCCGCGCCTGAAAACTTCGGGAATGGTCCGAAACCGGACCGGGTCGGTCTACGCTCGGCCCGCCTATGGCCCGTGTGGTGCTCCAACACGTCACGAAGCGCTTCGGCGATGTCGTGGCCGTCAACGACCTCTCGCTCGAAGTGTTCGACCGCGAGTTCCTCGTGCTCCTCGGCCCGTCCGGCTGCGGGAAGTCCACCGCGCTGCGGATGATCGCCGGCCTCGAGGTGCCCACGGAGGGAACGATCCGGATCGGTGACCGTGTGGTCGACGATGTGGAGCCGAAGGATCGCAACGTTGCGATGGTCTTCCAGAGCTACGCGCTCTACCCGCACATGACCGTGCGCAAGAACATCGAATTCCCGCTCAAGACCCGGAAGGTCCCGGTGGAGGAACGCGAGCGCCTGGTCCTGGCCGCGGCCGAGACTCTCGGCCTCGAGCCATTGCTCGAACGAAAGCCGGCGCACCTCTCGGGTGGTCAACGGCAGCGCGTAGCGCTCGCACGCGCGATCGTGCGCCGCCCCGACGTGTTCCTCATGGACGAACCGCTGTCGAACCTCGACGCGAAGCTGCGGGTCCAGACCCGGGCCGAGCTGGTGGAGCTCCAGCGTCGGCTCGAGGCGACGATCGTGTACGTGACCCATGATCAGGTCGAGGCGATGACCATGGGGCACCGCATCGCGATCATGAGCGACGGCGTGTTGCAGCAGGTCGGGCCGCCGCAGGCGGTGTACGAGAAGCCGGGGAACCTGTTCGTCGCCCGGTTCATCGGGAATCCGGCGATGAACACCGTCACCGGCCCGGTCATAGCGGACGGGGAGGGTCTCGCGATCGCGGTGGGCGCCAGCCGGGTGCCCTTGCCCTCCGCGTACGCGAAGGCGATCACCGCGGCGGGGCTCACCGGCGTCGTCGTCGGCGTGCGCCCGGAGCACCTGCACCTCGCGCCCGACGGGCTCCTCCCGGCGACCGTCTCGGCGGTGGAGTCGTTGGGGCACGAGCGGCACGTGATCTGCCGGCTCGAAGACGGCCAGATGGTGATCGTGCGCCAACCGTCGTCCGATCAGGCGCCGGGCGAGGGGTCCTGGGTCCGCCTGGCGACCGAGCTCCACCACCTCCACCTCTTCGACGTCGCGAGCGAGCTCCGGATCGAGCCCGCATGAGTGGAGCCCGCGGACGATGACCTACTCGGGGGACTCCGGGACGCTCGGCGCGCTGGCCGACCTCGGCGAGGCCGACCAGGTCGAAGGCGAGATCCCCCGCCGGCGGGGCAGGCGGTTCGGACGGCGGCGGATGCGGGAGATGGGCTTCGCGTACCTCCTGCTCATCCCGTCTCTCTTCATCTTCGGGGTGTTCGTCTTCTATCCCTTCTTCCGCAACTTCTACCTGGGCTTCTACAAGACCCCTCCGTTCCCGGGCCTGCCGACCCGCTACGTCGGCTTCGACCAGTACCGCGACGTCCTCTCCTCGCAGGACTTCATCGACAGCCTCAAGACCACCGTCGGCTTCGCGCTGCTGACGGTCCCCGCCGGCATCGCGCTCGGTCTCGGGCTCGCGGTGCTCGCACACCAGCAGCTCAAGGGGATCGGCATCTACCGCACGATCTTCTCGTCGACGATCGCGACGTCGGTCGCGGTGGCCTCGGTGATCTTCGGGACGTTGTTCAACCCGGTGGTCGGCCTGCTGCCTTGGCTGGGCATCAACCCGCAACCACCCATCCTCGAGAACCCGGACCTGGCGCTCATCGGCGTCGCCATCATCACGATCTGGCAGACGCTCGGCCTCACGTTCATCCTGATGTCCTCAGGTCTGCAATCCATCCCCGAAGAGATGGACGAGGCGGCGCGGGTGGACGGTGCGGGACCGTGGAGACGGTTCTGGCGTGTCACCCTGCCGCTGCTGTCCCCGACGATCTTCTTCGCCGTCGTCGTCGGCTCGATCTTCGCGTTCCAGACGTTCGGCCAGATCGACATCCTCACCCAGGGCGGGCCGCTGAAGCGCACGAACGTCCTCACCTACTTCGTCTACACGACGCTGCGGCAGGACAACAACGACGGGAAGGCCGCGGTTCTCGCGGTGGCACTGTTCTCCATCACGTTCGTGCTCACGCTGATCCAGATGCGGGTCCTCGAACGGCGGGTGCACTATGGCCGGTAGCCCCCGCGCGCGGCGGATGCTCGGGAAGTCGTTGCGCTACCTGCTGCTGACGGTGCTCGCGATCGTCGTGATCTTCCCGCTCTACATGACCGTCGTGAACTCGTTGCTCAGGCCGTCGCAGATCGCGGCGAGACCGCCGACGTTCTTCCCGACCAACCCGCAATGGAGCAGCTACAGCTCCGCTTGGAACGCGGGGCACATGTCGCGGTACCTCCTGAACAGCGCGATCCAGACGCTGATCATCACGGTCGGGCAGCTCGTCACCGCGATCCTCGCCGCCTACGCGTTCGCGTTCCTCGAGTTCCCGCTCAAGCGCACCCTCTTCCTCGTCTTCCTCTCCACGCTGATGGTCCCGTTCGAGGTCACGATCGTCACCAACCTCGCGACGATCAACGATCTGGGTTGGTACAACTCGTACCAGGGCCTCGCGGTTCCCTTCCTGGCTACCGGGTTCGGAGCGTTCCTCCTGCGCCAGGCCTTCCTCCAGGTCCCCCGTGACCTCCAGGACGCGGCGTCGCTCGACGGCTACGGGCACTGGAAGTTCATGACCCGGGTCGCGGTGCCGCTCGCCCGGCCGGCCGTCGCCGCACTGGGCGTCTTCGCCTTCCTCGGGGCGTGGAACCAGTACCTCTGGCCGTTGCTCGTCACCAAGGACGAGAAGTACCGCACAGTGCAGATCGGGCTCAAGCAGCTGCGGGCGACGAGCATCGACCAGGTGAACGTCACCTTTGCCGGGGTCATCATCGCCGCCCTCCCGCTCGTGATCCTGCTGCTCCTCTTCCAGAAGCAGCTCGTGCGCGGCCTCACCGCCGGCGCCGTGAAAGGCTGACCCGACCGGATCGGCTGGTCGGTCGGGTCCAGAGCTTGGAGCGTGCAATGAATCGGTCTTTTCTCCGTGTCCTCGGCGTCGGCCTCGCCGGTGCTCTCACGATGGCGGCCTGCGGCGGTGGGGGAGGCGGGAGCAACGCGCCGACTGCAAGCTCGCTCCCGAAGTGCCCACTCGACGCGCTGGCCAAGGCGAAGAAGCCGGTGGAGGTGACGTTCTGGCATGCGCTCACCCGGGCGAACGAGGAGACGCTGCAGAGGCTCACCGACCAGTTCAACGCGTCGCAGAAGAACGTGTCGGTACGGCTCGTGAACCAGATCGGCTACAAGGAGAACCTCGAGAAGTTCCGCGCCGGACTCGGGGGAACCGCCCTCCCCGACCTGATCCAGGTCGAGGACACCGCGACGCAGCAGATGATCGACACGCAGGCCGTGCTGCCCGCGCAGTCCTGTGTCAAGGCCGACCACTACGACACGAGCGACTATCTCCAACGCGTGCTCGACCGTTACACGGTGAAGGGCGTCCTGTGGCCGATGCCGTTCAACGTCTCCAACCCCGTCCTGTACTACGACAAGAACGCGTTTCGCGCCGCCGGCCTGGATCCCGAGTCCCCGCCCGCGACCCTCGACGAGGTGAAGGCCGACGCGCTCAAGATCAAGGACGCGGGCTACACCGCGGGCTTCGGGATGAAGCTGGACCCGTGGTACCTCGAGCAGTGGTCGGCCAAGGCGAACCAGCTCTACGTGAACCAGGAGAACGGGCGCAAGGCCCGGGCCACCGCGGTCGCGTTCGACGACGCGGCCGGTCAGGAGATCTTCACCTGGATGGCCGACATGGTGAGCAGCGGCGCGGCGAAGACGAACAGCGCGGACGGCCCGAGCCAGTACGACAACCTGCTCGGGATCCGCAGCAAGGACGTCGGTATGACGATCGACTCGTCCGGGAGCCTGGGCACGATCTCCCAGGTTCTCTCCACTCCGGGGGAGGGCGGGGGTGTCGAGCTCGGGGTCGCCGCGATGCCCGGTCCGCCCGGTAAGGGCGGCGTGCTCGTCGGCGGCGGCGCGCTCTACATCGTGAAGAAGTCCGTTCCGGCGAAGCAGGCCGCGGCCTGGGAGTACCTGAAGTTCCTCGACTCGCCCCAGGCCCAGGCCGACTTCGCCGCCGGCACCGGCTACGTGCCGATCCGGAAGTCGTCGATCGACCTGCCGGCGATCCAGCAGCTGTGGCGGACCACGCCCGGGTACAAGGTCGCGTACGACCAGCTTGTTTCGGGCGCGGACGACGTCGCCACGCAAGGTCCGGTGATCGGTGCGTACCAGGCCGTGCGCGACTCGGTGCTCGCGGGCGAGCAGGAGATGTTCACCCAGGGCAAGGCGCCCGCCGCCGCGTTGAAGAGCGCAGCCGACCTGTCGAACCGCGCCATGCAGGAATACAACTCACGCGTCGTCGGCTGACGACCCCCCAACCCCCGGCTGATTGTGCAAGAAGGGTCCTCTGGGGAACCGAATGGCACGAACGCGGGGGTCGTTGGGGGCTAGTTCGCCTTCACGATCGTGACGGAGGCGTTGGCACCGCGGCCGACGGTGTGGGCGAGACCGACCCGTGCCCCCTCGACCTGGCGCGGCCCGGCTTCGCCGCGCAGCTGGTGCACGAGCTCGACCACCTGGCCGAGACCCGACGCCCCGAGTGGCTCACCCTTCGACAGCAGCCCACCTGACGGGTTGACCGGCCGCCGGCCGCCGAGCTCGGCGTCGCCCGAGTCCAAGATTCCGCGTTGCTCGCCGCGCCCACACAGTCCGAGCTCTTCCCATGCGAGCAGCTCCCGGGCCGCGTCGGTGTCCTGGCACTCGACGAGATCCACGTCGTCGGGCCCGATGCCCGCCGCGGCGTACGCGTCCTGCGCGGCGAGCGTCGACGGGGGAGTGATCGTGCGATCGTCGATGCCGGCCAGCGGAGTCGCCTCGCCGAGCACGCTGCCGGGCAGGTGTGACCGCAGCACTGCGGCGGCCAGGGTCACCCGGCCGGCGCCCGAGCCGGTGGCCTTCCGCAGCACGACCGCCGCCGCGCCCTCGTTCGGGGAGCAGAGCATGAAGAGGTGGAGTGGGTCGCAGACCAGCCGGGAACCGAGCACCTCGTCGGCCGTGACCTCCTTGCGGAACATCGCGTCCGGGTTGTGCACCCCCATGCGCCGGTTCTTCACCACGACGCGGGCGAGGTCGTCCTTCGTCAGGCTCGACTCACGCAGCAGGCGCTGGGCGCGGAGCGCGAAGTAGGCGGGGGTCGCCGCCAGCCCGGCTTCCTCGCGCCAGGGCTCGAAGAAGCTCGAGCGGATGATGCCCTTCGGCATCTTCTCCATCCCGAACACGAGCACGCAGTCGTACTGCCCGGCCCGGATCGCGCCGGCCGCCAGCTGCAACGCGGCCGCGCCACTCGCGCACCCGGCTTCGATGTCGACGATCGGGATCCCGGTGAGCGCGAGTGCGCCGAGCACCTTGTGTCCCGCGGCGACGCCGGCATACGCGGTGCCACAGAACGCGGCCTGGAAGCCGCCGCGCCCGACGCCCGCCTCCTTCAGGGCTCCCTGGACCGCGGTCACGCCCAGGTCGGTGACGGAGCGCTCTTCGAACCGGCCGAACGGATGGATCCCGACGCCGGCGATCTCGACGTCCGTCGGGCTCATGGCGCGAACTCCCATGTCTCGACCGTGTCGCCGCCGTCGGTCGCATGGAGCGCCACGATGCGGAGGTGCATCGGGAGGCCCTCGGAGTAGGAGTCGTCCGGCAGTGCGAGCCGGGTGATCACCCGCACCCCCCCCGTCAGCTCGACGATGCCGAAGCCGAACGGCACCTCGCCCTGGTACCCCGGCGGCGCGGCGGTGACCGTCGTCCAGAGCCAGAGGGTCCCGGTGCCGGAGAGCGTCACGTCCGTCACCTCGGTCGACCCGCAGTACGGGCAGATCGCGGTGCGCGGGAACGCGTGGTCGCCGCACGTGTCGCAGCGGGTCCCGAGCAACGCCGCGGGGTCGGACTGGAACAGCCCGGGTTGCACCGGCCGGACGCTCACGTGATGCCCCGATCCCGCAGCGTCGCGATCTCGCTGGGCTCGAGCCCGAGCAGCGTGGAGAGCACCTCGTCGGTGTGCTCACCGAGCCGCGGCGCGCCGGCGGGTACCGGCGTCGGCTCACCGACGAACCGTGGGTACGGCGCCTGTTGGCGCATCGGCCCGGCGACGGGGTCGTCGACCGCTACGAGATCGTCGCGCGCCGCGAAGTGCGGATCGAGGAACATGTCCGCCGCGGTGTATGCCGTTGCGACGGGGACGTCGCAGTCCACGCACGCGGCTTCGATCTCGACGGCCGTGTGCGCACGGGTCCAGTCGGCGACGATGCCGTTGATCTCGTCGTTGCGCTCGGCGCGGTCCACCAGCCGCGCGAAGCGAGGGTCGTCGGCGAGCTCCGGTAGCGCCATCGCGCGGCAGAGGCGGGAGAAGTTGGCGTCCGACCCGGCGACGATGCACACGTACTTGCCGTCCGCGGTGGGGTAGTTGTCGAGCGGTGCGCTGTTCGCGAGGCGGTTGCCCTCACGGCTGCGCACCACGCCGAGCCGGTCGTAGGCGGCGACCGTCCACTCGAGCACGCGCAGCACCGCGCCGTAGAGGGCTGCGTCGATGACGGCCCCCTTGCCCGAGCGGTGCACGTCGCGCGAGTACAGGGCGGCCGTCGTCGCCTGCGCCGCGAACACGCCGGTGAGGTAGTCCGAGATCGTGACGCCCACCCGCACGGGCGGGCGGTCGGGGTAGCCGGTGAGATGGAGGAGCCCGCCGTAGCCGATGCCGACCCGGTCGAGCCCGGGCCGCTTCGAGTACGGGCCGTCCTGGCCGAAGGTGCTGATGCGGACGATCACGAGGCTGTCCTCGAGATCCGCCGGCGCGAGGTGCCAGCGCTCGAGCGTCCCCGGCCGGAAGTTCTCCACGACGACGTCCGCGGTCGCGGCGAGCCGGCGGAACAGGTCCTGGCCCTCGGGCTGGCGCAGGTCGAGGGTGATGCTCTTGCGGCCGCGCCCCTCGACCGCCCAGAACAGCGAGTAGCCGTCCGCACCGTCATCGCCCGGGAGGAACGGGCCGATCTCGCGCATGAAGTCGCCGGTGCCGGGCTGCTCGATCTTGATGACCTCCGCGCCCTGCTCGCCCAGCAGGCCGGCACAGAACGGCGCGGCGATGCGGGTGCCGAGATCGAGGACG
Source organism: Acidimicrobiia bacterium (assembly GCA_038252255.1). Taxonomy (GTDB): domain Bacteria; phylum Actinomycetota; class Acidimicrobiia; order IMCC26256; family JAENVU01; genus Chersky-806. The sequence continues at coordinate 129,738 of JBBSAM010000009.1, read as the reverse complement.
CGGATCCCCGTGAGCGGTCCCGCCATCAGCCCTGCCCGCTCCGATCACGGTCGCCGGCCTGTTCGGCTCGCACCGCATCCATCCCGCCGGCGCGCCGGGCTTCGGTGCGGTTCAGCGCGTCGGCGGTGTTGCTCACGAACTGGTGGACCATGAAGTGGTAGCGCCAGCTCTCGCGCTGGCCGGCTACGTCGAGCGTGTGATTGATCGTGTCCTTCACCGCCGCGGCTGTGACCGGCGGGACCTGCGCGGCCCGGCCGGCCATCTCGCGCGCGGTGGTGAGGAGCTCGTCACGCGGGACCACCCGGTTGACGAGGCCGGCGCGAGCGGCTTCCTCGGCGTCGAGCGTCTCCGAGCAGAACAAGAACTCCTTCGCCTTGCGCGCGCCGAGCTCCCAGGGCTCGACGAGCAGCTCCACGCCCACACCACCCATGCGCAGCACCGGGTTGGAGAACTGTGCATCGTCTGCCGCCACGATGAGGTCGCACATGCACGCCAACATCAGACCGGCTGCCGCGCACGCGCCTTGCACCGCGGCGATCGTGATCTTCGGGAAGTCCCGGATCCGGATGAGCTTGTCCCAGTACATGACCTGCTCGTGCTCGAGCTTGCCCTCGGGAGTCGACCGCATCGCCGCCCAGTGCTCTTCGCCTCGGAGGATCTCCTTCAGGTCGTGACCGGACGAGAAGTGCTTGCCGGCCGCGGCCAGGATCACGACCCGGACCTCGTCGTCGGCCTCCGCGGAGTCGAACGCCGAGCTGATGTCCTCGATCATCTGGCTGTTCTGGGCGTTTGCCGCCTCGGGCCGGTTCAGGGTGATCGTCGCGATCTGCCCTTCGGCCTCGTAGCGAACGGTCTCGAAGTCCATCAGTCGACGACGGCGGTGACGTCGATCTCGATGAGGTAGTCGGGCTCGAAGAGCGCCGCGACGCCGATCAGTGTCGTCGCGGTGGCGGGAAGCTCCTCGCCGAACACCTCGATGGCCGACTCCATGAGAGGCCCCAGCTTCTCCATGTTCCAGTCCACGACGTAGAAGACGATCTTCGCGACGTCCGCCAAGCTCGCGCCGTTGGCCGCGAGCGCGGTCTTGATGTTGCGCATGGCCTGGCTCGCCTGGCTCTTGAAGTCGGCGCCGGCGACGCTGCCGTCCGCGACCTGACCGGTCTGGCCCGAGAGGAACAGCACCTTGGCGCCGGTCGCGAGGGTGGTGATCGCGGAGCCGGGGATCGGGGCGAGTCCTTCGACCGTCTCCTTCGCTTCAATGGTCATGTCTGCCCGCCTCCGTAGTCGTTGAGATATGCGATCTTGTCATCTTGTTCCAGGTTCTCCCACGGCCGAGCTCGGCCGGTGGACGATCAGGCGGCCGGGGGCGGCTCGGACGACGCGGGTCTGGGTTCGCGGGGGAGGCCGAGGGTGCGTTCGCCGATCAGGTTGCGTTGGATCTCGTTCGTCCCCGCCCAGATGGACGACGCCTGGTAGTAGAGCCACGAGCGTTGCCAGGCGCCGTCGCCGGGATTGTGCCGGGCGCCACGCCACAGCGGCGCGGCGGGACCGAGCACCGACATCGCAGTGTCGTGGAGACGCTTGCTCATCTCGCTCCACCAGATCTTGTTGATGCTGCCGACGGGACCCGGCGCTTCGGCCTTCGCGGTGCGCGAGATCGACCGCCAGTTGTGCAGCCGGAAGATCTGCACCTCGACGAACGCCTCGGCCAGGCGCTGCGCGCTGCGCCGGTCGTCGTATGCACCCGTCTCGTTAGCGAGTCGCAGCAGCTCGTCGAGGAGCTGGGTGTGGATCACGAGCTGGCGAGGATTCACGCCCCGTTCGTGGGTGAGCGTGGCGTTCGCGACCTGCCAGCCCTCGTTCTCGGGCCCGATGATCCGCTCCTCGGGGATGAAGACATCGGAGAAGAAGACCTCGTTGAATTCGGTCTCGTCGGTGATCTGGCGCAGCGGCCGCACCTCGACCCCCGGGGCGCGCATGTCCACCACGAGGTATGAGATCCCGCGCTGCTTCGCCACGTCGGGATCGGTACGGGCCAGGCACACGCCCCAGTCGGCGAACTGCGCGTAGCTCGTCCACACCTTCTGCCCGTTGAGCAGCCAACCGCCCTCGGTGCGCGTCGCGCGGGTCGTGAGACCGGCGAGGTCGCTGCCCGCGTTCGGCTCGCTGAACAGCTGGCACCACAGCTCCGTCGCGTTCAGGATCTTCGGGAGCCAGTGAGCCTGCTGCTCCGGCGTCCCGCGCGCGAGCAGCGTCGGGCCGACGAGGTTCACGCCGATGCGGCCGACCAGCTCCGGTGCCCGGGCCCGAGCGAGCTCCTCGGTGACGATGTAGTGCCCGACCGGACCGGCGTCGCGCCCCCCGTACTCCGCGGGCCAGGCCACGCCGACCCAGCGACCCGCGGCGAGCTCGGCCTGCCATTCCCTCCCGAACGCCACCTCGTCGGCGAGGTCGTCGAAGCGGGGTGGGAGGCCCTTGCCGTACTCCCATGGCAGGTTCGCCCGCAGCCACGAGCGGCACTCGTCTCGGAGCACGCGCTCGGCCTCGGTGGGTGACAGGTCCATTGAGCCGGGAGCGTAGTGTCGGCCGGCAGTGGCCTCGGAGAGCGGGAGTGATTGATGGCGAAGATGGAATATCGAAGGCTGGGGCGGTCCGGGCTCCAGGTGAGCGTCCTCTCGTTCGGGTCGTGGGTGTCGTTCGGCGCCCAGCTCGACACCGACGCCGCGCTCGGCTGCCTCGACGTCGCGTACCAGGGCGGCATGAACTTCTTCGACAACGCCGAGGCGTACGCCGGCGGCGAGTCCGAGCGGATCATGGGCGAGGCGATCAAGCAGCTCGAATGGCCGCGCCACTCGTACGTCATCTCCACCAAGCTCTTCTGGGGGATCCACGGCGGTGTGAACATGAGCAACACGCTCAACCGCAAGTACCTCCTGCAGGCGATCGAAGGGTCGCTCGAGCGGCTCGATCTCGAGTTCGTCGACCTCCTCTACTGCCACCGCGCCGACCCGAACACCCCGATCGAGGAGACGGTGTGGGCGATGTCCGACATCGTCGCCAGCGGGCAGGCGACCTACTGGGGGACCTCCGAATGGACCGCGGACGAGATTCGCGCCGCGTGGGAGATCGCCGACCGTCACCACCTGCACAAGCCCGTCGTCGAGCAACCCGAGTACAACATCCTGCGGCGCCGCCGCGTCGAGCGCGAATACGCACGGCTCTACGAGGACATCGGCCTCGGCCTCACCACGTGGAGCCCGCTCGCGTCCGGCCTCCTGACCGGCAAGTACCTCGACGGTGTTCCGGACAACAGCCGCGCGACCTTGCCCGGCTACGAGTGGCTACGGGACATGCTCACCGACCCGGCGTCGAACGCGAAGGTGGCCAAGCTGGCCTCGATCGCCGGCGAGCTCGACTGCTCGCTCGCCCAGCTCTCACTCGCGTGGTGCGCCAAGAACCCGAACGTCTCGTCGGTGATCACCGGTGCGAGCCGTCCCGCGCAGGTCGAGGACAACCTCGGCGCGCTCGACGTCCTCCCGCGGCTCGACGCCGAGACGATGAAGCGGATGAAAGACGCCGTCCGCTAACCCCCGACCCTCGTTTCGGTGTCGTTTCGACACGCTGGGGCGTGTCGGGATGACACCGAAACCGGTCAGGTGCGCTGGTCGAGGGGAACGTAGGCGCGCTCGGTGGGGCCGGTGTAGATCTGGCGGGGACGGCCGATCTTGGTCTTCGGGCTCTCCATCATCTCCTTCCAGTGCGCGATCCAGCCCGGGAGCCGGCCCATCGCGAACAGGACGGTGAAGATCTGGGTGGGGAATCCCATCGCCCGGTAGATCAGGCCCGAGTAGAAGTCGACGTTCGGGTACAGCTTGCGCTCGATGAAGAACTCGTCGCTCAGCGCGATCTCCTCGAGCGCGAGCGCGATGTCGAGCAGCTCGTCGCGCTGGTGCAGCTCCGAGATGACGCGGTCCGCGGTCCCCTTGAGGATCTTCGCCCGCGGGTCGTAGTTCTTGTACACGCGGTGCCCGAAGCCGGAGAGCCGGAACGGGTCGTTCGGATCCTTGGCCCGCTTCACCGCCTGCTGGATGTCGCCACCACCGTCGCGAATCGACTCGAGCATCTCGATGACGGCCTGGTTCGCGCCACCGTGCAGCGGTCCCCACAACGCGTTGATGCCCGCGGCGATCGAGGCGAAGAGGTTGGCGTCGCTCGAGCCGACCATGCGCACGGTGGAAGTGGAGCAGTTCTGCTCGTGGTCCGCGTGCAGGATGAGGAGCTGCTTCAACGCGTGCACAACGGTCGGGGAGACCGCGTACGGCTCGGACGGCACGGCGAACATCATCGTGAGGAAGTTCTCGATGAGGTCGAGGCGGTTGTCCGGATACAGGAACGGCTGGCCGATCGACTTCTTGTACGAGTACGCCGCGATCGTCGGGATCTTCGCCATCAGGCGCAGGATGCACAGCTGGACCTGCGCCGGGTCATGCGGGTCGTCGCTGTCCTGGTAGAAGGTCGACAGCGTGCTCACCACGCTCGAGAGGATCGCCATCGGGTGCGCGTCCTTGGGGAAGCCGTTGAAGAAGCTCTTCACGTCTTCGTGTACGAGTGTGTGGCGGCGAATGCCGAAGCGGAACTCGTCGAGCTGCGTGCGCGTCGGGAGCTCGCCGTAGATCAGGAGGTACGACGTCTCGAGGTACGACGGGTGCTCTCGTTCCACGAGCTGCTCGATCGGAACACCGCGGTACCGCAGGATCCCCGCGTCGCCGTCGATGTAGGTGATCGCCGACTCGCACGCGCCGGTGTTCATGTAGCCGTAGTCGAGCGTGATCACTCCGGTCTGCGTACGCAGCTTCGAGATGTCGGCCCCGAGCTCGTTCTCGCTGCCCCGCACGATGGGGAGCTCGATCTCGGTGTCGCCGTACCGGAAGTAGGCGGGCTTCTCGTCCTGCACCGGGGGCTCCTTCTGTCGGGGTTCCTCGAATCTACCGAGAGTTCGGTACATCGGCCGACGGGGCGTGAGACTGAGGTCAGATAGTGTCGCCCGCCCATGGACTTCGACCTCTCGGAGGACCAGCTCGCGCTCCGGGACGGCGCCCGCGCGCTGCTCGACGATCTCGCGGCCACCGCTCGGGTCCGCCTCGTGGCGGACGAGCCGGGCCGCTTCGACCGGGACCTGTGGGCGGCGATGGTCGAGCAGGGCTGGTTGGGCATCGCGGTGCCCGAGGCCGAGGGCGGGGTGGGCCTCGGACCGGTCGAGCTCGGGGTGCTGCTCGAGGAGGTCGGGCGGCACGTCGCGCCGGCTCCGTTCCTCGGCACGGTGCTGGCGATCGAGATCGCGCGGCGGGCCGGCGACACGGCCCTGGTCGAGCGGCTGCTCTCCGGGGAGCAGGTCGCGTGCGTGGCCCGGAGCCGGCTCACTGACGCCGTCCGCGCCGAGCGCGGCGCTTCGGATTGGACGGTCACCGGCCGCCCCGATCCGGTTCCGTACGCGTCGGTGGCGCAGGTCGCTCTGGTCGTGGCCGCCACCGAGGACGGACCCGCGCTCTTCCTGGTGGACCTCGATGCCGTCGGCCGCCCACCCGCGGAGCCGGCGATGGATCTCACGCGTCCGGTCGCGTGGCTGGAGCTGGACCGGGCTCCGGCGCGCCGGCTGGGTGGCGCCGACCTGGTCACCGCGCTGCTCGACCGCGGCGCCACCGCGACCGCGCTCGAGATGCTCGGCGGCGCATCCCGCGCGATGGAGATGGCCGTCGAGTACGCCAAGGAACGCGTGCAGTTCGGCCGTCCGATCGGTTCGTTCCAGGCCGTGAAGCACCGGTGTGCCGACATGCTGGTGGACGTCGAGGGCATGCGCTCGACGGCCTACTGGGCCGCGTGGTGCCTCGGTGCGGATGATCCGGACCAGTCGATCGCCGCGTCGACGGCCAAGACGTGGGGGTCGGACGCGTCGAAGCGGGTCATGGCCGGCGCGTTGCAGGTGCACGGTGGCATCGGCTTCACGTGGGAGCACGACCTGCACCTGTATCTGAAGCGGGCGCAGCTCGACCAGCTCAGCTTCGGTGATGCGGTCGAGCATCGTGCTCGGCTGGCCGCGCTGCTCCGCCCGAAGGTCGAGGCGGGCGAGACCGTCCTCTAGGAGCTCGGCCCAGGGGCCGGCGACCGCGTCAGGAGCAGCGGATGGTGCCGGAGATGTGCGCGTGCAGCGAGTTGGCGGGGTCGAGAATGCTGTTGTCCGCCGACACGCCCACCCCACCCGAAAGATCGGCATCCAGCGTCACGAGGCGCTTGTTCGCGCTCACGGTGATCCCGGTGCCGTCCTGGGGTGTCAGCAGCCCGACGTCACCCATGAGCACCTTCAAGCTCGGGGCCACCCGCCCGCCGTTCTCGGCGACGATCGGCCCGCTGACGTTGAGGCTTCCCCCGGGCGTGAGCGTCGGGTAGTCCGTGCCCTGGAACATGTAGGTGGGCGCACCGAAGGCCGGGATGGTGCACGTCCCCGCGGTACCGACGATCACCGCGGTGCGGTCGCCCGTCATCATGAGGTTGACCTGGACCCCCTTCACCCTGGCCGCCGTGGAGACCGGGGTGGGCGGGCGGGTCTTCGCCGTCGTCCCGCCCCCACCGGACGAGCACGCGGCGACCAGGACCAGCGAAGCGCCGATGAGGCAGCTTGCCGAGACCGCGCGTCGGGCCGGGCGCATCCGGGCGGTTCCCTTGCTGAGACTGATCACGGGCACGGCAACCTAGCAGCGTTCCGCGGCGATTTGGCGTAGGGCCGCGCGGTCGATCTTTCCGGCGGCCAGCACCGGAAATTCGTCCAGGCGCAGTACCCGTTCCGGGGTCTTGAACCGGGCGACGCCTCGCTCGGAGAACCACGTTCGGCAGTCGTCGAGGTCGAACGGACCGTCGCTGATGACGAACGCACACACGCGCTCGCCGAGCACCTCGTCGGGGTATCCGACCGCGGCCGCTTCGCGGATCTTCGGGTGCGCGACGAGTGCATCTTCCACCTCGGCGGCCGCGATGTTCTCGCCACCCCGGATGATGAGGTCCTTCTTCCGCCCGACGATCGTGAGCCAGCCATCGGGGTCGACCGTCGCGAGGTCGCCGGTGGCGAACCAACCGCGCACCATAGCGGCGCGCGTCTCGGCCGGGTCGGCGTAACCGGCGAAGAGCTCGGGGCCGCGCAGAAGCAGCTCGCCGTCGGCGGCGACCCGCAGCTCGCACTGCCCGACCGGACGGCCGTCCGTGTCCCGGGCGCGCCGGGCGGGGTCCCGGCTGGTGCTCGACGTCACCGTGGGTGCTTCGGTCGATCCATAGCTGCGCTTGACCCGGGCGCCGAGCCGCTCCGTCGCCTCCGTGACGAACGACGAGGTGACGCCCGCTCCACCGCAAGAGACGAGGCGCAACGATGCGACCCGCTCCGGTGAGAACCCGGACGCACCCATGAGACCGATGAAGAAGGTCGGCGGGCCCACCATGAAGCTGATCCGCTCCGCCTCGATCAACGCCAACGCTCGGTCCGGATCCCAGCGGGCCATCAACACGGCGCGCATCCCGGCTGCACCCGGAACGAGCAGGCCGTTGAGCACGCCCGAGACGTGCGCGAGTGGCGCGGGCATCAGCACGGCGTCGCGCCGCCGCAACCCGTGGATTCGCACCATGGTCACCGTCTTGTGTGCGAGCCCGCGGTGCGTGTGCAGGACCGCCTTGGGCCTGCCGGTCGAGCCGCCGGTGAACAGTGCCACGGCGAGATCCGACGGCCGTGCGGCGGATGCGGTCACCGGCGGTCCGTCGGGAAGCGTCTCGCCGGGTTCCACGACCACCGCCGGCTCGAGCTTCCCGAGCATCTGCGCGACCTCGCTGGCGCCGGCCTGATGGTGGATCGGCCCGGCGATCGCGCCCAGCCGCCAACACGCGCGGTAGAGCAGGACGGCGTCGTCGGAGTTCGGCAGCTGCCACGACACCGCGTCCCCCCGGCCTACGCCGCGGGCTCGCAGGCCGCCGGCGACCCGGGCAATCGCGTCGGCGCCCTCCTGCGTGTCCTTCGCCGCGAGGAGCGCGTCGAGCGTCGGCACGTCCCAGGCCCCGCCCGGCCGCAGGTATTCACGGGCGCCCGGGTGCCGGTACGTCGCGCGGAGCCGGGCCACCTCAGGAGAGCGGTGCGCGCCAGGCGTTGCCGCTCGGAACCCGACCCTTCAACAAGCTCGTGCCGATGAAGTTCCGTTGGATCTCGACCGTGCCCGCGCCGATGCAGAGGCCGCGGATGTCCCGGTAGACGCGCTCGACCGGGTACTCCCGCGAGTACCCGTACCCGCCGAGCAGCTGGATCGCCTCGTCGCACACGAACTTGGCCGCCAGGTTCGCCGCGCTCTTCGCCATCGCGGTCTCGAGTGCAGGGGGTGTGCCGTGCGGACCGGCGAGGGCGAGCGCGCGCTGCAGGAGGAGCCGCGCCCCCTCGATCCGGGTCCCCATGTCCGCGATCTTCCACTGCAGGCCCTGCAACGCAGCCAGGGGCTTCCCGCCGATGGTCCGCTCGTTCATGTAGGTGATCGCGTACTCGAGCGCGCCCTGTGCCGCGCCCACGCACATCGCCGCGTTGCCGCACCGCTCGTGGTTGATGTGCCCGATCAACGTCTTGAACGAGTCGCTGGTCGCCGGGTCGCCGACCAGGAGCACATCCTCGGGCTCGACGCGCACGTCGTCGAACGCCAGCTCGGCTTCACTCGTACCCCGCAGGCCCATCTTCTCGTGGGTCCCGGCGAGCGTGACCCCGTCTGCGGTGAGGTCGACGACCACCGCGCCGATCCCCTTCGTGCCCTCGCTGCCCGGGAAGCGGCACCAGACGAGACACGCCGCGGCCTTGTGCCCACCGGTCACGTAGTTCTTGTAGGCGTTGAGCCGGAAGCCGTCTCCGTCCTCGGTGAGCCTGGCCCGCATGTGGTTGACGGCCGATCCGGCCTCGGTCTCGCTGATCCCGATGCAGAACAGGCCCTCACCGGACGCGGCGAGCGGGAGCCACCGCTGCTTCAGCGACTCGTTGCCGAGGTGCTCGATCGCCCGGGGAGGCCCGTTGAAGGTGAGCTGGGCGAGGATCGCGCTCGACACGTCGGCGCGGGCGAGCTCCTCGAGGACGATCGCCGCCTCGACGTCGCCCATCCCCATGCCGCCGTACTGCTCGCCGACCGTGATGCCGAACAGGTCGGCCCGGCGGATCGCGTCCCAGGACTCCTGCGGGAACTCCTCGGTCTCGTCCCAGTGCCGCGCCCGCGGCGCCAGCTCCCGCTCGGCCACGTCGCGGGCCAGCTTGCGGAGCGCCTGCTGATCCTCGGACTCCTCGAACGGATCCGTTCCCCGACTCACCACGGCCCGGAGATTACGCCGTCGGCCGAGAACGGCCGGCCGAGAACCCTTGACGAAGGCCGTGTTCCCCCATCGGGCCGCCACGCCGGCCGGACCCGGGCTAATTCGGGCATAGGTGATTGTGTCTACAGGTGCCGTAGGCACGGTCCGATCACCTCCTTGGGAAGAGCTGCGCATCCGAGATCACACCAAGGGCTGGCACCGTGCCGCACCGACTGCGAGGACAACGGGGGGAGACCTTCATCGAGCTGATCGTCTCGACCGCGCTGCTCGGCATCCTCGGCGTCGCGATGCTCGTTGCGCTGTCCAGCACGATCATCGTCTCGCACGCCGATCGCGGCCTCGCCGGGACCGAGACCATGCTTCGCAGCTACGCCACCACCCTCGAGCGCCGCCCGTACAAGACCTGCATCGCGGGTTCGGCGACGAATCCGTATTCCGCCGGCGACCTCGCGTTCACGCCGCCGACCGGGTATGTCACCAGCGTCACCGCGGTGAAGTACCTCACCGACCGGAACCAGCCCAACCTCACGTCGTCGTCGTTCAGCGCCACGTGCCCGAACTCGGCGGCGGGGGGCGACCAGGGCGCGCAGCAGCTCACCCTGAAGGCGTCGCGCACCGACGGCAGCGCAGCCCAGACCTTGAACGTCATCCTCCGCCGGGGTGACTCGTGAGCAGCCTCCGATCTGTCGGTGCTCGATCTCGCGAGCGCGGCTTCACCATGGTGGAGCTCGTCATGGCGATCGCGATCCTCGGCATCATCTCCACCAGCCTCGGTGCCGTGGGTGTCGTCATGTTCAAGACGATGAACCAGACCCAGGCCCGGCTCGACGAGTCCCGCGGGCCCCGCTTCGCCGCGGTCTACTGGGTACCGGACGTCTCGAGCGCGGAGACCCCCGTGAATCCGGGGACCGTCTGCGGCAGCGCGACCGACGCCCTCGTGACCTTGAAGTGGACCGACGATCGTCCCGGTGTCGGGGTCACGACGGTGACCTACGCATTCGACACGACCACTCCGTCGACGAAGCTCGTACGCCGGCTCTGCACGCTCGGCAGCACGACGCCGACGCGCACGACGACGATCGCGCCGAACGTCGACCAGGCGGGCACGACGGTCACCTGCGGTACGGGCACGACCCCGAGCTATTCCGCCTGCACGGCCTCGGATCCCGACAAGTCCTTGTTGCTCACGGTCGCCGCCAAGAACGGCGGCACCTTCTCCGTCGAAGCTGTCCGGGAGGTCACCTGATGCGTGCGCTCACGCCACGCTCTCGTCTGCACGGTGAGCGGGGGGCCAGCATGGTCCTCATCCTCGCTCTCATCACGATCCTCGGCCTGTGCGTCGGCGGGATCGCCGTCCAGGGCACGGCCGGCATGATGGCCGTCCAGGGAGTGAAGAACCAGCGCAACGACATCTACGGCGCCGAAGGTGCGATCGACGGCGCGATCAACTACATCCGCAACGACCTGACACGCGGCCGCTTCGGCGCGGACAACTGTCCCAGCTCGGGAACCCCGCCCACCATCTTCTCTCTGCCTTCTGACGCGGGAACCATGAACGTCACGTGCCGGTCGCTCGCCGGCAGCGGGGACGAGATCGAGGGAGTCAACTACCCGGAGAACGCGGTGCTCACCACCGGCGGTCTTCCGGGCTACCCGGTCGTCAACAACAGCTGCAACGGTGACCCGGGCATCTGCCTCGGCGGCTCCAACGGCGGGATCATGACGGTCCAGGGCTCGGTCAAGTCGAACGCGACGAGCGCGTCGGGCAAGTCCATCGACGCCAGCTCGAATACGAAGCTCGACGCCGGCCAGGACGCGGTACGGGCAACGGGCACGTGCACCGGGAACATCATCGGCGTGCCGGTCGCGTGCGGCACCGGGATCACCCGGCCCGATCCGGGTGGCGGCGCGTCCTCGGACCCGGCGCCTCCCAGCAATTGGGCGGCTGAGCTGCAGTCCATGCCGCCGCTGGCGCCCGCACCGACCTGCAACCCCATCTCGAAGGTCGCCACGATGCAACCGGGCTCCTACTTCGACCGCGACGCCGTGCTCGTCGGGTTCACCGCGATGACGACCGTGTCGGGAAAGAGCGTACGGGTCAGCTGCCCGGTCGTCTGGATGAAGCCGGGCAATTACTACTTCGACTACAGCCAGTCCACCGACATCGACCCGTGGCGGGTCGGCTTCGACGACGCGTCCGGCCACCTCTACAACGAAAACTTCGGTAGCGGTACTGACGTCCCTGGCAGCGTCATCATCGGCGGCACGCTGAGCAGCGCGATCAACCCCAACGCGTCCTCCAGCCAGGTCAACGCCGCGCGTGCGGCAGTCCACCTCGGCTTGACCAACAACAACCCCGCCGTTCCGGGCGGGTGCGACCGCACCGCGCCGAACGGCGTGCAGGTGATGATGGCGCACTACGCCGCGTTCGACGTGAAGTACCAGGGCATGCTCGAGCTGTGTCCGAGCCCGAGCTCGTCGAAGCAACAGATTGCGCTCGTTGGCCGAAAGACCGACCAGGCTGCGCCGGCAACCTCGGCAACGTTCAAGCCCACGGGCCAGGTCGCGCCGATTACCGGCTCGGGAACTCCCTTCGCACCAGGCCTGTCAGCGATCGACGGCGTCGTGAACACCGGAAACGTCAACGGGATGAACAAATCGGCGACGGTGACCGTCAACGGGTATTCGGCGGCCGGCCAGCAGCCGACGCAGACCGTCGGCCAGGTCACGGTGCGGATCGCGCATCGCGAGGTATGGAATCCGTCGAACTCGAGCCTGACGATCAGCGCGCAGCTGAACACCTCCACCGGTGGTTCCTGCACGATCAGCGGCATTTCCAAGTCCAGCTCACTGGCCACATACACCAAGACGCTGGACGACAGCTCGAGCCCGTCGCTGGCCGACTGTGGCGTCACCTCGCAGGCTGACCTCGTGGGCTCGTCAGTCAAGTGGACGGTCACGACCCAGAACAGCGGGAGCCCTTCGTCCCAGGTCGACCTGGACGGCATCGAGATGGACGTCGCGCCGCGCGCCCTGGCCGCGAAGACGCCGGGCTCCAAGATCGTCTGGCTGTACGGCGACCTCGGCGCCCATATGCCGGAGATCTACATCTGGGGCACGGTCTACGCGCCCACCTCCCGGATCGAGCTCGCCTTGTACAGCGTGGCGACGACGGTGGCCCGATTCGGTCGCGGTGTTGTGGTCGCCGGGCTGATCGTCTCCAACCTCACGGTCAATCAGTCCTACGCCGCGTTCGCCAACGCGAGCGGCGTGGCGCACTACGCGAACCGCAAGATGGAGCTCATCGCGTGGCTCGGCGGTACACGGCAGCTCCGTGTGGTCATCGAGCTCGACGACACGAACGATCCGTCCAATCCCGGCAAGACCGTGAAGATCATTTCCTGGACCGCGGTGAACTAGGCATCAACCGAACGCTCGCGCGTGCCAGGCTCCCCGGATGGAGACCCTCGCGCTGCGGTTGACCGGGGTGTCGATCGTCCGGGACGGGGCGACACTGCTGGCCGGCGTGGACTGGGAGGTCGCGCGGGAAGACCGCTGGGTGGTGATCGGCCCGAACGGATCGGGCAAGACCACGTTGCTCGCGATCGCAGGGGCGCGGCTGCACCCGTCGCGAGGTTCGGTGGAGATCCTCGGGGAGCGGCTCGGTGCGTCGGACTGGCGTGCGGTACGGGCGCGCGTGGGCTTCGTGAGTGGCGCCCTGGTCCGCAGCCTCCGCCCGTCGCTCGAGGCGATCGACGTGGTCGTCACGGCCAGGTACGGCGCGCTCGAACCCTGGTGGCACACCTACTCCGACGCGGACATGAACCGCGCGCGGTCGCTGCTCGAGCTCACCGGGGTCGGCGGGCTCGCCCACCGGACGTTCGGCGTGCTCTCCGAGGGTGAGCGGCAACAAGTGCTGCTCGCCCGCCTGCTGATGGCGGACCCCGGGCTCCTGCTGCTCGACGAGCCGTTCGCGGGGCTGGATCTCGGTGCGCGTGAGCGGCTGCTCGCCCGGTTGAGCGCGCTGGCGCGCGATCCCGCGACTGCTCCGATGGTGCTGGTGACGCATCACGTCGAGGAGATCCCGCCCGGATCCACACACGCGCTCGTGCTCACCGGCGGCCACGCGGTCGCGTCCGGACCGATCGACGAGGCGTTGACCGCGGATGCCATCGGTACCGCGTTCGGCCTCGGCGTCACGCTCGGCCGCGACGGCGACCGCTGGTGGTGCCGCGCCCGCCCCTGACTGCCCCGAACCGACCTCCCGTCCACCCGCCGTTTGTGCCGTTCGGTTCCTCGGAGACACCTTTTGACACAAACGGAGGGCGGGCGAAATCAGTCGGGGTCGACGTCTTCGTCCTCCAGCACGACGTCCCAGCGGTCCAGGCAATCTTCGCAGCGGTACACCGCGACGTCGCCGGACACGTAGGGCGACTCCGGGTCATCGGGCTGAACGAGATGGGCGCGGCCGCCGCAGTCGATGCACACGATGACTGCGGGGGGCCCGGTCACGTCGCGACGACGCGTCCCGAGTCTTCGTCGAACTGCAACGAGCAGCTCTGATCGAGGCCCAGCACCTGCATGAAGCGGCCCATCGAGAGGTACTTGCCGATGACCAGCGTGAGCTCGACGATCTCGTCGGCGGCGAGCTGCGCGCTCAGGCGGTCGAGCAGGTCGTCGTCGATCCGGGCGGAGTCGGTGCAGAACCGCTCGGTGTACTCCAGCGCGACGCGCTCGGTCTCGGTGAAGCCGGGATAGGTGCGGTAGGTGGCGACGCCGGCGAGCAGCTCGTCGGTCACGCCCGCCTCGATCGCCTGGGGCGTACGCCAACCGAGGCACACCGTGCACTCGTTGATGATCGCGACCTGCATGCGGACGAGCTCGTGCAGCCGCCAGTCGAGACTCAAGCCCCAAACGGCCGTCTCGAACCCGCCGACCGCCTTGGCGAAGGCGGGGCGGAGCGAGAGCGCACGGACGACCTCGGGGCCGTCCCCGGCGGGTAGTGCGATGCGCGCCATCACGCCAGCCTACCGGCGCGCGGTCGCGACGGGCTCAGCCGTCGAGCTCCTTGCGGTAGCAGACGCTGAGCTCCGAGTCGCGGTAGTAGCCGTAGTTGGCGATGCGGGTGTAGCCGGATGACTCGTACAGCGCGATCGCCTCCGGTTGGCGCAAGCCGGTCTCGAGCACGCAGGCCCGGTAGCCCGATGTCCGCGCCGAGTGCTCGAGCTCACGGAGGATCACGCGGGAGATGCCGCGCGAGCGGGCCGCGGCGCGCACGTACATGCGCTTGATCTCCGCGGCGCCGTCGTCGCGGCGGCGGATCGCACCGCACCCGATCGCCGAGCCGTCGTCGTCGTACACGACCAGGAACCGACCCGTCGGAGGGAGCAGCTCGTCAGGCTTCAGGTCGTCGTTCTCGCCCTTCGGCTCGGGCGCGCTGGGGTCATCGGCGTAGCGACGGCGCATGTCGAGCCACAGCTCCTCGACGAGGGTGCGGCCCGGCTCCTCGAGGACCGTCGCGTCGCGGAGCTCCACTAGATGGGCGAGCCCGGCGCGGTGAGCGGCCACGGGCGCTCGTGCTCGACCAGCAGCGCGAGGTCGAGGAGCTGCGCTTCGTGATGGTGCGGCGCCAGGACCTGCAGGCCGACGGGCAGGCCACGCACGGTTCCGGCCGGGATCTGCACCGCCGGGTTCCCGTAGATGTTCGACGGGATGGTGAGCGCGCCGTTGTTACCGGGGGAGACCGCCGTGGTGCCGACATGGCTGGGCAGCGGGCCCTCGGCATCGAACGCCACGTCCGGGTTGGTCGACGCGAACACGAAGTCCACCTCTTCGAACAGCGCGGCCATCGTCTCGTTAGTCAGGATCCGCTGCGCTTCGATCCGGCCGCGCGCGTCGAGGTTGTACACCTCGTGCGCGATCTTCAGGCCGAACGCGATCTCGAGCGTGAGATCGGGCTCGCACGCCGGGTAGCGGTCGCCGAGGAGCATGACGATCTCGCTGAGCCCGGCCATCGCCCACTCGAAGCTGAGCTCCGGAAGCTTCACGGGGACGGCGACGATCTCGATCCCGGCGTCGCGGGCGAGTGCCGCCGCAGCTTCCTCGACCACCGCGCGCACTTCGTCGTCCACGACCGCAGACCCGAGATCGACCGCGATCGCGGCCTTCTTGCCCCGCAGCGACTCGCGCATCGATCCGAGCCCGGCTTCCCACCCCTCGACCCGGGGGAGGCTGTACGGATCGCGTGGATCGAAGCCGTTCGTGACGTCGAGGTAACGGGCGATGTCGCGTACCGACCGGCTGAGGCAACCGGTCACCGCGGTGAGCGACGCGAGCACCATGTTCGGGCCCTTCGGGATCCGCCCGTAGGTGTTCTTCAGGCCGGGTAGGCCCGTGAACCCGGCCGGAATGCGGATCGACCCGCCGCCGTCACCGCCGGTGGCGATCGTGAGCAACCCGCCCGAGACCGCGGCGGCCGAACCGCCCGACGACCCACCCGGGGTGTGCGCGAGGTTCCAGGGATTGCGCGTCGCGCCGTTGAGCTTGGTGAAGGTGAGGTTGATGCCGCCGAACTCGCTCGACGTGGTCAACCCGAACGGAATCGCGCCTGACGCGCGCAGGCGCGTGACGAGCGTCGAGTCGTGCGGCGACTTCTCGTCCTTCAGGGGGATCGATGCCTCGGTCGCCGGCCACCCGGCCACGAAGTCGAGCTCCTTCACGCCGACCGGAACCCCGCCGAACGGTTGCGACACGTCAGCGTGCCGGGCGGTCTCGCGCGCCGGCTCCGGATCCAGGAACGAGAACGCGTTGAGCTCCGAGCTCTCGATCGCGGCGAGGGTCGCGTCGAGCTCTTCGAGCGGGGTGTGGTCGCCGTTGCGGAACGCGTCGACGAGCGAACAGGTGTCCCCGAGCCACGGTGTGTCAGTCATGGGCCGCATCGTACGGACCCCACCCCGTTCTCGGCACGTTCGGGGGCCCCTGGGCCCCTCAGCGGCCGAGAAGGGATCCGTCAGCCGAACATCGTGCGCCACTGCTCGATCGTCGGCAGGCGGAAGACGTAGTTGCGCCGGCGGGTGACGCCCATGGTCGCGGACGGGTCCGGTGAGTACTGGTGGCCGGGGAACAAGACCGTGTCGTCGGGCACGGACGCGAGGCGCTGGGTGAGGGAGCGGTACATCTCGTCGGAGTCGCCGCCGGGGAGATCGGTGCGGCCACAGCCGTCGAGGAACAGCGTGTCGCCCGCGACGAGCCGCCCGTCGACGAGGAAGCACTGGCTGCCCGGCGTATGGCCCGGGGTGTGCACCAGCGTGATCGGGATCGCGCCGACGTGTACGACGTCGCCACCGTCGTGCAGGACGAGATCGGACTCCGATGCTCCGGTGACGCGGCGCACGCCGAGGGCCTCGGCGCGGTTGACGTGGATCGGCGCATCGACACCCTCGAGCCCGAGCAGGGCGGCCACGCCCTCGATCTCCCAGCCCATGAGCGATCCGCCGACGTGGTCGGGGTGGTAGTGCGTGACGAGCGCGCCGACGACGCGCATCCCGTCCTCGCCCGCGATCTGCACGAGCTCGCGCACGCCGTACGCGGGGTCGACGATGACCGCCTCGCCGGTGTCCCTGTCGCCCACGAGATAGACGAAGTTGACCATCTGGCGCGCGATCTCGTCGCCGGCCGCGAAGTCGCGACCCGCGAGCAGCTGGCGGAAGTACAGGCGGTCGTCGGTCATCCCGGGAGCTCCTATCCGGAGAGCTGGGCGCGGATGGCGCCGTCGGGGAAGGCGGTGGTGTGCACGTTCACGTAGTACGAGCTGCTTCCGGCGCTGAGGGTCTGGATGAGCGGGGCCGCGGCGTCGACGCAGCCCTCCGAATGCCCGGTGGTGGGGGCCGCCAGCGTCGCGACGATCGGTCCGGAGACCCCGGCCTTGCCCTCGTGGATGTGCGCGGCGGTCACGGCGTCGAGGTTGGCGACGGAGATCGAGAAGCAGATCTGGGTGCCGTTCGGGTCGACGCTGATCTCGGCGGTTCCGGTCCCGTCCACCGCGCCCGGGCCGGGGACCTCCGAGGCGCCGTTCATCGTGACGTTGAAGACGGTCGGCTGCTGCGTCGTGGTGTTGGTCGTCGGCTGGGCGTCACCGCCGCCACCGCACGCCCCGAGCACGAGCCCGAGGACCGCGGCCGAGGCGACCCCCGCAATAATCGCTCGCATCGCTCCAATCTACTGGCGCGAGGTTCGCGGCCCCTCGTGCGAGGTTCGCGACCCGGGGCGTAGCCTGGATCCATGACGAAACGCATCGCGTACCGGACCTGCCCGCTGTGCGAGGCAACCTGCGGGCTGGAGCTGCACCTCGAAGACGAAGCGCTCACCCTGGTTCGCGGCGACAAGGACGACGTCTTCAGCCACGGCTACCTGTGCCCCAAGGGCACCGCGCTCAAGCAGCTCGAAGCGGACCCCGACCGCATCCGGCGGCCGCAGGTGCGGCGCGGCGACACCTGGCACGACGTCACCTGGGACGAAGCCTTCGCCGAGATCGAGCGCGGCCTCGGCCCCCTCCTCGAGGGGAACCGTGACGCCGTCGCCGTGTACCTCGGCAATCCGAACGCGCACAATCTCGGCGCGATCATCGAAGGCCGCGTGCTCCTGCAGAGCCTCGGCTCGGCGAACGTCTTCAGCGCGAGCACGGTCGACCAGATGCCGAAGCAGGTCAGCGCGGGCCTGATGTTCGGAGCCGCGCTCACCGTGCCGGTGCCGGACCTCGACCGCACCGACTACGTGCTCATCCTCGGCGCGAACCCGTTCGCGTCGAACGGCAGCCTCATGACCGTCCCCGACGTGCCGGGTCGCCTGCGGGCGATCCGGGCCCGCGGCGGCCGCCTCGTCGTGGTGGACCCGCGGCGGTCCAAGACCGCGGAGGAGGCGGACGAGCACCTCTTCATCCGGCCTGGTACCGACGCGCACTTCCTGTTCGGCATCGTCCACACGATCGTCGCCGAGGGGCTGGTGCAGCTCGGGAACGCCGAGGGCCACGTTGCCGGGCTCGACGAGGTCGAGCGGTTGGCCCGGGACTTCTCGCCCGAGGTCGTCGCGCCGGTGTGCGGCATCGACGCCGGCACGATCCGGCGCGTCGCGCGGGATCTCGCCAACACCGAACGCGCCGCGGTGTACGGCCGCATCGGCACGTGCACGCAGGAGTACGGCACGCTCGCGTCCTGGCTCGTCGACGTGGTGAACACGATCGCCGGAAACCTGGACCGGGAGGGTGGCGCGATGTTCACGCTGCCCGCGACGGGTGGGCCGAACACGGGCGGCACGACCGGCGTCGGTCGCGGGGTGCGGTTCGGTCGGCGGCAGAGCCGGGTGCGAAACCTGCCCGAGTTCTACGGCGAGCTGCCGGTCGTGGCGCTGGCCGAGGAGATCGAGACGCCGGGTGACGGCCAGATCCGCGCGCTCATCACGGTCGCCGGCAACCCGGTGCTCTCGACGCCCGACGCCGGACGCCTCGATGCCGCGCTCGCGTCACTGGACTTCATGGTCTCGGTGGACATCTACCGCAACGAGACGACACGACACGCCAACGTGATCCTGCCCGTCCCCGGTGTCCTCGCCCGCAGCCACTACGACGTCGCGCTGTACTCGCTCGCGGTGCGCAACGTCGCCAACTACTCGCCGCCGGTCGTCGAGCTCGGGCCGGACGAGATCCCCGAGTGGGAGATCCTGTTGCGCCTGGCCGGGATCGCCGCGGGGCAGAGGAGCACCGCCGAGTCCGCCGCGGTGCTCGACGACTTCGTCCTCACGAGCCAGGTGCAGAAGGCCGTGACGCGCGAGGGCGGCAACGTCGAAGGTCGCGACGCGGGCGAGCTGTTCGAGGCGCTCTCGGTCAACGGCCGGCGCGGTCCGGAGCGCGTCCTCGACCTCATGCTGCGCACCGGCCCCTATGGCGACGGCTTCGGGGCCAACCCCGGAGGGTTGTCGCTCTCCGTGCTCGAGGAGAACCCGCACGGGGTGGACCTCGGGCCGCTCCAGCCGCGCCTGCCGGGCGTGCTGCGGACCCCGAGCGGCAAGATCGAGCTCGCGCCGCCCGTGATCGTGGAAGACGTCGAGACCCGCCTCGTGCCCTCCCTCGCCCGGCGGATCAACGGCGAGCTCGTGCTGGTGGGTCGCCGGGACCTCCGCTCCAACAACTCGTGGATGCACAACCTCGAGATCCTGGTGAAGGGCAAGCCGCGCTGCACCCTCCAGATCCACCCCGACGACGCGGCCAGGCTCGCACTCGCGGACGGCGACGTGGCCCGCGTGGCGTCCCGGGTCGGCTCCCTCGAGATCCCCGTCCAGATCACGGACGGGATCATGAGCGGGGTCGTGAGCATCCCCCACGGCTGGGGGCACGGCGTCGACGGGGCCGACATGGAGGTCGCGGGGCGCTACGCCGGGGTCAACACGAACCTCCTGGCCGACGGGAGCCTGATGGACCCGCTGTCGGGAAACGCCGTCCTCAATGGAATTCCGGTGACCGTCGAGGCCCTGGTTCCGGCCGGGACCTGACCCCCGGACGCCCCGCCTCCCATTTGTGCGCGAAAGCGGGCAAAGTGACCACGCTCAAGAGACGCATCGGACCCGTCGATCATCGAGGCGAGGCGGGCCCGAGGAGGCGCGGCACCATGCTCGAACCGGCGATGCATCTGCCAGGTACGGACACCCACCTGGGTGGTGACCCCTCGCGTTACCTCGCGCCCGTGCACGAGGAGCTGGACGTCGTCGACCTGCCGGTGGATGGCGACATCCCTCCCGAGCTGGACGGCTCGTACGTCCGCAACGGCCCCAACGCCCAGTACCCGCCCGTCGGCGGCGGGACGTTCCCGTTCGACGGCGACGGCATGGTGCACGTCGTCACCTTCCAGCAGGCCCGGGCCCGCTACCGCAACAAGTGGGTCGTCACCAAGGACCTCGTGGCCGAACGCGAGGCGGGCCATGCCCTCTTCGGCGGCACCTACGCGTCGGGCCGGCCGCAGGCCAGCCTCGGCAACCGTGAGCGCGCGACGGGCAAGAACTGGTCGAACACGAACGTCGTCACGCACGCCGGCCGCATCCTCTCCCTCTGGGAGGGTGGCGCGCCGTACGAGCTCAGCTGGCGCTTCGGCACCGTCGGCGAGCACACCTTCGACGGGTCACTGCCGCGTTCGATGAACGCGCACCCGAAGGTCGATCCGATCTGGGACGAGCTGTGCTTCTTCTCGACCTCGACCGAGCCTCCGTACCTGACCTACGGCGTGGTCTCACCGCGCGGCCAGGTGAGCCGCATCCTCCCGATCGAGCTGCCGCGGCCGGTGCTGATGCACGACTTCGGCGTCACCGATCAGCATGTCGTGTTCTTCGACAGCCCGGCCGTGATCGATCCCACCGGCGGCGCGGACGGCGGACCGCTCGTGCAGTGGCAACCCGAGCACGGCACGCGTCTCGGCCTGCTGTCACGCGAGGGTGAGAGCGACCGCATCCGGTGGTTCCCCATGGAGAACCGGTTCGCGATGCACTTCGTCAACGCGTACACCGATGGCGACGACGTCGTAGTCGACTACATCCACCGTGACTCCTTCAACCTCGAGACTGCTGCAGGGATCGCACAGTCGCCGACGTACCACCGCTGCGTGGTCGAGCCCGGCCGTGGGGTCGTCAGCGACGAGATGTTCGACGCGACGCCGGTCGAGCTCCCGAGCATCGACAACCGGCGGTCCGGCCTGCACCACCGCTACGCGTATCTCGCCGCAGTCACGCGTTCGGACGGGCGCCCGAACGGGGTGGGCTTCGACACGCTCGTCCGCTACGACGTCAAGATCGAAGACGTCGTGCAGCACCAGTTCCCCGACGGGGTCGTGGTGGGCGAACCGCAGTTCGTGCCCCGCCGGGACAGCACCCGCGAAGGCGACGGTTGGATTCTCGCCCTCACCTACGACATCCCCCGGGACCGCAGCCAGCTCGTGGTGCTCGACGCCCAGGACCTCGCGGCCGACCCCCGCGCGGTGGTGCAGCTCCCGCAGCGGGTCCCCGCCGGCCAGCACGGCACCTGGCTCCCTGCTCGCGACGTCAACGCCCAGCACCGCTCGCGCTCGTCCAAGTAGTGCGGGCGGGAGCGTCCGGGGTGGTCAGCCCATCTGGGCCATGCCGGTGAGGAACTGGTCGCAGCTCTCGGTCTTGCCGACGACGAGATCCTTCTGGCGCCAACCACCGGGGACCTCTTCCGGCGTGTAGTACTCGAAACCCTCGTCGTCCTCCATCGCGGTGACGATGTCCGCAGCGCAGTTCGCCGCGGTGACGAACGGGCCGTCGTAGAGACCGGGCAGCTCGCCGGGCCGCACGTCCCAAATCTCGGTCTCGATGGGGCCGGGGAGCACGAGCTTCACCTTGACCCCGGTGCCCTCAAGGTCCATGCGCATGCTCTCGCTCCAGCCGCAGAGCGCGAACTTCGAGGCACTGTAGGCCGCCTCGTGCAGGATCCCGAGCCGGCCGCCCATGCTCGACACGTTGACGATCAGCCCGTCACCACGCTCGAGCCAGCGGGGGAGCAGGGCCATCCCCATGCGGACCGGCGAGAAGAAGTTGGTCTGCATCGTGGTCTCGACGTCGGCCGGAGTGAGCGTCTGCACGAGCTTGCGCTTGCCGATCGCCGCGTTGTTCACCAGCGCGTCGAGCCCACCGAAGTGGTCCCACGCAGCCTCCGCGATGCCGATGGCGGTGTCGACGGCGCCCAGGTCCGCGGCCCAGAAGGTCGACTCGGGGGTGAAGGCCCGGCACGCCGCCACGACCTCCTCGAGTCGCTCGGCCCGCCGGGCGACGATCCCGACGGTCGCCCCCTTTGCCGCCAGCTGCGGCGCGAGCGCGGCGCCGATGCCCGACGACGCGCCCGTGACCAGGATCTTCGAACCATCCAGCTTCACGATTGCTCACCCTTCGCGCTCGCGATTGCCTTCGTGACCGCGGTGAGCAGGTCGTCGGTCGTGACGCCCATCGTCGCGTCAGCCTGATGTACGCCGTCCGCGTCCCATACCGCGGTGATGCGGGCGCGGAGATCGGCCTCGTCGCTCGCGTCGGCACCCGCGAGCGCGGCGGCAACACCGTCGAGCGTGTCGGCCGGGGCGACGTGCATGTCGCCGGCCATCATCACCGCGGCCAGATGACCCGACGCGTCGAGCGCGACGCCGGCGCGGCAGAGCTTGCGCCCCTTATGGTTCGCGAACCCGACACGCTCGTCGGTGTGCTCCGCGGCGAACCGTTCGGAGGAGACCCGGCGCACCGCTCCGTCGGACGCGATGCGTTGCGAGATCTTGGCGAGCGCGCCGCGTTCCACGTCGGTCATCGGGTCGCGGGCCAGGTCGACACCCGCAGCTTCGACGGCGCCGGTGAGCGCGTCACGGAACTGCTCGTAGGTGACGGGTTCTCCGACGATCTCCTCGGCCGTGCATACGTATTCGCGCATGTCCTTGACGATCTTGTCGGCGAACTTCCCTTCCGGCACGCGCACGACCTGGAGGTAGAGGTCGAGGTTCGGCGGCTTGATGTTGAGAAAGCCGCCGACGCTGAGCACCCGCCCGAAGTCCCCGGCCGAGATGCCACCGACCTTGCGGTCGTTGACCCACCGGAGGTCGGCGGAGCCCTGGAACGTCACCTCGCCGAGCCCGAGCCGGCCCAGAGCGTCGAGCACGATCGGCTGGAGGCGGGCGATGACGGCGTCGAGATCAACCGGAGCGCCCGGATCGGTCGGCTTCGGCAACATGAGGCCGAACATCACCGCGCACCCGGCGTCGTAGAACGCGGTCCCACCACCGGCGAACGGCCGCCGGATCACCTGGATGCCGAGTCGCTCACACTCGGCCAGGTCCAGCGTGCTGTCCACGTCGTCGAACCAGCCGACGTTGAGATGCGTCCGCCCCCAGACGCTCGTCTGCAGGATCGGCCGCCCGCCGTCGACGGTTGAGCGTGAGAGCACTGCCATCTGTGCGTTGTTCTCGAACGCGTCGACCGCGCCGCAGTCGACGTACCGCCAGGTCTCGGTCACGGGAGCGGACGCTACCAAGGGAACTTCAGCCGACATGCGTTGGTACCATCCTCGGCCCATGGTTCAGACCGCTGACGGCACCGGCGAGGCCACGCAGGTCCGCAGCGCCGACGACCGCGCGTCCCGCTCTTGGTCCGCGTTCGGAAGGGTCGACTCCCTCCTCGTCCTGATCGTTCTCCTGGCCGCGGTCCTGCGCTTCTGGCACATCGGCCATCAGAGCCTCTGGTACGACGAGTACGTCGCGGTCGACGACCTGAAGCACCGGCTCGCCGAGCTGGTGATCGTGACGGTCCCGCAGAACGAGGGCAGCCCGCCGCTGTACTTCCTGGTGGGCTGGTTCTGGGTCCGGATCTTCGGCTACGGCGACGCGGTCGTGCGGACGATCTCGGCGCTGGCCGGGATCGCGACGGTCGCGGTCACCTATCTCCTCGCCCGGGAGCTCCGGCTCAGCCGTCGCATCGGCCTGCTCGCCGCGCTGCTGGTGGCGGTGAACCCGATGCTCGTCTGGTACTCCCAGGAAGCGCGCCCCTACGCGCTGTTCGCGTTCCTCGGCGCGCTCTCGATCCTCTTCTGCGTGCGCGCGATCAACGACGACCGCGCGAGCAACTTCGTCTGGTGGGGCGCCGTCGCCGCCGCCGCGGTCTGCACGCACTACTTCGCCCTGCTCATCGTGCTCGCGGAGCTCGGGTGGCTGGCGATCGTCTACCGCACACAGCTGCGCAAGGTGGCGAGAGGCTGCATCCCACTGGCTGTCGTCGCGCTCCCGCTGTTGGTGCTCGCGCTGGACCAGCAGGGCCAGAAGCAGTCGTGGATCAGCGACTTCCCGATCTCGCAGCGGCTCGCGGAAGCGGGACACGGCGCGCTGCTGGGTCCGGCGGAACCGTTCGACGGGTGGTGGCCCGTCGTCGCACTGATCATCGGCGTCGCGGTGGTGCTTGCCGCGGTGCTCGGCGACCGCCACGAACGCTCGACCGCGCTGATCATGTTCGTGCTCGGCTCGGTCGGTATCGTGCTGTCGCTGGTCGCGAGCGCGCTGGGGAGCGACTACCTCCTCGGTCGCAACTTCATCGTGTCGGTCATCCCGTTCGCGGTCGTCGTCGCGATCGGGCTCGGGACGCGTCGCGTCGCGTGGCTCGGGATGGTGGTGGCGCTGGTCCTCAGCGCCGGCTGGATCGCGGTGGTGCTCAAGGTGGCGAGTGACGCCGACTTCCAGAAGCCGAACTGGCGCGCGGTGGCGCGGGTGGTGGAGCAGGGAGGTCGTGACCACGCCGTCGTGGTCGACGGGTACCTCGGCTCGCCGCTGCTGCACTACATCGACGGCTCACGCGCGCTCAAGGGCAAGAAGCTGGCGAAGGTGAGCACGATCGATCTCGTGTACCGGATTCCCGAGCCGGGGAAGCGGTGCGGCCGGTGGTCGGGGCTGGCCTGTGAGGCGTTCTTCTTCCCGGCCCTGTCGAAGCCGCTGGCCCGCGACTTCAAGCTCGTGGACCGCCAGGAGTTCAACGGCTTCGTCGTGAACCGCTACCACTCGGCCGAGAAGGTCGCAGTGACGAACACGATGCTCCTGCACGACGCGAAGACACTCCGAAGCTTCGTCCTGCTCCCGGACGACCGCCTGCACACCTACCGCCCGCCTCACCGTCACCACCGCGCCGACAAACAGGACCACACCAACTCCTGAGCGCGTTGCTGAGCCGCCAGACTCCTTTCGGGGCGAGTACGCGTCGCGATAGCGACGCGTGAGCGCCCCGAATCCGGTGGTTTGGATCGTGGGTCTCGGGCGGCGCGATTCTCATACGCCGCCAGGCTGCGCGACCCGCGGTCCGTGCCTGCCCGCGGCCCGGTTCTCCGCTTGTGGACAACCCCTTGCCTGTGGACGGGGTCCCGCGGGACACCACTGTGAGGTCGGTGCCACTCTGCGCGGTGCTCGGGCTGGCAGAGAAAGCAACTGCCTCTAGTTAGGAATCCTCGGCGGGGCTGAAGTACACGGTGATTGCGTACCGATCGCCGTCTCCGTCGATGTCGCCGAGTTCGCTCGAGAGAATGAGGTCTTGCACCTCGATCGGGCCCAGCTGCTCGATCGAGTCGGCGACCCGGCGCAGGAGGGCGGCGACGTCATCTTGCCCGGGTCCTTCAGGATTCGCTTGTGAGAAGTGGCGGATCGTCCAGGATTCAGTCACGCCACAAGTCTCACATGCCCGGCGGAGCTCTTGACCGATCGCCGCCTGCCTAGGAGCCGATGTCGGAGGGTGATTCGGGGGTAGAGCCGAGGCGCTTCAACGCGCGGTCGAGCATCTGGCGTCGATTCAGAGTTCTCACTCCGGGCGGGAGCTCCGGTCGAAAGGCACGCAGGTTCCGTTCGAGCCGCTTCGCCAGCGCGGGCGTCGGCGCGTAGAAGGTGACCGTCGAGTACAGCGGGCTCACCTTCTGTTGGCCGAGCATCCATTCGCCGACACCGATCCAGTTGGTCGGCAGTCCGAACCCGTACGCGTCGGGGAAGAGCGCGATTGCCTCCACGTGCTCCCGGTCGATCAGCTCCCGCATCGCCTTCTTGTCGAACTGATGCTTGCGAATGAGGTCGAGCACCTCATGCGTTCCCAGTCCGTTGAGATCGACGATTGGCCCGTCGTGAAGAGACGCGATGTAGCCGAGATCCTGTACCGCGATCGGCTTGCCGTCGTAGTAACGACTCATGAACCGACCAATCTGATATTGCTGACGGTAGGTGTTGCTCGCTGCCAGGGGCACCGTGGTCAACAGGGCGATCCGGGCCACGGAGAACAGGACGATGGCCAACGTCAATCCGACGAGCGTTGCCTCTCGCCAGCGCGGCAGCACGATCTCGGTCCCGATCTGCAACATCAGCAGCAGGCCGGCGATCACGAGGTACGCCTGATAGCGCTCGTACCAGCCGATCTGAGCGAACACGACGTGCACCAGCGCGGCCAGGGCCAGGGCCATGGCGAAGCCTGCATGGCGACCGCGGAAGCCGGCGAACACGAAGATCACGTACACGATCGCCAGCACGACGATGACGCCGAGCAGCGCATCTTTGTTGAGACGCTCGAGGATCTTGTCCCAGCCGGGCAGGATGCTCTGGTCCGTTCCCAGGGCGGTCTTGGCGACCACGGAGTTGGGGAAGAAACCGCGGTGGAAGGCTTTGTTGATCCCGCCGATGACGAGGACGGGGATTCCCGCCGCCAGGCCGGTGCCCGCCACGTTCACCACGCGACGCTTCAGCGACCACCGGGCGGCGATCTCCGCTCCGCTGAACCGCGCCGACGTCGCGAACAGCAGCGCCACCCCGCAACCCGCGGCGAGGAACATCGTCTCGAGGCGGACGCACGAGCCGATTGCGAGCAGCGCGAAGTACGCGACCTGCTGCCGGCGGGTCGCCCGGCCGCGGATGAGGACGGTCAGGAGGACCAGCACCTGCAGCGCGATCGCGGCGTGGAGCGTGTTCTCCATCCCGGTGTACGCGAGCCCGGGCAGGAACAGCCCGCACAACGGGAGCAGGATGACGAACGCCCAGCTACCCCAGTGGCCGCGGGCGAGGGTCGTGAAGCGTTGGTGGGCGGCGAAGATCCAGAGGATCCACACCGCCGCAGCCAGGTTGAAGACCAGCGGCGCGACTGACGCCGCCGGCGACGCGACCGCGATGACCCCGGCCAGCATGAGCGTCCACGCGGGTGAGGACGAAGCGGGCTCGTACACGCCGGGGCTGACTCCCCACGTCCCGTGCTCGACCAGGTTGCGGGCCATCGCGAGGTGGATGCCGGGATCGTCGATCACGTAGACGAGGTGCCCGTGCGTGTAGATCAGGATGCGGGCGAGGAACGCCGCCGACACGCCGAGCGTCACGGCGACCGTGACCCAGAAGAAGCGTTGCCGTTGCGTCCGGTCGGGTCCCGACGGGGCCGGTGCCCCGGTGTCCAGGGCCTCGCCCGTCGCGACCGCGGCGGTCATCGCGCTTTGCCGTGCATCCAGACGGGGTGGTCCGCCTCGGCCAGCAGCTCACGGTCGCCGGCGCTGTCGCCGTACGCCCACAGCTCCACCTCGCCCGGGCCCAGCCACTCACGGAAGCGCCGGGCCTTCTCCGGTCCGCGCACGTTGCCGCCCTCGAGCTCGCCGGTCAGCCGACCTTCGGGGTCCACTCCGAGCCTGGTGCACAACACCTTGTCCACGCCGAGCAGCGGAGCGAGCGGCTCGAGGTAGACATCGAGCGAGGCGGAGACGATCACGATCTCGTGACCATGGCGTTGGTGCCAGTCGAGCTTCTCGAGCATCTCCGGTCGGAGGGCATCGCCGCCCACCATCTGCTGCGCGTACTTCACACCCGCCTCGCGGACCGGCTGGGCCGGCCGGCCCGCCAGCAGCCGGCCGACGAGTCGCGCCTTCTCCGCATCGCGATCACCCCAACCGGCCAGCGTCGCCGCGAGCACCGGCGACCGCAACGCGAGCTCGCGGTAGAGCGGGCGGCGCCCGCAGACGATCGTGAGAAACGGGCGGAGCGAGTCGCGCTCCGAGATGGTGCCGTCGAAGTCGAAGGCCGCGACCGGACGTCGCGCCGGGGGCTCCGGCCGGGTTTCCGGCGGCTGCGTCACAGAGGGAGGCGACGGAACACCGGGCGTGGCACGTGGCGCAGCACCGACATGACGATGCGTAGCGGGGCCGGCACCCAGATCGTCTCGGATCCTCGCCCGAGGCCGGCGACGATCGCATCCGCGACGGTGTCCGCGTCGGTAGAGAGAGGTGCGGCCTCGAGCCCCTCGGTCATCTTCGTGTGCACGAAGCCGGGCCGCACGATGACGATGCGCACGCCGGTGCCGACGAGGCTGTCGCCGAGACCCTGGCAGAACGCGTCGAGGCCCGCCTTGCTCGACCCGTAGACGAAGTTCGACTTCCGCGCGCGCTCACCGGCCACGGACGAGAGCACCACGACCGTCCCATGACCCTGCTCCTTCAGCGCGCCGACCAGCGGTACGAGCACCGAGACCGCACCGGTGAAGTTCGAGTCCACGATCCGGCGGGCTTCCGCCCCGTCGGTCTCGGCGAGGTCCTGATCGCCGAGCACCCCGAACGCGACGATCACCAGGTCGAAGTCGGGGTGGCTCGCGGCGAGGTCGCGGACGAAGCCGTCGTGCGACGCGAAGTCGAGCGCGTCGAACGCCACGGCGTCCACGGTGGTCGCGCCCGCGGCTTCGAGCTCCTTGGCCGATCGTTCGAGCGCCTCGGTGTCCCGTCCGGCGAGCGTGACGGTCCGGCAGCGCCGGGCGATGAGCTTGCGGACGGTCGCGAGCGCGATCTCCGAGCCACCGCCGAGCACCAGCACCGACTGGGCGCCACCTACTGCGTCAATCATCGTTTCCGCTCCTGGCTTCGCCGGGGCGCTCGGCCCCCGCTCGCTGCACGCGGGGACCTGCGGTGCACGTTGAGCTCGCTCATCGTCTCTCCGGGTTCGGGTCGTCGAGGCCCAGGCGGCGAGCCATGTCCGAGGTGATCACGCGGTCGGGATCGAGCTTGGCCCGGATGTCGCGCCACTGGGGGAGTCGGGGGTACATGATGCCGAGGTGCTCGGGCCGGGTGCGCGCGTCCTTGGCCAGGTACACCCGCCCGCCGGCTTCCAGCACCGCGTCGTCGAGCCGGTCGAGCAGGCGGGGAAGCTCGGGGTCACCGACGGGGATGTCCACCGCGAGCGTCCAACCGGGCGTGGGGAAGGACAGCATCCCGGGGTTCTGCGCGCCGAATCGCTTGAGCACGGCAAGGAACGACGGGGTACCGGTGCTCGTGAGCTCCTCGAGGGAGTAACGGACCGTCGCTTCCGCGCCGAACGGGACGACGTACTGGTACTGGATGCACCCGCGGCTCCCGTAGATGCGGTTCCAGCCGTCCACCATGTCGAGTGGATGGAAGAACGCCGCGATGGACTGCACGCCGACGTGGTGCTTGCGGGCCTTGCGGAACCAGACCTCGTTGAACGCGCGCACGGTCTGCAGGTTGATGAGCCCGGACGGCATCACGGGAGGCGCGACCGCGAGCGCCGTCGGGACGAAACGGCGGGCGAAGGTGCGCTTGGCCTTCGGGACCTCGTCGAGCGTCGCGTGGTCGCCGCGCCCGAGGATCCCGCGGCCCATGGAGTGACCGCGCGCGGTGCAGTCGATCCACGCGACCGAGTAGCGGTAACGGTCGTCGCGTTCGCTCATGCTCGCCATGAGGTGGTCCAGGTCCGCGCAGCGTTCCTCGTCCACGGAGATGAGCGAGGTCTCGACCGGGATCAGGTCGAAGGTCGCGTCCAGGATCACGCCGGTGAGCCCCATGCCCCCGGTGGTGGCCCAGAAGATCTCGGGCGTCTCGTTCGGGGTCACGGTGAGCAGATCACCACTGCCGGTCAGCAAGGTGAGTGAGTGCACGTGGCTGCCGAAGGTGCCGTCGACGTGGTGACCCTTGCCGTGGATGTCCGACGCGATCGCGCCGCCCACCGTGACGTACCGCGTGCCGGGTGTGACCGGCACGAACCAACCGCGTGGTAGCAGCCAGCGCATCAACGCGTCGAGGCTCGTTCCGGCGCCGACGGTGACGATTCCCTGCTCGAGATCGATGGACTTCACGCCGCTCAGTGCCGTCGCGTCGAGCACCATGCCCCCGGCGTTCAGGGCCACGTCTCCGTACGAGCGGCCCAGGCCGCGCGCGATCACGCCTCTCGGCGGTGCCGCGTCCAGCAAGCGACTGACGTCGTTGTCGTCGAGCGGCGTCACGAGACGGGCCCGGCTCGGCGCGGTGCCGCCCCAACCGGTCAGGAGCCGGTCGTCGCCCGGAAGCCCTGCGAGGGGATCAGGCGACATAGAGCCCGATGCCGACGACCACGACCCACAGCGCGCCCATGACCTGCAACGGCCGGTCGTGCAGGACGAGCTCCTCGGGTGCGCCACCTTCGCCGCGCTCGACGAGCAACGCGTAGCGCAGCATCGCGAGGACGAAGGGGACGATCGAGAGCTCGTACCAGGGAACCCCCGCTTTGCCGGTGCTCTTCTCGAATGCCCACAGGCAATAGCCGACCATCGCGACACCGGACGCGACCGAGCGGACGTACCCGAGGTACTCGAGCGAGTACTCGGAGAGCGTGGCCCGGTGGCCGGCACGTTCGACGCCGAGCTCCGCGAACTCCGCGTGGCGCTTCCCTGCGACCATGAACAGCGACCCGAAGCTGCCGACGATGAAGAACCAGACCGAGATCGGCACGTCGACCGCGACCGCGCCGGCGATGAGTCGCAGCACGAACCCGGCCGCGACCATTCCCAGGTCCACGACTGCGACGTGCTTGAGCCAGATCGAGTACGTGGTGGTGAAGATGATGTACGTCGCGATGACGACGGGGAGCTTCCATCCGGACAGGAACCCGATGCCGATCCCGCAGGCGATCAGGACGACCCCGGCGATCTGCGCGGTGCGGATCGGAAGATCGCCGGCGGCGATCGGGCGGAAGCGCTTCTTCGCGTGGAGGCGGTCGGCTTCGACGTCGAAGGAGTCGTTGAGGAAGTACGTGCCACTCGCGGCGAGGCAGAACGCGACGAAGGCGACGAAGGTGTCGAAGATCGCGGTGCGCTCGCTGAGGACACCCGCGGCCGCGGGGGCCGCGAACACGAGCACGTTCTTGACCCACTGCTTCGGCCTCGCGGAGTGGATGAGCGCCAGCGGCAGGGAGCGCCGACCCCGCTCCGGGGTGAGGTCGTCCGGGCGCGCGGGCAGCGGGACCGGGGGGATCTCGGCGGCGTCGGCCATGTGGGAAGAGCGCTCCTCGCGGGGCAAAAGCGACCCGCCGAGACTACTGCGCGGCCTGCCCGTCCCTTCGCCCATCCGGGCTCTCACCGGCCCGTTCGCGTGACTCCGCCACGGCCCACCCGAAGATCCCCTTGGCCATCGTGGACGCCTCGGCCTCGACCCGCCGCTCGAAGACGTCGGCCCGGGCGCGGTGGACCGACGCGTCGTCCGGTGCGGCGAGCGCGGCGAGCTCCGCGAGATGGCCGGCCAGGCGAAGGTCGCCTCCCTCGGCGAGCGCGACGGCGCGCTGCGCGAGCCGGTCCGCGCCGCCGGCCAGCTGCGCGATCTCACCGGCCACCGCGGATTCCGACGCGGGCTTGAGGTTCGCCGGGTTGCCGTCGTACCAGCCGCCGAACAACCGCCAGACGTTGCGCACCACGAACTCCGGCTCGTCGTAGATCGGCCGGAGGTACGGCTTGGCGATCAGGTCGGCGGGGGCGGTGACGGTGTGCACGATGTCGTCGAGCCGGGCGCCTTCGTTCATGAGCTTGATCGTCTCGACGTGGAGGTGCTCGAGCAGGCGCGCGGAATCGGTGAGCGCGGCCCGGACCCGATCGGCGCCGATGATCGGGAGCCCATGACCCGGCAGGAGCACCTCGGCGTCGAGCGCGGCCATGGTGTCGAGCGCCCGGGCCCACTCGATCGCGTACCGTTGGACCTTCTGCGGGTTGCCGCAGTTCGGTGAGGCCCAGATGAACAGGTCGCCGGTGCAGAGGACCTTCCGATCGGGCACCCAGACCCAGGTGTGATCGTCGGTCTCGCCTCGTGCGTGATGCAGCTCGAAGCGCTCCCCACCGACCTCGAGGTCGAGCTGGTCCCGGTACGTCTCGTCGGGATAGCGGTACTCGGTCGGCCAGAACGGTCGCGGCGTGCGGAACTGCCGCTGGTTGATGATCCCGTTGTAACCCGCGGTCTCGACGTACCGCCGGAAGCGGTCCGCGATCGCCTCGTGCGCCACGACTCGCGGCGCCCGCCAGCCGTTCGCGGTCGCCTCGGCCTCGTACAGGTCCACACCGAAGCAGTGGTCGATGTGCCCGTGGGTGAACACCGCGGTGTCGAGGCGAGCGGCGTTCCACCCGCGCAGCGCCTCGTGCACCTTGCCGCACAGGAACGGGCTGCTCGTGTCGACGACGACGAGCCCGTCATCGGTGGAGAACGCGGCGGCGTTCGCGAACGCGGCGACGAAGGCGGTGGTGTCGGAGATCTCGGCCAGCTCGCCGAACTGGCTGAACGGATGGTGCTCCGCCGGATCGAGGGCCCCGGTGAACAGGCGGTCGGCAGTGTCCAGAACATCGGTCATGCGCGCAACCTACCGCCGTCGTATTGACCGGAAAATAGAAACCTGTTCTCATTCTGCGATGAGCAACGACGGGGCGCCCGAGGACGGCGCACTCGCGCGCAACCAGGCGGCGCGGCGCAAGCGGGTGCTCGACGCGACGTTGGCGCTCGCCGACAAGGGCGGCTTCGACGCGGTGCAGATGCGCGACGTCGCGACCGAGGCCGGCGTCGCGCTCGGAACCGTGTACCGCTACTTCTCCAGCAAGGAGCGGTTGCTCCTCGAGGCGAACGTGGGCCAGGTGGAGGCGCTCGGCGCCGGTCTGCTCAACCGACCGCCGACGGGTGAGACCGCGGCGGACCGCGTCGTCGACGTCCTCCGTCGCGCGTGCAACGTGTTGGTCAAGCGACCGGAGGCGACCGCGGCGATGGTCCGCGCGCTCGGCTCGGCCCAGACCGACGAGGCGGACGCGGTGCGGCGGGTCAGCCAGGCGATGACCGACATCATCACCCGCGCGATGCACGAGGGGGAGCCGAGCGAGCGGGACCGGGCGGTGGCCCGGGTACTGAGCCAGGTGTGGCTCTCGTCGCTGATCGGCTGGGTCGGAGGCGTCGACGGCCCCGAGGTGGTCGGCGACGACCTCGAACGAGCGACGCGGATGCTCATCTAACCGAACCTGAAACCTGTTCTAGTCTCAGGCCATGCCAATGCATTACAACTTCGCTGACCTGTTCGAGGCGATCGTCGACCTCTACCCGGATCGCACCGCGCTCGTCGTCGGCGACACGCGGCGCACGTTCGCCGAGATCGAGGACCGGTCGAACCGGCTCGCCCACCACCTGCGTGACGCGGGGATCAACGCGGGAGACCACGTGGGGATCTACGCGTACAACGGTCCGGAGTGGGTCGAGGGGATGATGGCGCTCTACAAGCTGCGCGCCGTCCCGGTGAACGTCAACTACCGGTACGTCGAGGCCGAGCTCCGCTACCTCTGCGACAACGCCGATCTCGCCGGGTTGATCCTGCAGCGGGAGTTCGCGCCGCGCGTGGCCGCGATCCGCGCTGACCTGCCGCAGCTGCGTCACATCCTGATCGCCGACGACGGCAGCGGGGCGAGCGTCGAGGGGCTCGAGTTCGTGGACTACGAAGCCGCGATCGCCGCGGCCACCGCGGAGCGCGACTTCCCCGAACGCTCCAACGACGACATCCACATGATCTACACCGGTGGAACCACCGGCATGCCGAAGGGCGTGATGTGGCGGCAGGAAGACATCTTCTTCGCGCTGTGCGGGGGCATCGACGCGTACAGCAACGAGAAGATCGACCGGCCCGAAGCGTTGCGCGATCGGGCCGCGGCGAGCGCCGGACCCGGAGTGATGCTGCCGGCGGCGCCGCTCATGCACGGTGCCGGACAGGTGTCCACCATCCGGGGGCTCATCCACGGCGACACCACGGTGCTCACGCCGAAGTTCGACGCCGAGCAGGTCTGGCGGCTCGTGGCGCGCGAGAAGGTGAACGTCCTCGGCATCACCGGCGACGCGATGGCGCGCCCGCTCGCCGACTCCCTCGAGCAGCTGCACGAGGAGCTCGACCTCTCGTCGCTCGTCTCCATAGGGTCGAGCGCGGCGATCTTCTCCCAGTCGATCAAGGACCAGCTGATGAAGCTGCTCCCGAACATCCTGGTGGTCGATTCGATCGGCGCGACCGAGACGGGCATGAACGGCATCAAGATCGCGGAGAAGGGCGAGAAGTCCCATGGCGGTCCGGCGACCGTGAAGCCGTCGCGTGACTCGATCGTGGTCGACGACGATCTGAACCTCATCGAGCCTGGCTCGGGGAAGATCGGGCGCGTGGCGCGCACCGGCAACATCCCGCTCGGCTACTACAAGGACCCGGAGCGCAGCGCGCAGACCTTCATCGAGGTCGACGGCGTTCGGTACGCGATCCCCGGCGACTTCGCGACCGTCGAGGCGGACGGGCAGGTGACGTTGCTCGGCCGCGGATCGATCGTGATCAACACCGGCGGCGAGAAGGTCTTCCCCGAAGAGGTGGAGGGCGTGCTGAAGTCGCACCCGGACGTCTTCGACGTTCTCGTCGTGGGAGTACCGGACGAGCGGTGGGGCGAGCGGGTCACGGCCGTGGTGCAGCCCCGCGAGGGCCGCACGCCGTCGGTCGCGGAGCTCGACGCGCACTGCCGCACCCAGATCGCGGCGTACAAGGCGCCGAAGCAGGTGTTCCTCGTGGACCAGATCAGCCGCGCACCGAGTGGCAAGCCCGACTACCCGTGGGCCAAGGAATTGGCAAAGAGCGCAGCGGGGAGCGGGCACGAAGTGCGGACCGCGGAGCGACCCGGCAAGTAGAGCGCCGCGGAGAAGTAGCCCCTAGGGTCGCGATCGATGGACGCCGCCGAGTTCCGGGCCGCCGGTCTCTACGATCCCGAGGCGCCGGACGCGGCGGATCGACTCACGTTGCTCGAGCACCTGGACTCGCGCGGCATCTCGATAGCGCAGATGATCGCGGCGAACGAGATCGGGTCGCTGCACGCGGCCGCGACCGACGTGAACATCCGTCCGGGCCGTGTCATGTCGGTGCAGGTGGTCGCGGCCGCGGTCGGAGTGTCCGTCGACCTGTTGCGGCGGGTCACGCTCGCGGCGGGCTTGATGCTCGCCGACGACGACTACCGGGAGGGCGACGTCGAGACCTTCTCGCTCTTCGCCGGCGGTGCCGGCATGTTCGGCGAGGCGGCGACGCTCCAGTTCACCCGCGCGGTGGGGTCGTCCATGGCTCGCGTCGCCGACGCCGCGCTCTCCTTGTTCCTCGTGAACGTCGAGGGCCCGCTGATGAAAGAAGGCGCGGGAGCAACACCCCTCGCCGAGGCGTCGGAGGCGGCGGTCGAGGCGCTCGACGTGATCCCGTCACTCATGGGCGGGCTGTTCCGGCTGCACGTCCAGGCTGCGATCAACCGCCAGCGCGTGGCCAACGACTCGACCGGGGATCCGGGCATGTTCCGGCTGGCAGTCGGCTTCGTGGACCTCGTGGGGTTCACCCCGTACGCCCAGGACGTCGAGCCGGGCGAGCTCGCCGGCTTCGTCGAGAGCTTCGAAGCGCGCGCGAACGACGTGGTGGCCGCGCGGGGCGGTCGCATCGTGAAGCACATCGGGGACGAGGTGATGTTCATCGATGCGGATCCCACCAGCGCGTGTGAGATCGCGCTGCGGCTGGTCGAGGCGTTCGGGGGCGAGGCGGGCGTGTCACCCCACGCGGGGGTCGGGTTCGGACAGCTCGTCGCGCGGGGTGGCGACTACTACGGATCAGTCGTGAACCTCGCGTCGCGGATAGCGGATCTCGCGGTGCCGGGAGAGATCCTCGTGACGGAGGCCGTCGAGCGGACCGCCGCCGGGAGCGATGCGGCATTCGTCTTCGAGCCGGCCGGACGTCGGATGCTCAAGGGGTTCCTCGAACCGGTACCCCTCTGGTCGGTCAGGCGATCGCGCCCTGCTCCTTGAGCTCGGCGATCGTCTCGGGGTCGAAGCCCCAGTCCACCAGCGCAGTGTCGGTGTCCGTGCCGGGGACGACGGGCGTGCGCTCCACCGCGCCGGGGGTGCGGCTGAACCGGGGAGCCGGAGCCGGCTGCGGGGCGCCGTCCACCTCGATGAAGGTGGCGCGGGCCACGTTGTGCGGATGTGCACGCGCCTCGTTCATCGTGAGGACCGGGGCGAAGCAGACGTCGTGGCCGGCGAAGAACTCGATCCACTCGTCGCGGGTGCGAGTCCGGAAGAGTGCCGCCATCTGCTGCTTGAGGCCCGGCCATGTCGACTGGTCCATCTGCGTCGCGGGGTCGAGCGCGACGCCGAGCGGCCCGAGCAACGCCACGAGCTCGGCGTAGAACTGCGGCTCGTAGCTCGCGATCGAGATCCACTGGTGGTCAGACGTCTCGTACGCGCCGTAGAAGTGCGCGCCGCCGTCGAGCAGGTTCGTGCCGCGTTCGTCGGACCAGAACCCCATCGCGCTCATGCCGACGAAGACGCTCATCTGCATCGCCGCGCCGTCGATCATCGCCGCGTCGATGACCTGCCCCTTCCCGGAGCGCTCGCGTTCGAGCAGCGCGGCCAGGATGCCGAACGCGAGCAGGAGCCCACCGCCGCCGAAGTCACCCACGAGGTTGATCGGGGGGACAGGCGGCCCGCCGGCGGTGCCGATGTGCGCGAGCACGCCGGCGAGCGCGATGTAGTTGATGTCGTGACCGACGTCGTGGGAGAGCGGCCCTTCTTGGCCCCAGCCGGTCATGCGGCCGTAGACGAGGCGCGGGTTGCGCGCGAGGGCGACCTCCGGTCCGATGCCGAGCCGTTCCGCCACACCGGGCCGGAACCCCTCGATGAGCACGTCCGCCGACTCGCAGAGCTTCAGCACGGTCTCCGCACCGCGGGGATGCTTCAGGTCGATGCCCATCGAGCGCCGGTTGCGGTCCAGACTCGCGTACGGCGACGCGGGGATCATCCCGCTTCCTGCCGCGACCGACGTGGCGCGATCGAGGCGCAGGACCTCGGCGCCGAGATCCCCGAGTGCCATCCCCGCGAATTGCGTCGGGCCGATGCTCGGGATCTCGAGCACGCGGTAGCCGGTCAGGGGGCCCATGGAGGCGGGACGATACCCGCTCGGATCCGGATGCTCGGCCGGGTCAGCCGTTGCCCGGTGGTGGCTTGAGCGGGCAGAGCTGCACGCCGCCGGCCGGGGGCGGAACGCCGTAGCGCTTGGGCTGGCGGGTCAAGCCGCCGGCGACCGAGAGCACGTAGGGGATCGGACAGGTGACACGGTCGACGGCGACGAAGCGGATGCCGTTCTCCCGCAGTCGCCGCGCCTCCGAGCGCTGCCACGACGAGAAGTTCGCCTCGAGCGGCGACAGCCTGCGGAGGCGGGCCAGGCTCGCCGCTTCCCGGTTGGTGTCGCGCACGTCCCACACCACGGTGGAGACCGCGACTCCACCGGCATTCGCGAGCAGCACCCCCAAGGCGACCCAGGCGATCGCCTGCACGATCCGCACCCCGACGAACAGCACGACGGCGACCGCGATGAAGCCGGGGACGAACCACAGCTGGGGCGCGAAGCGGGCCAGGAACGCGGACGGCTGCACGATCGTCGCGAGCAGGCAGACCCCGGCCGCGCCGAGCAGTCCGTACGCCTGCGGCGAGATGCGTTCGACCCCGGGCGCGCGTTTGCGCACGAGTCGCGCGATGCACGCGGCGATCAACGCGGCGAAGGCGATGATGAGTCCGCCGCTGAACCAGGGGCCGAAGCCACCGATCCGCACGCTGGGGGAGCGGAACGACGACCACTCGGCGGTGTCGAACACGAGCGGGATCTTGATCTGGGGATCACCGTTCCCGGCGGTGGACTTCCCGAACACGGACAGCGCCAGCTGCTCCGGCTGGCTCACGTCGTTCAGCTCGCCCGTCCGGTACTGCGCCCCGATGTCGAGCGAGTGCGGACCGTAGATCGGGTGGAGCGGATGGTCGTAGCGCAGGTAGTTGGTGACGTACGGGTTGTAGCCGAGGCCGATCATCGCGACGAGTGCGACGAGCACGACGCCACCGAGCATCACGATCAAGCGCCGACCCGACCGCGCGACGAGCCCGGCGATGAAGACCACAGGGAGCACGATGAGACCGACGTACACGAGCCCCGTGAACTTCGTGTTCACCAGCAGCACGAGCGCCGCCGCGAGTGGGGGGAGCACGACGATCGGTGGATGTCGCCATACCCAGAGCAGGGCGAGCATCAACGATGCGAGCAGGACCGAGCTCACGACACCGTCCACCATCGCGGTGCCGGTCTGTGCGAGCGCGACCGGGTTCAACGCGAGGACGAGACCACCGACGATCGACAACCACGGTCCCGCGCCCGCGGCTTCCAAGCCCGCGATCGCCACGAGTGCGGCGGCGATGAGGAGGGAGGCCCCGAAGAGGCGAGTCGTGTCGATGTTCTCGGTGATGTGGAACACCGTCGCGCCGACGATCGCCGGGGCCTTCGGGGCCGCGTCCGGTTGATACGGGACGTCCTTCGGGAAGAGCGGGCCGTCGCGCTCCGGGTTCCAGCCGCGGGCGACGGCCCGGGTGGTCTCGCTCTGGTAGTGGCGACCGTCCACTGACGTGTCGGAGACGAGCGTCGACAGTGCACCGGTCGCCACGATGACCAGCCAACACACGATGAGCGTGGCCACGACCATCCGCAGCGGTCGGGCGGCGCCGGCTCGGCGCCAGCCGACCGTGGCGAAGCACGCCTGCGCGGCGATCGCCGGCACGAGCACCCACCAGCCGACCTGGATGCGGAGCACCAGCCCGACGAAGCCGGTGACGAACACCGCGGCGAGCAGGACGAGGAGCGACGAGCCGAGCAGCAGGCACCACTGGCCTCGCCGCGAGAGGTCCCGCGGGGCCGGTACGGCGTCGGTCATGGGCCGGTGGGGCCGGGCCGGCGACCGTCGCGCGCGCGGCGGTGCCGCGCTCGGATCGGCACCCGTGACCGGTACTCTGTCGCCTCCGGTTGGGGGGAGCGCGCGTGGAGTCCGTCGAAGAGCAGTCGAGCCCCGCGGTGGCTGACGGAGCGGCGGAGCGGGGCCGGCGATTCGGGCCCTGGCGCCGTGAGGCCGGCGCGTTCCTCGAGCTCTTTGCGCTCTGCGGCGTCGCGATCGCTCAGCCGACCCTCGACATCTTCCAACAGAACGCCGACTTCCTCCTGAGCCGCCGCACCACTGTGCAAGAAGCGGTCGTCTTCGCGGTGCTGTTCATCGTAGTCCCGGCGACCGTCCTCTGGTCGGTCGAGGTGCTCGTCGGGCTGGTGTTGCCGCAGGTCCGGCGATGGGTGCACGCGGCGTTCGGCGCGGTGCTCGTCGGCATCATCGCGGTCGAGACGCTGAAGCGGGTGACGAGCCTCGGTCCGGCCGTGCTGCTGGCGGTCGGGGCGGTGCTCGGACTGGTTGGCGGCATCCTCATGCTCCGTCTCGCGATCGTTCGCACCTTCCTGCGCTATCTCTCTGTTGCGCCACCGGTGTTCGGGGTGCTGTTCGTGTTCTCGTCGGCCGTGACGCCGGTGATCTTCGTGAGCGACCCGAGCGCGGTGCACGTGAAGGTCGCGCACCCCAAGCGCGTCGTGATGATCGTCATGGACGAGTTCCCGACCGCGTCGCTGCTGGACGGCAAGGGCCAGCTCGACGGCACGTTGTTCCCGAATCTCGCGTCGCTCGCCAAGGGGGCCACCTGGTACCGCAACGACACCACCGTCGGACCGCACACCACGATGGCGGTTCCGGCGATCCTCACCGGGAAGTTCCCGAACGGTGAGCCGGTTCCCATCGCGTCGGAGTTCCCGCAGAACCTCTTCACGTTGCTCGGCAGCAGCTATCGCATGAACGTGCACGAGAGCGCGACGCGACTGTGCCCGGTCTCGCTCTGCGGTTCGGGCGCGGACTCGGCCAAGGCGAACAACGGCCTGTCGGGACTGCTCGACGAGGGTGTGAACCAGTGGGAGACGTTCGCCTCGCCGGAGCGCACCACGAAGCAGGACGCGTTGCTCCACCAGAGCCCGTACGTGGAGAACGCGATCGACAGCTCACAGTCGTTCGTGAACTCGCTCGAGCCGTCGGGCCGGTCGCAGCTCGACTTCCTCCACGTCCTGCTTCCGCACACGCCGTGGCACTACCTCGGTCCGGCGCAGGACTACGTCACGCTGGCCGGCCAGGGCGTGCGCGCCGGGGTCTGGAAGGACTCGTGGAACGCCGCGTTCGGGCGGGAGCGCCACCTCCTCCAGGTCCAGACGGCGGACTACGTCGTCGGGCAGGTGGTCCGGAAGCTCAAGCAGATCGGCGCGTACAACGACTCGATGATCATCGTGACCGCGGACCACGGCGTGGCTTTCCTGCCGGGCGTGCCCAGCCGCGGCGCATCGGAGCTGAACTACCCCGAGATCATGTGGACGCCGCTGCTGGTGAAGGCGCCGGGCCAGACCGCCGGGGTGCTCGACGACCGGCCGGCCCACTCCACGGACATCCTGCCGACGATCGCCCAGACGGTCGGGGTGAAGGTCCCGTGGAAGCTGGACGGTCGCTCGCTCTACGGGACGCCGAGGGTGGACGGGCTGCGCCGGCTCGCGGACTGGCCGCTCAACTTCGTGCGCCCGACCGGCGGCAAGAACTACATCGAATTCGACGGGCCGTCCGGCTTTGCCCGCGTGCTGAAGACCGCGGCATCGCGCGCGACCGGGGATCCCGCGTTGCGGATCTACCGCGTCGGTCCGTACGGCGGTCTCGTCGGCCAACCCGCGGCGAAGTTCGTGTCCGCGACCGCACCCCGCCGTGCCGCGACGCTGGAGAACCCCGACGAGTACCGGCACGTGAAGCTGCACGCGGCCAAGATCCCCTGGGCCTACGTGACGGGCACGGTCGCGATTCCGGCGCGCCAATGGGTCGCGGTCACCGTCAATGGCACGATCGCGGGAATGGCGCAGACCCTGCCTTCGGGAACGGGCGGCCGCAGCCAGTACGCCGCGGTGCTCCCGCCCTCACTGGTGCGGGAAGGAAGCAACACGATCGAGATCTTCACGGTCTCCGGCAACCCGTTCGCCCCGGTGTTCGCGCCTACCCGGCTCGCGCGCTGAGCCGCGGCCCGACGCTCAGGCAAGATGACCGCGCCCCTGTCCGCCCGTAGCGACCGCGCCGGCCGGCTCGACCGGACCGGAGCCGCCGCGGTGGTGGCGCTCATCGGCTTCGCCGCGGTCCGGTGCTGGCTGGCCGTCGGCAAGCCGGTGTCATGGTCGGACACGAAGTCCTATGACGTGCAGGCGTCGAAGTCGCTGCTCAGCGCGCGCTTCTGGGCCGGGCGCAAGCCACCGGGCTTCCCGCTCCTCTTGAAGCTCGTCGGCAGCCACGAAGCGGTGATCGTGGCGCAGGTCGCGCTGTCGATCCTCGCCTGGGCGCTGCTGGCCTGGGTCGTGGCGGCCGGAGCCCGCGCGGGTTGGCCGCGCCTCGTCTCCCTCTGCGCGGTGCTCGTGTTCGCTGTGACCACGCCGATCGCGATCTGGGATCGGGTGATGCTGAGCGAGTCGCTGGCCCTGTCGCTGTTCGCCCTCCTCGTGGCATCGCTCATCTGGTTCGGACGGCGCCCGGGTTGGATCCGGCTCGCGGCGGTGGTGTTGAGCGCGGGCGCGTGGATCTCGACCCGGGACACGAACATCTATGTCGTGCTGGGCGTCGGAGTGGTGCTCGGCGCGGCCGCGCTGCTCGCGCTGGTCCGCCGGGCGTCGATCGCGCCGAAGCTGGCGGTCGCGGCGTTGCTGCTCGTGCTGGTGGGCGGGGGCGCGCTCGTCGTCTCGATGAGCACGGTCCGGGGTTGGGACCCGCTGCGTCACGTGCTGGCGGACCGGATCATTCCGTACCCGGATCGGCTGAGCTGGTGGATCGACCACGGGCTCCCGCAGGGCGCAGCGCTGCGCGAGCTCGCCCGCGATCCCCACCACACGGACACCGGCGCGCTGACCGCGGGCCCGTCGGCACGGGACCGAAAGTTCACGCGCTACTCGGCCTGGGTGAAGAACCAGGGCGCCCGCACCTACGTCGTCTGGCTGGCCACGCACCCGAGCTACACGCTGTTCGAGCCCTTCGAGACGCCGGAGCGGGTCCACCTGCGGCGCACCGTCACGGATTACTCGCCCGGCGCCAACGCGGTGCCGCTGATCTCGACGATGCTCTTCTGGCCCTGGCCGGCCGCGGCCGTGGCGTTCGTCGCGCTGTTCGCCGCGGGGCTCTGGCGGCGTCGAATGCGTGACGCCATCTGGCTGGTCGCGCTCGGGCTCGTGGTCCTCGCGCTCCCACACCTGCTGATCGCGTGGCACGGCGACTCGGCGTCGCCCATCCGGCACGCACTGCTCGGAAACGTGCAGGCAATCCTCGGGATCCTGCTGCTCGGTCTCGCGCTCCTCCCGCGAGTGCCGGGCGAGGACGCGTCAGCCGAGCTTGAAGACCCGGGCCGCGTTCTCGTGTAGGAACTTCGGCCACACGTGGTCGCGGAACGGCACGTCGGGGAGCTCCGAGAAGATGCGGTCGTAGCTGAGGCCGGCGGGGAAGTACCCGCTCCAGATGATCTTGTCGGCGCCACGGGTGTTCGCGTAGTTGATGATGTCCTTGGGGAAGTGCTTCGGCGCGAACGCGGTGGTCGAGTAGTAGAGGTTCGGCCACTTGAGCATGAGCTTCACCGCGAGCTCGGTCCACGGCTCACAGCCGTGCCGGGTGACGAACTTCAGCTCGGGGAAGTACCAGCAGATCTCGTCGAGGCGCGCGACGTCCTGCGGCGAGAACGGGATGCGCGGTCCCGGCACGCCCATCGTCGACGCGAACGGGATGTCGAGCTCGACGCACTTCATGTAGATCGGGAACCACTTCTTGTCGTCCACCGCGACCTGCGGGTTCAAGCCGGCCGGGAACGCGCCGACGCACTTGAGGTCGAATTCCGCCGCGTACCTCTCGATCTTGCGGACGGCCTCCATTCCGTGGTTCGGGTTGGCGCCGATCGACGCGAAGAACCGCTCGGGGTGCTCTCGCACGGCCCGAGCACCCTCGGGATCCTCGACGGAGACGATCGCCCGCCGGATGTCGTGGCGGTCGTGCTCGGCGATCAGGAACTCGACCGGGTCGCCGAGCTCCTCGGCGTCCCAGCCCGGTGGCTGCTTGAACATGTACCCCGCGGGCATCGCGAGATTGCCTTCACCCTGCTTCGACTCCGCATCCTTGGCCTGGTCCCGGATGAAGCCGTAGAAGGCGAACATCTCCTCACGCGTCTTGGGCACGCCGACCGAGGTGTCGATCGCGCCACCGGCCGCGAGCGCGGCGTCGAACGCCGGGTTGGTCGTCACGTTGAGATCCGATCTTCGAGGCCGAACACCCGGACGGCGTTCTCGCGCAGGAACTTCGGCCAGACGTGGTCGCGGAACGGCACGCTCGGCAGCTCGGAGAAGATCCGGTCGAGGCCGAGGCCGGCGGAGTAGTAGCCCGCGTAGAGGATCTTGTCGGCGCCGCGGGTGTTGGCGAAGTTGATGATGTCCTCGGGGTAGTGCTTCGGCGCGAACGCGCTGGTCGAGTAGTAGAGGTTCGGCCACTTCAACAGCAGCTTCACCATCAGCTCGGTCCACGGCTCCGCGCCGTGCCGCACGACGATCTTCAGCTCGGGGAAGAACCAGCACACCTCGTCGAGCAACCCGACCTCTTGGGGTGCCATCAGGATGCGCGGCCCGGGAACGCCCGCGTACAGCATGATCGGCACGTCGAGCTCCACGCACTTGGCGTAGATCGGGTACATCTTCTTGTCGTTGACCGGCACCTGCGGGATCAGCCCGGTGCCCCAGACGTGCGCGGAGACCGCGCCTTCCTCACGGACGAAGCGGACGAGGTCCCGGACGGCTTCCATGCCGGTGTTCGGGTTCACGTTGGCCACGCCGGCGAACCGGCCCGGGTGCTCCTTGCACGCGCGCTTCGCGTGCTGGTTCTCGTGGATGCCCGGCATCATCAACCGGATCCCGTGCTCGTCCATCTGCGCGAGCACTTCGGCGACCGGGTCGCTCAGCTCCTCGTAGTGGGGCACGCCCTTGAACATGTACTCCGCCGGCATCTCCATCGACTGGGTCTCGGTGTCGAGGGACTGCTTGCGGATGTAGTCGTAGACCTTCGCCTTCTCGGCCCGCGGCGCGGGCATCGACAGGAACGTGTCGACCACGCCTCCCGCGCGCGCAT
Organism: Acidimicrobiia bacterium; assembly: GCA_038252255.1. GTDB lineage: Bacteria > Actinomycetota > Acidimicrobiia > IMCC26256 > JAENVU01 > Chersky-806. The sequence goes on along the minus strand of JBBSAM010000009.1, from coordinate 85,455 downwards.
CCTCGAACGCGGTGTTGACGGTGGGGGAGTCGCTCACTCGTCGAGCTTGAAGACCCGAACCGCGTTCTCGCGCAGGAACTTGGGCCACACGTGGTCGCGGAACGGCACGTCGGGCATCTCTTCGAAGATGCGATCCAGGCTCAGCCCCATGGGGAAGTAGCCCGCATACATCACCTTGTCGGCGCCACGGGTGTTGGCGAAGTGGATGACGTCCTTCGGGTAGAACTTCGGCGCGAACGCACTCGTCGAGTAGTGCAGGTTCGGCCACTTGAGCATGAGCTTCACCGCGAGGTCGGCCCATGGCTCACAGCCGTGTCGGGTCACGAACTTCAGCTCGGGGAAGAACCAGCACACCTCGTCGATGAGCCCGACTTCCTGCGGTGCGAACGGCACCCGAGGCCCCGGCACTCCCGCGCAGACGCAGATGGGGATGTCGAGCTCCACGCACTTCGCGTAGATCGGGTAGAACTTCTTGTCGTTGATCGGCACCTGGGGAGTGAGTCCCGCCGGGAACGCGGTGGCGGCCTTCACGCCGAGCTCCTTGACCGCGGCCTCGAGCTCGCGGACCGCCTCCATGCCCCGGTTCGGGTCCACCTCGAAGCTCCCGAAGAAGCGGTCCGGGTAGTCCTTGATGGCCTTCTGGGACTGGTCGTTCTTGAAGCTGGTCCCGACCATCGCCATCGAGATGCCGTGCTTGTCCATCTCGGACAGCAGGTAGCTCACGGGATCGTCGAGATGCTCCTGGAAGTTCGGCACATGCTTGAACATGTACTGGGCCGGGAACTCGAAGTCCTCCCGGCTCTCGCGGTCCAGGAGCTGGGTGCGGAGGAAGTCGTACCAGCGCTTGGGATCCCCACTCGGGATTCCCAGCATGAGGTCGATCACCCCGATGTCACTCGGCATCGGCATGATTTCGACGCTATCGCGCCACCTGACGACCCGTCAGATTGCGCCGTCCTCGCCGTCCGAGCGCTTCCGCTTGTGCTGGTTGGGTTCTCTGGGGAACCTCTTGGCACAAACGGTGGGAGGGTCTGCGGCTCAGGTCGGGGGTGGGGCGAGGCGGAACTCGCGGCGGTGGAGATCCTCGTAGCCCATGCGGCGGTAGATCGGTTCGCCCATCGGCGACGCCTGCAGCTGCACGTTCGTCGCGCCGAGGTCGAAGCCGAGGTTCGTCACGTGACGGGTGACCGCCTCGGCAATGCCCCGGCCCCGAGCCGCTTCGAGGCTGCCGACCCAGTACACGCCCGCGATCCCGTGGCTGAGCAGGATCTGCGCGACGGAGACCGGCGCGCCCTCGAGGTACGCGACGGCCGAGTGCACGTGCGGCGCCAGCATCGCGTTCGGCCCGTTGAAGTGGCTCCGCGTCGCGTCATCCGGGGAACCGAGGCTTACGTAGGCCTTCGCCGTGACGTCCGCGTACTCGGCGACGCCGGCCGCGTCGGAGACCATCCGGATCTCGACCCCGTCGGGAAGCGGGCGATCCGCGAGGCGCGTCCGGCAGATCATCTGGGGTGAATCGGCGAACGCACCGATCATCGCGGCGTCTGCAGCCGCCGCGAGGTCGTCGTCCTCGCCGGTGTCGCGGATCCACACCGAGAACCCACGATTGCGCGCCGCGAAGAACTCACGGGCCCGGGCGATCACCTCTTCTGCGGGTACGGAGTCGTCGGCCCGGTGCACCCCGTTGTTGTACGCGGGGAAGTCCGACGCGCCCGCGAACATGAGCACGCCGCTCTCTTCGAGGATCGTGTGCGGGCGTTGCCAGCGAACGTCTTCGCGGGTGAACTCGAGCAGGTTGAGGTTGCCGGCAACGGCTTCGGAGGTGGCCGCGGCATCGAGACGAGTCGGCATCGGGCGGACGTTAGCCTCGCGCCCGTGACGGCAACGCCCGATTGGGGCCACGCGACTCCGTTCGACGACGTGAACGGCCAGGTCGCCATCGTCGGCATCGGCGAGACCGCGTACACGAAGGCCTCCGGGCGCACCGCCCGGGAGATCGGAGCCGAAGCGGCCGCCCGCGCGATCGCCGACGCCGGGCTGCAGCCCGAGGACATCGACGGGTTCACGTACTCGGGCGCGTTCGCCGACTTCGACGTCGGGGCGTTCCACGAGCACTTCGGCACGTCGCACGAGATGTGGTCGTCGCACTGGGGTGGCGGGATGAGCTGGGCCGGCACCGCGCCGTACCTCGCGGCGAAGGCGATCGGCGGCGGCCAGGCGCGTCACGTGCTCAACGTCTTCCCGGTTGCGTGGGCGACGCAACGGGCGTCGATGACGGGCGGACCGGGCGAGGTGCACGCGACGCAGACGGCCAAGCAGAACCTCGAAGTGCCGTTCGGCTGGTTCCCGCAGCCCGTCTACTTCGCCACGATCATGCGCCGGCACATGATTGAGTTCGGTACGACGGAGGAGCAGTTCGGCGCGGTCGCGGTCGCGTGCCGGAGACACGCGAACCTCAATCCGGCGGCCGTGATGCACGGGAAGAGGATGACGATCGACGACTACCTCGCGTCGCCGTACCTCGCCGAGCCGCTCCGGTTGTTCGACTCCTGCCTCATCTCGGATGGTGGTGCGGCGTACGTGACGACGAGCGTCGAACGGGCCAAGGATCTTCCGCAGCCACCGGCAGTGGTGAGAGGAGTCGCGGAAGGGCTCTCCGGCAGCGGCACGCACTGGAGCCAGCAGGCGGACTTCACGAGCACGCCGCAGGTCTTCTCCGCGCCACCGGCGTTCGCGATGGCCGGTCTCACACCCGCCGACGTCGACGTGCTCACCGCCTACGACCCGTTCACGGTCGTGTCGCTCATGCAGATCGAGGACATCGGCTTCTGCCCGAAGGGGGACGCCGGTCGGTTCGTGGAGGGCGACACGCTCTTTCACGACGCGGGGAAGCTCCCGTTCAATCCCCACGGTGGCCTGCTCTCGCACGCGTACGTGCTCGGGATCGCGCACGTCGTCGAGCTGGTGAAGCAGCTGCGGGGGACCGCGAGCGCCCAGGTCCCGGACTGCGAGGTCGGTGTCTACGGCGGCTACACGGGCGCCCACGCCAGCACCCTCATTCTCTCGAAGGCCTAGGAACGATGGCGATCAAGCGACCCGACTTCCCGCTCCCGGACCTCGAGGATCCGCTCACCGCCGAGTTCTTCGCCGGCGCGGCGCGCCACGAGCTGGTCATCCCCTGGTGCGCCGAGTGCGGCGAGTGGGTCTGGTACCCGGAGGCGGCCTGTCCGACGTGTGGCGGTGTGCTCATCTGGCGCGTCACGAGCGGCCGGGCCCGGTTGTTCTCCTGGGCCGTCGTGCAGCGACCCTTCCTCCCCGCGTTCGCCGAGATGACACCGTTCGTCACCGCGCTCGTCACGCTCGAGGAAGCGCCCGAGGTGCGGATCGTGACGTACCTCGTGGATGCCGAACCGGACGCGCTGCGAGCCGACCTGCCCGTCGAGGTGAGCTTCCGGGCGCTGTCGTTCCCGACCGTTCCAGACCGCGCGGTCGTCGTGCCGATGTTCGTGCCGCAAAAGTAGGGTGGCGGTACCGACCTCCGGAAGGACAGCGCGATGTACGAGTGGAGCGACGAGCACAAGATGATCCGTGAGGCGGTCCGGGCCTTCGTCGAGGCCGAGGTCCGCCCGCAGCGGGACGAGCTCGAGTTCGGCGACACGCCGCCGTACGAGGTGATCCGCAAGCTGTACCGCACGTTCGGCATGGACCAGATGGCCCGCGACGGCTTCAAGAAGCGCCTGGACGCCGAGGCCACGCCGGACACCGCCGACGACCAGTCAGTGGAGAAGGAGGAACGCGAGTCGGGCGGGTCCGGGGGCTTCATGCTCCTGCCGATCATCGAGCTCTGCCGTTGCTCGCCCGGGTTGGTGACCGCGATGGGCGTGAGCGTCGGCCTCGCCGCGGGCACGATCATGAGCCGTGGAACCTCCCGGCAGAAGGAGCGGTGGGCGCTCGATCTCCTCACGTTCGACAAGGTGGGCGCGTGGGCGATCACGGAGCCCGACTCCGGTTCCGACGCGTTCGGGCGCATGCAATCGACGGCGCGCCGAGACGGCGACGAGTACATCCTCAACGGCCAGAAGACCTTCATCACCAACGGCCCCTACGCCGACACCACCATCTTCATCTGCAAGCTCGACGAGGGGAACCCGACGTCGGACCGCAAGATCCTCTCGTTCGTGCTCGACAAGGGCATGGAAGGGTTCGAGCAGACGAAGGCGATGCGCAAGATGGGGATGCACTCGTCCCCGACCGGGATGCTCTTCCTCGACGACGTGCGCGCGGGCAAGGACCGGCTGCTCGGCGAGACGGAGGACGTCCCCTACCGGGAAGGCGCGAAGCAGGCGTTCTCGATCGAGCGGACCGGTGTCGCGGCGATGTCGCTCGGCATCATCGAGCGCTGCCTCGAGCTGTGCATCGCGTACGCGAAGGAGACGGTGCGCTTCGGCAAGCCCATCGGGGATCACCAGCTGATCCAGGAGAAGCTGGCCCGGATGGAGGTGCACCGGCTCAACACCGAGAACCTCGTCTTCCGGGCCCTCGAGAAGGGCGCGGCGGGGGTCCCGATGGACCTCACCGAGGCGTCCGCGATGAAGCTGTACACGGCCCGGGCGGCCACCGAGGTCGCCCTCGAAGCGGTCCAGCTCCACGGCGGCAACGGCTACATGGCGGAGTTCGAGGTGGAGCAGTTGGCCCGGGACGCGAAGGTCCTCCAGATCTATGCCGGTACGGACGAGATCCAAATCTCCCAGATAGCCCGAAGCCTGCTCGCGTGAGGTAGATTCTCCGCTCCCAGCAGGGCCAATGTCGTCCCGGGCAGGGAAGAGATCCGAGGCCGCGCGCTCGTCGCGGCCCCGAACCGGATGGACGACACGACCATGGCCAACCTGGACCTCCCTCGCGCGCAGGGCCTCTACGACCCCGCCAACGAGCACGACGCCTGTGGAGTCGCGTTCGTCGTGGACCTGCACGGCCGCCAGAGCCACGAGCTCGTGGGCAAGGGCATCACCGCCCTGTGCAACCTGCAGCACCGGGGGGCATCCGGCTGCGAGGTCAACACCGGCGACGGTGCCGGGATCCTGCTCCAGATCCCGGACCGCTTCCTGCGCGACGTCGTGAATTTCGAGCTCCCGGCGGCCGGGGCCTACACCACCGGGATCGCCTTCCTGCCGCAGGAGCCCGGCAGCGCCGACAAGGCCGTGGCCGCCATCGACGCGATCGTCGCCGACGAGGGCCTCCAGCTCCTCGGTTGGCGCGAGGTCCCCACGGACAGCTCCATGCTGGGCGCGACGGCGCGCTCGGTGCAGCCCTCGTTCCGCCAGGTCTTCATCGCCGGCCGTGACTCGCACGGCGGCTACCTCAGCGACCTCGCGTTGGAGCGCCGCGCGTTCATCGTGCGCAAGCGGATCGAGCACGAGGTGCCCGTCCCGGCCGAGCACGGCCACGGTTCGGTGTACTTCCCGAGCCTCTCCTGCCGCACGATCGTCTACAAGGGAATGCTGACGACGCCGCAGCTCGAGGAGTTCTACCTCGACCTCGGCGACGACCGGGTCGAGAGCGCGCTCGCGCTCGTGCACTCCCGGTTCTCGACCAACACCTTCCCGTCGTGGCCGCTCGCGCACCCGTACCGCTACATGGCGCACAACGGCGAGATCAACACCCTGAAGGGGAACCGCAATTGGATGCGCGCCCGCGAGGCGCTGCTCGCGTCCGATCTCCTCCCCGGAGACCTCGAGCGCATCTATCCGATCGCCACCCCGGACGCCTCGGACTCGGCTTCCTTCGACGAGGTGCTCGAGCTGCTCGCGTTGAGTGGCCGGTCCCTGCCGCACTCCGTGCTCATGATGATCCCGGAGGCCTGGGAGAACCACGAGTCGATGAGCGAGGAGAAGCGGGCCTTCTACCGGTTCCATGCCTCGCTGATGGAGCCGTGGGACGGGCCGGCGTCGATCGCGTTCACCGACGGCACGGTGATCGGCGCGGTCCTGGACCGCAACGGTCTGCGCCCCTCGCGCTACTGGGTGACGTCGGACGGGCTCGTCATCATGGCGAGCGAGGTCGGGGTTCTGGACGTCCCGCCCGAGATGGTGGTGAAGAAGGGCCGGCTCGAGCCGGGCCGCATGTTCCTCGTGGACACCACCGAGGGCCGCATCGTCGACGACGAAGAGATCAAGCACGCGCTCGCGACGGAGCATCCGTACGAGGAGTGGCTCGACGACGGGCTCGTGCATCTCGACGACCTCCCGCCACGAGACGTGCTCACCCCCGTGCACTCCTCCCAGGTGCGCCAGGAGCGTCTCTTCGGATGGACGCAGGAAGAGATCCGGCTGCTCGTCGCACCCATGGCGCGCACCGGCGCGGAGGCGATCGGGTCGATGGGCACCGACACGCCGATCGCCGCGCTCTCGGACCGGCCGCGCCTGCTCTTCGACTACTTCCAGCAGCTGTTCGCGCAGGTCACGAACCCACCGCTCGACGGCATCCGTGAGGAGCTCGTCACGAGCCTCGGGTCGACGATCGGGCCGGAGGGCAACCTGCTCGACCCGGGCCCGGACTCGTGCCGCCAGATCGTGCTGCCGCATCCCGTGCTCGACAACGAGGACCTGGCCAAGCTGCGCTACATCGACGAGGACGGCGGCGTTCCCGGCTACAAGCCGGTGACCATCGACGCGCTGTACCCGGTGCTCGGCGGGGGCGACGGCCTGCGGCTGGCGATCGAGCGCATCCGCCGCCAGGTGAGCGACGCGATCGCCGGTGGCGTCAACCTCGTCATTCTCTCGGACCGCTACGCGACCGACGAGCACGCGCCGATCCCGAGCCTCCTCATCACCGCCGCGGTGCACCACCATCTCATCCGGGAGAAGACCCGGACGCGCGTCGGGCTCGTGATCGAGACCGGTGAGGCCCGCGAGGTGCACCACCTGGCGCTGCTGATCGGGTACGGCGCTGCCGCGGTCAACCCGTATCTCGTCTTCGACGTGATGCGGGACCTGATCCGGGAAGGGTTCGTGGACCTGACTCCGCGCAAGGCGTCGAAGAACTACCTGAAGGCCGCGGGCAAGGGTGTCCTCAAGATCATGTCGAAGATGGGGATCTCGACGGTCGCGTCGTACACGGGCGCGCAGGTGTTCGAGGCGATCGGTCTGAGCCAGGAGCTCGTGGACGAGTACTTCACCGGGACCACCAGCCGGCTCGGCGGGATCGGGCTCGACGTCCTCGCGGCCGAGGTCGCGGCGCGCCATGACCGCGCGTTCCCGGACCGGCCGAGCGAGCTCGCGCACCGGGAGCTCGACACCGGCGGCGAGTACCAGTGGCGGCGCGAAGGGGAATACCACCTCTTCAACCCGGACACCGTGTTCCGGCTGCAGCACGCGACGCGCACGAAGCGGTACGACATCTTCAAGCAGTACACGCAGCTGGTCGACCAGCGGTCGCGGCACCTCGCCACGTTGCGCGGGTTGTTCGAGCTGCGGGACGGCGAGCGCCCACCGGTGCCGATCGACGAGGTCGAGCCGGTCTCGGAGATCGTCAAGCGGTTCTCGACCGGAGCGATGAGCTATGGCTCGATCTCCCAGGAAGCGCACCAGACGCTCGCGATCGCGATGAACCGGCTCGGCGGGAAGTCGAACACCGGTGAGGGCGGGGAAGACGCGGACCGGTTCGTGCCCGATGCGAACGGGGACCTGCGCCGCAGCGCGATCAAGCAGGTGGCCTCGGGGCGGTTCGGCGTGACGAGTGAGTACCTCGTCAACGCGGACGACCTCCAGATCAAGATGGCCCAGGGCGCGAAGCCCGGTGAAGGTGGCCAGCTGCCCGGCCACAAGGTGTACCCGTGGATCGCGCAGACGCGGCACTCGACGCCGGGCGTCGGGCTGATCAGCCCCCCGCCACACCACGACATCTACTCGATCGAGGATCTCGCCCAGCTGATCCACGACCTGAAGAACTCCAACCCGCGGGCGCGCGTGCATGTGAAGCTCGTCGCCGAGGTCGGAGTCGGGACGGTCGCGGCCGGTGTCAGCAAGGCGCATGCAGACGTCGTGCTCATCTCCGGCCACGACGGCGGCACGGGCGCGTCGCCGCTCACCTCGATCAAGCACGCGGGTGCTCCGTGGGAGCTGGGCCTGGCCGAGACGCAACAGACCCTGCTGATCAACGGCTTGCGCGATCGCATCGTCGTGCAGACCGACGGGCAGCTGAAGACGGGCCGCGACGTGATCGTTGCCGCGCTGCTCGGGGCCGAGGAGTACGGCTTCGCGTCGGCGCCCCTGGTCGTGAGCGGTTGCATCATGATGCGGGTCTGCCACCTCGACACCTGCCCGGTCGGCGTCGCGACCCAGAACCCCGAGCTGCGCAAGAAGTTCACGGGCCAGCCCGAGTTCGTCGTCAACTTCTTCGAGTTCATCGCCGAAGAGGTCCGCGAGTACCTCGCGGCGCTCGGATTCCGCTCGATGGCCGAGGCGATCGGGCACGCCGAGATGCTCGACACGCGCCGGGCCGTCAACCACTGGAAGGCGTCGGGACTGGACCTCACGCCGATCCTGCACGTGCCGGAGTTCGATGCCTCGGTCCAGGACCGGTACTGCACGAAGACCCAGGACCACGGGCTCGAACGGGCGCTGGACAACACGCTGATCCAGCTCTGCGAGGGTGCGCTCGAGGACGGTCAACCGGTCACGCTCGAGCTGCCGATCCGCAACGTCAACCGCACGGTCGGGACGATGCTCGGCTACGAGCTGACGAAACGGTACGGCGGCGGTGGGCTGCCCGACGGCACGATCCAGATTCGCTTCACCGGTTCCGCGGGGCAGAGCTTCGGCGCGTTCGTGCCGTCGGGGATCACGCTGCGCCTGGAAGGTGACGCCAACGACTACGTCGGCAAAGGCCTGTCGGGCGGTCGGATCGTCATTGCCCCGTCGCCCGCGTCGCCGTTCGTCGCCGAGGAGAACATCGTCGCCGGCAACGTCATCCTCTACGGGGCCACCGGCGGCGAGGTCTTCCTGCGCGGCGTGGTCGGTGAGCGGTTCGCGGTGCGGAACTCGGGCGCGACCGCGGTCGTCGAGGGCGTGGGCGACCACGGCTGCGAGTACATGACCGGTGGACGGGTCGTCGTGATCGGCCCGACGGGCAGGAACTTCGGGGCCGGGATGTCGGGTGGGATCGCGTACGTCCACGATCCGGCGCGGGTGTTCCCGGCGCGACTGAACCGCGAGATGGTGGACCTCGATCCGCTCGAGGACGAGGACCGCGAGTTCCTGCGCGCGATCATCCGCCGGCATCACGAAGAGACCGGCTCCGCGGTGGCGGAGCGGATCTTGCGGAAGTGGCGCCGCGAGGTCGAGCACTTCGCCAAGGTCATGCCGAAGGACTACAAGCGGGTGCTCGAGGCCGCCCGCGTCGCCGAGGAGCGTGGAGTGTCCGTGGACGAAGCGATCATGGCGGCATCCCATGGGTGAGGCGACGGGGTTCATGAAGTACGAGCGGGAGCTGCCGCACCGTCGGCCCGTCGCCGTGCGGTTGCACGACTGGAAGGAGGTCTACGAGCCGTTCCCCGAGGAGAACCTCCAGACCCAGGCCGCGCGCTGCATGGACTGCGGGATCCCGTTCTGCCACACGGGCTGCCCGCTCGGGAACCTCATCCCGGACTGGAACGACCTCGTCTACCGCGACGACTGGCACGAGGCGATGGAGCGGCTCCACGCCACGAACAACTTCCCCGAGTTCACCGGCCGGCTGTGCCCGGCCCCGTGCGAGGCCGCCTGCGTGCTCGGGATCAACGAGGAGCCGGTCGCGATCAAGCAGGTCGAGGTCAGCATCGTCGAGCACGGCTGGGACCACGGTGGTGTCGTACCGGTTCCGCCCACGGTGCAGACCGGCAGGCGCGTCGCGGTCGTCGGCTCCGGTCCGGCGGGTCTCGCAGCCGCCCAGCAGCTCACGCGTGCGGGTCACGCGGTCACTGTGTTCGAGCGGGCGGATCGCATCGGCGGTCTGCTGCGCTACGGCATCCCCGAGTTCAAGATGGAGAAGCACATCCTGGATCGGCGGCTCGACCAGATGAAGGCCGAAGGCACCGAGTTCCGGGTCAACGCGAACGTCGGCGACAACGTCCCGGTCGAGGAGCTGCAGCGCGACTTCGACGCGATCGTCCTCGCCGGTGGCGCGACCGCGTGGCGCGACCTGCCCATCCCCGGTCGCGAGCTCACCGGCATCTACCAGGCCATGGAGTTCCTCCCGCCGGCGAACCGGGTGCAGGAGGGCGACCTCGAGGAGCACCCGTTCCCCGCGACCGGCAAGCACGTCGTCATCATCGGTGGCGGTGACACCGGGGCCGACTGCCTCGGGACGGTGCACCGGCACGGCTGCGCGTCGGTGCACCAGTTCGAGATCCTGCCCCGGCCGCCGGACACCCGGCCGGAGGCCAACCCCTGGCCGACCTGGCCGCTCATGTACCGCACCGCGAGCGCGCACGAGGAAGGTGGTGAGCGCGTGTTCGCGGTGAACACCGAGTGCTTCCTGGGCGACGAGCAGGGTCGGGTCCGCGCGTTGCGCGGGCACCAGGTCGAGCAGAAGATCGTCGACGGTCGCCCGGCGTTCGAGAAGATCGACGGCACGGACTTCGAGCTGCCGGCCGAGGTGGTGCTGCTCGCCATGGGGTTCGTGGGGCCGGAGCGCGGTGGCCTCCTCGAGCAGCTCGGCGTCGACTTCACCGATCGCGGGAACGTCGCCCGGGACGAGCAATGGGCCACGAACGTCGACGGGGTCTTCGTGTGCGGCGACATGGGCCGCGGGCAGAGCCTGATCGTCTGGGCGATCGCCGAAGGCCGCTCGTGCGCCGCCGCGCTGGACCGCTGGCTCATGGGCGCGACGGACCTGCCGGCGCCGATCGGCCCGAGCGCGGCCCCGATGGCGGTTCGGTAGGCGCGTCGTCCGGCCGGCGGAACGGGCGCGATGCTGCAGCCCGTGCCGATCGAGCCCGCGCCGAGCCGCTGGAACCTCCCCGACCCGGAGTCGGCGGACGAACGCGAGATCTGCGGCGTCGGGGCGGACCTCGAGCCCGGCACGCTGCTCGCGGCGTACCGCGTCGGCATCTTCCCGATGCGGCTCGGCCGCAACGGGCCGATCGCGTGGTGGTCACCCGATCCGCGTGGTGTGATCCCGCTCGAGGGCCTGCACGTCTCGCGTTCGCTCCGCCGGTCACACCGCCGGTTCGAGCTGCGCGTCAACACTGCGTTCGAAGCCGTCATGCGCGCGTGCGCTGATCCGCGCCGACCGCACGGGTGGATCGACGAGTCGTTCGTGGCTGCGTACGCAACCCTGCACGAGCTGGGTTGGGCCCACAGCATCGAGACGTGGCACGACGGCGCGCTCGTCGGCGGTCTCTACGGCGTCGCGATCGGCGGGCTCTTCGCCGGGGAGTCGATGTTCCACCGGGCCACCGACGCATCGAAGGTCGCGGTGCTGAACACCGTCGACATCTTGCGCGCCGGGGGCGCGACCGTCTTCGACGTGCAGTGGGTGACGCCGCATCTCGAGTCGCTCGGCGCAGTGGGGATCGAGCGTTCGGAGTACCTCCGCCGGGCCGCCTCGGCACTCGCGCTCCCGGGCCCGAGCTGGCCCGAGCCGGCCCGCTCATAGGCTGGCGCACATGGCGCTCAGTCCCGAAGAAGCTCGTGTGCTCGGTTGCCTCCTGGAGAAGGAGCGCACGACGCCCGACACCTATCCGTTGAGCCTCAACGCGCTGGTCGCGGCGTGCAACCAGTCGACGAACCGCTCGCCCGTGGTCCACTACGACGAACCGACCGTGGAAGCCGCGCTGGACACGCTGCGCGAGCGGAGCTTCGTGCGCAGAGGCGTGTACCCGGGAAGCCGCGTCATCAAGTACCGCCAGGTGCTCGACGAGGCGCTCGGGGTCGGGCCGCCCGAAGCCGCGCTGCTCTGCGTGATGTTGCTGCGCGGTCCGCAGACGCGCGGTGAGCTGAAGAGCCGCACCGAGCGATTGCACCCGTTCAAGGATCTCGTGGCGATCGAAGACACGCTCGACCGTCTCGCGAGCCGTGACGAACCGCTGGCCCGGCGGTTACCCCGCGAACCGGGGCAGAAGGAAGCTCGGGTGCGCGAGCTGCTCACGGACGCCGGCGGTGAGGTCACGGCCCGGATCCCCGACGACGCACCGCTCGGCTGGAAGCCCGAGACCGCCGCCCGGCCGCGGGAGATTCCGGATGCCGGCGCCGCGCCTGAGGTTCCCGCGGACCGTGTGGGGCGCAGCGACGGGCTCGCCGAGCGCGTCGAGGCCCTCGAAGCCGAGGTCGCCGCGTTGCGCGCGGAGCTCGAAAGGCTGCGCGACAGCCTGGGTGGTTGATGCCGGGTCCGGCACTAATCTCCGGGTCGTGGATTCCGTGGTCGTGTTTCACAACCCGTCGTGCAGCAAGTCCCGGGGCGCACTCGACATCCTGGCGGAGCGCGGCGTCGGTGTAGATGTCGTCGAGTATCTGAAGGCGCCACCGGACCGCGCCACGCTCGAGCGGATCGTCGACGCGATTCCCAATCCGCCCGCGGAGCTCGTGCGCAAGGACAAGCGGTTCAAGGAGCTGGGCCTCGACGCCGCGGACTACACGACGCGCGCGGCGGTCGTGAAGCTCCTGCTCGAGCACCCGGAGCTCATGGAGCGGCCCGTGGTCTTCCGCGGGGAGCGCGCGGTGATCGCCCGGCCGTCCGAGAACGTGCTCGGCCTGATCGACGGAATCTGAAGGAGACACGATGGCAGTGATCACCGCCGAGTCGGTGCGTGAAGAGGTCCGGGCGTGGCTGGCCGAGAGCTGGGACCCCGAGATCACGGTGGCAAAATGGTGGGAGCGGCTCTTGCGCTCCGGCTACGCGGCGCCGACGTTCCCCGAGGAGGACTTCGGGCGCGGGTACAACCGGGCGCTCGCCAACGTCGTGAACGAGGAGCTCGCGAAGGCGGGTGCGATCGGGCCGCCGGCCGGGCTCGGGTACCTGCTCGCGGCGCCGACGATCGTCGCGCACGGCACGCGGGAGCAGAAGGACCTGTGGCTCACGCGGATCCTGAACGGCCAGGACGCTTGGTGCCAGCTCTTCAGCGAGCCGGGTGCGGGCTCGGACCTCGCAGGTCTGCAGTGCAAGGCCGAGCGCGACGGCGACGAGTGGGTCATCACCGGGCAGAAGGTCTGGACGTCCACCGCGCAGATCTGCAACCTCGGCATGTTGATCGCCCGTACCGATCCCGACGCGCCGAAGCACACGGGGATCTCGTACTTCGCGTTCGACATGCAGCAGCCGGGAGTCGAGATCCGTCCGTTGCGCGAGATGACCGGCCGCGCGATGTTCAACGAGGTGTTCATCGACGGCGCGCGCGTGCCCGACTGGAACATGATCGGTGGTCTGAACAACGGCTGGGCCGTCACCAACACCACCCTCGCAGCCGAGCGGGCGGGGTTGGGGAGTGGCGGGAGCGGCGCCGCCGGGTCCGCGTTTCCCGGCCCGCTCTCGGGGCAGCTCGGCAAGCGGGTGGGTGACCTCGTCGGCCAGGTCCGTACCGGCGGGACCGGTGGTGGTGGGCTCAACATGGCCCAGAACCTGATCAGGCTGGCCAAGGAGACCGGCCGGGCGGCCGACCCGACCGTGCGCCAGAAGCTGGCCCGCATGTACTCGCTGCAGCAGATCGGCAAGTACTCGTCGTTGCGGGCCCGGGGTGGTGGCGCAAGCGCCGGCGCGCCGAACATGGCCAAGCTCATGATGAGCGACATGCTGCGCCTCAACCGTGAGGTCGGGACGCAGATCCTCGGAGCCGAGACGATGCTCATGGGCAAGGACGCCGAGCACGGCGGCGGGGTGCAGGAGATGATCCTGTTCTCGCCTGGCCCGTCGATCTACGGCGGCACGGACCAGGTGCAACGCAACATCCTGGGTGAACGGGTCCTCGGGTTGCCCAAGGAGCCGGACCCGAACAAGGGTGCGCCGTTCAAGGACGTCCCGAAGAACACCTAGCGGCCCGCGGACACCGGAGCGACCCAGAGAGATGCAGATCGGGCTGACACTTCCGTCGTTCGTCCGCGGGGTGGATCGCACGGCGATCCTCGAGTGGTGCCGGCGCATCGACGACGGCCCGTTCGCGAGCGTCTCGGTGGGGGAGCGGGTCGCGTATCCGAACCACGAGCTGGTCGCCACGCTGGCATTCGCCGCCGCGGCCACCGAGCGCGTGCGGATCGTCTCCACGGTCGCGGTGCTGCCGAGCCACGACGCGGTGCGCTTCGCGAAGCAGATGGCCACGATCGACGTGCTCTCGGGCGGGCGCCTGACCGTTGGCGTCGGCGTCGGCGGGCGCGAATCGGACTACGAAGCGGTCGGGGTGCCGTTCGCCCGTCGCTTCGCCCGGCTCGACGAGCAGGTCGCGACCCTCCGCGAGGTCTGGCAGGGGAAGGCCGTCGTCGACGGCGTGCCGGCGATCGGGCCGGAGCCCGCGCAACCCGCCGGCCCGCCGATCCTCACCGCGTCGATGGGGCCCAAGTCGCTCGCCCGCAGCGCGCTCTGGGCCGACGGGCTCGCGGGCTGGGATCTCGGACCGGATCCGGCCGGTGTCGACGCGACGTTCCGGCGGGTGGAAGACGCATGGGCCGCCGCGGGACGCACGTCCCGGCCGTGGCTGACGACGAGCTCGTGGTTCGCGTTGGGCGACGGCGCGGAAGACCGCTTGTTCGGTCACGCGTTCGACTACCTCGCAAGCTTCGGCGAACACGCCGCGCGGGCAATGGCCGGTCTGTGCCGATTGTCAGGCGCAAGCGCGTTGCGCCACACGCTCGCCGCGTTGCGCGAGACGGGGTGCGACGAGGTCGTGCTCGTACCGACGACCTCCGACGCCGCCGAGATCGATCGCCTGCTGGCTGCGCTGGCGTAAGGGATAGTGTCCGGCGCGTATGTGCGGTTGCATCGTTGCCCTGTTCGCCCTCGCCTCTCCACGCCTCGCGATCTTCCTGACGTGGGTGTTCACGAACCGGATGAGCGTGGCGTTCACCTCGTTCTGGATCGGCCTGCTCGGGTTCTTCCTGTTGCCGTGGACCACGCTCGCGTGGACCTGGATGTACGCGCCCGTGCGGGGCGTGACCGGCTTCGGTTGGTTCCTCGTGATCCTCGGCTTCGTCGTGGACCTCAGCACGTACGCAGGCAGCGCGCAGTCGCGCCGGCAACGGCAACAGCGCCGCGCCTGACCGGCCCGTTTCGGCCGTGAGCACCGCAAGGGGATTCGACGTCGCAGTCGTGGGCGGCGGTCTCGTCGGGACCGCACTGGCCTACGAGCTCACGCAGTCCGGTGCGCGCACGGTGCTCGTGGACCGCCACGATCCGGGGCGGGCCACGGACGCGGGCGCGGGCATCCTCTCGCCGGAGACGATGAGCATCGAAGACCCGGCGTGGTTCGAGCTCGCGGTCGCGGCGGGCGACCACTACCGGTCGCTCGTACCGGTGCTGGAGGACGGCGGTGCGCGCGACACGGGGTACGCCGTGACGGGAGCGCTCCGGATCGCGTTCCGCGAGTGGGAGGAGCAGCTCTTCGCGGAGAACATCGCGCTCGCCCGATCTCGATTCCCGGACCTGGTCGAAGAGCTCTCGTCGGACGAGGCGCGGCAGATGTTCCCGCCCCTGGCGGAGATCCGTGCGGCCTGGCGGAACCGGCGGGCAGCCCGGGTCGACGGGCGTTCGATGACCGCGGCGCTGCTCGACGCCGCGATCGCGAGTGGCCTCACGGTGGTGCACGGTGCGGTCGACGAGCTCGGGTCGGCGGGCGAGCGGGTGACCGGCGTCGGCGTTCTCGGAGAGACCATCTCCTGCGACGCGGTCGCGATCGCCGGCGGCGCGTGGACGCCCGCGCTCGCGGCGCGGCTGGACACCACAATTCCCGTCGTGCCGGTCCGCGGCCAGATCGTGCACCTGCGTGTCGAAGGCATCGACACGTCGGCGTGGCCGATCCTGCAACCGATCCTGAGCTTCTACGTCGTGCCCTGGCCGAATGGTCGGGTGGTGGTCGGTGCGACCGTCGAAGCCGATGCCGGGTTCGACGCGCGTGTGACGGCCGGTGGCATGAACCAGCTGTTCGCCGAGATGCTGCGGCTGGTGCCCGGCTTCGTCGATGCGACCTTCCTCGAGATCCGCGCCGGGCTGCGCCCGGTCAGCCGCGACGACGCACCCGTCCTCGGTGCGCTCCCAGGCTGGGCCAACGCGTTCGTCTGCACCGGTCACGGTGCGAACGGGCTCCTCCTCGGCCCGTACAGCGCGCGTCTCGTCGCCGATCTCGTGGTCGGGCGAGCTCCGGCGACGGACATCGCCCCGTTCACCCCCGGCCGGTTCGAGACGACCGACCCTGGCGCCTAGCCTCGCCACAGTGTTCGCAGACCTGCTGGCCCATCCGGGCGTCACCGAGCGAGTCGAGCTCCGGTCACCGTTCGGCTTCATGGCCATCCACGGTGGATCGCTCGAGCGGGGCACCGCCGAGATCGCGATCGAAGCCGCGACCCGGTCGGGCGCCTCCCTCTACGCGGTCGAGCAGCCCGAAGACTTTCGCTGGCACCTGCCGTCGCATCTCGTGATCCCCGACGAGTCAGCCGCGCTCGCCACGTTCCTCGACCACGTGGACCTCGTGGTGTCGGTGCACGGGTACGGCCGGGACGGGTTCTGGACCCGCCTCCTGCTCGGCGGCGAGGACCGCGCGTTCGCGGCGAGGCTCGCGGTGTTCCTGCGGGCGCACCTCGACGGCTACGAGATCGTCGACGACCTGGACGCCATCCCGTCCGGGCTGCGCGGCATGCACCCCGAGAACCCGGTCAACCGGACGCGGGGTGGCGGGGTGCAGCTCGAGCTCCCACCCAGGGTGCGTGGTCTCGGCCCGAACGGCGACGCCGAGCACACCGAGGCGCTCGTCACCGCGCTCGCCCGGGCGGCTGCGTGAGCGCGAGGCGGTTCACGACCGGCCGGCGGGTGTTCCTCGGCGACGCTTCGATGTCGGGCCGGCTGCGCCTGGACTCCCTGGCCCGGTTCCTCCAGGACCTGGCGACGAATGACGCCGAGGACGCAGACGGGGTGGTCGACGACCGCGGCTGGATCCTGCGCCGCATGGAGCTCGACGTGCGCCGGCTGCCGGCGATCTACGAAGACCTGGAGCTGACGACCTGGTGCTCGGGCGTCGGCGGTCGCTGGGCCGAGCGGTCGACGTCCTTGGCGGATACGCGTGAGGTCGCGGGCGGAGTGTGCGTCGTGGCCCGCGCGGTCTGGGTGTACGTGGACCTCGCGACCGGGAAGCCCGTGGCGCTGCCACCGAACTTCTTCGAGATCTACGGCGAGGAAGCGCGCGCTCACAAGGTCAGTGCCCGGCTCACGCACCCCGTGCCGCCGCCGGACGCGAAGCGCCGGCCGTGGCCGGTGCGGATCACCGACTTCGACGTGTTCCGGCACGTGAACAACGCGGTCTACTGGGCCGCGGTCGAAGACGAGCTGGCCGAGTGGCTCGACGGGCGCCGGATCGGCGCGTGCGAGATCGAGTTCCGAGCCGGGATCGATCCCGGCGACCTCCCCGAGCTCGCGGTCGACGCCCGCGAGGCACTGTGGTTGTGGTTCGTGGTCGGTGACGACGTCCGCGCCTCGGTCCGGGTCGAGACCCGCTGAACCACGATCCCACCGCTCTCGGGGTCGCTCCGGTGCTCGCACGTTGTCCCCGCTCCCACCGCCGCTCCTAGGATCCCCGCCATGTCGAAGCAGCTGAAGCTCGGGTTCATGATCGGGTACTGGGGCGCGGCACCGCCGGTCGGCGCGCCGGAGCTCCTGGCGGAGGCGGAACGGCTGGGCTTCGACTCGGCCTGGACCGCAGAGGCGTACGGCTCCGACGCGCTGACCCCGTTGGCCTGGTACGGGTCGCAGACGACGCGCATCAAGCTCGGCACGTCGATCTGCCAGATCGCGGCCCGGACTCCGACCGCGATGGCCATGGCCGCGATCACGCTCGACCATCTCACCGACGGCCGGTTCATCCTCGGGCTCGGCGCGTCCGGCCCGCAGGTCGTCGAGGGCTGGTACGGGCAGCCATACCCGAAGCCGCTCGGGCGGACGCGCGAGTACGTCGAGATCATCCGTCAGGTGCTCGCGCGCAAGGAGCCGGTCGAGTTCGCAGGCGAGCACTACACCCTGCCGTACCCGGGGGGCGCCGGCCTCGGGAAGCCGGTGAAGTCGATCACGCACCCACTGCGCGAGGACCTGCCGATCTATCTGGCCGCGGAAGGACCGAAGAACGTCGCGCTGAGCGCCGAGATCGCAGACGGCTGGCTGGCGATCTACTTCTCACCGCGGGTAGACGGCTTCTACCGCGATGCGCTGGCCGAGGGCTTCGGGCGGCCCGGCGCGCGGCGGACGGCCGACGACTTCGAAGTTGCGGCGACGGTCCCCGTCATCATTCACGACGACGTAGAGGAAGCAGCCGGCTTCCTGCGCCCGGTGCTCGCGCTCTACATCGGTGGGATGGGCGCGCGTGAGGTGAACTTCCACGCCAACGTGTTCGGGCGCATGGGGTACGAGTCCGAAGCACGCGAGATCCAGGATCTGTACCTGCAGGGCAAGAAGGAAGAGGCCGCGGCCCTCGTCCCGATGTCGCTCATCGAGGAGACCGCTCTCATCGGGCCCAAGGAGAAGATCCGCGACGACCTGGAGCAGTGGCGGCAGTCCTGTGTCACCACCCTGCTCCTCTACGGCGACGCCAACACGCTCCGCACGATGGCCGAGCTCGTCCTCTAACCCTCCACCCACCCGCTCGGGCGCCCTTTCGGTGTCGTTTCGACACGCTGGGACGTGTCCGAACGACACCGAAAGGGGTCAGCGGCGGTCGAAGATGACCTCTTCGGCGTCGCAGAGGATCCAGGTGAGGTTGTCGAAGTCGAGGAACTTCTGCTCGTCCTCGGCGATCACCTCGCGGCTGGCCGGGTCGGTCGCCATGCCGAAGAACGCGCGCGTGGACTCGAACCACTCGCAGGTGACGCCCTCGAGATCCACGTCGGTGCGCTCGTAGTCCGACGGGAGCCGGTGGTTCTGCTCGTAGCGGATGAAGTACTGGCGCACCGCGGGCGTGTCGCGATTCAACGGGCCATGAACCTCCCACCAGTACCGGTGGAAGTCCTCGCGGGTCATGCCCGGCTTCCGGCGCACGCCGCAGATGAGCTTGGTGAGCGGGTCGGGGCGCACGTCGGGACCGGCGATCACCACCTGCTCCTCGGCGGTGAAGATCTCGAGCGTCTGGTCGACGTCGAGCAACGCGGCGACGTCCGCCTGCACCTCGGCCCATCGGGTGTCCGACCGCATCTCCTGGACCGCGTCCATGTTCTCGAACCACTGGATGACCGCGCCGTCGTACGGGGTGTCCGTCCGGTCGTAGTCACGCGACTTCCGGTGGTTCTGCTCGTACCGGAGGACGTGATCCTGCACCGCGGGGTTCTGCGCGAAGAGGTCCGCATGCGGGCCGCGCCAACGGGCGTGGAATTCGTCCGTCGACAGGCTCTGGTTGCGGCACACGAACGCGATGCGCTTGATCATGCTGCTCCTCATCGGGTTGCCCACTGCTCGGCGCGCCTGACACCCTGCCAGATCTCGGGAGGGTCCCGGGAGTGAGGGGAGTCCATGCTGCTCGTGGAGAAGGTCGCCATCGTCACCGGGGTCGGAGCCGGCCTGGGCAAGGCGGCGGCGCTCGCCCTGGCCCGCGAAGGCGCGCAGGTGGCCCTGGTCGCCCGGACCGAGAGCCGGCTCGACGAGGTGGCCGAAGAGATCGCGCAGCTCGGGGGGAAGGCGTTGGCGGTTCCCGGCAGCGTCGCCAGCCCCGAGGACTGCGCCCGGATCGCCGAGACCGTCACGGGCAAGCTCGGGGGTATCGACGTCGTCGTGAACAGCGCCTTCCGCGGCGACAAGTCCGAACCCTTCGAGTCCGCCGACCTGGCCTTCTGGCGCAAGGTCTACGAGGTCAACCTGTGGGGGCCGCTGCAGCTGACCCAGGCGTGCGTGCCGGCGATGAGAGCTCGTGGTGGTGGGTCCGTGGTGAACATCGCGTCGATGAGCGCCCGGCACATCCGGCCGAACGACGGCGGCTACTCCACGTCCAAGGGTGCACTGCTCACCGCGACCAAGTCGATGGCGATGGATCTCGCGCCGTACAAGATCCGGGTCAACGCGGTGGCGCCGGGATGGATCCTCGGTCCGAACGTGCAGGTGTACATCGACTGGCAGGTGAGCGAGCGCGGGATCACGCCGGACGAGGTTGTCGCCGAGATCACCAAGAACATCCCGCTCGGCGAGATCCCACCGCAGGAGGACATCGCCGAAGCGATCGTGTTCTTCGCCTCGGGCATGTCCCGGATGATCACCGGTCAGACCCTCGACGTGAACGGCGGGGAGTTCTTCGGGTGACAGCTGCTCTTGTGACCGGCGGTGGGTCGGGACTCGGGCGAGCGACCGCGGTGGCGTTCGCCGAACAGGGCACGTCGGTGCTCGTCGCGGACGTGGACGACGTCACGGGCGCGGAGACCGTCGACCTGGTGCGTGACGCGGGTGGGGAGGGGCTCTTCCTCGAGACCGATGTCACGAGCCGGGCCGAGGTGGCGGCGATGGTCGCCGCGTGTGTCGCCGCGTTCGGCTCGTTGGACTACGCGGTGAACAACGCCGGTACCACCGGCAAGGGTGGGTTCACCGCCGACTACGACGTCGACGACTGGCACCGGACGATCACACTGAACCTCGACAGTGTCTTCTATTGCCTCCGGGCGGAGATCCCGGTGATGTTGGCGCAGGGTGGTGGCGCGATCGTGAACGTCGCGTCAGGTGCCGGGCTGGTCGGGTTCGCGGGTCTCCCGGCCTACGTCGCCAGCAAGCACGGGGTCGTC
This sequence comes from Acidimicrobiia bacterium, assembly GCA_038252255.1. Classification (GTDB taxonomy): domain Bacteria; phylum Actinomycetota; class Acidimicrobiia; order IMCC26256; family JAENVU01; genus Chersky-806. The sequence goes on along the minus strand of JBBSAM010000009.1, from coordinate 64,540 downwards.
GGGCTCACGCGCGCGAGTGCGCTCGAGTACGCGGCGCAGAGGGTCCGGGTCAACTGCGTCTGCCCGGGCAGCACGCGCACGCCGATGCTCGAGGCGTTCATGGGCGGGGACGAGAAGGTCGAGAAGATGATGCGCAACGCCGTTCCGATGCGGCGGCTCGGCCGGCCGGAGGAGATCGCGGCGGCGATCGTCTGGCTCTGCTCGGACGCCGCGAGCTTCGTCGTCGGCCACGCGCTGGCCGTCGACGGCGGCTCCGTCATCCAGTAGCCCGGTGGTGGGACCTAGCTGATGCCGGTCCAGAGCTCCCGCTCGTCGCCCATCGGGTCGTCGAGCACCTCGGTCGTGGTGTCGAAGCGCTGAGTCGCGCGGCGGTCGAGGTCGTAGGCGGGCCATCCGGGATCACCGGTGCGGGCGAACGCGATCCAGGCCGCGTGCATCGTGTCCGCGATCGCCTGGCGCTCGGGCCCGTCGCCGGTGAGCTGGGAGAGCCCGGGCTGGTCGAGGGCGTCCCACATGAACGGCAGCTCGAGCGCGTGGCAGCTCTTCAGCTTCCCGCCCATCACCGGGCTCGGCCAGGTGAACAGGTACATGTACGTCGCCCGCTCCTGGCCCGCCTGCGCCTCGGCGAGACGGATCGCGGGGATCCGGAACACGCGGTCGGTGGAGATCGCGGTGAGGACGTCGGCGAGTGGACCATCGCCGCGGTTCGTCGTGTACCGGCCCACGATCTCGGCGGTCCGGTCGCCGAAGAACCGCTGCATCTGGCGATTGAGCGCCGCACCGTCGAGCTCGCCGACACCCAGATCGAGCGCGATGAACAGCGTCATCTCATCGAGCGTCGTACCGACCATCAGCGGGACGTTGCCGGTCGCGCCGGATGCGATCGTGCGGAGCGGCACGTCCGGAAGGATGTTGCCGTCGACCACCGGCTGGAACGACAGGTCCAGCCGCGCGCCGCGGGCCATGAGCGCGCCCTGCGCCTTCAGGATCTGATCGGCCGGGGCGGACTCGAGCTCCTCGACGGTGGTGATCCCCGCGGTCTCGAGCACCTCGCGTGCGACTGTGGTGGCGCGCTCGGCGCGGGATGCGAACGACGACGAACCCGACTGCACGACGGCGCGCTGGTAGAGGCCCTCGGCGGCGGGGGTGCCGAGCAGCGTGCCGACACTCATCCCGCCGGCCGACTCACCGAAGATCGTGACCTTCGCGGGGTCCCCTCCGAACGCCTCGATGTTGTCGCGCACCCACTCCAGCGCGGCGACCTGGTCGAGGATCCCGGCGTTGCCCGAACCCGCGAAATCCGCGCCGAAGATCTCGTCGAGGTGAAGGAAGCCGAAGGCGCCGAGCCGGTAGTTGACGGTGACGACCACGACGTCACCGTGCTGCGTGAACCGGGTGCCGTCGTAGATCGGGCTCGAACCCCCGCCGTTCACGAACGCGCCACCGTGGATCCAGAACATCACCGGCCGGCGGGCGTCGTCGAGCGCCGGGGTCGTGACGTTCAGGGTCAGGCACCGGGCCTCGTCCCAGGCCGGTGGGGGAGCCCCGAGCATCTTCTCGAGCGGCGACTCGAGCTGGGGTGCCAACGGACCGGCATGGGTGGCGTCGAGGACGTCGTCCCACGCGACGGCCGGTGCCGGCGGGCGGAACCGGAGCCTCCCGACCGGAGGCGCCGCGAACGGGATCCCCCGGAAGTGGTGCGCGCCGTCGCGCAGCTTCCCCCGGACCTTGCCGGTGACGGTGGCGGCGATCGATTCCGCGGAGCTCATGCGGCACTCCTCGATGCGGCGATGGCGGCGCCGACGATACCGGCTTCGTTGAGCAGCTGCGCGGGCACGATCTCGGCGCGCGTGTCGAGATGCGGCAGGAACTTCTCACTCTTCTTGCTGACTCCACCGCCGATGATGAACAGGTCGGGGCACACCAGCGCTTCGATGTGGTTGAGCACCTCGTTCACCCGCTTCGCCCACTTGCCCCACCCGAGGTCGTTGTCCTCGCGGACCTTCTCGGAGGCGCGCTGCTCCGCGGCCTTCCCCCGGACCTCGAGATGGCCGAACTCGGTGTTGGGCACGAGCACCCCGTTGACGAACAAGGCGCTCCCGATGCCCGTGCCGAGCGTGATCATGACGATGGTCCCCCGCTCGCCACGTCCCGCGCCGTGCTCGACCTCCGCGATGCCCGCCGCATCCGCGTCGTTGACGACGACGAACGGCCGCTTGGCCTCGCCTTCGAAGAGCGCTTCCGCGTCGGTGCCGATCCAGGACTTGTCGACGTTGGACGCGGTCAGCGCGACCCCGTGCCGCATCACCGCCGGGAACGTGCACCCCACGGGCCCGCTCGTGTCGAAGTGGGCGACGACCTGCTCGACGACGTGCGCCACGTCGCCGGGCGATCCTCCCGGCGGGGTCGGGATGCGGAAACGGTCTGCCGCGAGCGTTCCTTTCTCGAGGTCGACCGGCGCACCCTTGATGCCGGTCCCGCCGATGTCGATGCCGAGAGTCGTGGTCATGGGGCTCAGTCTGCCCCCAATTGCGGACCGCGGGCGGCCAACCGGGCCGGGCTAGGTTCCCGGAAATGAGCGGGACGACGAGTGAGCCGGAGCTGGCGGCGCTGCCCGAGGACTGGGAGCGCGGGCTCGCAATCGTGGCCCACCCCGACGACCTCGAGTACGGCGCCGCGGGCGCGATCGCCCGCTGGACCGACCAGGGCAAGGAGATCGTCTACGTGCTCGCGACCGCAGGGGAGGCGGGTATCGACGGCATCCTCCCGTCCGAGTGCGCTCCACTCCGGATGGAGGAGGAGCGGTGCGGTGCCGCGCTGGTCGGTGTGAACACCGTCGAGTTCCTCGATCATCGCGACGGGGTGGTCGAGTACGGCATGGAGCTGCGGCGCGACCTGGCGCGGGCGATCCGCCGTCATCGACCCGACGTGCTGATCACGTCGAACCATCACATGACCTGGGGTGGTGCGCACCTCAACATGGCCGATCACCGCAATGTCGGTCTGGCGGCGATGGACGCAGCTCGGGACGCCGGCAACCGCTGGGTGTTTCCCGAGCTGCTCGACGAGGGTCTCGAGCCGTGGAACGGCGCACGCCGGATCTTCGAGAACGCGTCACCGTTCGCGACCCACGCGGTCGACGTGACGGACACGCTCGATCGAGGCGTCGCCTCGCTGCGCGAGCACCGGGCGTACCTGGCCGGCCTCGGGGACGGTGCCGCGGATCCGGACGAGCTCCTCCGCAGCTCGGCGCAGCACGCGGGCGAACGGTTCGGCGGCCGGCCCGCCGTCACGTTCGAGCTCTTCGAGTGGTGAGGAAGACCTCGGCTCAGCCGGCCGGCCACGGCGATCTCGGGTGCCGCCGTCTCGAGCTCCGACCACCGGACGGGCGTGGTGGTCATGGGCCCGTACCTCCGCTCCCGTCGACGGCCGGAGGCGACGTCGCCTTCGCCTCGCGGTAGAGGTCGGGCTCGATGTAGATCAGCTTCGCGTCCGGGATCTCGGCCCGGATGCGCACCTCGATCGTGTCGACGGAGGCCGCGAGGGCTTCGACGCTCGGTGCCTCGATGTCGACCTTGGTGGCCACGAGCAGCTCCTCCGGCCCGAGCTGCAGGGTGCGCATGTGGATGATCCGCCGCACCTCGGGGCCCGACTCGATCACCTTCCGGATCCTCGCTTCGATCTCGGGCTCCGCGGACTCGCCGATCAACAGGCTCTTCATCTCCACCGCGAGCACGATCGCGATCGTGGCCAGGAGGAGACCGATTGCGATGCTGCCCATCGCGTCGTAGCGCGTCTCGCCCGTTGCGGTGGCAAGGCCGAGCCCGACCATCGCGAACGCGAGTCCACAGAGCGCGCCGACGTCCTCGAGCAGCACGACGGGCAGCTCGGGCGTCTTCGTGTGCCGGATGAACTGCCACCAGGACAGGCCGCGGCGGGTCGGTTGCGACTCGCGCATCGCGGTGCGCAGGGAGAGGGACTCGAGCACGATCGCGATCCCGATCACCACGAATGCGACTGCCGGCGACTCGAGCTGGTGTGGATGGATGAGCTTCTGGACGCCTTCGTAGAGCGAGAAGAGCGCGCCCAGGGAGAAGAGCACGAGCGCGACGACGAACGCGAAGAAATACCGCTCGGCGCCGTACCCGAACTGATGCTCGGGGTCGGCCGGCCGGCGGGACCGCGCGCCGCCGAGAAAGAGCAGACCCTGGTTCCCGGTGTCGGCGACCGAATGGATGGACTCCGCCATCATCGACGCAGAGCCGGTGATCAGGAACGCGGCGAACTTCGCCACGGCAATGCCGAGGTTCGCGAGAAAGGCGGCGAAGATCGCGCGTCGAGTGCCGTGTCCGCTGGCTTCGTCGGCCACCTAGGGAAGCGCGTCCCAGATCATCGAGAGGGACGGGTCCTCGGACGGGCTCATCGAGAGCGCGTCCAGCATCTCGACGGGACTGTGCTTGTTGATGTGCCCGATCAGGGCGTTGTACACGCTGTACCCGACGAGCTCGCGCAGGCGGGGCTCGAAACGCGCCGCGGTCTCGCGCGGGATGCCGAGCTGCTGGTTCTCCTGCTGGCGGACGAATCCGGCGCAGTAGTTCATCGCGATGCCGACGCGCGCGGTGTCGGTGGTGTTCGCGCCCCCGCCGTGCCACAGGCTGCCGTGCCAGATGAGCACGCTGCCCTTCGGCATCTCGGCCGCGATCGTGTCGTACGGCGCGCCATAGTCCGGCGAGTGGTCGTAGAGGTGCGAGCCCGGGACGAGCCGCGTCGCCCCGTTGGCCTCGGTGAAATCGGTCAGTACCCACATCGAGTTGCAGACGGTGGGGATGTGCGGCTTCGGGATCGGGAGGAGCTGGTCGTCGGCGTGGATCGGCTGGGCGGTCTCACCGGGGAGGATCCGGATCGAGCTCAACGACGAGACGAGGCAGCCCGGGTCGAGCACCCCTTCCACGATCGGCAGCACCTTCGGGTGGACGGGGACGCGCTCCCAGATCCGGTCGAGCGCCAGGAGGTTGTAGACCCGGAGCGTCTGCGCGCCCTCGAACGAGTTCCCTGCCGGCTGGACGTCCAGGAAGCTCTCGAGGTTCGTGAGGGAGATGGTCAACGCTTCGACGAGGTCGGGCTCGATCGCGTCTTCGACGATCGTGTAGCCGTCCACCTCGAGCCGCTTGGCATGATCCGCAGTCACGGAATCCACTCTACGTCTCGGGTTAGGTTGGGGTCGTGGCCGTGTATGCGCTCGGAGACCTAGTGCCGCGGATCGACCCCACGGCGTTCGTCCATCCCGACGCGACCGTCATCGGCAACGTGACGATCGGTGCTGAGTCCACGATCTGGCCGCAGGCGGTGCTGCGGGGCGACTACGGCAGCATCACGATCGGCGCCCGGACCTCGATCCAGGACGGCAGCGTCATCCACGCCACGAAGCAGAACCCGACGGTGATCGGCGACGACTGCGTCATCGGCCATCTCGTGCACGTCGAGTGCTGCACGATCGAGGACCGCGCTCTGATCGGATCGGGTTCGATCGTGCTGCACCGGGTGATCATCCGCAGCGAGGCCGTCGTCGGCGCGAACGCTGTCGTGCCGAACGACATGGAGGTCCCGAGCCGGGCGATGGCCCTCGGCGTCCCGGCGAAGCTCCGGCTCGATTCGGTGGATCCCGAGGCGCTCATCGCCCAGGGTGCCCGCAACTACGTGCGCAACGGTGCCCGGTACCGCGAGGAGCTCCGCCGGCTCGACTGAGAGGCCCGGCCTGCTGTTCGCATAACCTCGCAGCCGTCCGCCGACTGCTGAGCGCAGGATGAGGCGGGACGAGCGTGCGAGGCGCAAGCCGAAGCGACCATCGAAGAGGAGCCGTCATGCCCGAAGCCGTCATCGTCGCCACCGCCCGGACCCCGATCGGTCGGGCGTTCAAAGGATCGTTCGTCAACGAACGCGCCGACGACATGGCCGCGTTCATCGTCGACGCGGCGCTCAAACAGCTTCCCGAGCTCGACCGCACGACCGTCGACGACCTCATGCTCGGCTGTGGTCTCCCGGGTGGGGAGCAGGGGTTCAACATGGGTCGCGTCGTCGCGGTGCTGGCCGGTATGCGCCAGGTTCCCGGCTGCACGATCACGCGCTACTGCTCGAGCTCGCTCCAGACGATGCGGATGGCGGCGCACGCGATCCGAGCCGGAGAGGGCGACGTGTTCATCGCGGCCGGCGTCGAAGCCGTGAGCCGATTCATGGTCGGCGGGAGCTCGGACCACACGCCGAACACCCAGAACCCGAAGTTCGAGGCGGCCCACGCCCGCTCGGTCGCACGCGCCGCGGGCGACCAGGGCAACTGGACCCCGGCCGAGGGCCTCCCGGACGTGTACATCGACATGGGTGAGACGGCGGAGAACGTGGCGGAGATCGAGAACGTCTCGCGGGAGGAGATGGACGAGTACGCGCTCCTCTCGCAGCAGCGTTGCGGCGCGGCGATCGAGCGCGGGTTCTTCGAACGGGAGATCACGCCGTACACGACGGCCGATGGCACCGTGGTGGCCAAGGACGACGGGCCGCGCCCCGACACCACGCTCGAGAAGCTCGCGTCGCTCAAGCCCGCGTTCCGGCCCAACGGTCGGGTGACCGCCGGCAACGCGTGCCCGCTCAACGACGGGGCCGCCGCGGTGATCGTGATGAGCGACACGAGGGCGAACGAGCTCGGCGTCACGCCGAAGGCGCGCATCATCTCGAGCGGCGTCACCGGCCTCGACCCGGAGATCATGGGCCTCGGCCCGATCGAGGCGAGCCGGCAAGCGCTGGCGCGCGCGGGCATGACGATCAACGACATCGACCTCGTCGAGATCAACGAGGCGTTCGCGGCGCAGATCATCCCCTCGGCCCGCGATCTCGGGATCGGCTACGACAAGCTCAACGTCAACGGCGGGGCGATTCCACTCGGCCACCCGTTCGGCATGACCGGCGCCCGCATCATGACGACGCTGCTCAACGGGCTCGAGGACGCCGACAAGGTGATCGGGCTCGAGACGATGTGCGTCGGCGGCGGCCAGGGCATGGCCATGATCGTCGAGCGCCTCACCTGACCCCCCTTGGATTTTGGCGTCGTTTGGGCACCTATACGGGGCCTAAACGACGCCAAAACGGTTGGTGGGGGAGGGTCGAGCGGGGGTGACGGACCAGATCTCGCGCTCTCGGATCCGGATGAGACCGCCTTCCGCGGTGCGCAGCGCCGCCGTCGCGTGGGCCCGTGAGGTGAGGATCCCGGTGGTGGTCTCACCCGTGCCCCACCGAACGGTGAGCGCGCGGTCGCGACCGAGCCGGAGCCGTTCGTCCCACTCGTAGTGCCAGCGGCCGTCCGCTCCGAGACGCGCGGGCCGGCCGACGTGCACCTTGTGCTCGGCGTACCCCGTCTCGAGCCGCTCCGCGCGTCCGGCGCCGCCGAACTCGAGCGTCGCGTCGAGCAGGAGGCGCGCGAAGGTGCGCCCGTGCACCGGAAGATCGTGCGCAGTGCTCATCGCCCAGTGCGCGAGCTCGTGGAGCACGACGCCGCTCGTCCGGTACCGGCGGGGGAGCGTGATCGTCGGGCGGCCCGGGTCCTCCCGGTAGAACGCCTGGCGGGCGCCCTGCCCGGGCCGCAGCCGGGGGACGGCGGCGAGCCCGTGCTCGGGGAATCGGGCTGCCCACCAGAAGGATCCGACGACCTCGTCCACGTACGCCGCGCAGTCGTCGAGCGTCGGCAGGCGACGCCCGGAGACGGGTGTCTCGGCCCGGTAGACGCGACTGCGTTGCGAGTCGCGAGGTGGTCGCACGGTGCTCACGAGCCGGGTGACTCCGTGACCATTCCCGCCGCTTGGGTGTGGGGACGGGCGGCCCGGCTCGGCATGATCCCGTGCTCGGCCCGCAGCCGGGACATGCCGGCGTTGTGACCCGTGTACTCCGGGGGCTGCTCGAGCATCCAGATGATCCCCTCGGCGGCGACCTCCGGTGGCTCCCAGTCCGAGTGGTCGTAGTCGGGCATCGCGGCGAGGAACCCTTCCGACGCGACGGGCACGTCGATCCGGAACGTGTTCACGGGGATCCCGTGCGGGCGGAGCTGCTCGGCGAGCGAAGCGGTGAAGCGCTCGAGCGCCGCCTTCGCCATGCCGTAGGCCATCTGGCCGGGATACGCGTTGAGCGCGGCGGCCGACGACACGTTCACGATCGCGCCGACGCCGCGTTCGATCATTCCGGGTACGACCGCCTGGGTCGCGATCACCGGTGCGCGCAGGTCCACCGCGAAGATCAGGTCGAAGCGCTTCATCGGGAGGTCGAGGTCACCTGGGAAGGTGATCGCGGCATTGTTGACAAGGATGTCGACGGGTCCGAGCTGCGCCTCGGTGGCGGCGACCATCGCCTCGACCTCGGCGTCGGCCGCGAGGTTCGTCGGTACCGCGATCGCGCGCCCACCCGCTTCGGTGATGCGGCGCACGGTGTCGTCGATCGTGCCCGGGAGTGGCAGCGGAGTCGCGTCGGTGGCCCGAGCCGCGCACCCGACCGATGCGCCCCGCGCGGCCAGCGCGTACGCGGTTGCCGCCCCCACGCCCCGGCTCGCGCCGGTGACGATCGCGACCTTGCCGGCGAGCTCCACGACGCGCAGGCTACGCGAGGGTGGGCAGCGTCTGGGTAACGGTGAGGCTTCCGGCGTAGAGATCTCCGAGCTGCTCGACCCGGCGGAGCGTGTCGGCTGTCTCGAAGGTCAGGGCGTCGGTGTCGCCGCGGTCGAGCGCATCCGAGACCTCGTCCCAGCTCACCGGGGTGGAGACGGTCGGCTGCGGTCGGATGCGCAGCGAGTAGGCCGCGACCGTTGTCTTGTGGGCGTCGTTCTGGCTCCAGTCCACGAACACCTTCCCGGCCCGCCGGTCCTTGGCCATCGTGACGGTGACGCGGTCCGGGGCGTCATCCGCCAGCAACCGGCCGAGCGCGAGCGCGAACGTCTTGGTCTGCTCGTCGTCGACCCCTTCGGTGTGCAGCGGGACGCTGAGGTGGAGCCCCTTGGACCCGGAGGTCTTCACGAAGGACACGAGGTCCAGCCGTTCCAACAGCCGGTGCAGGTCGAGCGCGGTGCGCGCACAATCGAGCATGCCGGCCGGTGGGCCCGGATCGAGATCGAACACGACGGCCAGGGCACAGTCGGGTGCGTCCACCGAGTGCTGCTGCGTGTGCAGCTCGAGCGCCGCGAGGTTGGCCAGCCAGACCAGCGTCGGCGCGTCGTCGACGACGCAGGACGCCAGCGCGCCGCCGGACCGGACCCACCGCGGCGCGGAGGGCGGGCAGCGCTTCTCGAAGAACCGCTCACCCTCGACCCCGTCGGGCGCCCGGACGAGGGTGACGGCGCGGCCGCGCAGGTGCGGGACCATCACCGGGGCGATGCGGGCGTAGAAGTCCACGACTCCGGCTTTGGTGAGCCCCGTCGAGGGGTACAACACCTTGTCGAGGTTCGACAGCGTGAGGTGCCGGCCCTCGATCTCGACCCTGACCTCGTCCACTGCGCGAACCTAGTGGGCCGGCTGCACGGGCAGCCGTCCCCACCGCCGGAGGAAACCAGCCGTGCCCACCACCATCTGGACCGGATCGATCAGCTTCGGGCTCGTCACCGTGCCGGTGAAGCTCACGCCCGCCGTGAAGTCCCGCGACGTCTCGTTCAACCAGCTCGAGGAGGGCACCGGGTCGCGCATCCGGTTGCGCCGCATCTCCGAGCAGACCGGGGAGGAAGTCACGCCGGACAAGATCGTGAAGGGCTACGAGATCGAGAAGGGTCGCTACGTCGTCGTCGAGAAGTCCGAGCTGGACTCCCTCCGGCCCAAGGCGAGCCACACGATCGAGATCGAGGACTTCGTCGACCTCGCGGACATCGACCCGATCTTCTTCGACTCGCCCTACTACGTGCTTGCGGACGAGAAGGCGGCGAAGCCGTACCGGCTGCTCGTCGAGGCGATGACCCGGCTGCAGAAGGTGGCGATCGGCCGCGTCGTCATCCGGGCGAAGGAGCGTCTCGTCGCGATCCGCCCGCTCGACGGGATGCTGTGCGTCGAGACGATGCACTACGCCGACGAGATCGTGGCCCGCTCCAAGCTGGAGATCCCGGGGGACGAGGTGGAGGTCACCGAGCGCGAGCTCTCGATGGCCCAACAGCTGGTCGAGAGCCTGGCGGGCGGCTTCGAACCCGACAAGTACCACGACGAGTACCGCGAGCAGGTCCTCGAGCTCATCGACCACAAGGCCGCGGGTCAGGAGATCGTGGCGCAACCCGAGGTCGAAGCGCCCGCGAAGGTGCTGGATCTCATGGCTGCGCTCGAGGCAAGCCTGAAGCGCGCCGGGCGCGACGACGGGGGAGCCGCGGCCGCCGGCGCCGACGAAGAGGATGACGACGAGGTTGCCGCCTCGCCGTCCCGCTCCAAGGCGCGCCCGCGCAAAGCTGCAGCCGCGGCGAAGAGCAGCGCGAAGAAGGCCAAGCCCGCGGCGGGCAAGAAGGCGCCACCGAAGAAGCGATCTGCCTGATCGCTCGGTCTAGCTCGTGAGTGATGCGTCGAATGCTGCGAGGCGGCTGACGAAGCGGTCGCGGTCGGTGAGGTGCGGGTAGTGGCCGGTCTCGGGCCAGTACTCGACGGTGGCGCTCGGCACGATCGCCCGGAGCCAGTCCGCGTAGTCGTCGCCGGGATCCGAGCCGTGCAGCGAGAGGTACGGCACCACGGTCCCCTTCATGAGATCGGCCGCGAGGAGGTCGAGCTCCTCCGCGCCCGTATCGAAGACCGTTCCCCAGATGCCGAGCACCACGTCCGGCTCGGGGCTCGACAGTGCATCGAGCCGCTCGCGTTCCGCGCGTGGTAGCGGACCGTCGAGCACTTCGAACACGATGCCGATCGCGGTGTCGAACTCCTCGCGGGTGCCACGCAGCATCGGCTCGAGTGGCTCGAGCGCCTCCTTGAACGCACCGAGCGCGACCGGTTGGTCCACGTTCACGATTCCTCGCGCCGGGTAGCGCGCGCCGCCGTAGGCACTGACGACCACGCCGCCGAGCGAGTGGCCGACAATGAGCGGTGCATCCAGGCCGAGCTCGGTCACGACGGTCTGCACGTCGGTCGCGAGGGTCGCCGGGTCATACGGCGCACGCCGCTCGGACTCGCCGTGCCCGCGCAGGTCGACCGCGACGACGTGCCACCGCTCGGAAAGTGCGGGCCGGATCGGATCCCACGCGTGGCGGTTCTCAGTGATCCCGTGGACGAGCACGAGTGCGGGACCCTCGCCCGACTCGTCGTAGCTGATCCGGGCGCCGTCGTCTGCCTGCACTGTTCCCATGCCGCGGCAGCGTAGGCGGCGGCGCCGGCGTGGGACGATGACGTGGTGACGGGCGAAGGGCCGCTGACCGGAGGCTTCGGCAACCTCGGTGCCGTGGTGCGGGTCGGCGACACGATCCGTCGACCACCGCGCCAATCCACCCTGGCGGTACGAGCACTGCTGCTCCACCTCGAGGACTACGGGTTCGACGGAGCACCCCGGTACCTCGGCACCGACGAGCAGGGCCGCGAGGTCCTCACGTTCGTCGACGGCGATGTCCCGATCCCGCCGTATCCCCACTGGGCGATGGCGGATGGCGTGCTCGACTCGTTGGGCGAGCTCCTGCGCCGGTTCCACGAGGCGGTCGCGCGGTTCGACCCGGCGGCCGTGCCGGGTTGGGAGCTGGACTGGGCGGATCCACTCGGCGGCGCGACGATCTGCCACAACGACGTCTTCCCGGAGAACGTCGTCTTTCGCGATGGTCGTGCCGTTGCGCTGATCGACTTCGACATGGCTGCGCCCGGCCGACCGTTCTGGGACCTCGCGGTGGCGACGCAGGAGTGGATGCCGTTGCACGCGCCCGATGCGCGGCCCGATCACTCGTTCCCACTCGATGCGCTCGCCCGGTTCGGGCGCTTGGCGCACGCGTACGGCATAGACGCAGCCGAGGCGGTCGAGCTCGTCGACATCGTGTTCGCCGAGCGGGAGCAGGCGATCGGGAACATCCGCCGCGAGGTCGAGCTCGGTGACCCGGTGTGGACCGAGCGGTGGCTCGCCGGCGAAGAGGAGGCGCGTGCGGCGATCGACGACGCCTGGCTCGCCGATCACCGGGAAGCACTGGTTGCCGCGATCACCTGATGCCCTAGCGTGGCGGGGATGGAGCTCACTGCCGCGACGGCCGACATCTACGTCCGTTGGGCCTACCAGCAGATCCTCGACGTGGTCGATCGGCTCGGCGACCCGTTGGTGAACGAGCGTCCGCCCGGCCCGGATACCAACACCGTCGCCCAGCTGGTCACGCACTGCTGCGGGGTCGGCGAGTTCTGGTTGGGGCACGTCGGGCTCGGACGGCCGAGCAACCGAGACCGCGACTCGGAGTTCAGCGCGACCGCGACGGTGCAGGAGCTCCACGCGACGGTGGATGCCGCGGTGGCGCAGATCACGGCAGATCTCCGCTCACTCGAGGCGGGAGAGGCGAGCGAGGCGACGCGGGGCGGTCGCCAGCTCCTCCAGGACGGCGACGAGACCGATGCCGCACTCGTGCTGCACGTGATCGAAGAGCTCTACCAGCACCTCGGCCAGATGGAGCTCACCGCCGACGTGCTCGGCGCCCCACCCCGCACCCTGGGCTGAGCGCCGCGGCGGGGCGCAAGGGGGCCGGGGTCAGGGCTTGGTGCCGGCGACCACGAGGTAGAGGAGCGCGTAGACGAAGCCGCCGACGCGAGCGCGCGTCATCCCCGCGTCCCACGCGCGGACATCGTTGTCGTCGAACCCATGCCCGCGATCGCGCCAGTAGGCGACCCAGGTCGGGAGGCCGAAGGCCTCGTCGGGGTCGGTGAGCACGAGCGGGAACGCACGCACACACACGTCGAGCAGGCCCGCCGCCAGGAACGCAGCCGGCAGCGCACTCGCGAGCCGCCCGTTGCGGTACCCGATGTCACGGCGCGCCGCCTTGACCCGCGCGACGAGATCTGCCGGTACGCCCGGAACGTGGATGACGAGCGACTCCTGGTCCGGATCCGCGACGATCACGCGCCCGCCGGATCGCGTGACCCGGGTCATCTCGTGCAGGGCCGCCCACGGGTCGGCAAGATGCTGCACGACCCGATCGGCGCGCACCGCGCCGAACATCGCGGCGCCGAAGGGAAGCTGGGCCGCGTCGCCGATCACGGCGGTGCCGCCGCGCTCGACCGCCCGCTGAACCATCGCGGCGGAGCGATCGATCCCGACGTTGCGGCCACCGAGCTCGACGAGGTCGTGACCGGTTCCGCACCCCACGTCCAGCACCGGCCGCCGGTCGTCGGCCAGCGAGTACGTGTGCTCCTTGTAGGACCGCACCTGCGGCCACGAGTCGACCCGATCCTGCCAGTCGAGCGCGCTGCGCACATCCGGGCTGGCGTCCACGTTCGAGTACGTGTCCGTCACGCTCACATTGTGTCCCGGGCCGAGCCGGGGACGGGCCGAACCTCCGAGGGCCCGCGCCCGGGCGTCAGGCGGCGAGCGGCGGTGCGACCTCGATCTCGGGGTGTTCCTCGCGCAGCCAGCCGCAGCCGGCGCAGATTCCGGGCTCGTCCGGGTCGGCGACGAAGGTGCCACAGCGGTCGGCCAGCACGGTCGGGGCGGCGAAGTCGGTTCGGGGCTCTTGCATGAGTGCCTCCCTGGAGATCACACGAGTGTAGTTACACGGAGGGTTTTTCCGTGACTCCATCGTGGCAGCAGGGTGGGACAAGAACCCGGGGGCCGGAAGAGCGGCCTCCCTGGCCCGCGGGCCGGCACGCAGCTCAGAGGGCGGAAGCGTCCGCCAGCTCGAACTCGCGCACGATCGCACCCTCGGGGATCGCCTCGAGCGGTGGCGTCGAGGTGGCCAAGCGGTGCGCGTGGCCGTACCCGACCCGCAGCGGCACCGGGCGACCGTTCTCGGCCCACGTCGCGATGTGGCCCGCCTCGTAGCGGCCCTGGAGCTGGGTGGCCGCCGCCGTGACGAGCCCGGCCCACCAGCCGTCCGGCGGCTCGTCGTCGCCGTAGAAGTCGGCCAGGCCCTCCCGGCTCAGGGCCACCTCGGCCTCGCCGCACACCTCGCCGTCACGCTCGACGGAGAGCAAGACCAACCAGACGTCGGACTTGACCTGCCTCCGCTCCGCGAAGCGGATCAGGTAGTGGCTCATGAGGGTCGGCTCTCGCGTGGGGGGGTGGTGGGGGGTGCTCCCTTCAGGATCCCACAGATCTGGACGCTGCGTGACGGACGGGCCCGTTTCCGACCGGCTCGAAATGGCCTTGACGGCCCGTAACGGTCTTCTGGACCACCGGTGGGGGAGACTGGACCTCATTCCGGCCCCTGCGATGGCCGAAGACACTGGTCCCATGAGTCCCGAAGCCGCCGACACGTCGATCGAGATCCGGTTCCTCGAACCCGAGGAGGCCGCGCGTCTCACCGAGGCCATCGAGCGCTCGTACGGCGATTCGTACGACGCCGCGTGGGCCTACGACCCGTGGGAGATCCGGCGCCGCCTGGAGCGGGGATCGATGCGCTCCATCGTCGGCATCGATCCGCTCGGCGACGTGGTCGGCCATCTCGCACTCGGCCGCGCGGTCCCCGATGCGCCGGCTGGTCATGCGGGCCAGGCCGTCGTCGATCCCCGCTACCGCGGTCACCATCTGTTCACGACGCTCAAGTCGGAGCTCGCATCGTGGTGCACGGCTGCCGGCATCCTCGGCATGTACAGCGAGGCGACGGCTGCGCACCCGTACAGCCAGGCCGCGAACCTCGCGCTCGGCGCGCACGAGACCGGCTTCCTGCTCGGCTACATCCCGTCGCAGGTGTCGTACACCGCGATCGACCAGAAGTCTGCCGGGCGCCGCCAGTCCGTCGCGCTGTTCTGGCTGACGACGAATCCTCCTCCGCCGCGCACGGTGCACCCACCGGCGTGGCACCGAGCGGTCGTCGCGGACGTGTACGAGCACAACGGGCTGGACCGCGAGATCGCCGCGCTCGGCTCGGCCACCACGCTCGAGGGCACGACGCACCTCACCATCACCGAGCACGCGGATCACAACGAGGCCACGATCGTCGTGGACACGACGGGTGCCGACGTGCTCGAGGCCCTCGGCCGGGCCCTCGACGAGGAAGCACTGCTCGGGCGGGACGTGGCGCACATCGAGCTCGCGCTCTCCGATCCCGCGACCGGCGCCCTGCCGATGGCCGTGCACGACGAGCTCGACGTGTTCTTCGGGGGCATCGTGCCGGAGCTTCGCGACGGCGACGTGCTCCGGCTCCAGTGGCTCAACGGGGTCGAAGCGGACCCCTCCGACATCGCGGTCGCCTCCGACTTCGGCCGCGAGCTGCTGGCCTACGTCTTCGAGCGGAAGCACTCGGAGTCGCCCGCCGCCGCAGCCCGCGCCTGAGCTCCGCCCGTCGCCCCGTCACGAAGGGTCGCGCAGGACCAGCTCTTCGATCGCGACGGGCAGCGCGGTGCGCGCCCACGAGACCAGATCGTCCGCGGTCGTCGCGTACTTGTCACGAAGCAGGGGACGCACCCGGGCGTCCTCGTCCGTGTCACGCGCTACGACCCGCGCCCGCGCGTCCCACTCGTGGGTCCCGACGCGCAGGCCGACCTCCGGATTCGCCATGAGGTTCTGCACCCAGTCCGATCGGCGAGTGACGTCGTCCCACTGACCGCCGGTGCCGGACATCATGTAGACGATCCCGCGATCGACCGCGAACCAGATCTCGATCGTGTGCGCATGGCCGGTGCGGCGACCAAGGGTCGTGAGGTAGCAGAACGGCTCGTCCGCGTAGTCGACCGGTTCCGGCTCGGGCACGGACCGATCATCGCACCCGACCGGCGTAGCCTCGGCCCGTGGGGTTGACCGGCACGGTCGCAGCGCTCTTGATCGGTCTCCTTGCCGCGGCCGGGCCGGCGGCATCGGTCACGTCCGACGAGCAGCTCGGTCCCGTCTACAGCCAGGGTCTCGCGCACTCCACCTTGGGCTGGGTGGTTTCCGGCCCGGACGCCCTGGCCCGGCTCGACGGCTCCGGCGCGCCCGAGGTCCACGTCGACGTGGCCATCCCTCCGGCCTGGGCGCAGCGTGGGTACGACCACATCGGCGACATCGATGTCGCCGGCACGACGCTCTACGTGCCGTTCGAGCAGCCGGACTACGCGAAGGGGCGCCAGGCCATGGCCCGCTACGACGCCCGGACCTTGGCGTTCCGCGACGCCACGACCGTGCGCCAGCACGAGAACTCGTTCGTGGCCGTGGACGGGGCGACGGGTATCGCCTACTCGATGGACCGCTTCGGCGGCGCGGAGCTGCTGCGCTACGACGTCCGGGCGGGCTGGCGCCGGCTCGCACCGCTCCGGCTCGATCGCACGCTGCAGCGGGTGCAGGGCGCGGCGGTGGCGCGGGGCGCGGTCTGGCTCCTCACCGACGACGCGCAGAACCGGATGTTCCGTGTCGACATCAAGACGGGCGAGGTGTCCGACCTCGGGTCCGCGCCGCCGGTCGCGGGCGAAGCCGAGGGCATCGATGCTTCGTCGGTGGGCAGCGACGATCTCCACGCGACGGTCGTCGCTCCCGATCACACGACGGTCACGCTCAACCACTTCTCGGTCGCCGGTGATCCGGTCGCCGCGGCAACGCCGTCGGTACCGCGCAGCTCCACCCGGTCCGACACGAGCTGGCCACCCGCACTCGTGTACTTCGCGATCCTGCTGCTGCTCGTCGCGCTCGGCGCGGTGGGCACCGTCTTCTGGCGCGCCCGCAAGACGATCCGTCCGAAGTGAAGGGCTAACCTCCGACGATGCGCGGGGCGGCGGATGCGATCAACTGGGGTTGGGAGCTCCTTGGTCGGCACGGCACGTTCGGGCCTCGCAGCCGGCGCGCGCGCCGGTTCGGTGGTTTCGGCGATGGCAGCGCGATCTGCTTCCCGCTCACCGCGCTCTACGGCGAGGCGTACATCCGGATCGGTGAGCGGGTGATCATCGGGCCGTACGGGACGCTCTCGGCCGGTGTCATGCCGGGTCATGTCCCGGATCACGATCCGGTCCTCACGATCGGCGATCGCACGCTCATTGGCAAGGGGAGCGGGATCGTCGGTCACTCGTCGATCACGATCGGCGACGACGTCTGGACCGGCCATCACGTGTACGTCACCGACGCCAACCACGGGTACGAGGACGTGTCGCTCCCGCCTGGCCTCCAGTTCTCGGCCCCGCGCCCCGTCGTGATCGCCGACGGTGCCTGGCTCGGTCACGGCACCGTGGTGCTGCCGGGCGCGACGATCGGCAAGCACACCGTGATCGGGGCCGGATCGGTCGTGAGCGGCGAGATCCCGGACTTCTGCGTCGCGGTGGGGAACCCCGCCCGAGTCATCCGCCGGTACGTGTTGGGGGAGGGCTGGGTGCGGGTGGACGCGTCCGAGCGCGCGCACGTCGAGCCGCAGCCGGTGCCGCCGGGCCCGGCCTACTTCGCCGGCGACGGGTAGCTCGGGGGACGGTCCGCGGGTGGCAGCGTGCGGAACTGCGTGACCGAAGTCGACGCATCGAAGATCGGAGGCTCGCCGGTCGGCCACTGCCCGGGCAGGTAGCGCTTCCCGTCCCGTGCGTACTCCCACATCCCCGTGCCCTCGTTGCCGACCTCGTCGACCCCCTTCGCCTTCGGGTTCCACCAGATCTGCGTGGCGTCGTCGCTGCCGAAGAAGTCCGTCGACGGCCAGATGCCGTGGTTGCCCCACGAGATGTGCAGCTGGGTCGGATGTGTCTGACCCGACGGGAAGCGGAAGAGCCCCTCGCGGAACGAGTCGGCGGTGAGGTGGGGACCGGCCAGATGGAGGGCGGTGTAGAAGATCAACGGCGCCTGCACGAGCACCTTGAACGTCTTCGCCTCCGGTCCCTTCCCCGACTGCCACACGAGGATCGAGTACAGCTGGTCCACTTGGGGCTGGACCGGTGTCGGCAGCGTCGAGACCCCGAACGCGTGCGACCACTGTTGCTGGTCGTAGCTGCGGCCGAACAACGACGTATCCGTGTACGCCGCGCCGAGCACGACCCACTCGGGGAAGTAGTGCTGCGCGGTGGCCTCGGCGGTGAGCGACGCGGGGGTGACCGGGTCGCCGGCGAAGATGACGGTGGTGACCTTCGCGGCCTTCAGCTTCGCGATCATGTTGCGCGCGTTCTCCTGCGCTTTCGCGAGGTCGAGCTGGTACGGGATGTCCGCCTTGAGTGGCGCGCCCTTCGCCCGGAGCTGCTTCACGAACGCGGCGCCGGCCTGGTCGAGCCCGGCGAAGCTCTCGTCGAAGCGCACCACACCGAAGATCCGCTTCTTGGTGCGCAGCGCGGGGTCGCCGGCGAACTCGGCGTTGCGTCCCGCCAGCTCGCGCATCAGGAACTGGCTCCAGTGCTCGCTCAGCTGCTCGATGGACGGGAACGTGAGCCAGACGTGGCTCTGGCTCGCCTTCACGTACGCGTCGGTCGCGGCGAGGAGACAGTCGCCGATGCAGAGGACGCCGCGCGCGGAGAGCTCACTCGCGTACGCCTCGGTCTGGCTCGGTCCGCCCCACGACGCGAACGCCTTGATCTCGGTGGCGACCTTGATCGCGTCCGATCGAGCCGCGGCCTCGTCGTCCGGGGGACCGCTCGCCTTCACCGGCACGATCTCCACGTGGCGGCCGTAGGTCTCGTAGTGCGCCTCGAAGAACTGGACGTACTGCTTCACCGTGTCCAGCTCCGCGTTGAGCGACTCGTCGGAGCCGGTCTGCTGGAAGAACGTCTGCTGGAGGATGTCGGGCTGCGCCTGGTACAGCGCGATCTTGATCGTGTCGCCCGTGACGCCCTGTGCGGTCGCCCCGCCGTTGTCACCCTTGAACGGCGCGACGCACGGCGGCGCGTAGGTCAGTGGCACCGCGACCTTCCCGAGCGTCGTGTCGCAGCTCGGTCCCCACTTGACCGAGTCCTTGTTCGCCGCGGAGAAGACCACGGGTCCCTTGCCCCCGCCGGACGGTTTCGGGTTCGCGCTGTTGTCGTTGTTGTTGCGGCCGAACAGGAGCCAGACGAGGACCACCGCCAGCAGGATGGCCACGATCGGCGCGTAGCGGAGCAGCTTCCGCGAGCTGCTCCGCTCACGCCGACCCGTCGGTTCCATGGTGACTACTTAGCAGGCGACGGGTACTTGGGTGGCGCGTACTGCGGCGGGATCGTCTTGAAGATCGTCACCGAGCCCTTGGGATCGAAGAGTCCCGGGTTCGTCGTGGGCATGTCCTTGAGGAACCAGCGCTTGCCCATGGAGGTGTACTCGTAGAGGCCCTTGCCGACGTTGCCGACCTCGTCCTCGCCCACCGCGTTCGGGTTCCACCAGATGAGCCCGGTGTCATCCGTGCCACCCCAGTCGGTACCGGGCCAGAGGCCGTGGTGACCGCGCGAGGTCGCCGGGCTGAGCGGAGTCCCGCCCGTTATCGGCGCGCGGAACATGCCCGCCGCGAACGTGTCGGGCGTGAGCTTCGGTCCGGCGAGCTGGATCCCGGTGAACAAGGCGAGTGGGTCGACGATGATGATGCCGTACGTGTTGTTCGGCGGCGGCTTGCCGTACTCCCACTTGTAGAGGTTGTACGACTCACGTGCGTCCTGGTCGGTCCGGGCCATGGTGAGCGCGAGACCGAACGCGTGCTTCCACTGCTCCTGGTCGTAGGTGCGGCCGAACAGCGCGATGTCGACCAGCACGTTGGAGCCGATGATCCACTCGGGGAAGTAGTTCTGCGCGGTGGCTTCCTTGGTCAGGGACGCGGGGGTCAGTGGATCACCGGTGAAGATCACGCTGGTCACCCCCGCGGCCTTGAGCTTGGCGATCTCCGTCCGGGCGTTCTCCTGTGCCTTGGCGAGATCGAGCAGGAAGGGGAGGTCCGCCGCGATCTTGACCCCGCCTTCCTTCAACGACTTCTTCAGCTGCGCGAACGCGGCCGTCTGCTGGCCGTCGATCGTGTCGTAGTGAACGACCCCGAAGACGCGCTGCTTGTTCTTCAGCGCGTCGCCGGCGTACTGGGCCTTCTTGCCGTTCAGCAGGTTGCTCACCAGCTTGGCGGTGAGCATGGAGGCTTCCTCGGGGGTGGGTCCGGTCCCGAAGATGTACGGGGCGTGCCCCTTGATGAAGCTCTCGGGGACGGCGAGCGAGCAGTTGCCCAGGCACATGATGCCGTGCGCGGCGAGCTCGTCGGACCACGCCGGCGTCTGGTTGGCACCGTTCAACACCGCGAACGGGTGCATGTCGGCGATGGCCTTCGCGTCGGCGCGTGCCGCGACCTCGTCCATCGGCCCACCGGTCCCGTCGAAGAACTTGAGGTCGATCTTGCGGCCGTACGTCTCGTAGTACTTCGCGAACAGGTCGATGTAGCCCTGGTACGTCTCCTTCTGTGTCGCGGGGCTCGTGTCGGCGCCGGCGCTCCGGACGGTCGCCGCCTGTAGCGGATTCTTGGCCGGGTCACCGATGTAGACGACGACCGTGATCGAGTCCTTGGTGACCCCCGGGGTCGTTGCGCCGCCGTTGTCACCCTTGAACGGCTTCACGCAGGGTGCGGCGTAGGTGTAGGGGATCTTCACGGTGCCGCGCGCGACGTCGCAGTTCGGGCCCCAGTCGATCGAGTTGCGATTCGAGTCGTTGATGGTCACCGGCCCGGCGGTGGTCTTGACCGGGCCGGTGTCGGCCGTCTTCTTCCCGCTGCCACCACCGCCGGCCACCGCGATCACCGCCACCACGATCGCGATCACCACGACGATCGCGATGAAGGGCCCGTAGCGCTTCATCGCGCTGGGACGAGTTCCGGTCTCACGGCGGTTGGTCGGTTCCATCAGTGCCTTCCCCCTGTCAGGTGCTGCCTGCGCCTCGCCCACCGGAGCGGGAGATGGCTGCTTGATCGGTCCCCAGATACGACGCGATGACGCCGGGGTCGTGCACGACCTCGTCCGGCGCCCCTTCTGCGATCACGGCGCCCAGCTCCATCGCGATCATCCGGTCCGAGACCGACGTGAGGAGTGGGAGGTCGTGCTCGATGACGAGGATGCTGGCCCCGAGCGACTCACGGATGCGGAGCAGCAACGGCCCGAGTGCTTCGGCCTCGCGCTGCGCGATGCCGCTCGACGGCTCGTCCAGCAGGAGCACCGTCGGTTGATGGCCGAGGATGCACGCGAGGTCCACGATCCGGCGGCTCCCCGTGGACAGCTCGTGCACGAACTTGTCCCGGAACGCCGCGAGGCCCATCAGCTCGATGAGCTCCTCCACTCGCGTCTCCACCGCGGCTTCGGAATCGACCACCGCGGGAAGGTGCAGGGCCGCCGCGAGTGGATCGCGGACCTCCACGCTGCACTCCAGTGCGACGGCGATCGTCTCGGTGACGGTGAGGGCGGAGAACAGGCGGCCGTCCTGGAACGAGCGGCCGAGCCCGAGCCGGGCGCGCGTCTGCGGCGACCGGCGGGTGATGTCGTGGACCACGCCTTGAGTGTCGGAGAGGGCGATCGTGCCCATCTCCTGCTGAGTGAACCCCGAGATCACGTCGAACAACGTCGTCTTGCCCGCGCCGTTGGGCCCGAGGAACCCGACGATCTCACCCGCTCCGACCGTGAACGTCACGTGATCGAGCGCCGTGATGCCGCCGAAGCGCTTCGTGAGGTCGCGCACCTCGAGCCGGGTGGGGAGGGAGGCGCCGCCACCGTTGCTCGACGGCTTGGTGGGGATGGCCGGCATGGTCACGACCCCCGCGACCGCGGTCTCGTGCGTTCCCGCGCCCTCGAGGAAGACGGACCGGAGCACGTCGGGCCGGTCGAGGAGCTCCGTCGTCGGTCCGTGGAAGCGGATCTCGCCCTTCTCCATGAAGTACGCGGTCTCCGCGACGGTCAGGGCCACGTTCACGGACTGTTCGACGAGGATGATCGTGGTTCCGGCGGCTTTGAGCTCGCGCACGATCTCGAGCAGCTGGCCGACGACGCTCGGCGCGAGCCCGAGCGACAGCTCGTCGATCATGAGCAGGCGTGGCCGCTCGATGAAGGCCATGCCGAGCGTGAGCATCTGCTGCTGGCCACCGGACAGGTTGCCGCTCGGCTCCTCCAGCCGATCGCGCAGCACCGGGAAGATCTCGAGCACCCGCTCCGTCGCGCCGCGGAGGTAGTCCCTCTCCTTGCGGTGCAACCACCCCGCCAGCTGGAGGTTCTCCCGCACCGTGAGGGACGGGAACACTCCCTGACCGCCGGGCACCATCGTCACGCCCCGGCCCGCGGCCTCGTCCGCCGGCGTGTAGCTCAGGTCACGGCCGTCGAACACGATCGCACCTTCGGTGGGGTCGACCAGTCCGGCGACGGCCTTGAGCAACGTCGACTTGCCGGCACCGTTGGTGCCGAGGAGCGCGACGATCTCGCCTTCGTCGACCTCGAGATCCACGTTGAAGAGGACCTGGACCGCGCCGTAGTGGACCGAGACGCCGCGGACGAGCAGCAGCTTGGCCCGGCCCTGGCGACGCTCGTACAGCACCTCGGACTGGGCGGCCGCGGCGGTCCACACCCGCTTGATGTCCTTCTCGATCTCCTGCCCGGCCGACGCGACGACCATCGCGCCCACGAGGAAGACGGGAACCATGAGGATCAGCCCGGTCCGGATGCCCCACTCGTCGGCCAGGGCGCCGACGATGGGGAGGAGGACCAGGCCCGGCAGGATCCACAGGGCGGCGACCGCGAAGCCGAAGGACCGGATCTTCGGCGGGATGGCGAGGGACAGAGCCGCGAAGATCGGCGGGACGATCAGGACGACGATCCCGGTCACGATCGCGTTGAGGATGACGGCGGTCACGAGGTTGGGACTGAGCGCGAACGCGGTCCACGTGATCGCGACGGCAACACCCACGACCGCGACGAACCGGGGTACCAGCGTCGCGCTGCGCACGAACAGGCGGGTGATGATGCGCGTCGTGAGGAGCAACCCGATGAGCTGAGCCGGCGCGATGATCGCGAACACGAATCCCCGGTCGCGAGCATTGAGATGGAAGACCTGCTCGTAGAAGAGCGAGCCGAAGATCTCCAACCCGATGAAGGCGACCGCCAGGAACGGCAGCGCGTAGAAGATGCGCCGGAGCGTGCCGATGTTCCAGCAGACCCGCCAGGACTCCGCGTACGAAGGCGCCGCCACCTCGGTGGCGACGGTCTCGGCATCGGCACCCATGGCCGACCGTTCGAAGTGCCCCCGAATCGGCTCGCGAAGCCACAACGCGAGGATCACGAAGACCGCCGTGGGAAAGATGATGAGGATGAACGGCACCCGCCAGCTGAACCACGACGTCAGCAGTCCGGCGATCAGCGGTCCGAGGCACGCGCCGACGGCGAGCGCGGCACGGTGGACCGAATACACCTTCGGCCGGTCCGGGATGTCGTAGTAGTCGGCGAGCAGCGAGTTGTGCGTGGGGTTGCTCACCGCGGTGCCGAAGCTCGTGCCGGCGCGGGCGATCACGAGCATCCAGATGCTCGTGGCCAGACCGGTGAACATCGAGAACACGCCGAACGCGATCGCGCCCCCGATCACGATGGGCAGGCGCGGGATCCGGTCGGCGGCGAAGCCGAACGGGATGGAGAGGAGGAGGCCGAGGACGAGCCCCAGCGCGACGATGAGGAGGAACTCGGAGTTGTCGAGGTGGAAGTTGTCCCGGATGTTCGGGGCGAGCAGGGCGAAGATTCGCTGGTCCGCCTGGTCGACTGCGTTGAGCCCGAACAGGATCACGAGCGGGAAGAGGGGCGCGCCGCCGGTGACCGCCCGCCGCCACCGCTTCTTCGAAGCGTCCTCGAGCGGCGCCGCGCTGCCCGCCGCCTCGACGGTCGCGCTCACAGCATCTGCTCCGGGATCGGCTCGGTCTCCGCGGCCTCGACCGCGGCTTGCACCGTCGCGGCCGAGAGCTCGACCGGCTCTTCGCGGCGGTCGGCGACCAGGCTGGGTACGAGCAGGCCCCGGCGGTTCGCGACCCAGCGGAGGTAGGCGTCCCGCACGTCGGCGATGGCCGCGCCGATGCCGCCCGGCAGGATCATGAGTACGAGGAGCAGGCCGGCGCCGCTGGCGAGCTGGGCCCAGTTGCCGGGGAGGAAGTACTGCGCCCCCCGCACGTAGAACGCACCGAGGAGTGCGCCCGAAAGCGATCCCAGCCCACCGATCACCACCATGGAGAACGCGGTGAGGCTCTCGAACGGCAGGAACGCGGCGACGCCGAGCCCGCTCTGATGGTGGACGTAGAGCACGCCGGCGAACGCGGCCATGAACCCGGACATCGCGAACGCGGCCAGCGTCGTGCGCGTCGCGCTCACGCCGTACGAGCGCGCCGCGCGTTCGTTCTCGCGAATGGCGATGAGCACGCGACCCGTGCGGCTCTGGCGGACCCCCCGCGCGAGGACGTACATGAGCGCGAGGCAGGCGAGGCAGAAGTAGTAGTACCGGGTCTCGCTGCTGATGTCGATGAGCCCGAGGAAGTCCGGGCGCGCGATGCGGCCGCTCGGCAGCCAGTTGCCGAAGAACTCCTCATTGAGCAGGTACGACGACGTGAGCAGCGCGAACGCCAGCGTGATCACGGCCAGGGTCAAGCCACCGCGCCGGATGGCCGGGTACCCGACGATGACTGCGATCAGTGCACCCGCGCATCCACCGACCAGCAGCGCGAGGGAGATGTCCCACCCTTGGTTCGCGGTGAGCCCGCCACCGACCGCCGCACCGATGCCGGCGAACGCCATCTGGCCCAGGCTCACCTGCCCGGCCCAGCCGGTGAGCACGACGAGCGAGAGCCCGACGATGCCGAAGATCACGATCACGGCGGCGAGGTTGATCTTCGATTCGGTGAGCCAGAGCGGCAACGCGAGCAGGAGCCCGAGCATGACGGCACCGAGCGCCCAACGGACGTACCGCACCTCGGGGATGCGCACGAGCTCCCGCGGCACGGGCCGCACCTCGCGCGCGGCCTGCCAGGTCGAGACGTCGCCGCCGCGCGTTCCCGTCGGCCGCTTCGTCACGAGCAGCGCGACGAGGATGATGACGAACAGGATCGCGTCATTGAACGCGGCGCGGTTCCCGGGTTGGAACGTCATCGACTGGTCCACGATGCCGATTCCGATCGCCGCGATCGCGATGGTGGGAAGGCGTTCCATGCGCCCGATGACTGCCGCCGCGAGGGCCTGCAGCAGGAAGCTCGGGCCGAGCACCTGGCCCACGGGCAGGCCGACCACGCCCGCGCGGAGGAACATCGCCACGTACGCCAGCACACTCGCGATCACCCAGACGACCGTGTGCAGTCGCCGCACCGGGATGCCGAGCGTCAACGCACGGTCGCCCCGCTCGGCTGCGCCCCGGATCCCGATGCCGAAGTTGGAGTAGCGCATGAACAGGCCGAGCGCGATGAAGCAGATCGGCACGACGATGGCCGTGAGCAGATCGGAGGCGTTGAACGTCACGCCCGGCAGGGTGAGGCTCGCGTGGAACGGCGGGTCGAGCCGGGGCGCCACGGTGAGGTCGCCGAACAGGTTGGGCAGGAAGAGTGCGGCGCCGGTGAGCACCTGGGCCACGCCGATGGTCGCGACCGTCACGATCAGGCGGGGGGACTTGTAGAAGCGCCGGATGATGAGCGTCTCGACGAGGACTCCCACGAGGATCGCCGCGACGAGGCCGATGACGGCGCTGGCCACGTAGTTCCAGCCCCAGCTCAGGACGAGCAGCACGGCCAGGGTCGCCGGGAGCTGGCCGAGGTCGCCGGCGGCGAAGTTGATCACCCGGTTGGCCCGGTAGACGAGCGCGATCCCGAGCGCGATGAGTGCCACCCGGCTCCCGACGAGCGCGCCGTTCACGATCACGCCGACCGGCGCCGGGAACGGCCAGACGAGCACGGCGAGCGCCAGCACCCCGATCGGGGCCGCCCACGCGGCGGTGCGGCGCGCCGCCGGTGTGGGCAGCACGCGTTCCCAGGCCGCCGTCATTGCCCGTCGTCCCCCCTCGTGGACATTGGTGCAGATCCCTCGCCGGTGAGCCTACGCGTGGCCGTCGTCGCGCTGACGGCGCGCGGTGCGGCTCATGTGGCGTCCGGGTTCGTGCGGATGAAGTCGACGACGATCCGGCCCAGCTCGGGGCCGCTGTCCTCCTGCAGGAAGTGACCGCCGGTGACCGTCGTGTGGGGCTGACCCGCGGCACCTGGGATCCGCTCCTGGAACGCCCGGTCGCCCCCCTTCATGATCGGGTCCTGGTCGGAGAACGCGGTGAGGAACGGCTTCTTCCACTGCTCGAGCACGCGCCACGCCGCCCGGTTCGGCTCGGCCGCGGGATCGTCGGGCGATGTCGGCACGAGCATCGGGAACTGGCGCGCCCCGGCCTTGAAGCTGTCGTCGGGGAAGGGGGCGTCGTAGGCCGCGATGACCTCCGGCGAGAGATCCGTGGTGGTGGCGAAGCTCAGCATCTGGCCGACCGCGAAGTCCTCGACCGTCTGCGAGAAGGTCTGCCAGCTCATGAACGCCTCGCCGGGTGGGCGGTCGCCGGTGGTGAGGAACGTGTTCGCGGCGACGATGCGGTCGAACCGGTCCGGCATCTCGGCCACGAGCCGCAAGCCGATGAGGCCACCCCAGTCCTGGCAGAAGAGGGTGATGCCGCGGAGGTCGATGGTCTCGAGCGCGGCGCGCATCCAGTCGACGTGGCGCTGGTAGGTGTAGTCGTCGCGCTCGGCCGGCTTGTCCGATCGACCGAACCCGATGAGGTCCGGTGCCACGGCCCGGTACCCGGCGGAGGTGATCACGGGGATCATCTTCCGGTAGAGGTAGCTCCACGACGGCTCGCCGTGCATGAGGAGCACGGTCTCGGTCGCGTCGGGCGGTCCCTCGTCGACGTAGTGGATCCGGAGCGTGCCGGAGCCGTCGCCGCAGGGGACCTCGACGTAGTGCGGTTCGAACGGGTAGTCGGGGAGTCCTACGAAGCGGTCGTCGGGAGTGCGCAGGGCTTCCATCAGGTCAAGCCTTCCCGGAGAGAGAGGGACTATTCGTCTTCGTCGCCGCCGCCGGACCCGCGAGCAGGTTCGCCAGGGTGATCGCGACCACCTCGCAGGCCTGCTCGACGGAGAGGCAGCGCTCGGTCCGCAACACGTCCCACGCCCCGGCGCTGGTGGCGACGTGCAGCGCTTCGAGCGCTCCGTCGCGACCGTCGCCCCAGGCTTCGAGCTCGGTGGCGAACACCCGGGCGAGGTCACCCACGGCCCGGAGTGTGGCGCGTTCGGCGCCCTCCCGGAGCGCCACGGACCTCGAGCTCCACAGCATCGCGGCGCGGCGTACCGGTGCAAGCACCTCCCAGATCGCCGCCCGTTGACGGATCACCGCGTCGATGCGCGCCGCGAGCGGCAGTCCGGCGTCGACGGCGTAGAGGAGGTGGGCCACCTCGTCGGCCTGGCGGGCCCCCGCGGCGGCGAAGAGGTCGTCGAGATCGTCGAAGTGTACGTACACCGAGCGCAGCGAGATGCCGGCCTGGGCCGCGATCTCCTTGGCGGTCGGCCGGATGTTGTCGTTCCGCACGAGCTCGAGGACTGCGGTCACCACGGCCTCGCGGGTCCGGGCCGACCGCGCGGTGCGTCCGTCGGTCGTCTGCGTCACGCCGCGCACCGTAGAGGTTCTTTCACGCGAGGTGCAATAGCGCCGGGACCACGCAAAGACGGGCCTGGTGAGGTGTCCGAGCCTAGGCTCCGCGCCGTGTCACGACTCCGGAGTGGACTGGTCCTCGTCTGTGGGCTGGCGCTGCTCGCGGGCGCCT
This sequence comes from Acidimicrobiia bacterium, assembly GCA_038252255.1. Lineage (GTDB taxonomy): Bacteria > Actinomycetota > Acidimicrobiia > IMCC26256 > JAENVU01 > Chersky-806. Next base: position 36,733 of record JBBSAM010000009.1, on the reverse strand, counting down.
GCAGCTCGAGCGGCAACAAGGAGCTGGACCTCGGGAAGGCCGAGCGCGAGATCCGGAAGCTGTCCGAGACGGCCTACGGCGCCGAAGCCCCGGTCGGGGGAGTGAAGTGCCCGAAGCAGGTGACGGAGAAGAAGGGTGCCGAGTTCACCTGCACGGTGCAGATCGGCGGCCAGCCCCTGTTGATCGCGCTCCACCAGAAGGACAACCGGGGGAACGTGCGCATCGACCAGGTCCAGGCCGTGATCTTCACGAAGAAGGTCGAGGCCTTCGTCGCCACCTACGCGGCGCAGAACGGCGCGCCGACGACCTCCGTCTCGTGCGGTGACAAGTTGGTGTCGACGCGCTCTCCGGGTGAGCGCTTCTCCTGCACGGTGGACTTCGCGGACGGGACCCATGGCGTGGCCCAGCTCCAGGTGAAGGACACGAACGGCAAGGTCGGCCTGCAGAACCTGCAACGCGCGTAGATCAGGCGCCGGACGGTCGCGTGCTCATAGCATCGGGTCCATGCTGCGAATTGACGGACCGTGGGACGGGATCGCGACGCTGACGCTCGATCGTCCGGAACGCAAGAACGCACTCTCGGTCGAGCTGCGCGACCGGCTCGCGGATGTCCTGGACGCGCTGGCGGCCGACGAGGCGGTGCGGGTGGTCGTGCTCACCGGCGAGGGCGACGTGTTCTCGGCCGGCTTCGACCTCAAGGAGTTCGACCAGGCGGCGAGCGATGCGGCCTTCGGCGAACGCCTGTGGGCGTCGAGCGACCGCTACCACCGCACGGTCCTGGAGTTCCCGCTCCCGATCGTCGCCGCGGTGAACGGGCCGGCGATCGCGGGCGGATTCGATCTCGCGGTGATGTGCGACATCCGTGTCGCGTCCCGCACCGCACGGTTCTCGCATCCGGAAGTGACGTTCGGCGATGTCGTCTACGCTCCCCTGCACGATCTCGTCGGCGCGGCAGTGGCGAGCGATCTCTGCTTCACCGGTCGCGTGGTCGACGCGCAGGAGGCGCTCGGCTTCCACCTCGTCACCCGGGTCGTCCCGCCCGAGCGGCTCGCCGAGGTGGCGGGCGAGATCGCGACGCAGATCGCCCGCGTCCCGCGCGAGCTGCTGCTGCGTACGAAGGCCAAGGTGCTCCGCCGCGCCGGGATCACCCCCGGCGGAACCCTGGATCTCTGACCGCTCGCCCCCCGCCGACGTGCCCCCGCCGCTCGCCCCCCGCCGCTCGCCCCCCGCCGTTTGTGCCAGAAGGGTTCCTGAGGGAGCGGTTCGGCACAAACGGAGGGCAGGAGCTGCGTTTGGCGCGGGTGGGTAATCTGACGGGCCGTCAGATCGACGCCCCGCCGCCCCGGAGAAGGACGACGCCATGCTCGACATCGTGATCCGCGGCGGGACCATCGTCGACGGGACGGGCGATCCCTCCTACCGGGGCGATGTCGGTATCCGCGGCGGTCGGATCGCCGCGATCGGCGAGATCGACGAGGAGGCCGAACGGGTCGTCGACGCCGACGGGCTGGTGGTGACACCCGGCTTCGTCGACCCCCATACGCACTACGACGCCCAGCTGTTCTGGGATCCGGTCGCGTCGCCGAGCAACGTCCACGGTGTCACGAGCGTCATCGGCGGCAACTGCGGATTCACGCTCGCGCCGTTGCACGGGGAGGACGCCGACTACCTGCGGCGCATGATGGCGCAGGTCGAAGGCATGCCCCTCGCGGCGCTCGAGCACGGCGTGCCGTGGGACTGGGAGACGTTCGCCGAGTACCTCAGCCGGCTCGACGGCAACGTGGGGGTCAACGCGGGCTTCCTCGTCGGGCACTGCGCGTTGCGCCGTTACGTGATGGGCGAGGAAGCGGTCGAGCGGGAGGCCACGGACGAAGAGGTCGCGGCGATGGTGGCCGAGCTGCACGCGGCGATCGAAGCCGGTGGGCTCGGGTTCTCCACCACACTCTCGTACACGCACTCCGACGGCGACGGGAAGCCGGTCGCGTCGCGCTGGGCGAGCCACGACGAGGTCATTGCGCTGTGCGCCGCGGTCAGCGAGCACGAGGGCACGACGCTCGAGGCGATCGTCGACGGCTGCCTGGACCAGTTCAGCGACGAGGAGATCGAGCTCTTCACCCGGATGTCGGTCGCGGGGCAGCGGCCGCTCAACTGGAACGTGCTCACAGTCGACTCGCGGGTGCCGGAGCGCGTGACCCGCCAGCTCGAGGCGTCGACCCGGGCCCAGGAGGCCGGCGGGCGGTTGGTCGCGCTCTCCATGCCGGTGATCGTGCCGATGAACATGAGCTTCAAGACGTACTGCGCGCTGTTCATGCTCCCGGGCTGGAAGGAGGTCATGACCCTCCCGGTGCCCGAGCGCATCGAGAAGCTGAAGGACCCGGAGACCCGGAAGTGGATGAACGAGCGGGCCCAGAGCGAGGAGGCCGGCGTGTTCCGCCGCCTCGCGGACTGGACGAACTACGTCCTCGGTGACACCTACTCCGAGGCGAACGAAGGGCTGAAGGGCAAGACGGTCAAGGAGCTGGCGGCCGAACGTGGCACCGAGCCGTTCGACACGCTGCTCGACATCGTGATCAACGACGATCTCCGCACGATCCTCTGGCCGATCGCGCCCGACGGCGACGCCGCGTCGTGGGCACTGCGCAAGCAGGTGTGGGAGGACCCGCGGGCGATGATCGGCGGCTCGGACGCCGGCGCCCACCTCGACCGCATGTGCGGCGCGCCGTACACCACCCGCTTCCTCGGCGACATGATCCGCGGCCGGAAGCTCGTCCCGCTCGAAGAAGCGGTGCGGATGATCACGGACCAGCCCGCGCAGCTCTTCGGGCTGCGCGAGCGCGGCCGGCTCGCGGTCGGCAACCACGCCGACGTCGTGGTCTTCGATCCGGAGACCATCGGGGCGGACGCCGCCACGCTCGTGGCCGACCTTCCCGGCGGCTCGGCCCGGCTGACGTCAGACGCGCTCGGCGTGAGGCACGTCTTCGTCAACGGCGTCGAGACCGTCACCGACAACGCGTCGACCGGCGCGGTGCCCGGCACGATCCTTCGCTCCGGTCGCGACACGGCAACGGTCTCCACCGGCTAGACCAGGGGGCATGAGACTCGCGGCGGACTACTCGGAGGCGCGCGGCCGGTTTCGTGACGCGGCGGCCGCGGCCGGTGCGCTTGTCCAGCACTACGAGCATCCGTTGACCGGCCCGGCGGGCGAGGCGCTCGCGACCGACGTCGCCGTCCTCGGTGTGCCCGACGCGCCGACCCGGCTGCTCGTGATCAGCGGGACGCACGGGGTCGAAGGCTTTGCCGGCTCGATGTGCCAGACCCGATGGTTGACCGAAGGCGTATCGGTTCCGGATGGCGTCGCCATCGTGATGGTCCACGCGATCAACCCCTACGGCTTCGCATGGATCCGCCGCGTGAACGAGGACAACGTCGACCTCAACCGCAACTGCATCGACTTCGGCGCCTCGCTCCCGGAGAACCCGGGCTACGACGCGTTGGCGTCCGCGCTCGTTCCGCGATCCTGGGACGCGGCGACCCAGGAGTCGACTGCCGGTGTCCTCCTCGAGTTCGCAGGTGCGCACGGGTTCGATGCGCTGCAGGAAGCGGTGAGCAAGGGTCAGTACCGCCACCCGGAGGGCGTCTTCTACGGCGGCAACGGTCCCGTCTGGTCCCAGCGGACTCTTGAAGCGATCGCGCGAGAGTCGCTCGGCGGCGCGCAGCGGTGCGCGATCGTCGATCTGCATACGGGTCTCGGCCCGTACGGCGTGGGGGAGCTCATCGCCAGCCACCCGGACGACGCGGGCAAGGACCGGCTCGGGGCCTGGTACGGCGAGTACACGCTGCCGAGCGAGGGTACCTCCGTCTCGGCCGACGTGAGCGGCGACGTCCTCGACGCGCTCGACGTGTGGGTCGACGGCCGCGAGGTCACCGGCATCGCGGTCGAGTGGGGAACCGTCGACATCGTCGAGGTGTCGAACGCACTGCGGGCCGACGCGTGGCTGCACGCGCACTCCGACCCGCGGGGGCCGGAAGCGGGTCCGATCAAGGCGCAGCTCCGGGCCGCGTTCGCGCCCGACGACCCCGACTGGGCCTCCATCGTCTGGGACCGCTTCACCGAGGTCGCGCAGCGTTCGACCGAGGGCCTCGTCTCCTAGCCTCCTTAGACCGGGCTCTCCCACGGATTCGCCACGCCCGCGCTCCGCGTCGAGGGACCGGGGATCGCGGCCAGCAGCCGCCTCCGGTCGTGGGCCTCGATGCGATGGGCGGTCGCCATGCCGAGCGCGCCGCCCGCGATCAGGACGAAGGCGATGGGGATCAGCGCGTCGTTCGCGCCGAGGACCACGCCACCGACGCCGATCCAGCCGCCGAGCTCCTCGAGGATCCGGGGCAGGACCCAGAACAGTGCCAGCGTGCCGGCGCCGACCGCGATCGCCCAGCGGCAGATTCGCCCGAGCGCCCAGATGCGGTGCTCGACGCGCAGCGTGCCGTAGGTCATCAGCACCAGCCCGAAGAACGCCAGCACCCGCGTGATGCCCTGCCAGAGGTCGGCCCAGTGCGCGACGTCCGGTACCTGGTCGTCCGCCAACCCGACGGTCAGCGGCGTGCCGATCGACAGCGGCGCGGCAAGCTCGGGTTGCCCGGCCGAGGCATCCCGCGCGGCCTGGGCGACCAGGACCGGGTCCAGCGTGATCGGACCCACGGTCCCGTGCATGACGTGCGCCTGGACCTGGTCGAGCGCCCGCGCGAAGGCGGCGACGAACGCGGGCTCCTGCAGGGTCTTGTCCGCGACCTCGGCCAGGACCTGAGGGTCGACCGCGCCCGAGGGGATCTGGGTCGCGATCGCCGTCGCGACCCGGTTCGTCATGGATTCTCGGACCGGCGGCTGCTCGAGCACCGCCCTGGCGTCGCGATGCAGCGGGCCCTGGGTGATCGCGGTGGCCTCGACGGCCCACATCGTGAACGCCAGGCTCGCGAGGCAGAGGCCGAGGGTCAGGATCGAGCCGGGGGAGATGCGGTCGCGCACACTGCGTACATCGGCTGTTGCGGCCCCGAAGTTCAGTCACCCGGCAGGTTTGGGTTTGTTCTCAACGCCGAGGAGCCACCGCTGCGTCGTATCGTGAAACGGGTCGTCACGGGCTGGATCGCCGAACACGATCCACCAGCTCGCCCACCAGCCCCCCGGCCGAGCGGTGTCGTAGTACGGCGGGTAGATCCCGGAGAGGGCGCGGCCCTCTCCGGGATCCATCAGACCGCCGGGGTTCGACATCCGATCAGCGCCGCCCGCAATCGTCGGCGGGCGTATGCCGCGCTACCCGAGGACCATCTGCGGCTCGCCGAACCCGTTCAGACCGTTGGCACCGCGGGTGCACGTCCCGCCGTGCGGCGCGCCGCCGTTGTAGGCCTGGCGCAGGCAGTTCCGCAGCGCGAGCTGGCCCCAGTAGTTCGGGTGCGCGTCTTCCTGGAGCTGGTACGGACCGAACAGGGTCGAGGTGGTGCGGATCTGGCTGACCCACTCGGTGTTGTCCGCCGCGCCGGCGCTGGTCCAGGACGCCACGCCCTTCTCCTCCAGCAGCCCGACCGTGTTCTCACACAGGCGCCGGCCCACGAGCGCGTTCTGGTTCTCGAGCATCCGGGTGTTCGAGAGCCCGGTCTGGGTGGCGCCGTTGCGCACCGCGGCGTTGATGGTCGGGACGGCCGTGTTGTTAGCCCAGTTCGCGTCGGCGTTCCAGATCCCGCAGCCGCCGGTCGACTGGCGGGTGTACCCGGACTCCGAGTACCGGAACCCGGACCCGCTGGGGATCGGCGACGAGTACGTCTGCACGAGGATCGTGTACGCGCCGTCGGCGTACCCGGCGTTGAGCATCGCCTGGCGCACGTTCAGCAGGGCGCCGCGAATGGCGGTCGTCTGCGTCGAGATCGCGGACGAGGTGAAGTACGCCTTCACGCTGGAGTCGTCGTTGCAGTAGTTCTTCCACCACGTCGGCGACAGGAGGAAGTCCGTCACGCAGCTCTGCACGATGTTGGCGAAGCCGAAGTTGTTGGCGCCGATCAGCACGGTGACGGCCTTGACGTTGTGGCCCGCGGCGAACTGCTGCAGCGCGAGCGCCTGACCCTTGCGGCCGCTCGTGTCGCTGTAGAAGTCCAGGCCGGGCTTGAAGTCGCCGGATCCCGGAGTCTGGGTGTAGGTGCGCGCGCCGGAGCACGCGAGGTTCATGCCGTTCACGCCGGACCCGATGTAGACCTCGGCGGACTTCGATCGGTGGCACCCCGGGATCTGCTCCGCGGTATTGGTCGCGTTGTCGTAGTAAGCGGTCGATCCGAGCGCGTCGACCTTGCTCGAGCTCTGGTTCGTGTTGCCGGCCCAGCGGCCCGCCTCACCCGAGATGGCGGAGTCGCCGACGCTGACGATCCAAGGTGATCCGACACCTGGGCCGTCTGCGTGAGCCGGCGTAGCTCCCATGGCGAGCGTCGCGCCCACCAGTCCGATCAACGCCGCGACCGATGCGAGCCTGCGATACATCATTTCCCCCCTCCGCGACAGACGGGTGTCCGTCGCGCCCGGGGCGAGTCTGGCAGGAGAGGTCTCGACATACAACGACCTGCACGCGCGCGTCGTCAGCGACCTATGGAGCGAAGATGCCCCCGGGGCGAGCCGGCGGACCGGGCAGGGAGGCCCGCGGCCCTGCTCCCGGGGGCACCACTATCTTGCCTCGGAACGACCCTCGGGTGCGAGCGCGGATCGTAAGTTTTTGGGAAAGTTGCAATGCAGCGTGAGCATTGGTCGCGCCGGTTCGGCACGGTAACCCCCCGTGAAGATCGGGTCACTCTGTGAGACACGCGCGGCGCCGGTAGCCTCGCCGATCGTGAACCCGCCCGGCATCCCCGACGCGCTCGCCTGCATCGAAGCCGCCCTCATCGCGCCCGGCGGCATGTTCGAAATCGTTGACGGCACCGTGCTCGGCGAGCGGATGCCGGTGTTCGCGAACCGCTTGCGCAGCTTGCGAGACGCGGTCGTCTCATCCACCGGATTCGGTGATGCGGAATACGTCATCTTCAGTGACGGGGACGCGCGCCGCGTGATCACCTTTCGCGAGCATGAGCGCGCGGTCGCGTCCGTCGCGGCTGCGCTGCGTGACCGGTACGGCGTCGGGCCGGGTGACCGGGTCGCGATCCTTGCCGCGAACTGCCCGGAATGGATCGTCACGTTCTGGGCCACGGTGAGCCTCGGGGCGATCGCGGTGGGCCTGAACGGTTGGTGGGTGGGGCCGGAGATTCGCTACGGGATCGAGGACTCCGCCCCCAAGGTGTTGGTTGCCGACGCCAAGCGCCTGGCCCGGCTCGAGGGTGGGGACCCGGGCGTTCCGACGATCGTCATCGAGGACGACTTCGCCGACCTCTGGGGCTACGACCTCGAAGCTGCTCTCCCCGACGTGCCGATCGACGAAGACGATCCGGCGGTCATCCTCTACACGAGCGGCACGACGGGCCGGCCCAAGGGCGCGGTCAACACGCATCGCAACATCGCGGCGGCGCTCAGCCTCTCGTTCTTCCACGGGGTGCGGATGGCCATGTTCAACCCGCCCCGCCCGGAGGCGGCACCTGCGTGCCAGCTCGTCAACGCGCCGCTGTTCCACGTCTCGGGTCTCCACATGGCCGCCGTCGCGTATCTCGTCGGTGGCGTGCGCTCGGTCTGGTCCGTCGGCCGGTTCGATCCGGTGACCGTCATGCGCGTCATCGAGCAGGAGCGGATCACCCATTGGTCGTACACGGCGACGATGTTGCACCGCGTCGTGTCGCACCCCGCGCTCGGCGACTACGACCTCTCGTCGTTGCGCAGCGGAGGCGGTGGTGGGTCCACGTTCTCACCTGCGTTGCAGCGGCGCGCCAAGGAGCTGCTGCCGAACCTCGCGTCGACGATGGGGGTGGGTTACGGCCAGACGGAATGCGCTGCGCTCGCAACCCTGAACAGCGGTGAGGAGCTGAACCTGTTCCCGGAGTCCGCGGGCCGGCCGTTCCCCACCGTCGCGCTCGAGATCCGCGACGCGCTCGGCGCGGTCGTGCCGGACGGCCAGCAGGGCGAGATTCATGTGCGCGGGCCGATGGTGATGCCGGGATACTGGCGCCGGCCGGATGCCACGGCGGCGGTGATCGGTCCCGGGCACTGGCTCAACACCGGCGATCTCGGCCGGGTCGTGGAGGGTCGCCTCTACCTGGCTTCCCGCCAGCGCGACCTCATCATCCGCGGCGGCGAGAACATCTACCCGGTGGAGATCGAGAACCGGCTGGAGGAGCACCCCGGAGTCGCCGAGGTCGCCGTCATCGCGGTCGCGCACGAGGAGCTCGGCCAGGAGGTGAAGGCGGTGATCGTTCCGGCGCCCGGGACGACGCTCGATGACGAGGAGCTCACCGCGTGGTGCGCGGCGGGGCTGGCGTACTTCAAGGTGCCGGCGCACTGGGAGATCCGTAACGAGCCCTTGCCGCGCAACGCGGCGGGCAAGGTCGTGAAGCAGGTGCTGCTGGAGGGGGAACCCCTGCAGTTCGTCGAGGACGACGGCTAGACACTCGTCATGCCCATCGATCTCGCTGCGCTCGTCGCCCCCGCACACACCGCCCTCGTGCTCCAAGAGGTGCAGAACGGGGTGGTGGGAGATCCGTCGGCCCTCCCCGCGCTCGCCGAGGCAGCTGCGGCGGTGGATCTCATCGGCCATTGCGCGGCGCTGGCACAAGCGGCGCGGCTGGTCGGGGTGCCCGTGTTCCACTGCACCGCCGAGACCCGCGCCGACCTCACGGGTGCGAACCGCAATGCTCGCTTGTTCGTCGGAGTTCGGAAGTCGCCGGTCGCGCTGTCGCCCGGCAGCGACGCGGTGCAGGTCCCGCTACCGATCGGGGTCGAAGCGTCGGACGTCGTCTTGCCGCGCCACCACGGGCTCGGCCCGATGACCGGGACCCAGCTCGATTCGATGCTGCGCAACCTGAGCGTCACCACGATCGTCGGCGTCGGCGTCTCGCTCAACATCGGGATGATGAACTTCGCGTTCGACGCCGTGAACCGCGGCTACCAGTTCGTGATGCCGACCGACGCCGTGGCCGGAGTCCCCGCCGAGTACGCCGAAGCGGTGCTCGCCAACACCCTCTCGTTGGTCGCCACGCTCACGACGACCAAGGACGTCCTCGCCGCCTGGGCGTGACATCTGACGGGTCGTCAGATGTAGCCTGCCGGCATGTTCACTGCAGAGACCTTCCCCCGCATCATCTCCGTGGACGACCACATCATGGAGCCGCCGAACGTCTGGCAGGACCGCCTCCCGGAGAAGTTCAAAGAGGTCGGCCCGCGCATGATCCGGCTCAAGATCGCCGAGATGAACTTCGTCGGTGGGGTCTTCAGCTACCGCGAGGCCAACGAGGGCGAAGACGGCACGTGGTGCGACTGGTGGCTCACCGAGGACCTCAAGTACCCGCTCGTGCGCCTCATGGCTGCCGCGGGATACCCGCGTGAAGAGGTGACCGTCACCCCGATCACGATGGACGACATGCGCAAGGGCTGCTGGGACCAGAAGGCGCGGCTCGAGGACATGGACACGAACCACACGGACGTGTCGCTGTCCTTCCCGACCTTCCCGCGCTTCTGCGGCCAGACGTTCCTCGAGCGCAAGGACAAGGAGCTCGCCGATCTCTGCGTGAAGGCTTACAACGACTGGATGTTCGACGAGTGGTGTGCCGGTACGAACGGCCGGCTCGTCCCGCTCCCGATCGTGCAGCTCTGGGACGCGGACCTCGCGGCGGCCGAGGTCCGGCGCAACGCGGCGCGCGGTGGGCACGCGGTGTGCTTCACCGAGATCCCCCCGTTCCTCGGCCTGCCGTCGGTGCATGACAAGGACGGCTACTGGGACCCGTTCTTCCAGGCCTGCGCCGAGACCGAGAGTGTCGTGTGCATGCACATCGGCTCGAGCTCGAAGATGCCGTCGACGTCCGCCGACGCGCCGGCCGCGGTCGGCTCCACGCTCACGTACATGAACGCGGCGATGTCGATGACGGACTACCTGATGTCGGGGATCCTCGAGAGGTTCCCGGCGCTCAAGCTCGCGTACTCCGAGGGCCAGATCGGCTGGATCCCGTACATCCTCGAGCGTGCGGACGCGGTGTGGCGCGAGAACGTGGCGTGGGGCGGCGTCGCGGACAAGGTGAAGCGGCCACCGTCCGAGTACTACAAGGAGAGCATCTACGGCTGCTTCTTCGACGACCCGCACGGGCTGAAGTCACTCGAGAGCGTCGGTGTCGACAACATCACGTTCGAGACGGACTACCCGCACAGCGACTCGACGTGGCCGCACTCGCTGAAGGTCGCGATGGACATCATGGAAGGCCTCGACGACGAGACCATCGTGAAGATCGTCCGCACCAACGCGATCCGCATGCTCCACCTCGACCTCGCCGAGTAGCTCAACCGCGCCCGGCGAGGCGAGATCACGCTGGCCTGGCCGACGGTCTTCGTACCGCGCTGTCTACGCTGAACCTATGTCCAAGCCGCTCCTTGGTGAGGGTCGAGCTGAACGCCGCGTCAAACATGCAACGAGGCCGTTCGTGATCGGGATCGCGGTCGCAATCCTCGTGGCGCTCGCAGCTACGGCTGTAGTCCGTGCCGAAGCCGGATCACCACAGATTCGACGAACGGTGAAGGCGTCGAAGACCAGCGTCGACAACGCGGCTCCCGAGGCATCGGTTCGGGAGATGCGCGCGGCTCTCGAAGCGTGGTCGGCATTTCCGATACACGCTGCGCCGCGACCTCTAGTCGTGCTCGACGATCCCGTATCCGCTCCCGCTTCCGGCTTCACGACGAACGATGCGAAGGAGGCCTTCCTCTCCGGAGCTTTTGTCGCGCCCGCGACGCTACTGTCGGGTCCCCTAGCCGCGGCTAGGTACCCGGGGCTATCCGCGGCCGACGCGCTCGGACTCATGCGCTCCGAAGGAACGCCTGCCGGTGGCGCGCCCGCCCCGCCAACACCGCTCGTCATCACGACGGTCCGATTCGATTCGGCACCGTTCAAGACAGACCGCGGCGTCAAGGTGCTTCCCGCATGGCTCTTTTCATTCAGGGGCGTGGTCGACCCGGCTGCAGTCCTGGCCGTGGCGCCGTCATCGCAGTTCTCGGCACCTGCCACCTGGCTCCACCAGCCGAGCGTAGGAGCTCAGATCGACGCGGACGGTCGAACCGTGACGATCACCTTCACCGGTTGGCAATCCGGCCGCGGACCGTGCACCGCGAGCTACACCGTGGACCAACTCGCATCGTCCACCGCGGTCGCGATCAAGGTCCGCGAGACCCGCTTTGAAACCGGCCTATGCGATTTGGTCGGCCACACCCGGAAAGCCGTCGTCCGACTGGCATCGCCGCTCGGCGGACGCGTACTCGTGGACGCGACAACGACCGGCCCCGTCGCCACCGCACCCTAAGACGACTCAGCTCCCCCATTAGTCCTGTCCGTCGGCCGTTCCACAAAGGGCGTCATTCACGAACGGTGGCCTGGCCGAGCGAGCCGGCTCAGGCCGAGAGCTCTGCTGGCCGCTCGGCCGGATCCTTGTTGATCGGCGCGGTCCAGCGCTCGCCGGGCAGGTTCGTCCCGATCACTAGCCGGGTCTGCGTGCCCGCCAGGGTGCGGTGCAGCCATCCTGCGGGTGCCTGGAGCCGACATCCCGGTGCGACTGTGGTCACGTTGCCGTGCTCGTCGGCGAACGATCCCGTGCCGGAGATCACCCAAGTGACCGCCTCGAACTCGTGCCAGTGCAGGGTCTCGTCCTCGTCGTGGCCGTCATCGAACGCCAACCCGTGCAACCCCATGGCCGCGACCTGCTCGAGCGCTTCCTCTTCGGTGATCGGTGTCCCCGTCGTGAACTCGTATTCCATGCCGTTCCATCCATTCGTCATGCCGTTGGCGGCGCGGCGGGAGCCGCAATCGTCGGCCGGAAGCGTAGACCTGGTCGTCCACCGCGCCAACCGTCATCCCCATGTGGACAAATCCATGTTTGTGGAGCGGGTCCCGCGCAGCCGCGCTCCGGCCTGCTGGCGTCATTCATGAACCGTGGCCTGGTCGACGGTGCAGTCATCGAGGTTGCAAGTGCTGTCCGTTCAGCCTGTACCCGCCGTACGCTCGATGCGCGACGGGTGGGTCACAAAGGTGGTGATCTGGTGTTCGACGTGATGCGGGTCGTCACCGCAGGTGCGGCAACGGTCACCGCTCTCCTTGGCGGCGTCAGCTCCATCGCGTCGGTCGAACCGGGGCAGAGAACTTTGCCGTTTCCTGCTGGCATCGGGTTCATGACTGCGCCGCGGCGTCCGATAGTGCCGGCGAAGCTTCCGAAGGGGTGGACGGGCGGAGTCGTCGAACGCGATTCAGTGCTGCAAGGTGGTGTCCACACGCTCTACCTTCGGCGGAACGCGAACGCCATCGCGGGTCCCGCGTTGGTGGTGGGGACCACGTCGCAGGACGGTGAGTTCGCTCCCGTCTGTGACGGTGCCTTGGACCGGGCCTACGACGACCCGTCGACCTACAGGCCCGACGGAATCATGATCCACGGGGCTGACGCTCCGGTCGTTCGGATGCACGACGGGTACAAGGCCATCCTGATCCTTGGCCCCTCCGACGTGACGAGGGCGGAGGGCTACGTGCTCGGCCGCAGGGTCTCCGATCAGCAGCTCCGGGCTGCCGCTGCCGCTGTGACCTGGGGAACACCGTTCGCGCCGCCGCCCGAGATCGGCGCCGCTGGACTACCGGCAGGCTTCGCTCGGCGCGGGACGACCTTCCTGTCTCCCTGGCAGCAGCCAACGGCGGCGCAGGTCCAATATCGCCCGCGGCGAGGCCCAGGAGAGGTGCGTGTCGGTGCGGCAACCGGCAATGCTGCCTTTCGACGCTTCGCTCGCTTCTGGGCGCAAGGCTTCGAGCCGGCTTGCGGGGCAACCGAGAACGGTGGCCCGTCCCAGATCATCCGCGGTTCCGTCGTCCGAGTTGATCCGTCCGCCGGCAAACGAAGTCAACGCGCCGCGCGTGACATGCAGCGCCAGCTCGAGCAGCGGTAGGAACTGGCGTCATTGGCGCACACTGGCCTGGTCGGTCGGGCTCTCGCCTGTGAGGGACTGTCGTCGGGCACAGTGTCGGCGTGAGCGGTGACGATCGTGACGTTCAGGCACGCTGGGTCGAGCTGCGTTCCGATATCGACGAGCGCTATCGAGCAGCCAAGGACAGCCCAGGTGCAGTGCCTGCTTTGTTCCGTGCATACGAAGGGCTGACTCCGGAAGCACGGATCGCAGTCGATGCGCTGCTTGTCGAGTGGATCGGGTCTCCCAATGAAGCCATCCGGTTCGAGGCGCTCGCACTCGTTCGCGAGTTCACCATCGTCGCTGCAATACCAGCGCTTCGACAGCTGGCCTTAGACCTGGAGAATCAGACCGGTCCCAGCGCTCCTTACGACTGGGCGAAGGTCAACCGGATCCTTGGGCAACTGACGGCTGACGCACCGTAGACTGGCGGACTGCCCAGTGGCCGTGCGCAACCATGTCGGTCGTGCCTCCGCCTGGATCCCAGCCTCGATCGGTACCCTCACCGGATGCGACCGGTTCGGTACTCGATCAACGTCACATTGGACGGGTGCTGCGATCATCGTGCAATCCCCGCGGACGAAGACCTGCATCGTCACGCGGCCAAGAGCATCAAGCAGGCCGATGCCCTTCTCTTTGGCCGGGTGACTTACGAAATTATGGAAAGCAGCGTGGCGGCCGGCGGCGCCGACGGGAGCGAGACCTGACTGGATGGAACCCTTCGCCCAGACGATCAACGCGGCAAAGAAGTACGTCGTGTCGAGCACGCTGGAGCAGGTCGATTGGAACGCGGAACTCGTGCGCGGGGATCTCGGCCAGGCCGTTCAGCAACTCAAGCGGGAGTCGGGCAAGGGACTGTTCGTGGGAGGCGTGAAGCTCCCACTTGCGTTGACGGAGCTGGGATTGATCGATGAGCACGAGTTCGTCGTGCATCCCAGGCTCGCGGGCCACGGGCCGACGTTGTTCGCGGGGCTATCGAAGCATGTCGACTTGAAGCTCGTGAGCCGGCTGGAGTTCGCCTCGGGGGCGGTGGCGATGCAGTACGAGCCGAGAAGGTAGCCATCGGGCGTGCCAGCCCGAAGCCGGTCGCATCTTGGAGGACCCGCACCGAAGCACGTTCACAGGTGGCGTGATTCACGAACGCTGGCCAGGTCAACCGTTCTCACGTTTCGGTGTCGTTTGAACACGTCCCAGCGTGTCGAGACGACACCGAAACGGGTTCGTGTGGGCGGCGAAACGAAGGGGGCTGCTTGGAACTAGGGGAAGAGGCCGCGGACGGACATGGCCTCGCCGATGCGCTCGACCGCGATCGCGTACGAAGCGCGGCGCAGCGACACCTTGTGGGTCTCTGACGCGGCCCAGACGGTCGTGAAGGCATGGTGCATCGTGTAGGCGAGGCGCGAAGCGGCCACCCCGTCGAGCCAGGCGATGCCCTGCCGGTTCTGCGCCCACTCGAAGTAGGACGACGTCACGCCGCCGGCGTTGGCGAGGATGTCGGGGACCACGATGATGCCGCGCTCGTCGAGGATCGTGTCGGCGTCGGCGGTGATGGGACCGTTCGCAGCTTCCACCACGACCCGGGCACCGCAGCCACGGGCCTGGTCGCGGTCGATGGCGCCTTCCATCGCGGCCGGGATCGCCACCTCGCATTCGATCGAGAACAGGTCCGCGGGGTCGAGCGGTTCCGCGCCCGGGTATCCGGCAACCGTGCCGGTGGCCGCGGCATGTTCCGAGAGCGCGGGAATATCGAGACCGCCGGAGTTCGTCACCGCTCCGTGGACGTCGCTCACCGCGACGACGCGCATCCCGGCGGAGTGCAGCAGGAACGCCAGCGGCGCGCCGACCTTGCCGAAGCCCTGGATCACCGCTCGCTTCCCGGCCAGCTGGATGCCCAGCTCCTCGAACGTGTCGCGAACGCACATCACCACACCGGTCGCGGTGCCACCCGCATGGTCCGCGGTGCCCCCGATCGAGAGTGGCTTGCCGGTGACCGATGCGGTGATGCCCTCGCCGCGCGCCATCGACACCGTGTCCATGAGCCAGGCCATCACCCGGCCATCGGTGTTGACGTCCGGCGCGGGGACGTCCTTGTCCGGCCCCAGCAGCGGCAGGATCTCCCACGTGTACCGACGGGTCAGGCGTTCGAGCTCACCGAGCGACATCACCGTCGGGTCGCAGCGCACCCCGCCCTTGGCCCCACCGAAGGGCAGATCCATCACCGCGGTCTTGAAGGTCATCGCGGCCGCGAGAGCCGAGACCTCGCGCACGTCGACGGTCGGGTGGAAGCGGATGCCGCCCTTGCCCGGGCCGCGGGTGGTGTCGTGATGGATCCGCCATCCGGTGAAGACCTCGAGCGACCCGTCGTCCATGCGGACCGGGATCGAGACCTCGAGGGTCCGGCTGGCGGACTGCAGGCGCCGGTGGAAGTCCGGATCGAGACCGACCAGCTCCGCCGCGGCCGCGAGATGCTCGAGAATGTCGCTCCAGCGGTCCTGGCTCGGCTCTCTGGGTCGCTCCGGCGTCCGCACTGCGTTCCCGCTCCCGCCTTCGCTCGCGGTTCGAGTGGCTAACGGTAGTGCCGGACCACCGTTCAGCCGAGCAGGACCGGCGCCAGGCGGCGCCAGCCTTCGATGGGGAGGTCGGTGAACTCGGCCGGGAGCAACTGCACACAGACGTGGTCGGCACCGGCGGCGTGATGATCGGCCACGCGAGCGCGGACGGCTTCTTCGTCGCCCCACACGACGATGGCGTCCACCAGCCGGTCGGTACCACCGTCAGCGAAGTCGTCGTCGCTCCAGCCGAGCCGGCGGAGGTTGTTCACGTAGTTGGGCAATCCCAGGTACGTGGACATCGTGCGCCGGGCAATGGCGCGCGCCGCGGCGGGATCGGTCTCGAGCACCGCCATCTGCTCGGGCATGAGCCAAGCATCCGGCCCCAGCACCTCGCGCGCGTTCGCCGTGTGCTCGACGGGCACGAAGTACGGATGCGCGCCGACCGCCCGCTCGGCCGCGAGTGCGAGCATCTTCGGACCGAGCGCGGCGAGCGCGCGCCTGGGGTCGGTGTTCGGCGGCCGCGAGAAGTACGGGGCGGAGTCCATCCCGTCGAGGTATTCGCGCATCGTGGTGAGGGGCTTGCCGTACTCCTGCTTGCGCAGCCCCTCGACCGCCGCCTGATGGCTCACGCCGAGGCCGAGCAGGAACCGCTCCGGGAAGGCCTCGGTGAGCGTCTTCCACACCGCTGCCATGGCGAGGGGATCGCGGGCGTAGACGTTGGCGATCCCGGTGGCGAGGTTCAGGTGCTGCGTGGCGCCGAGCAGCATCGTCGCGTTGACGAACGGGTCGCGGCCGGCCACCTCGGGGATCCAGAGCGTCGGGTAGCCGAGGTCTTCGAGCTCCGCGGCGGCATCGAGCACGCGGGGGAGCGGTTGGAAGTCGAAGTGGTGGGTCCAGAGGCAGACCCGTCCGAGGTCCATCGGCCGCATGTTACGCAGTCGTTCTGACGCGAACGAGAACCTGTTCTAGTCTTGGCGCCGGCTCGATCGGGCCCGGCCCTGACGCCCACCTTCGAGGAAACGACGTGCGCAAGACCCTGTCCGGAGAGGACGACTACCGGCTCCTGATCGGTGGCGGCTGGGTGGCCGGCGACGCCGGTGCCTACCCGGTGGTGAACCCGGCGACGGAAGAGACGGTGGCGGAGGCCCCCGAGGCTTCGGCCGACCAGGCCCGCGCTGCCGCGAGCGCGGCGCGTGACGCGTTCGACGCCTGGTCTCGGACCTCACCGCAGGAGCGGTCGCGCCTCCTCCAGGCTGCGGCGGACGCGGTGAAGGCCCGCGCGAAGGACTTCGTACCGCTCGTCATCGCGGAGACCGGCTGCACGACGAATGTCGGCAAGACGATGCAGGTCCCCATGGTCGCCACGCGGCTCGAGCGCTACGCGGCCGGCGCGCTGGAGCCGAGCGTGATCCCGCTGCCGCCCCAGGAGATGCAGGCGACCGCGCTGGCTCCGGGCGGCCTGATGGGCGCGCTCGCTCGCCGCGCGCCCATCGGTGTCGTCGCGTGCATCACCTCCTACAACTTCCCGCTCGTCAACATGGTGGGCAAGCTCGGCCCCGCGCTCGCGACCGGCAACACCGTCGTGGTGCGGCCGGCGGGCCAGGACCCGCTCGCCGTCATCGAGCTCGTCCGCCTGCTCGACGAGGTGGGGTTCCCTCCCGGCGTCGTGAACATCGTCACCGGCTCGTCTCCGGTGTCGGGACAGGCGCTCGTCGAGTCGCCCGACGTGGACATGGTGAGCTTCACCGGCTCGACCGCGGTCGGGATGCAGATCGGCGAGGTGGCCGGCCGCAGGCTGAAGCGCCAGCTCCTCGAGCTCGGCGGCAAGGGCGCCGCGATCGTGTTCGAGGACGCCGATCTCAAGTCCACGATCGGCATGATCGGCTCGGTGTGGGCCTTCCATTCCGGGCAGATCTGCACCGCTCCCACCCGGGCCATCGTGCACCGCTCCGTGTACGACCAGGTCGTCGAGGGCCTGGCCAAGATGGCCACGGTGCTCAAGGTGGGCGATCCCCTCGAGCCCGACACGGTCGTCGGACCGCTCATCACCGACGCCCACCGGAAACGTGTCGAGGGCTACATCCAGTCCGGGCGCGACGAGGGTGGTGAGATCGTCGTTGGGGGCGGGCGGCCCGGGCACCTCGAGAAGGGTTGGTACGTCGAGCCGACGCTGATCGCCGACTGCCGGCCGGACATGCGCGTCGTACGGGAGGAGATCTTCGGTCCGGTCATCGTTGCGCTCCCGTTCGACGACGAGGACGAAGCGATCGCGATCGCGAACGAAACCGAGTTCGGCTTGTACGACTACGTGTTCAGCAGGGACTCGAGCCGCGCGATGCGCGTGTCGCGGCGCATGCGTGCCGGCAACGTCGGGATCAACACCGTGCAGCGCAACCAGGAGACACCGTTCGGCGGCACGAAGCACAGCGGCATCGGTCGCGACGGCGGTTCGTTCGGGCTGCATGCGTACACCGAGCTGCAGTCCGTCGTCTGGCCCGGATAGCGGTCCGATGGAGTTCGGGATCTTCCATTCGGGTCACGTGCCGACCCAGGCGAGCGCGGACGCGCAGCGGCGGCTGGAGCACCGCCGGCTTCTCGACGAGGTCGAGGTCGCAGTCACCGGCGACGTCAACGGCTTCAAGTACTCGTGGTTCACCGAGCATCACTTCCTCGAGGAGTACTCGCACGTCTCCGCCAGCGAGGTGCTGATGGGCTACGTCGCCGCACGCACACAGCAGCTCCACCTCGGATCCGGGATCTTCAACCTCACGCCACCGGTGAACCATCCCGCCCGCGTCGCCGAGCGCGTGTCGATGCTCGACCACCTGAGCAATGGCCGGTTCGAGTTCGGCACGGGGCGCGGCTCGTCGAGCACGGAGTACCAGGGGTTCGGGATCCCGGATGCCGACACGACCCGGGACCTGTTCGACGAAGCGCTGCCCGAAGTCGTGCGGATGCTGCGTGAAGCGCCGTACTCCCACGACGGCAGCGGCTTCACGATGCCCGAACGCACGGTGCTGCCCCGGCCATGGACGGTTCCGCACCCGCCGCTCTGGCTCGCGTGCGGGAGCCCGTCGACGTTCGAGAAGGCCGGTCGGCTCGGCATGGGGGCCCTCTGCTTCACGATGGGGGACCCCGAGGACCTCGCACCGCTGATCGACGTGTACAAGACCGCGATCGGCAGGTGCACGGAGCCCGTGGGCGCGTACCTCAACGACAACGTCGCCTGCGTCAGCATGCTGCTGTGCCTGAACAACCGTGATCAGGCGCTCGACCTGTTCCGCAACATGGGCGCTTCGAAGTACCAGTCGCTCGTCGTCCGCAAGCTCGACTCGATTCCGCTGCCGGACGGGATCGACCGCGACACGTTCACGGTCGCGGAACCGAGCCTGGACGAGCTGCGGGAATCGGTGGACGCGGGCCGGCGCAGCGTGGGCACGCCCGAGGATGTGGCGAAGTCGGTCGAGCGTTGGCGTGGTGCCGGTGCGGACCAGCTCATCTACGGCATCCTGAACAACACGCTGCCGCTCGAGATCGCGCAGGAGTCGGTGGAGACCTTCGGGCGCGAAGTGATCCCGGCGTTCGATCACGAGCCGGTGCACTCGACGACCCGGCAGCGGGAAGCGCAGATGGGAGCGCCGTGACCACCTCCACGGTGTCGGTGATCCCGAAGGGCCGGCTGGCCTACGGGATCCAGCTGCCGATCCAGGCCCTCAGCGTCATGACCTCGATGCCCTGGGAGCGTGAAGGCGGAGTCGACGACCTGCGCCGGGCGGCGATCGCGGCGGACCAGGCGGGCTTCTTCTACGCGGCCATCTGCGACCATGTCGCCATCCCGCGCGAG
This sequence comes from Acidimicrobiia bacterium, assembly GCA_038252255.1. Taxonomy (GTDB): domain Bacteria; phylum Actinomycetota; class Acidimicrobiia; order IMCC26256; family JAENVU01; genus Chersky-806. Next base: position 17,250 of record JBBSAM010000009.1, on the reverse strand, counting down.
AAGGCCGAGACGATGTCGACGACGTGGTTCAACCCCGTCGCGACGCTCGGTTGGATCGCGGGTCAGACCCGGCAGGTCCGGTTGATGACGAACGTGTTCGTGGCCGCGTATCGCCACCCGCTCGAGACCGCGAAGATGTTCGCCACGCTCGACCACCTCTCCGGCGGGCGGGTGATCCTCGGTGTCGGCGCCGGTCACGTCGAAGGGGAGTTCGAGGCGCTCGGGATCTCCTTCGCCGACCGCGGCCGGCTCACCAACGAGGCGATCGACGGGATCGTCGAAGCCTGGACCCACGAGTACGTCGGCGACGTCGGCCTGAAGCCACGCCCGGTGCAGCAGCCGCGTCCACCGATCTGGATCGGCGGATCGTCGAAGGCGGCGCTGCGGCGCGTGGCCGAGCGTGGTGACGGTTGGATCCCGCAGGGCACGCCGAAGAAGCTCATGCCCGAATCGATCGCGTACCTTCACGAGCAGCGCGACGCGGTGCGCCCCGGAGAGCCGATCGAGGTCGGGGTGATCACCGAGTACGTCTACGTCGGCGAGCCCGACTGGGACGTTCCGCCGTACACCCGCAGCGGATCCGCCGCGAGCATCGTGGACAAGCTGAACGAGTACGGCGCGATGGGCATCTCCCACCTGCAGCTGCGCTTCGCCACCCGCTCGATCGACGAGCTCTGTGACCAGATGGCCCGCTTCGGCGACGAAGTCGGCCCGCACCTCAGCCGCTGATTACCCACCCACCATCTGAAGGGCTCCGTCATGCCGATGCTCGTGATGCGCCACGACTTCCGGGCTCCCGCGTTCGGTCCGGCCTCCTCGGCCGAGATCTACGGCGCCGCGCTGGAGCAATTCCGGTGGGCCGACCGCCAGGGCTGGGACTTCGCCGTCGTGTCGGAGCATCACGGGCTCGACGATGGCTGGCTCCCCGCCCCGATCACCATGGCCGCACTGATCGCCGGCATGACCGAGCGCATCCCGGTGCTGCTGAGCGCCGTCGTCGTCCCGTTGCACGACCCGGTCCGGTTGGCCGAGCAGCTCGCGGTGATCGACATCGCGACCGGCGGGCGCGTGTGGACCGTTGCGGGCGCGGGGTACCGGCCCGAGGAGTTCGAGATGGCGGGCGCAGAGATCGGAAAGCGCGGCAGGATCCTCGAGGAGTACGTCGGCGTCATGCTCAAGGCATGGACCGGTGAGCCCTTCGAGTGGCAGGGACGGACGATCCACGTCACACCGAAGCCGCTGAGCCGGCCGCACCCCACCATCATGGTGGGCGGCGGTGTCGAGGTCGCGGCCCGCCGTGCCGCGCGCCTGCAGCTCCCGATGATGCCGATGAACGAGGACCCGCGGCTGAGCGAGTGGTACGCGGACGAAGCCGCGAAGACCGGGTTCGAAGGTGGGTTCGTGATGACGCCGTCCGGCCCGACGTTCGTCCACGTGAGTCACGACCCGGAGCGGGCCTGGGCTGAGATCGCGCCCTACGTGCTCTACGAGGCGCAGACCTACGCCGGCTTCCAGACCGGCGGGCAGCACTCCACGCCGATGGTCGACGCCGACAGCATCGAGGATCTGAAGGCCAGCCCGCAGTATCTCGTCGGTACTCCCGACCAGGTGGTGGAGGCAGCCGGAAAGGTCTCGCCGATGGGCGCGTTGACGTTCAACCCGCTCGCCGGGGGGCTCCCCCCGGACATCTCCTGGGCCAGTCTCGAGCTCTTCGCGAGCGAGGTCGCACCGCGCATCCGACCGGCCACCTGAGTCCGGTGAGCGACGTCGACCCGCGCGCGCCGGTCCTCGTCGGGGTCGGCGCGGTCACCCAGCGCGCCACGGCAGCCGCGGATGCGCTGGACGCGCTCGAGCTCATGGTCCAAGCGGCCGAGCGCGCCGGAGATGACTGCGGAGCTCAGGGGGTGCTGGGTCGGACCGATCTCGTGCTGGTGCCCGAAGGGATCTGGTCGTATCGCGATCCCGGCCGGGCGGTAGCGGCGCGCCTCGGTGCCACCGAGGCGCGGAGCGTCCTCGCTCACGTGGGTGTGCTGCAGCAGACGATCTTGACCCATGCCGCGCAGGAGATCGCCACTGGCGCCGCGGACGTCGTCCTCGTGTGTGGTGCGGAGGCCAAGCGGCGCGCGGTGCTCGCGGCCAAGACCGGCGTCGTGCTCGACGACCCCGATCCCTCGCACGGCTCTCCGGACGAAGAGCTGCGGCCCGCAGACGAGATCTACACCGCGACCGAGATCGAACGTGACCTCGCAATGCCCGCGCACCAGTACGCGGTCATCGAGAGCGCCCTCGCGCACGAGGCCCACCGCAATCCGGACGAGCAGCGCCGGCACGTGGCCGCGCTCTGGGCCCGGTTCGCTCGCGTCGCCGCCGCGAACGACATTGCCTGGGACCAGCGTGGTCTGAGTGCCGACGCGATCGCGACGGTAACCCCGGAGAACCGGATGCTCGCGACCCCGTACACGAAGCTGCTGTGCTCCCAGTGGAACGTGGACCAGTCCGCGGCCGCCGTTCTCATGGCCGCCGAGACCGCGACCTCTCTCGGGGTCCCGCGGGAGCGGTGGGTGTTCGCGCACGCCGCCGCGGAGTCCAACCAGATGGTCCCGATGCCGCGCCGGGCCGAGGTCCACCGCTGGCCGGCGTTCGAAGCGGTGGCCGACGCGCTCGGGCTCACGGGGGGCGACGCGATCGTCCCGGCGGTCGTCGAGCTCTACAGCTGCTTCCCGGCCGCGGTGCAGGTGCAGGCGGACGCGCTCGGTCTCCCGGTCGACGGCGAGCTCACCGTCTCGGGCGGGATGACCTTCGGTGGCGGCCCGCTCAACAGCTCGGTGCTGCAGGGCCTTGTTCCGCTCGTCGGCCGGTTGCGTGACGCACCCGGCGACACCGGTCTGATCACGTCGGTAAGCGCCATACTCACCAAGCCGGGCGCGTCGCTGTGGTCTGCGTCGCCGCCTCCGGGGGAGTTCCGCGCTACCGAGGTGACGAAGGAAGCGAAGGCACGCACGAAGGTGCTCGACCTCCTGCCGGACGCCACCGGACCGGCGACGATCGTCGCGAACACGGTCGTGTTCACCGGCGAAGAACCCTCGCGCGCGGTGGCGGTGCTGGACGTCGAGGGCGGACGGACGGTTGCCCGCAGCACCGATGTGGGTATCGCGTCCGCCATGACGGGATCCGACTGGGTGGGCCGGCGCGTGCGGGTGGTGGCGCCGGGCACCTTCGTGGCGGACTGACCCGCGGACGCTGCCGTGGCGCCCGCGAGGCTGATCACTAGGGTTGCGGGCCGGTGCTGACCGACGAGAGGAACGAGCCGCAGGCACGGCCCGAGGTTGCGACGCCCACCCCGGAACGCAGGTCGCGCGACCGCTGGTGGACGGTGCTCTTCGTCGCGCTGCTCGTGCTCCCGCTCCTGGTGTCGGCCGTGTACCTGTGGTTCGCGGTCGGCGATTCCTACCGGCCGCCGGTCGACTGGGCGATCTTCGAGCTCCAGGCGCGCGACGCATTGCGTCACGGGGTCTTCGTCGGTCCGTATTCGCGCTTCGGATGGAATCATCCCGGGCCGCTCCTGTTCTACGTCCTCGCGGTGCCGTACAAGCTGCTGGGATCGCGCTCGATCTCGATGCACATCACGGCGCTGGCCGTCAACGCGGCCACGATTGCCGCGGTGGCCTGGGTGGCCTACCGGCGGGGGCGGCTGCCGATCGTGCTGACGGTGTTGCTCCCGGTCGGCTTGCTGACACACGCGCTCGGCGCGGACCTGCTGCGCAACCCGTGGAACCCGTATCTCCCCGTGCTCCCTCTGCTCCTGCTGCTCCTGCTCGCATGGTCCATCGCCGTTGGTGACGTCTGGCTGCTGCCGATCGCGATCGGGGTCGCGAGCTTCACGATCCAGAGCCACGTCGGACTGGCTCTCGAAGCCGTAGCCCTGCTCGTCGTCGCGATCGTCGGCCTGATCGTGCACGGGCTGCGCATGGAGGGCGCGACCCGGCGCGAATGGCGGATCAGGTTGGCGAAGGCCGTCGGGGTGTCCGCCGCGGTCTTCGTCGTGTTGTGGCTCCCGGTCGCGTACGGCACGTTCGTTCGGCACGACGGCAACCTGCAGAAGCTGTTCGAGTTCTTCACCGCCGGCCGAAAGACGGCGGGTTTCGGCACTGCGCTCAAGGTGTTGGGCCTGCAGTGGGGCCCGCGACCGGAATGGATCCTCGGTCCCCGCGGCAACGCGGTGTTCGGGAACGCGTTCCTCGAGCCGCGCTGGTGGCTGGCGGTGTGGCTCGCCTTCGGAGTCGCGGCGACCGTCGTCGCGGTCCGGCGTCGAGCCGCTGATGCGAGCGCGTCGGAGACCATCTGGTTCGGCGCCCTCATCGCGGTGGGGTTGGGCACCGCGCTCCTGGCGGTCAGCAACATCGTCGACATCGTGTTCCCGTACCTCAACCGGTGGACGTGGGTGCTCGGAGCCGCCCTCGGCATGCTGCTGCTGCAGGGTCTCTGGCTCGCAGTCCCGATGTCGCGCCGCGCCGCGGTCCTGCGAGTCGCCGCGCCCGTCTGCGCGGTGGTCCTCGTGGTCATCTCCGTGATGGAGACGGTCGACGCGCTCGATGCCGGAACACCGTTTGCCCTGCAGCAGCAGCGGGAGCGAACGCTCGGCAGCGAGGTGCTCGAGAACCTGCCGCGTGGGAGCGGACCCGTGCTGATCGACACGTCGAAGGGCGGGATCATCGCGCCGGGCATCGCTCTCGCGCTCGAACGGCACGGCATCCCGGTGAAGGTGACGCCGGCGCAGCCGGTTGTCTACGGCGCGCGGCGCAGCGACGACGGCGGCCCGTACCGTGCCCGTCTGGTCGTGGTGCTCGGCACGGACGAGATTCGGTCTTCCACACCACCGGGGCCGCTCATCGCGCACTACGAACGCGCCCTCACGGCGGCCGACCGGCGCTCGATCCAGGACCTTGTCGCCGAGGCGGAGCGCACCCCGCCCGGAGCCGGCCGGGACGCGCTGCTGCGGCTCGCTCGCAGAGGCTTGCACGCTCCGGCCGAAGAGGTTGCGGTGTACTTGGTGGAGCCGAAGGGCTCGGGCTGAGCTCGTTCGGGCCGGGGGCAACGGACCGAGGCCGAACGCCCCAAGCGCGAAGACCCGGTCAGAGGCAGAGTGCCGTGGTGAGCGCGGCGGTGAGCGCATCGAGGTCGCCCGGGGCCCGGGCGAGCCCGTACACGTAGCGGTCCGGGCGCACGATGGCCGCGTGCGCGCCGTGCTGCCGGAACCATGGGGCCAGCCCGGGGGAGGGATGGATCGTGATCCCGGCCTTGGCCCACGTGGCGCGGGTGTCGTCGCATGCGTCGAGCAGCGCGAGGTCCGGTGTGACCACGGCGAACCCGAGGCCGAGCTCGTCGTCCAAGCGGTCCGGTTGCGGGATCGGCTCACCCCCTCCGTCGGCGACGAGTCCGGCACCGAGCGGCGGCATGCCGATCGGGCCGACGCCCGCGCCCGCGTTGTCGCGGAACTGCGCGTCTCGCTCGGCGGCGACCTGCGGGTCCGTTGTCTGGATGATGCGGCCGATGGCGACCGCCATCTCGATGATCGTGCGGACGTGCGGCGCGCGCTCGGACTCGTACGTGTCGAGCAGGTCCTCCGGCGCTCGGCCCTGGAGCACGAGGTCGAGCTTCCACGCAAGGTTCGCGGCGTCGCGGATGCCGGCACACATGCCCTGGCCGAGGAACGGCGGCATCTGGTGCGCGGCGTCGCCCATCAGGAACACCCGCCCGCGTCGCCACTGCTCGGCCACCAGCCCGTGGAACGTGTAGACGACGGCCCGGATCATCTCGAGGTCGTCGACATCCACCCAGGGCGCGAGCAGCTGACGGATGCGCTCCGGCCGCTCGACGCCGGCCGCGGTCTCACCGTCGAGCAGCATGATCTCCCAGCGCGCGCGGCTCCGGCCGAACGGGATGAACGTGGCCGGGCGGGCGGGATCGCAGTACTGCACCGCGACCCGGGGCAGGTCCAGCGGCCGGCGCGGCAGTGAGTCGACGACGAGCCAGGGCTGGTCGAACTCGTAGTCGCGCAGCGCGGCACCGATGGTCTTGCGGGTCAGCGACCGGGCCCCGTCGCAGCCGACGACGTACCGCGCCGCAACCGTGCGCTCCGCCCCGTCCGCGCAGCTGCGCACGTCGAGCACCACCCGGTTGGGGAGCTCGGTGATCGCGGTGATCTCGTGCCCGAGGAAGAGGCTCGCGGCAGGGCAGCACGAGAGCCGCTCCCGCAACACCCGTTCGAGCTCCGGCTGCGTGAACATGTAGTTCCCGGCCCAGCCCATCGGACCGACCTCGTCGGTGACGTCGTAGCCGAACAGCCGCTCACCCGCGGCGTTGAGGAAGTGCATGCCGTCGATCGGCGCGGTGGCGGGCAGCACGGCTCCGGCGATTCCGAGACCTTGGAAGACCCGCATGATCTCGCCGTCGAAGTGCGCGGCCCGCGGTAGGTGGTAGACGTCGGTCTCGCGGTCGAAGGCGGCGACGCGCAACCCGCGCTGGGCCAGGAGATTCGTGAACGTCGCGCCTACCGGACCGCAGCCGATGACGGCGACGTCCAGAAAGCCGGATGGGTCATTCACGCGAGTGACGCGAGGTCCACCGGCAGGAGGAACTCGTCGGGAACCGGCGGTCCCCAGGCGTACAGCGCCCGGCGGTCCGCGATGGCGGTCGGGTGCCATTCGTCGTCGATGACGTCGAGGTCGCTGTAGTACTCCGCGAAGTTGCCGGCCGGGTCCCGCAGGTACCAGAAGAAGTTCGAGCCGATGTAGTGGCGACCCAGCCCCCAGACCTGGCGCTTCGGATCGGCATCGAGCATCGCGGTGGCGGCCCGACCGATGTCGTCCACGTCGTCGACCTGCCACGACGTGTGATGCAGGTAGGTGATGGGTGCGCCCTGCACCAGCAGGTTGTGGTGATCGGTCGAGCAGCGGAGGAACGCGGCGATGCCCGCGATCGAGTCGCTGACCTTGAAGCCGAGCCCCTCGGTGAAGAACCGTTGCGTGGCCTCCTGGTCCGGCGACCCGAGCACGACGTGGCCGAGCTTGCGCGGCTGCACCGGCGCGGCGTCGGACTGATTCGGCCGGTCGAGCCCCGCGGCCCGATCGTTGGTCCGTTCGATGCTTCCGGGCCGGTTCACCGTCGGCCGCGGGCTCGCCTCCTGCTCGAGCAGTGGCGCGACCGTGAGGACGACCCGCGTCGCGGTCACGGGCTCGATCGTGTGCAGCGCGCCGTCGACCTTGCGTGATTCGGCCCCGAGCTCAGGGAGGGCTCGTTCGATGCGATCGAGATCGTCGGGGTTCTCGACGCCGATCCCGAGCTCCACGAGCCGGCGTTGGGGAGCTTCGACCAGGCGGAGCTGCTCACCGCCGTCACGGGTCGCGAGCGCACCGCTCGCGGTCTCGGCCAGCCCGAAGTCGCGGTAGAAGCCGGTGACGGCTTCGACGTCGGGCACGCCGATCGTGATCCGGGTGAGGCGGTGCATGCCCATCGCTCAGCTCCCCTCGATGAAGGCCGTGTCCTCGGGCTCGGCGATGACGTGATTCTCCAGCACACCGATGCCTTCGATCTCCACGCGGACGGAGTCGCCGGGCTGGAGCCACACCGGCGGCTTCCGCACGATGCCGACGCCGGCAGGGGTGCCCGTCGCGATCAGGTCCCCGGGCTCCAACGTGAACGCGGTCGAGAGGGTCTCGATCTGCTGCGCGCAGTCGAAGATCATCTCCTTCGTCGACGCGTCCTGGAGCAGTGCTTCGTTCACCCAGGTTCGGATGCGCAGATCGTGCGGATCGGCGATCTCGTCCGCGGTGACGATCCACGGGCCGACCGGTCCGTGGGTGTCGAAGCTCTTGCCGATGGTCATCGTCGGTGCCTTGAACTGCCAGTCGCGCACCGTTACGTCGTTGACGATCGTGTAGCCCGCGATCACTTCGTGCGCGCGCGCCGCCGGGACGTGGCGGCAGCGGCGACCGATCACGACACCGAGCTCGCCCTCGTAGTCCACCAGTGCCGAGACACGCGGGATGTGGATCGCGTCGCCGGGACCCACCACGCACGTCGTCTGCTTGTTGAAGAAGACGGGGAACTCGGGTACCTGCAGGCCCGCCTCGGCGATGTGGTCCGAGTAGTTCAGGCCGATCGCGAGGAATTTGGGCGGGCGGGGGATCGGGGCGAGCAGTCGCACGTCGGCGAGCGGGAATCGGCGCGCACCGGCGGCCGTGGCCGCGGCGGCCGCCGGCCCGGCTCGGAGCAGAGTGATCGGATCGACCGGGCCGAGGTCGGCGACCTCTTCGCCCATGACCACACCGGTGGCCGCGGTGCCGTCGGGGTCGGCGAATCGGGCGAGTCGCATCGGATCTCCTCGGTGCGGTGGTCGATGAGGCGGCTCGGATCGTATAATCTATTGAAGATGACGTCAACGGCACCCCAGACCCGGGCCGACTGGGTCGACGACCGCCTCCGGGAGGCGATCCTGCGCGGCGAGCTGGCCCCCGGCGAGAAGCTCACCGCGGCGGCCCTGGCCGCGCGCTGGTCCGTCAGCCCGACGCCGTTGCGCGAGGCGTTCCAGCGCCTCGCGGCGGAGGGGCTGGTCGAGCTCCGCCCGCAGCGAGGAGCTCGCGTCGCGTCGGCGTCGCCCCGGGACGCCGAGGAGGTCTACGAGCTGCGCCTGATATTGGAGCCGCGCGCGTTGCGGGACTCTCTCGAGCACTCCGACGAGCTGCACCGCGCCGACATCCGGCGCGCGCACACCCACTACGGCACTGCACTCGCGCGGGCGGGCACGGATCTGGTCGGCGCGCTCGACGCGCACCGCGACTTCCACGCCGCGCTGCTCGCGCGGTGCACCAACGGACGCCTCCTCGAGCTCGTGCTCGAGCTGGCCGACCATTCCCAGCGCTTCCAGGTCCTCGCGGTAGGCGCGCCGGCTGGTCATCATGACGTCATCTCCGAGCACCAGACGTTGTGCGACGACGCGTGTGCGGGACGCGTGGACGACGCGGTGCGCCACCTCACCGAGCACCTCAGCCTGACCCTGGACGGAGTCCGCGCGAGTGGTCGGTAGCACCCGTCGGAGCCGGTAGCCTTTCGTCTCATGTGCGGGCGTCGCAGCTGATGGGGACGATGTACCTCCTCCTGGGCTTCGTCGGGTGCGCAGGCCTGCTGATCGCCTGGTTCGCGTTCATCGCGTTGGAGCAGGACGGCCACCGTCGCGCCGGGCTGCTCCCCGGGCCCGACCCGCGCACTACGACCGGTGCGTTGCTCCAGAACGTCCTCGGCGCCGTGCCCGTGCGCCGCGTGTGTCAGGGGAGCGTGGTGTTCGAAGACGGCAGCGGCATCCTGGTCGAGGTGCCGGACCGTGGCGCGCTGGCCATGCTCAGCCGGCTCGCCGCGGACCGGGAGGTGCTCCTCGAGCAGGTGCACGAGCTCACGATCGGCTGGCGGCTGGTGTTCGGGACCGGGAGCACGCGTGCGCTCGTCGACGTCGACGGCTTCCACGTCGCCGACACGGCGCCGCTCCCCATCTAGCGCGGGTGCCTGGTTCGCCGTCCGGTCTCAGCGGCCCGCGCGGCTACCAGAGCTGGTCGGTGTACGTGTCGGTGCCGGGAACCGTCGCGAGGAACGGTGATGCGAACACCACCGTGCCGAGACCCGTCGCGGCGAGATCGTCGCCGAGACTCGCGAACTGCTCGTCCCAGATCGCGACCGGGTCGCCGTCCACGAAGTAGAGGTGGCAGAACCGGTCCTTGGTCTCGTCGCGCGGCACGTCCGAGGGCGCGTTGCCGAGCAGCGGGATGGGAGTGAAGGTGACGACCTGGTCCGACGGGAGGGGCCGTGAGCGCACCCAATCGGTGATCTGGGTGTCCTTCACCCCGTCGGCGAGCTCGCCGATGACGAGGACGAGCCCGGGGTAGCGGCGGTCGAGGGCGAGCTCGGCGGGTACACCGTCGGGATCGGCGTGGACCTCGCCGCGGTACTTGTACATCAGCGTGTGGACGTGATCGCGATGCGGGAACATCCGGTTGTTCTCGTGCAGCCAGTTGACCTGGTTGGTGCCCCATTGGATCCACTCGCCGAACTTGCCCGCGAGGATCCAGTACACGGCGAGGTAGGAGCCGGACGTCGGGTCGGGGCAGATCGGCGAGTCGGCGGGGTAGCGCTTGGCCTTGCACTCGCGGGTCGCGACGAACCGCGCGCCCGCCAGGTTCCATGCGCCGATCTGGCATCCCGCGTAGAAGTGGTCCCGCTCGTACCAGCGGTTGTACGCGACCTCGTGTCCCTTGTGTGGCTCGACCATCGTCACCAGGGCGCCACCCAGCTTGATCGGCTTCTCGCGGGTGTCCCCGGAACCGACGTCCTGGATGTTCGCCTTCGGCTTCTCGGTTGTCGGTTCGCTCACGGTTCCTCCGGGGTCTCGTAGTCGGCGCGCAGTGCGGCCTTGTCGATCTTGTGCATCGCGGTCACGGGCAGGGCGTCGACGACGACCAACCGGTCCGGTGCCTTGTAGTCCGCGATCCGGGCCCGGCACCAGTCGCGCAGGTCGGCGAGCCGGGGTGGGGCCGCGGGATCGGCCGCGACCGCGAACACCGCGCCGACCTCGCCGAGCACCGGGTCGGGGAGCCCGACGACCGCGACCTGGGACACCGAGGGGTGCTCCGCGAGCACGGCCTCGACCTCGGTGGGATACACGTTGTAGCCCCCGCGGATGTACATCTCCTTCAGCCGCCCGACGATCCGCACGTTGCCGTCGGGGTCGACCGTCCCGAGGTCACCGGTGTGCAGCCAGCCCTCGGGGTCGATGACGGTCGCCGTCAGCTCGTCGTCGCGCCAGTAGCCGCGCATCATCGCCGGGGACCGGCAGATGACCTCGCCCACCTCGCCGGACGGGACCGCGGTGTGGCCGGCGGAACCCGGCGTCACGATCCGCAGCTCGACCTCCGGCGCCGGCCGCCCGACCGTCGTGGCCACGATCTCGTCCTCGTCGCCGACGACGGTGCTCGTGGTCACTCCCGCTTCCGTGCTGGTGTAGCGGCTGATCACCGGGCAGCCCAACGTCTCGCGCATCCGGCGCACCAGATCCGGTGAGATCGCGGCGCCGCCGATCCCGCACACGCGCAGCCGGGAGAAGTCCGTGCGGGCAAGGTCCTCGTGCGCGAGGACGAGCTCCCACTGGGTCGGGACGCCGGTGCCCATCGTGATGTCCTCTTCACGGATGAGGCGCAGGGTCTCGGCCGCGGACCACGGCTCGCCGGCGATCACGATCGTCGTACCGTTCGCGAGCTCGTCCCACATGCGCGTCATGTAGCCGACGTGCGCGAACGGCAACACGACCAGGCGCCGATCGGCCGGCTCGGTGAGCTGGCCCATGTTGCGGGAGATCGCGGCCATGCGCGCGTGGTCGTAGACCGCGCCCTTCGGCGCGCCGGTGGTACCACTCGTCCATACGATGCACGCGGCGTCGGTCGGGGCGATGGCCGGGAGGTGCGCATCGGCGAACGGTTCGCGTCGAAGCGTGGTGCCGAGCTCCGAGACGTGCAGCACCTTGCCGGCATCGGCGCCCGGCGGGATCTCGGCCCCGTCGCCGAGCACGGTGACCGCGGGCTCGGTGCGGGCCAGGATGCTCGCCTGCTCGTTGACGCCGAGCCGCAGGTTGATCGCGGACGTGACCGCGCCCGCCCGCAGCGCTCCGAGGTAGCACGCCGCGAACTTGATCGAGGAGGGGAGCATGAGGCACACGACGGCGCCGGGAGCGACGCCGAGGTCGATGAGGGTGGCCGCGAACCCGTCCGCGGCCCGGTCGAGCCAGGCGTAGCTGGCCCGCTTCTCGCCGTGGACGTAGGCCTCGCGCTCGGGATGCTCACGAGCCGCAATGCGCAGCAATTCCGCGGTATTTCGTCCCGTCACCACGGATCTGACACTACGTCAGATGCGACCCGTCACCCGGCGGAGTCGCCGATCCAATCGCCGCCTGCCGTGTAGGTCGGTGGCGGCCAGTGGTCGACGAAATCCTCGGCGCTGCGCCTCCCGTTCTCGAAGAGCCGGTGCTGGGTCTCCTGGTCGATCTGGAAGTCGATGACGGACACGCCGGTCGTGTCGACGAACATCGTGCGCTCGGTCACGTGCTCGTCGTCGAGGTGGTACGCGTCGTGATTGCCGAGCAAGGTGCGCAGGCAGGCGACCGCGAACTCGAAGACGTTCCCCGTGGGCTGGGGCTCCTGGCTCGCCTTCGGGCGGGCCGACAGCTTGATTCCCCACGTGGGCCAGCGCGGCGGCTTCCCATCGGTGCGGTCGAACGACTCGATCGGGAAGTTCGACAGCATGCCCCCGTCGACGAGCGTCGTCCGGCTCCCGTCCCCCGCGCGGAGCACGCTGGGCCGGAAGAAGAACGGAATGGACATCGACGATCGGACGGCATCGACGATTCGCTGACGGTCGGGGTCGAGCCCGTACCGCTCGTAGTCCCAGGGCAGGCGGACGAGCTGACCCTTCGAGATGTCGCTCGCCATGACGACGAGGCGATACCGCTCGCTCGGTGGCAGGGAGCTCTCCGGATCTTCCTCTGCCGCGATCCGCAAGTCGCCGAACGTCTCGACGCCGAGCTCCTTCAGCTGTGCGGACAGCCAGGTCACGAGGTAGTCGCCCTTGTAGATGCCGCGGCTCAGGAGCAGCTCGGTGACCTTTCCCGGCCCGCCGAGATGGTCGAGCGGTGTGTCGTCCTGGAACCGCTCGTAGTCGATGTCCTTCATGATCTGCTCGAGCCGGCTGACGTCCGTGCCGGTGGCCATGCACGCGGCCACCAGCGCGCCGACGATTGCCCCTGCGCTGGTTCCGGCGACGCGCGGGAACGTGTAGCCGCGGCGAGCGAGTGCCGTGACGGCCCCGAGCAGTCCGAGGCCCTTCACGCCGCCGCCCTCGAGCACGAGGTCGGCCTTCGAATCGCGAGAACGCTCGACGCTTCCTGGACCTGCTGCCATCGTGACCTCCGGGTAGTGCGCAATAGCCGCGCGATCTGACGCCGCGTTAGATTCGCCCGCCGACGGAATCGAGGGAGCAAGAATGGCGCGTTTCACGGATCGAGTCGCGGTGGTCACGGGGGCCGGCTCCGGCCTGGGCCGGGCCACCGCCCGGCTGCTGGCCGCCGAGGGGGCGAAGGTCGCCGTCCTGGACCTGGCCACCGACGCCGCCGAGGAAGTGGCCGCGGAGCTCGTCGGCAGCGGCGCCGCGGCGAAGGCCTACAGCGTCGACGTGAGCGATGCCGGATCGGTGGAGGCCGCGGTCGACGCGCTGGCCGGCGACCTCGGGCGCCCCCAGCTCCTCGTGAACTCGGCCGGCATCGGCGGGTTCGCCCGCAGCGAGGAGGAGGACCCCGGCCGCTGGGCGGCGATCATCGCCGTCAACCTCACCGGCACATTCCTCATGTGCCGTTACACGCTGCCGTTCCTGCTCGACGGCGGCGGCGCGATCGTCAACATCGCGTCGAACGCCGGGATCATGGGGCAGCCGTTCAGCGCGGCCTACTGCGCGTCCAAAGGCGGCGTCGTGAACCTCACCCGCGCGCTTGCGGTCGAGTACGTGGACCGGGGGGTGCGGGTGAACTGCGTCGCGCCCGGCGGCATGCGCACACCGCTGACGAAGGGCTTCCGGCTCCCGGAGGGCGCGGACCTCGACGTCCTGCGACCGGTGATGTCGCGCATCGGCGTCTCGGAGCCCGAAGAGGTCGCGGAGTGCATCGCGTACGTCGCATCGGACGACGCGCGGTACATGATCGGCTCGATCGTCTCCATCGACGGTGGTCTGGTGACCTACGGAGGAGGCTTCCCGAAATGACCGAGCTCCTCACCGAGTGGACGTCGCTGTGGGATCTCATCGAGCAGCGGGCCGACGCCACCCCGGATGCACCGTTCGCGGTCGACGAGAACGAGCGCTCGCTCACGTTCGCCGGGTACCGCGACGCCTGCAACCGGGCCGCGGCCGGCTTGGCCGCGCTGGGGGTCGGTGAGGGCACCAACGTCTCGTGGGAGCTGCCCACCTGGATCGAGTCGATGGTGCTCGTGGGCGCGCTGGCCCGGCTCGGCGCGGTACAGAACCCGATGCTGCCGATCTACCGCGAGCGGGAGGTGCGGTTCATCACCCAGCAGACGGGAGCGAAGCTGCTCATCGTCCCGTCGGTGTGGCGCGGGTTCGACTACGAGGCGATGGCGCGGGCGGTCGCGGCGGACACCCCCGGCCTCCAGGTGCTCGTCTGCGACAAGACGCTCCCCGACGGCGACCCGGCGACGCTCGCCGCACCTGCGCCCGGTGCCGCCGATCCGTTCCGGCCCGGAGTCCCGACCGACGGTCCGTGGCGCTGGATCTTCTACACGTCGGGTACCACCGCGGATCCCAAGGGCGCCCGGCACACGGACAAGACCGTCGGCGCGTCGGCGTACACGATGGATCTCGTGCTCGAGATGAGCGCCGAGGACCGCAACGCGATGGTGTTCCCGTTCACGCACATCGGTGGCATCGGCTGGTTGTTCGCATCGCTCATGGGTGGCTACGTCCACGTGCTCGTCGAGTCGTTCGTCCCCGATACGACGATCCCGGTGCTGCGCCGCGAGAAGGTGACGATCGCCGGAGCCGGTACGGCGTTCCATCTGGCCTACCTGACGGCGCAGCGCGACGAGCGCGGTGAGCGGATCTTCCCTCACGTGCGCGCGTTCGTGGGTGGTGGTGCGGCCAAGCCACCGGCACTGCACTTCGAGGTCAAGGACGAGCTCGGCGGCGTCGGCATCGTGAGCGGCTACGGCCTCACCGAGGTCCCGATCCTCGCGATGGCGGGCATCCACGATCCGGACCAGAAGCTGGCCGACACGGAAGGCCGGGCGGGGCCGGGCGTCGAGGTGAAGATCGTGAAGCTCGACGGGACGCCGGCGGGACCGGGCGAGGAAGGCGAGATTCGGGCCAAGGGCCCGAATCTGATGCTCGGGTACGTCGATTCGTCACTCGACGCGGACGCGTTCGACGAGGAGGGATTCTTCCGCAGCGGTGACCTCGGCAACCTCGACGCCGACGGGTTCATCGCGATCACCGGCCGGCTCAAGGACGTGATCATCCGCAAGGGCGAGAACATCTCGGCCAAGGAGGTGGAGGATCTCCTGTTCACCTCGCCGCAGGTCGCGGACGCGGCGGTGATCGGGTTGCCCGATCCGCGCTCGGGCGAGCGCGCGTGCGCGGTCATCGTCCCGGCCGACGCGGAGAACCCGCCGAGCCTCACGGATCTGTTCGAGTTCCTCAAAGGTGAAGGCCTCATGGTCCAGAAGATCCCCGAGCAGCTCGTGCTCCTGGACGTGCTGCCGCGCAACCCGACCGGCAAGGTGCTCAAACACGAGCTCCGCAAGCAGTACTCGGACCAATAGGCCTGCCGTGCCGCTGAACGAGGAGCAGCGAGCGCTCGCGGCCCGCGTCTCCAACTGGGGACGGTGGGGGCCCGACGATCAGCGCGGCACGCTGAACCTCATCGACGAGGCGGCGGTGCGGCGCGGTGCGGCCGCGGTCCGGCGCGGAGTGTCGTTCTCGCTGTCGATCCTCATGCATGCCGAAGGCCCCCAGACCGGCCGGGTCATGGGCCGCGAGAACCCGAAGCGCACGGTGACGGTCGCCTCGTTCGCCTTCACGGGGGACCCGGGCGACTTCCAGACGAGTGACGACAAGCTCGAGACCGGTCTCCAGTCCGCGACCCACTGGGACTCACTCGCCCACGCCGGCTACGACCACCTGCTCTTCAACGGCGTGCCCTCGTCGGCGATCACGATGGAGGACGGCGCGACGAAGCTGGGGATCGAGCAGTTCGGGCCGCTCGTGACTCGCGGACTGCTGTGCGACGTGGCGCGGCTGAAGGGCGTCGAGTGGTTCGACGAGCCCTATGCCATCACCGGTGACGACCTGGACGCGTGCGTGTCGGGCGCGGGCCTGAGCGTCGAGCCCGGTGACGCGATCCTCGTCCGGACCAACCAGATGCACTGGCTTCGGGAAGGGGAACGCGAGCGGTACGCCGACATCTCTCCCGGTGTGGGTGTCGGTGCGCTCGAGTGGCTGCACGACAACGATGTCGCGGCGATCGCCACGGATACGCACACGTTCGAACCGTACCCGGGTGAGGGGGACAACCCGTTCCTGTTCCCGGTCCACATGATCGAGCTCCGTGACATGGGAATTCCGCAGGGCCAGCAGTGGGCGCTCGACGAGCTGGCGGCGGACTGCGCGGCGGACGGCGTGTACGAGTGCCTGCTCGCCGCGACTCCGCTGCCGGTCGTGGGTGGCCTGGGCGGTCTCGTCGCGCCGACGGCGACGAAATGACCCGCACGATCGCGATCACCGGCTCGGCTTCGGGCCTCGGGGCGGCGGTCCGCACCCGTCTGGAAGCGGGTGGAGCCCGGGTCATCGGCGTGGACCTGCGCGACGCGGACGTCGTCGCCGACCTGTCGTCGGCCGGAGGGCGGGACGCGGCGATCGCGGGCGTGCTCGACGCGAGTGGCGGCGTGCTGGACGGCTTCGTGCCGTGCGCCGGGCTCGGGCCTCAGGTTCCCGATCACGCGCTCATCACGTCGGTGAACTACTTCGGCTTCCTCGCCACGCTCGACGGCCTGTTCGGTGCGTTGGCGGCCGGGACCCAAGCCGCGGCCGTCGCGATCTCGTCCAACTCCACGACGATCGATCCGACGGTGGATGCCGCGTTGGTCGCCGCGTGCGTCGCCGCGGACGAACCCGCGGCGCGAGCTCGGGCCGAAGAGCTCGAGGGCTGGACCGTCTACGCGTCGACGAAGGTGGCGGTGGCGCGGACGGTCCGGCGACGGGTCACGGACTGGGGCGCGGCGGGTGTGCGGGTGAACGCGGTCGCGCCGGGGCCGTTCGAGAGCCCGCTGCTGCAGGGTGGCCGCGATGATCCGGTGCTCGGCCAGTTCATCGACGCGCTCCCGGTCCCGACAGGCCGGATCGGCGATCCCGACGAGGTCGCGGCCGTGATCGAGTTCCTCCTCTCGCCCGCGGCGTCGTACGTCCACGGCAGCATCGTCTTCGTCGACGGCGGCATCGACGCCCAGATCAACCCCGACTCCATCTGACCCCCAGCTAACCCCGGCCCCGGCTTGTTTCGGTGTGGGGGGGTTGAGCGCGGGGGGGGGGGGTGAAAACACAAAACAGACGGAGGGGGGGGGCGGCGGGGGGGCCCCCGCACCGGGGGGCCGGGGG